>NZ_CACXNW010000001.1 GCF_902769175.1 uncultured Methanobrevibacter sp.
CAAATCATAACACACACAAGACTTTAGAAATATGATTAAATTAATTAAACAAATCAAAATTCTCCTTTAAAATTTTATTCTGCCAATCTCAACCATTTAATTATTTTAATCATATTAACTCCTTTTTTTATGAACATTTTTTAAAACCATCAATCTAATTAAGAAAACTTATATAATATTTTTTTTAATAATCTATAATTAGGTGATAAATTATGAGAATTAAATATTTATTTTTAGCTTTTATGCTTTTAGTCTTAGCAGGAAGCATTACAGCTATTGCAGCTAATGAATCTGTTGTAGATAACTATAAATTTACTGTACCTGACAATTTCACTATAGCAAACAGCACTGAACATGTTGTAACATTACTTAATGGCAAAGATCACAAACTTGTCTTATCTAATTTGGATGATGCAAAAAGCCCAGATCAATTTAAGGCAAATCTTAAATCCAATGGCTATAAGATTTCTGATAATGAAAGCAATTTCACTGCAGGAATCTTCGATGTAAGACAAAACGAAATCAGCAAAGACAAGTTCAAAGGATATGTATATATCTGTGATGACAATACTGATGACGATGGAGACGATGAGCTTTTCATTACTTTCACTTGCACATCAGATAATGAAGACTTTGCTGCTGATAATACTACCGTTGTTAACTTATTAAAATCCATTAAGGAAGTTGATGATTAAATTCAAGCTTTCAACCCACCAAGCTTTTTAAGGCCTTCGGCCTTAAAAACCTTGACCAAAAATATTTTCACTGTTTTATAGTTATAATAAACGGTTGAAATCAGGTTTTACGACTTCTAGAACTTTGATTAAAAAAATATTTTAAAATAAGATGGATTAATCTTTTTTCTCTTTTTTTCTCTTTTTTTAGGATTTTATTATCATTAAATTTACTGATTTTTAAGAAATTATATAAACTTAATCAAATAAACAGTATTATTAAAGGTGATGATAATGAGATTTAAATATTTGTTTTTAGGATTTTTGCTTTTGATAGTAGCAGGAAGCATTACAGCTATTGCAGCTGATGATAATTACGCTTCCCTTGGAGATTATACATTTGACATCCCAGATGGATATCAGATTATAGATGAAAATGACAATTCAGTGACTATGCAACAAGATGATAATCATTCTGTAATTGTTTATTATTTTAATAATGCAATGAACTTGATGAGTTAAATTCATTGGTTGAAAAAACAGGATGTAAGTTTGGAGAGGAGCAAACCTTCCAATCAGGAAATTTCAATGTTACTGAAAAGACTTACAGTTTCATGGATATTCAAGGATATTCCTATGTTTGTGATGATGGAAAAGGAACTCCTATTTTAATTGTAAGTGCAAATCATGGTAGTGAAAACACTACAACTCCAGATCAAGATGTTGCAAGGAAAGTTGTTGAATCTTTAGAATAGGTTTTCGATTACAAGCTTTTAAAAAAGTTTGATTAAAATATTTCCAAACTTTTAGAAAATGTTTGATCAAAATATTTTTCACTTTATGTGAGAATCTTTTCCAAACTTTTAGAAAAAGTTTGATCAAAATACTTTTACTTTAGATGAACTCTTTTTCTCTTTTTTTATTTTTTTAACAATCTTTTTATTCAATCATTAATCATTTTTTAATATTTTTTGCAAATTTTAAAAAACATATAAAGAAATAATAAAAATTTATATAAATTATTTAAAAAAGAATAAAATGTATAAAATGAAATCTAATTCAATTATCAATTTTTAAAATATTTTTTAAGCCTTTAAGGGTGATTATATGGGTTTGTTCGATAAAATCAAAAGTGCAGTATCCTCTCCTAAATCTGAATCAAAGGGAAATAATAAACAAAATGAAACAAGTTCTAAAGGCTCTAAGAACTTTAGTCATTTGGATAAGTTAATTCACAGTGGAAGCAAGAAGATTATTTTATATTCAGACATTGTATTAGGAAGAAGAGAAGACTCCAAATATTTGGATGGAATCGACTTGGATGTTGATGGCCTGTTTATTGATGGAAATGGCCATACAATAGATGCAAAAGGAAAAACAAGAATCTTCTATTGTTCTGGAACCAATATTACACTGAAAAACATAATATTCAAAGGAGCATTCAATGATGGTGATGGCGGTGCAATAAACAATAGAAGAGGTGAGCTCACTATCGTTGAATCCACTTTCATTGAGAATGGAGCTAAATATGGCGGTGGAATATATAATGATGATGGAAAGGTTAAAATCATCAAATCCACATTTAAAGACAATAGGGGAGAAGGAGACTCTAGCGAAGGAGCTGCAATTTATAATAGTGCTGAGATGATCATAACAGATTCTACACTAAGCAATAATGTTGCAAGTTCAGCTGGAGCTATTAAGGCTCCTATTGGAACATTGACTATTGCCAATTCAAGATTTTTAAACAATAGGGCTGAAGAATATGAAGGCGGTGCAATTGGAACCAGCAACTCCTTTGCATCAAGACCTTGTTATCTAAGCATAGAAAAATCCACTTTTGAAGGCAATTCTGCCCAAAGCAATGGCGGTACAATATGTGATAGGGGAGATATTTCAAAAAGCAAATTGGACATATCAGAGTCAATATTCTCAAAGAGTGAGGCCAAAAGTTCAGGTGGCGTAATATATGTCCAAGGTGAGCTGAACATATCAGATTCCAAAATAATCGACAATAGGTTTGAAAACAGAGAGGAATTGTACAACAACGGCAATGTCAAGATTTCAAATTCTGAATTTTCAAACAACGTAAGTTCAGACAAGCTCATTTACAACAGCGATTCAATGAGCATTGAAAACACATCCTTTAAGGATAACCGTTCAAAACGTATTTTAGAAAATTTTGGTCATAGCTTAGGAGTCTTTTACTGTGAATTTTTAGGAAATGATGCTGAGGACAGCATAATTCACAATACTAAGGATAATTGCACTATAGATGGTGCATCCTTTGAAAATTCAAATCTTAACATTTACAATACCGGTGAAATAAACTTAAACAACCCTAAGGTAATGGATGAAGGCAAAACAATACAGAATTATGGATACATCTATTTAAAATCATCACAGGATTTAAGTGATAAGATAGAGGGTACAAGTAAGCTTAAAAGTGATTTAAGCCTAATTCCACAAGAGAATAAAATGGATTTCAGTCGTTTGGATGAATTGATCCATAGCGGAGTCAAGGAAATTGTTCTCGATGAAGACATCTCTCTTGAAAGCTATGAAAAAACTTACTATGAAGGTGGAATAGAACTGGATGTAGATGATTTGGTCATTGATGGAAATGGACATAAAATCGATGGATGCGACAAGTCAAGAATCTTCATTGTCACTGGAAGCAAGATAACTCTGAAAAATATAATATTTGAAAACGGACATTCATTCAAGAATTATGACCACCCATTAAACGACAATGGAGGAGCGATAAAAGTCAATGGAGGAGCTGATTTAACAATTGAAGGCTGCAAATTCATAAGCAACAGTTCAGAAGGATCTGCCGGTGCAATATACAATAGCGGTAAATTGAAAATATTAAAATCAGATCTATCCAGCAATGATTCAAAGCATTATGGAGGATGCATATACAATAGAGGCATATTGAGCATATCCCAATCTAAATTGTTATACAACAAAAGCGCATGGAAAGGTGGAGCAATATATGATTATGGAAAAGAGTTGAACATATCCGATTCCACATTGTCAACCAATTCTACAGGAGCAAATAAAATGTTTGGACCTTGCGGATTTGGAGGAGCGATATATAGTATCTGCAGTCATTTGAATATAGATAAGTCAAGCATAGTTAACAATAAGGCACCAAGCAATGGGGCAGCAATAAGCTTGGCATCAGGATCTTTAGAAATGATTGAATCTAACCTTAGCGATAATATGGTTACTGATGATGATGAGGGAGGAGTGATTTACTTATCAAACAACTTGCCTCATACCTCTATGAGAGTAGATGAAACTAAAGTATGGGATATTGAAACAATAGATAAGGATAATGTAAGTTTCAAGGATTGCATTTTTAAGAACAATAGGCCTGGCAATAATATCATTGAGGAAAGCTATTATGTCTTTTAGGTGATTATCATGAAATGTATTTGTTTTTTAGCTTAATGATTTTGGCTTTGGCATGTTCAGCATGTCATGCAGCTATTGGCCATGATTTTAAAGTTCCAGACAATTATATTATTCAGAATGAGTCTGATAATTATACTCTACTCCAAAGCGATCCATATCATACCATTTCCATTTCCCGTTTAGACAATGATACAGATGAGGATTTAATGAAGTATCTTCTTGAAGAGTCATATTATGATTTTATATATTCTGACAATTACACTAAAGGAAGCTATGAAGTAGAAGAGAATTATTATAATCAGGAGTATCAAAGGGGAATTATGTATTTCTGTAAAAATGAAAAGGAATTATTGGTTATAGATTATAAGATTCCTATTTCTGAAGATGTTAGGGATAGTCCTGTTGAGGTTATTTTAGAGAGTTTGGGTAGTTAAATAAATTAAAGATTATAAATAAAAAATATACATACAATAATTCAAATATGGTAAGATTAATCTTGGGTGGTAGAATGGAAGAGTATAAAGGAATTTATGCATATGTCGACAAAAAAAAAAAAACAGAAGAAATAATTTACATAGGTAAGGATAGTAGTTTATATCGAAAAATATGTCATAGTCAACATCATCAGCCTTCAAAATATGATGTCCAAAGGATTAATCAAATATTACAGAGCAATCCAGATAGATATGAATACGTTGAATTAATTAGATTAGATAAGAATATCACAGATGATGAATTAACTGAATATGAGATAAAATATATTGCTCTATATAATCCAAAATTTAATTTTACAGAAGGAGGGGATGGTTTTGGAAGTGGTGAAAACAATCCTTTCTATGGAAAAACTGGAAAAGATAATCTTTTTTATAAAGATTATGCAAGAGTTATAAAAAGTGGTTCCCCCACTGGAAAGCAAATATATAGTTTAGAGTATGATTCTAAAACTCTTACAACAAGTATTGATAAAGAAAAATTAGAAAAACTAGCTGAAGAGATCAATAATGGAGCAGACCCTAATATATTATTAGAAAAACCTCTTGCTGTGATTAATAAAGATGGAACTAGAAGAGGAGAGCAATATTATGCGGTAGTGGTTGATGAAGAAAGAATCAAAATTAGTAGGGATTTGGAGTTACTTCAAAAAATATGTGATGATATAAATAATGGTGAGGAAGTAGAAATAACATTAAATAAATACAAAGCACCTCCTAAAATTGCCAAAGCGGGAAAAACAGCTGATGGAAAACAATATTTTTCATTAATATATGATGGAAAAAGGATTAAAAGAAGTGCAGATAAAGAATATCTCCAAAAAGTTATGGATGATATAAATGAGGGGGTTGAAGTAGAAGCCGCTTTAAAAAGGAATATGAAAACCTCTGAAATTAAACCACCTAATAGGTAAAGATGGAAAAACAACTGAAGGAGAACAGAGATATGTATTAAAGTACAGAAATAAAAAATTAAAAAGAAGTGTAGACAAGGTTCATCTACAAAACCTTATTGATACTAAAGAATATCTCCGAATATATGAAGAAAAATTTCTAAAAAAATAAAATTTGTTACTTAAAAAATAATTTAATTTTACAGCAACAAATTCTAATATTGATCTGATTCAAAAATACTCCTACTTACACATGTTTTTCCTATTTTAATGTTCAACAACTTTTTAAAAATTTGCTAGACAAATTCCCACTATTCCTCATCAAATGCACTAATAGAATTTTCTTCATCTAAATCTACAAGAGTCATATTAAATGGTTCCGTTTCATTGAATATTGTTTGGTTATCCTTAATAATTACAATTTGACAACTACCTATATTGACTAAATCTTTACGATTTAAAAGTGCGGATACCACAACTGATTTATCACTATTAATATAATTTCCATTATCAATGGTTATGCTTGTTTTATTTGAATAATCAGTACTGTGATAATTGTTCTTAAGAAGGTTTTTGTCTTGATCATAGAAATAAACCACTACTTCGGAACCTATTAATGATGATGAAACATCCGACAAATCACAGCCAAAGAAGTAAATATAATGATCCCCCCATGGATTGCTTTTGTCTTCATAAAATGTATCTACATTTATCATTGTAATATTTTCATAAGGGATATTGTCTGAGATATTAGATGTTATGTTATCTTGTGAATTATCTGTTTTTATATTTCCAATATTTCCGCTAAAAACCATTAAAAATAGTAATAATGCAACAATACAACACAAACACCATGCAAAATCTAAATTACTCATTTTTTTCTGAATTTTTTTGTTTTTAGGGGTTTGTCCTATTTTTTCTTCTATTCTTTCTTGATATGTTTGTTTTTTTTTGAACTTTTTTATTTTCAGTTTTTTTAGATGCTTTCATTATATTTTTGTCATAAATTCTGTTAATGTTAACTTGAGAGTTAGGTTTCTCTTTCGGTAGTTTGCTTCCACATCTTGAACAAAAATTAGTTTTAGCTCTTTTTTCATATCCACAATTTGTGCATTTTATTTTCTCTACAACCAACGAATCTGTCAAATATGAACTATATGTTTCTTGATGTAAGAAATTTCCGCATTTACCACAGAATTCAGCATCACTTGGATTTTCATGATAACAAATCTCGCATTTTATCTTTTTATCTTTTTCTTGTAATAAGTTTCCACAGTCCATACAATATTGCGCATGGTCAGGATTTTCATATTTACAAACAGAACAGATTCTCATACATACCCCTTTTCTTTACCAATTAATCTTTAATCTATTTTATATTACCTATAAATTTTATTATAATTTCTTAAAAATTTAGTTAATTAATTGTTTATTTGTCTATTCATGTATATGCAGAAAAACAAAAAGGAGAACAATATATTAAGTGCCTTTAATTGGATTAAGGCATAATAATAGATTTGAGTTAGTGAATCGTAAGTTTACTTAAGTATAATTAAATAAATAATGATTCTCATTTAGTAAACTGATCAATAATTTTTACATCATAATTTATTTTTATTCTAAATTTCATTTTTTTGTTTTTTTAATAAATTTTATATTTAATTAATTTTATAGTATATTTATAATAATGTAATTGAGGTTATTTCATGAAAGAGCTTTTTGTAGTTGCTGCTATTATAAAAAAAGATAATAAAATTTTAGCTACCCAAAGAGGATATGGTGAATTTGAAGGTCTTTGGGAGTTTCCAGGTGGTAAAATAGAAGAGGGGGAAACTAAAGAGGAAGCTTTAGTTCGTGAAATAAAAGAGGAATTAAATGCTGATATTATAGTTGAAAAATTTGCCCTTGATTTAGAGTGGCAATATCCTAATTTTTACCTTCACATGTCTTGTTTTGAATGTATTTTAAAAAGTGATATAGAGCTATTAGAGCATATGGGAGCTCGATGGCTGTCTTTAGATGAGATTGATTCAGTAGAATGGATAGAAGCAGATATTAAGGCTGTAAATTATATTAAAGAATCCTTAACTTTCTAATTTTTGGTGTGTAAATGAACAAAAATATAAAAGATTTAATTAAAGAGGGAGCAGAGACAGCTTTTATTGATGAAAATTTTGAATCCTCTTCAGAGTATAGGCCTAGATTATTAGTTAATAATAATGGCCATAAGGTCTTGAATTCAATTAAGGATGAATTAAATGATTGTAAAGAGTTTTATATTAGCGTTGCATTCATTACCATGGGTGGACTAACTCCACTATTGCAAGATTTAAAGGATCTTGAGAGGAAAGGTGTAAAAGGAAAGATCCTTACCACTGATTATTTAAATTTTACAGAGCCTGAAGCATTAAAAAAGCTTAATGCTCTATTAAATATTGAAATTAAAATGTATGAAACTGATGAAACAGACGGTTTTCACACTAAAGGATATATTTTTAAAAACAAAGGCATTTATAATGCCATTGTTGGAAGTTCAAACCTTACTTTAAATGCTTTAACTGTCAATAAAGAATGGAATATAGGTTTTACTTCTCTCTATGATGGAGAAATTCTAAAAAGCTTAATCGATGAATTTGATGATTTATGGGAAAAATCCTCAACTGTAGAGGATATCATTGTAGAGTATGAAAATATTTATAATTATAAAAAGAATTTCAGAGATTTTGATAGAGACATTAAAAAAATTAAGGATGAAACAGAAGAGGAATTAGTGCCTAATTCGATGCAAATAGACTTTTTAGATAATCTTAGAACACTTGTTTTAAATGGAGAAGATAGGGCACTTCTTGTTTCAGCTACTGGTACTGGAAAAACATATGCAGCTGCTTTTGCAGTTAAGGATTTTGCTCCTAAGAAATTCTTGTTCATTGTTCACAGGGAACAGATTTTAAAGCAAGCCATAAAGTCATTTAAAAGAATATTTAATGGTGAAGATAATAAATTTGGCCTTCTATCAGGTAATAAAAAGGAATATGACAAGGATTATTGTTTTCAACCGTGCAAACAATGTCTAAAGAAGATTATTATACAAAATTTGATAGGGAAGAATTTGATTTTATTGTTATAGATGAAGTTCATAAAGCAGGAGCTTTTAGTTATAAAAAGCTTTTAAGCTATTTTAAACCTAAATTCTGGCTAGGAATGACTGCTTCACCTGATAGAACTGATGGTGAAAATATTTATGAAATCTTTGATTATAATGTGCCCCTTGACATCAGACTTCAGGATGCATTGGAAGAGGATTTGTTGTGTCCTTTCCATTACTTTGGAATAAGTGATTTAACAGTTGATGGCGAAGTCTTGGATGATGAAAGTGATTTTAGATTTTTGGTATCAGATGACCGTGTAAAGTATTTGCTTGAAAAATCTGAATATTATGGCCATAGTGGGAATAGATGCAAGGGTCTTGTATTTTGCAGTACAAAAAGAGAAGCAAGGGAATTAGCTGACGCATTTACACAAAAAGGCCATCCTTCACAGTTTTTAAGTGGAGATGATTCCCAAGAAAAACGTGAGGAAGCTATTTATAGGCTAACAAGTGATCATGTTACTGATTTTTTAGAATATATTTTCACTGTGGATATTTTTAATGAAGGAGTAGATATTCCAGAAGTCAATCAAGTACTTTTGGTCAGGCCAACTCAATCTTCTATTATCTTTATTCAACAATTGGGAAGGGGTTTACGTAAATTTAAAAATAAGGAATATGTTGTTATCATTGATTTTATTGGAAATTATAAGAATAATTTCTTGATTCCTATTGCTTTATCTGGAGATAGAACTTTTGAAAAAGATAATATCCGCAGATATTTAATGGAAGGATCAAAGGTAATTCCAGGTCAATCTTCAATCAGCTTTGATGAAATATCTAAAAAGAGAATCTATAAAGCTATTGATAATACAAGCTTTTCAAAAATTCCGTTATTTAAGGAAAAATATCAAAATCTTAAATTTAGGCTTGGTAGAATACCATATCTTTGTGACTTTTACATAAATGGTGAATTTAATCCAGAATTAATTTTAAGCCATAATAAATTTGATTCATATTATAACTTCCTAAAGAAAATAGATGACAGCTATGATGAGAATATTGAGGAATTGGATAATCTTTCCTTAAAGTTCATTTCATCTAAAATCATTAAAGGAATAAGACCACATGAAGCTGTTATTTTAAGATATTTAAGATATAATAAATACTTCACTATTCAAGCTATTGAAAACATTTTAGAAGAGGAATACGGTCTAAAAGATCAATTTGAATCTATTAAGGGTGCTATAAACCTCTTAAGTTTGAATTTCTATAAAAAGGAAAGTGCCATCTCTAATCAGACAACACTTTTTGATAATGATAAAGTCAGTTATGATGATTATCAGGCCAATACAGTTACAAGTGCAATTGGCAAGATCGATGATTTCGATTATGAAAATATCTTCTTCAATATGGATGTTGATTTAGATAGCTTAGAAAATCATAAGGAACATAAATTTACTATTTCTGATTACTTTAGAAAGGCCTTAAACAATAATGCTTATTTAAAACACTTTGAAGATGCAATTGAATACACTTTACTCAAAAATATGGTTCTGCATATAAGGTTGAAGATGATGTATTTAAACAATACGCTAAATATTCAAGAGAGGATGTTTTAAGACTCTTGAATTGGAGGTTCTTCATGAACGGCCAGAATATTGGAGGATATAAGATAAAGTATAACACTTGCCCTATCTTTGTAACCTATGATAAAAAAGAGGATATTTCTGAAACCATTAACTATGAAGATGAATTTGATTCAAGAGATGTATTCAGTTGGATGAGCAGAAACAATAGAAGAGTGGAAAGCAATGAGCTTAAGCCTCTTGTCAATTATACAGATTTGGATGTTCGTTTATTTATCAAAAAGAGTGATGATGAAGGAATTGACTTTTATTACATTGGTAAATTAAGTCCTTTATCTTATAAACAGTTGTATAGAAACATTGATGGTAAAGATAATCCTATTGTTAACTTTAAATTTAAAATAGATCACACAGTAGATGAAAATCTCTATAATTACTTTATGGATAAATTAGATGAAGAATAATTTAGTTAGATTCTTCATCAGTTAATTCTTTTATTCCTATTTCTTTTAGGAGCTCAAAAACTGGATTTAACCTTTTATATTTTGGTACAAATATTATAAATCCATCCCGTCCTCTGGTAAGCAACACTCTATATGTATTTTTTCTATATAACTTATCATTGTCTCCACTTCCTTCAAATATAAATGTTCCTTTTCTTTTATTCCATTTCATATCTGTTCCCCATACAACTATAGGCATATCTAGCTCAAGTCCTTGAACACCAAACTCTGATACTGCTTGTTTTAATTTACAGCAGGAATATCGATTGTAAGGTGGCGCATTATACCATTTCCCATAGTTTAAATCACGTGTTGTTTCATAACGCACATCAATACCATATTTTATAAGTCCGTTCGCTTTAGAAGATGCGATAATCCCATATCTTTTAGTTGGTTCATTTTTATATCTACGTTTACAATAGTCTTTAGCAATTTCAAGGTCTCTTGTACAGTACATTGTATAATTGTCAGACAAAATACTTTCTGAAAGTTCCGAAGCTTCTTCTATATTTCCATTTATTAGATTATTGGTAAAATCATTTACATTTTCAGATAAATGGGAACGTAATGATATGGTAAGACCAAATACTTTATCATTTATATTTTCTTTTAACGGATTTTTTTCAAATGTTTCTGACAGTTTAGGTGGATAAACTATTTCCCATTCCTTTTTACTATTATTTATTGCATCATCCCATAATTTTAGACCGGAATTTTCCCCTGTGTGTATTTCCTGGCCTTCACCAACTAATATTAAAAGGACACACCATTCTAAACGTTTTTCGCAAAGTTCAATCATTACTTCAGGTTCAGATTGATCTCCTCTATCATCCTTTTTCATTCGTTCTTTATTCCATGCACGTTGACCTTCGTCAAAAACGATAACATTGTAATTGAAATCTTCTGCCTCGTTGTCTATATACTCTTTTTCTATATTTTGCAAGTCTTTTACAAAAACGTCACTTTGAAGGGTGTCTATTAAAACTTGAACCAAAGGGCCGTTTCCTGACAAGTAAACAGACTTAAATTCTTTAACATTATAAATGTATTGAAGTCCTAAATAAGTTTTTCCAGCACCTGGGACTCCTGTAACAAAAGATATCACGTGTTTTTTATTATTTTTTGCATACTCTGTCAGACTATTTAAGTTTTCCAAGGTTTCTGGAATACAGGTACTATTTACTCTCCGAATATTAGGGAGCTCTTCCTTTTCCATAATTAATCGAGCTGCTTCTACAATTGTTGGTAATGGCTCATATTTTGAATTTATCCATGTTTCTAATAGTTCCGGATTAATATTTTCTGTATAAATATCATCTAATGTATTTTGGAGCAAGTCATCAGAAACACATATTATGCCATTTATTTCTTCATATAAATTTTTAGTTTTTGTTAAAACAAGAATTGGAACAACATTTTTGTCTCTAGATTGATAGTGATATTCTCTTAAATCTCTTGCATAAGCTGATACTTGGTCTAAATCTTCCTCCTTAATTTTATATTTCATTTTGAATTCCAGGACAATTACGAGTTCTTTAGATAATAGAATAACATCCGGTCTTCTTCCACCTTCATATGGAAGAACATATTCAAAATAATGTTTATGTTTGGATTAAGGGAAAGTTTTTTCATGACCTTGTAAGAGTCTTCCCAAGCTATAATTTGCCCCGACTTAATTTAACAAATTTAAACCCATCCTTAAAATTGGTTTTAATTGTTGCATTGAATTCTTTTAATTCTGTTTTATTAAAATTAGCTATTGAATCAGCATAACAGCATCGGTTTTTTAGTGCTGAATCAAAAATGATTGTAGTTGGTACTATTTTTCCATCGCAATAATCTTTTATAAATTTAACACCTGGACGGTTATCTTTTTGAGTATACCAACATTTTTTCTGGTCATTTTCAATAAGACCTATATTTTTCATCTTTTGTTCATTAATCATACTAGGCTCTTCATCTTCTAAATACAGTTCAATTACATTTAATTCATTATTTAGTTTATAGTAAACCATATAATCCCCTTTTTTAATATTTTTGATTTAAATAGGTTTTTCAATGATTTAAATAATTATTTAATTGGTTTACTATATATAACTATTTATAAAAACTTTTATATTTCATAATCTAAAAATAGTATTGATTATCTTAAAAACTAATTTTCAGTGGTAATATGACTTTAGATGAAGATAGAATTATGGATGGTGCTAGGACAGCTTTTATTGACAAAAATATATCCTCTGATGCTGATTTAAAACCTAAACTTATTCATAATGATAATGGGGAAAAGGTGTTAAATTATTTAAAAGAGGAGTTGTCATCTTGTGATGAATTTTTTATTAGCGTATCTTTTATAAGAGATAGTGGTATAAAGCAGATTATACAGGATTTGGATAATTTAAGTGAAAGATGTGTTAAAGGCCGTATATTAACCACTGATTATTTGTATTTTACTCAACCTGAAGCATTGAAAACATTAATGGAATATCCAAATATAGAAGTTAGAATGTATAAAGTTAAAGATAAAGGTTTTCATACAAAAGGATATTTTTTTAAAAAAGATAACAATTATAGGGCTATTGTCGGAAGTTTGAATATTTCAGGAGATGCATTAACAAGAAGTGAGGAATGGAATATTGGTTTTTCATCACTAAATGACGGCGAAATTATTAAAGACATAATTAATAAATTTGATGACTTATGGGAGATTTCATCTAAAATAGAAGATATTATTGAAGAATACACAAAAGATTATGATAAATATAAGAAAAGTTATCAAAAATTAATATATTCCAATAAGTCTAAACATGATAATGAAGATCCTATTAATCCTAATACTATGCAAAAAGAGTTTTTAGAAAATTTAAAGGATTTTAAGGAAGATGGAGAAGATAAAGCATTACTTGTCTCTGCTACAGGTACTGGTAAAACATATGCAGCTGCTTTTTCTGTAGATGAATTTAAACCAAATAAATTATTATTCATTGCTCATAGGGAACAATTATTGAAACAAGCTATAAAATCTTTTAAAAAAATTTTAACAGATGTAGATGAGGGAGAATTTGGTTTAATTTCTGCAAATGGAGAAGATTATGATAAAAATTATTTATTTGCGACTATTCAAAAATTATCTAAAAATGAAATTCTTTATGAAAAGTTCAAAGAAGATGATTTTGATTATATTATAATAGATGAAGTTCATAGAGCAGGTTCTTATAGTTATAAAAAAATATTAGATTATTTTAAACCTAAATTCTGGCTTGGAATGACAGCTTCACCAGAGCGAACAGATGATATAAATATTTTTGAATTATTTAATTATAAAGTTGCTCAGAATATTAGTCTTCAACAAGCTCTAGAATTAGATTTACTATGTCCATTTCATTATTATGGGATAAGTGATTTTACAGTTGATGGTAAATTAATTGATGACTATTCTAAAGTTAATGATTTAGCATCCGAGGACAGAGTGAATTATTTAATAGAAAAATCAGAGCATTTTGGATATTCTGGAGAAAACCGAAAATGTCTAGTATTTTGTCGTTCTACAGATGAAGCTATTAAATTAGCACATGAATTTAATGGTAGAGAAATTAAGGCAAAATCCTTATCATCAAGAAATAGTCAAAAAACTCGTGAAAAGGCTATAAAAAGTTTAATAAGCGATGAAGAAGGTACTTTGGAATATATTTTTACTGTAGACATCTTTAATGAAGGTGTGGATATCCCAGAAGTCAATCAAATAATACTTATAAGACCTACAAAATCACCTATAATTTTTACGCAACAATTAGGTAGAGGACTTAGAAAATCTAAAAATAAAGAGTATGTAGTTATTATTGATTTTATAGGAAATTTTAGGAAAAATTTTTTCATTTCAATTGCATTATCCGGAGATAAAACTTATAATAATGAAAATTTACGTAAATATTTAATTCAAGGATCCAAATTACTTCCTGGTGAATCTACTATAAATTTTGATAAGGTATCCGAAAAAAGAATTTTTAAAGCTATTACAAAAAATTTCTCGGATTTGTATTTAGTATTATACCCGGCTTATAATAGTCTTAAAAAAAGGTTAGATAAAATACCAACTTTAAATGATTTTTATGATGAGGGAGATTTAGATCCTTCATTAATTTTAAATCATAAAGATATTGACTGTTATCATTGTTTTTTAAAGAAAGCAGACAAAAAGGATTATAAAGGTCATTTAAATGATGAAGAAATAAAATATCTAAAATTTATAACAGATATTTTTTCTAATGGAAAAAGACCCCATGAACTTTTGATAATTAAATTATTGATTGAAAATAAGTTTTTTACTATTAATATGTTAGAAGAACATTTGAAAAGTTTTGATATCGAAAACGATTTAGTTTCTATTGAAAGTTCCTTTAATATTTTTAATTTAAACTTCTTTAAACAATTCGCTAAGGAAAAGTATGACGGTGTAAAATTTTTTGAATTTGATTATAATTCAACAGAAGACAATTCTCAAGAGAATGATTATGATTTTAAGGGTTATGCTTTAAAAAATAGAAAAGATGAAGAATTTAAAATTTCCGAAAAATTTAATATTTTTTTAGAGGATCCTTTATTCTTAAAACATATTAATGACTTGATAATGTACTCATTAAAAAAATATGAAGATACCTATAAAACAAATGATAAATTCAAACTTTATGAAAAATATACTAGAAAAGATGTTTGTAGATTATTAAATTGGCCTAAGGATGAAAGCTCAACAATCTATGGATATAGTGTAAAACATAATACTTGTCCAATTTTTGTCACTTATGAAAAGTAAGAAGATATCTCTAGTAGTACAAAATATCCAGATAAGTTTTTATCAAATAATAGATTTAAATGGATGACAAGAAATAAGGTTTCATTACGCAGTAAAGAAGTTAAAGGTATTATGGATGAAAATACAGATATTAGATTATTTGTTAAAAAAAGCGATTTTGAAGATGGTGATTTCTATTATTTGGGCAAATGTAAGCCTGATTCTAGCAATCCCCCTGTTCAAGATAGTATTATCGATGATGATGGAAATTCATTAAAAGCAGTAAAATTTGAATTTAAAATTTATCCTTCTGTTGAAAAAGATTTGTACAATTATTTTTTGAATGATATGTGATTTTATTGTTTTTATGAATAGTAAACCAATATGATTATCCTCGTGATGATATCAATAATCCTTTAGTAAAAAAGGAGAGAATCATTAGAGACGGTTTAAACAAAAAACTCTTCTCATTAGTAGAAGAGTACGAGTTCTTCAGTGTCATAAAAAATAAACAAGGTGATATAGACAATACCATTAGTCTTTTGAACATTATAGAAAGACTGGATTTAGAGACTCCTAGGTTGAAAATAGATTTTCATCATATAGATGAAACTTTTGATAAATGTTGGGAAGGCCTCGGAGATCAAGTTCCTATGACTCCCCAACAAAAAAAGCAAATCCAAAATTTTGCATCTGAATTCTTTGATACATATCAATAAAAGTTCAGAAAAAAAATAAAACAATCCAGAAATTAGGTAGTGTGATTATCCAAAAGGTTAAGGTTTGCAATGAATATGATAATGCTGAAGAAGTTAAAATTATAGTTTCCTTACAAAAGAAGAATAAAAAACAATATAATTAGATGGAGAAGTATTATGAAAATCGCTACATGGAATGTGGAACGACTTAAGCACCGAAAATCTCTTAATGAGATAATTGACATATGTAATAGTATTCAGGCAGATATTCTTGCCCTGACCGAGAATGATGATGCAATTAAGCCAGATTACAAGTATTGGTGCCATACCCCCACACCTCCTCCATTTAAGAGAAAAGGTCATGAGTCAATAACATATTCTCCGTCAGAACATAGGGTATCAATATATACCAACTATGAGATTAAATGTCAGCACGAAACATATGATAAATACACAGCACTATGCCTTGAATTGGAGACAGAAAATGGCAATATACTCGTATATGGTACGATTATGGGAATACAAGGAAACCGTCACTCTTCCTTTAAAAGAGACCTTATAAAACAGACAGAGGACTTCAATAAACTCAGTGAAGAAGGGTACAACCTTTGTATATGTGGCGATTATAACTGTAGCTTTTCCGATAATTACTACTTCACACACAAGTAGAAATCTCATTACCAAGACATTCACCAAGTGTGATGTTCAACTGGTAACGGCTGGAAGTTGGCACGGCATAGATCACATCGCAATATCCAAGAAATTTATAGGTGAAAATCCTGTACTAGTCAGTGAATGGAACACGAAAAAAACTTTATCTGACCATAAGGGAATATCAGTACAATTTGATTAAAATAAGCGAAACAGACAGTACATAGGAAGAATTAAGAGTTATAATATTATTGGTTTCCTTTCATACACTCTATATAAAGTGTAATCAATAAATTCTTTATCAAAATTTAATTCATTTAATATGCATAATTCTAGAAGTAATTTTAAATTAAATGTAAGGCTAATTACATTGTATACATCATGTTCTTTCTCATGACTATAATGGGTGTAATAATTTCGAAGGCCAACAACATCATCAATAAACTCTTTCTTATTTCCATTTGTTATTTTTTGAGTAATATCGAAATTTTCTAAATTCTTAATCAAATCTTTTAAACGTTTTCTGAGAGAAACTTCATTTCCAAATTTAATTTTATTTCTCCAACTATCCTTTTGACCTTCGCTCATAATTGAATTGTTAACATATTCATTTAATTCATTTTTTACAATTTCATATTCTTTGTCATCCATAAATTCATCTTCAAAATTTTCATTTTTTCTCACATATGCTTCTAAAGCCTGAGTATATGATAAAAATTGATATTCTATTGTAATATTATCTGAAAAGTTTGTAAAATAAATATCAAATAAAGGTTTATATTTTTCATGAATATTGAACCATCTTTCAAAAATATCACTTTTTGATTCAATGTCTGAAAAGCAAAGTAAACTTTTATATTTACTGAATTCATTAGGGGGTGTAATTTAATAATTTAGAATAAATATTAATTTTATTTTGTTTGTTGGAGTCATTTGTGTAGCAGATGATGTTTTTGATGTTAGTTTGATTATACATAGCTAATGTTAAAAAGTTCTTCAGAGATCGTATATTTTTTAAAATCTCATCGAAGTTCTGGGAAGAGTTATATTTTAGTTGAATATGATATTTATTTTTAATTGTGAATGAATTAGATTTGATAGTGGTGGAAGGATATAAAATAAAAATTATAATGCCTTTTTCAATTTTATAGGATATTTCCTTATTAATTGGGGTTATAATAAGTGTATTGTTTTCAAAAGTAGTATCAAATGAGTCTTTTTCAATCCATTCTTCTAAGTTATGGAACATCACATTAATGTTGTTGAATTTTAGCTTTGTTTCATTGTTATAATTTTCAAATATATACCTGACTAAAAAATCTTTTTCAAGAGGGTTGGCGATTAAAGAGCATTTATACAATGTTATATGCCTATTCCTAATTTTTCCAACGATTGTAACATGTTTTTTTGGTATAATAATATTTTTATCTATATCTGTTTTTAAATAAAAGTTATCTGTTTTCTCAATAATTTTCCCACAAAATTTATATTCTTCGTTAGTTTCAAACCAAAATTCACCCTTTTTATCTAAAAAATTTTTCATTTTATTCACATCTATGAAGTTTTATATAATTCATGTTAATCACTTTAAGGGTAAAAATAGTTGAAATTTAGAATTATTAAAAAAAGTAAAAAAAGTATAATAGCTAATAAATTATAGCTATTATTGAATAGTTTAACTTATTTTGCATATTCAAATGCAGCCATTGCCTTAACAATTTTTGCATCGTCTTGAGGTTTTGCCTGCAATTGCAATCCTACAGGAATTCCTTCCACTTCACCAGCTTTTACGCTTGCTGCTGGAATACCTGCCAAGTTAGCGATTACAGTAAGAACATCGTATGCATACATTTCCATAGGCTCTAGTTTTTCACCTAATTTGTGTGGCAATTTAGGAACGGTAGGACCTACAATCAAGTCTACACCTTCTAACATATCATTGATTTCATTTCTAATGATTGTTCTTGCTTGAAGTGCTTTTTGGTAGTATTTTCCACTGAATTCCTTTTGTGAAATGTATGAACCCATTTGGATTCTTCTAAGTACCTCTTCACCACATACCTCTTCAATTCTGGAACCGTATTTTCTTCCATCGTATTTTCTTGTTGCAGAGAAGAATTCCACATAATTGATAAGGTAGTAGGTAGGCAAACAAATGTCTATGTAATTGAAGCTTAATTCAACAAGTTCTGCACCTAATTCTTCAAGTTTAGCTACAGACTCATCAATGATTGCATTGATTTCATCATTGGTAACTTCCTTGAACTGTTTACAGGTAGCTATTTTCATTCCAGCTAATGGCTTTTCCTCATCTTTGGTTGCTTCAGCTATTTCAGTAAAGTTAGGAGCATCCCATTTTAAGGTTGTGCACTCAGTTGGATCGTATCCAATGATAGTGTCAAGTGCAAGGGTGATTCCAGTAATGTCACGAGCCATTGGACCGATTTGGTCTAAACTCATTGACAAGTCAAGCAATCCTTGTCTTGAAACTGCACCATAGGTAGGTTTCATACCAAGAACTCCACAGTGGGAAGATGGGTTTCTGATTGATCCACCAGTGTCGGAACCGATTGCAATGTCACACATTTCAGCTGCAACTGCTGCTGCACTTCCTCCACTTGAACCACCAGGGATTCTTCCAGGTGCTGCAGGGTTGTTGACAGCTCCATAGTATGAGGTTTCAGTTGAACTTCCTGCTGCAAACTCATCCATGTTGTTGATACCGATGATGATTCCATCTTCTACCTTTATCATTTTAACGACAGTTGCATCATAGCTTCCTATATAGTCTTCCAAGGTTTTTGATGCAGCGGAAATGATTAAGTCTTCTACATTAATATTAGCTTTAATACCAAACACTAAACCTGCAAGAGCTCCAACTTCTTCTCCTGCTTTGATTTTAGCATCGATTTCTTCTGCTTTAGCAATAGCTTGTTCGGCATTTAATTCAAGAAAAGCATTAATATCTTCATTTTTTTCTTCAATTACCTTTAAGTAAGATTCTACATTTTCCTTAGCAGTAATTTCCTGATTTTTAATTGCATTTAATTTTTCAAGGATATTCATTAAAACACCTTTTTTCTCTTTCACGAATATTTGTAATTATGAGTAACAGTTAGCTATTGTCTTAACTGTTAAAGTAAAATTTATAAAAAATAGTAAATTTTGATTATTTTTTATATAATATATTAATTATATATTTCCATATTTAAATAATATTTGGTATCTTAAGTATTTTTTCATTGTAATTTCTTAGTAATACTTAAGATTTCATTATAATTTTTTCATTGATTGGATAGATTTAGGCATTTTCAAAGTTATTTGTTTCTGTTTATATTAATACATATGTTGGTTTTAAGCATTTTCTATGTTGATTGCATCATTATTTATGCTAATCTCAATATTGTTTATCTCCAATATTTGAGAGTATTCAATATTGTCAACATATTTATTCAATTCATAAGTGTCAGAATTCTCATCCTCAAGCGGGTTGAAGACTATTCCAGAATATTTAATGCCTATCTTTATTGAATCCTTCTTTTTCCTTACAATGATGTCAACCAAGTCAACTTCACCATTTATCCTTATGATGTTTAGAAGCATTTCTTCAATGGCTGAAATGACTATTTCGGATAGTTTTGAATGAGGGATTGTTTTCTTCATATCATTTGATAAGCTTTCAACCTCCTCAGCACTTCCATTGAATGTATATTCAAATAGGTTTTTATAATCAGATTGCTTCAATAGGAAAAATCCTGAAGTCTCTCCATTGGTTTTTTTAGACACATGTCTTGTATAGATGAAAATGGTTAGGATAGTTAAAATTTCAGTCACTGCAAATCCTATCCAAATTCCATTCACTCCCAAAAAGTAAGAAAACACATAAATGAGGATTAATGGGAAAACCAATCCTTCAAGAAGTGCAATGGCATTTGACAATTTGATCTTTTGTGTACTTTGGGCATAATATACATATAGATTGGTTACTGCATAGCCAACGAAGCATAATGAAAACATTTGAACAGCATTTATTACAAATGGAATCCTATCTGGATCATGCACATTGAAAAGATACAGTGCAATGTGTGGGAATGCTATAAATAACATCATAAAGAACAATCCAAATCCAATAGCAAGTTTCATTGACCTGTCACAAACATATGCAACCCCACGATAGTCCTCTTCCTTATAGTAGACTGATACAATTGGAACAATTGACTGGATGGTTCCTAAAATAAAGATCATAACTATGAACAGAACATTATTGCACATATTGAATGCTTCCAACCCAATTACACCGACTAAAGCCGTCAATAGGTAATTGATTAACACTCCTCTAATTCCATCATATAAAAAACGGGCAGATGAAGAATACCCAGATTTACATATTGTTCCTAAATACCTTAGAAATGTTGGAGCCTTCACTTTAATTATTTTTATTGATTTCCTTGAAGAGAAGAAATAAGATGTAATTACAATTGTTCCTATTCCAAATCCTACACTACTGGCTAATCCTGCACCTCCAACACCTAAATTCAGATATTTCATGAAAATAACATCACATGATACATTAATGACATTTGCAATGAGAAATGTCCAAAACTGCAATTTGAGAAAGCCATATGATTTAATGAAATATGCCATGCAAGCTACATAACACAAAAATGGCATTCCAATGGCATATAGGAGCAAATATTGTTTTACAAGAGATTGCAATGCAGCGGACTGGCATAATATTTCTGTATATGCATCACCGAAGATAAAGCATGAAATCATAAAGAGAACTCCAATAATTATGTTTGACAAAAGAGCAACGGTGAAAATCGTATTTGCCTTTTCATCATCAAAATCAGCTTTTGCTATTGAACACAATATGCTTCCTCCAAGACCTATCATCCAGTAAACAACACAAAGGAATAGTGTCAATGGTTCTATGGTTTGAATGACCGCTAAGTATTCAGATCCCAATATGAAACTAACTAAAAGGGCATCTGCCAGTATTGCAAAGTTTCCAGCTATTGAAATTGCCATGGTTGGAATTAGCAATTCCCTGAATTTTCTGTTTATTAAATTAAAGTTTCTCTCGTATTTCATTTAATCATCTTGTAAAAAATTCTTTTTTTATTAAAATTTATTTGCAAATATTTATCTATAAATTAGTATAAATTTTTTTCATTTCTTTATCTTTTAGATAAAATTCTTTATTTTTCCTAGTTTAGTAAAAACTCTTTTATTTTCCCCTATCTTTTTGAAGCTATTATTACTTTATTTAAATTATGCAAAGGCAATTCTATTTTTAAATCCAAAACCTTTATAAGAGCTTCAATACCAATTCTTCCATTTGGAGCATATTGGTAAGTGCTTTCAGGAATTAATATCAATCCACTATTCTTTACTTTGTTAATAGTCTTTAATAAATAGTATGCTAAACAGTCTGCATTTTTATTGGATATGCTTTTATTTAAATTAAGGACAACACAATCAAACTTGCCTTTAACATCATCCACTTTATCTAGTTTAACCTGCATTAAATCCATCTCTTCAAATATTTGGTCTGTTATAAAAAGACATGAACCATATGGACGGATTCTTCTTAAAATGGATTTGATATCATCATCAGATTTTTCTTCATTGGTCTTGTCCTCTTTGCTGGAAGGACTGCTTAACACCAATTGAAATGCATGCTTTTCAACGCTTCGTAAAAAGTCAAGGTCTTTTCTGATTTGATGGCCATCAGGATGTGATAGGTAAACGGTTCCTTCAGTTGTTTCTAGATTTTGTGTTTTGACAAAAGTTCTTGCTTCATCAAAAATGCCTGGTGTGGTCTTATAATGGCTTTGCAGCTTATTGCTGATATATGCCATAGGAGAGGATTCAGCAATAATATCCTTAGGAACGGAGAAAAACTTCATTATGCCATAACCATATAGCTTATATCCTTTGTCACGTTCGTAGTAAAAGTTTTTAGGGTTTAAGTATGAATCAAGAATGTTGTCTGTTTCATGCTGACCTGAAAAGCTATCCAAATATTCTGCGTCCATATTTCCCCCACATGGACGGCAATTAACTTCAATCAACACAGGTCCATTCTCATCCACCATATATTCTCCATGCACAGCGCCATACTTAATGCCTAATGCATCAGCTACATTATATGCATATTCCACTAGAGATGCTTCACCGATATTTAATTCGTTAACTGTTTCACGATAGTCATAAATATTGGATCCATCAGTTGTTTTAAACTTATGATATTTCCAAATAAGGGTTACACGATGGTCACCATTGCATGAAGCAGTATTTACACAGTATTCTTCACCATCAATATACTCCTGAACTATAAATTCATCGATTTTGTCCCCATATAAATTGACATCATTGAATAGTTCTTCAAGGGAATTTATCATTTCTTCCTTGTTTGAGCATATCTTAAGACCTACAGAACCAGCACTATAAATAGGCTTTATAACAACTTTCTCAAATCCTGATTTGTCATAAAATTCAATAGCCTCTTCGATTGAATGTATTGTTTGACCACGGATGTGTCTAAGGCCTTTTTCAGCTATTTTCTCCTGCATTTTGTCTTTAAGGGTCATTGCATCAAGATTTTCTATTGGATTGCATAGGAGGTTTAAGTCATTAGCTAATTTGGTAGCTAAAATAACTCCCTTTTCAGATCCTGCAATAACCAATAGGGGATCGTATTTTTTTACCATTTCGAGAGTTTCTTCATAAGAGTCCTTTTCATGAATCAACTCAAAATCAGCTTCAATGGATTCAAGGGATTTATCCACTAATTCATTATATCCCCACTCATCTACATCCATTGATTTTAGTTTTAAACCTATTGGATTATAGTTTCTGTTAATGATGTCTTGAATAAAATTCGCTCCAGTCGATGCAATTTCGACAATAACTATGTTTCTCATATATATCTGTCCAATATTATATTTTTTGTCGAAATTTTATTTTCCAAGTTTGATGTTTTTTAAAGTTAGTGGCTATGGTTTATTTTTCTTTGTTTTCCTTTGTTTGTTTTATGGTATTTGTTTAGTGGCAGTGTTTTATTTTTCTTTGTTTATTCCTTTGTTTTATTTCTATAATAAAGTTTTTATTACTTGCTCTTATTATTCATTAAATTATTTAAGTAGCAACAGTATTATTTTTTGTGCTGCTACTTAGTTTAGACTAAAAGTTCTACAATCTCTAATGATTCTTATTTTCAACTGGCAACAGATTTATTTTATAATCTTTTTGAAGCTATTGTAACCTTTTTAAAGTCTTGCAATGGCAATTCAAGTTTCAATCCTAAGGCCTTTACCAATGCTTCAGCACCGATTCTTTCATTAGGTAAATATTGATAGCTTGAATGAGGAATGAATATAAATCCTCCAACCTTTACCTTATCAATAATGTTCAGCATTAAATTTGCCACTTCATCATCTTTTTTTATTGATTATGCTTTTATTCAAATTGACAATCACACAATCAAATTCACCGTTTATATCTTCGATATCTTTAGGCAAGACCTGCATCAAGTCGATGTCATCAAAGACTTCTTCTGTTACAAATAAGGTTAATCCGTATGCCTGAATCTTATTTAAAATGGATTTAAGGTCTTCATAGTCTTCTTTTTCATCAAATGATGTTTTCTTTTCTTTTCGATTGCTCAAGAACAGTTGAAATGCATACTTTTCCACATCACATAGGAAATCAAGGTCCTTTTGAACAACATATGGATCATTATGAGCTAAGTAAATTGTTCCTCCTGTTGTTTCCAAATCCTGTGTTTTGGTAAAGAACTTAGCCTGCTCGATAATTTCCATGCTGGTTTCACAATGGCTTTTTAACTTATGGCTGAATTCAGTCACTGGAGCTGATTCTGCAGTAATGTCTTTTGGAACAACAATTGACTTTATCGCTCCATGCCCATATAATGTGTAGCCCTTATTTTTTTCGTAATTGAACTTTTCAGGATTCAAATAGGAATCAAGTGCACTGTCTGTTTCATGTTGTCCGGATATTTTATCTAAAAATGGAGCTGACATATTCAATCCACATGGACGACAGTTTACTTCAATCAGGACAGGCCCGTTTTCGTCAATCATGTATTCTCCATGAACCGGTCCGTATTTGATGCCTATAGCACTTGCTACGTCATAGGCATATTCAACCAAATCCGCTTCGCCAAGGCCTAATTCATTAATAGTTACTTGAGAATCATAGATTTGTCCACCTTCATTGGTTTTTCGCTTATTATATTTCCATATGAGAGTTATGCGATGAATTCCATTGCAGGAAACTGTATTCACAATATATTCCTCTCCATTAATTCTCTCTTGAATTACAAATTCATTTACTTCGTCTCCATATACATTGACTTCATTGAACAGTTCTTCAAGGGAATTTATCATTTCTTCCTTATTTAAGCAAATCCTAACTCCAACTGATCCTGCACTGTATACAGGCTTTACAACAACTTCCTTAAATCCGCATTCGTCGTAATAGTCAATAGCCTCTTCAATGGAACGTATTACTTTACCGCGAATGTGCCTAAGACCTTTTTCAGCTATTCTTTCCTGCATCTTATCTTTAAGGGTCATTGCATCAAGATTTTCTATTGGATTGCATAGGAGGTTTAAGTCATTTGCCAATTTTGTTGCTAAAATAACTCCCTTCTCAGATCCTGCAATAACCAATAGGGGATCGTATTTTTTTACCATATCGAGAGTTTCTTCGTAGGAATCCTTTTCATGAATAAGTTCAAAATCAGTTTTTATTTTTTTATAGGATTCTTCTACCAACTTTTCATAAAGTTGATTTGCTTCTCCCTCTTCGTTTTTTGTCTGCAATACTATAGGATTATAATTTCTGTTTTTAATGTCTTGAATAAAGTTAATTCCAGTAGAAACACATTCTACAATTATGATATTTCTCAATTTTCACACCTTTTATTTAATTCATCCCGATTTTTATAATATTTTGTATAAGTTCAGCAATTTTTTTTTAATTTTTCATAGGTTTTCCATTGTTGCCTTTATTTCTTGTTTTTTTCACATATATATCTTATTAGTCATTTAATCATTTTGGTATTGTTTTAGTTTTTTCAATGCCTTTTTAGACCATTCGTCATCCATTAAAAAAGCTCTGCCAATTCCAATCAAGTCACAGAATCCTTCTTGAAGCAATTTTTCAGCATCTTTTGCCTTTTTAACTCCTCCAGTAAGAATCACAGGAACGTCACATGATTCCTTAGCTATTTTGCTCAATTCCTTAAAGTATCCTGGCTCTTTGCTTACAGGGCTTCTGTATCTACATAGTCCACCGCTGATGTCTATCAAGTCAACTCCATTTTCAATAAATGAGTTTACAGCTATTGGAATGTCTTCAAGCTTTTACCCGCCTTCCAAATAGTCATATGCACCTAATCGGATTGCTATTATATAGTCTTCACCAGTAAGCCTTCTCACTTCCTGTATTATCTCATTATGCAATCTTATTCTGTTTTCCAGATTTCCACCATATTCGTCTGTTCTTTTATTTGTGTATGGTGAATAGAACTGATTTAGGAAATATCCATGTGCTGAATGGATTTCAACACCATCAAATCCTGCCTCTTTAGTTCTAACTGCAGCTTGAATAAATGCATTCTTGAGGCGATTTATATCTTCAAGAGCCATCCTATTCAAATTGACCTTGTTTTCGCTTATGGACTCAAATCCTGCATGGCTGATTTGAGCTATTGCAAAGCTGCCCATTGAATGTATGGCCTCTGTCAGTTTCTTATAGCCTTCTATAACACTATCATCTGCTATTGAAAGCTGTCTTTTGCTTGCTATTCCTTCAGGAGAAACATATGCATGTTCCACTATTATAAGACCTGTTCCATCAGCTCTTTTAGAGTAATAATCAATCAATTCTTCTGTCACTTTACCGTATTCACTTAGTTCTCTTGCCATAGGTGGCAAGACTATACGGTTTGAAAGTGTAATGTTTTTTATTTTTAATGGAGTATTCAATATCATGATTTCACTTGTTCATTGATTTTTCACACTTATCTTATTGTTTATTATTCATTATTCAATTATTAATGAAATTTTCATTTGTTAATGTTTATTTTTCATTATTCAATTATTAATGAAGTTTTCATTTGTTATTGTTTATTTTTCATTATTCTATTAGTAATGAAGTTTTCATGTGTTTTTTAAAATTTATATATTACTAATTTTAAATTATATTTAATAAAAGCTTATTGTAGAATTAATTTTATTTGGGCGATTGGAATGACTAAAAAAGCTATAGTATTTGATAACTCGGGAACATTGCTTGAGAGATTCAGAGTTATAAAGGATGTATCTACATGTGAATTCATAACCAATATAAACTCTTTAGACCTTATTGACAGCTGCATAAATGCTGCTTTAGTGGTTCTTCAATTCAATACAAGCCGCTTAAAGGACATGGATGAAAATATGCAAATCAGCGATTTTGTATTGGAGAATGACATTGAATTTGAAATCAGCTATTCATCTACAGATGTTTCCAAAGAGGATATAGTTGCTATTTTTGAAAAGGATAATGCTGTTTTAAAGGACATTTCAGACACTTTCCCATTATTGAAGGAAAGGGTTCCAAATATGGAATTATGCAATGGATCTGCTGTAATTGTTGATATTGAAGAAGAGAAAATTGCATATACAATCACATCTGCAGGCCAATTATTCAGTGGCGTAAAGGATACCATAGCCAAGCTTCAGGACAATGATATAGATGTATTCATTGCATCAGGAGACAGATCTGGGGCCATCAAAATGCTTGCTGACATTACCGGAATTCCAAAAGACCATGCATTTCCTACAGCAAACACTCAAAGAAAGGCGGAAATAGTAGGGAATCTTCAGGATGAAGGCTATAAGGTCATGATGGTTGGTGACGGTCCAAATGATGTTTTGGCTTTCCAGCAAGCAGATTCCGCTGTGCTAACAATAGAACAGCATGATGGTGAATTTCCTGAAAAATTAAGTGATTATGCTGATTTCGTCATTGAAGAAATTAGTGAAGTTCTTGAAATAGACTTTTAGCTTAAAAAAGTTTTAGATTTATTAGTGAAGTTCTTGATATAGGTTTTTAGTTTAAAAAAGTTTTAAAATTATTTTTTACAAGTTTTTGGACTTATTCATTTAAAATGATAAGCCCAAAAACCTGATTGGTTTATCTTGTTAGAGAGGTGAATAATTAAATATGATTTTACACTTGAAACGGTACTCTTCTTTTGTAAAAATTTTCATCAAAATTATTGATTTTCCTTTAGGAAATCGTCAATAACCTTTTTGCTTTTCATTACATTATCAAAGTTATTCAATTCAATTATTCCATGCTTAACATGTTTTAATAGATTCAAGTCAAGGGTTCCATCACCAACTGCCTGATGCTTATCCTTTATTCCATCATTGTCATTAATGTGGTTATATAGGATATTAGGGATCTTAAAGTAACTTTCCTGGTCTTTGCATGTATTTACATGTCCTAAGTCTATTGTAATGTTGCAGCCTGTTTCATTTGTAAGGTTTTCAAGTTCATATGCTCGATTTCCAAGGTATGAAAATCTTTCAGGCATATTTTCTATGGAAATTTTAGCTTCCTTGTCTTCTGCATAAGCTACTAGCTCATGAGTTGATTCAGTAAGGAATTCAAGTGCCATATCCCTTAAGTACTTTTCAGGTCTGCCTATTTTTCCAGGATGTGCTGTTATTCCTATAGCGCCTATTTCATCTGCAAGATCAAGACAATCCTTGGTTTGCTTTACAGACTCTTTTCTTATTCCTGGGTTTTAGCTTGCAAGATTTATGTCAACATTCACTGCATGCATGTAAACATCCAAGTCATAAGAGTGAAATACTTCAGATACTTCCTTATTGCCAAGCATTTCATCTGGCCTAAATGGACCTTCAGCCAACAATTCAACACTATCAAAGCCATTTTCTACAGCTATTGTAAGCATTTCATCAGCATTTTTCATAAATAGTGAAAGTAGTGAAAACCCTAATTTCATTCCTATCCCTTCCGTGTTTTTATAATTTTAATTATGAGTATTAGGCTATTTTAAAAATTTTTTATTTTTTTTTAAATAATTCTCTTTAAGATTTATTTTTTAAAACCGATAGATAAGGAATCTATGTTCATTGACATAGACTCCTAATCTATCAATCTTTTGATTTATTGATGTTAAGTGGATTATGATTTTTTAATTCATAGATTTATAGTCATTAAATCTACTACATTAATGGCAAATCTATATTTCTATAAATGATTGAATAATATCCAGATTTCCGGATACTTTTCAGCTATTGCATCATCTATTAGTTTAGATGCTTCATTACTTATGCTGAATTCCGGTTCTGTTTTTCTCAAGTACCTTAAGACTGCTGCTGATCTTGCAGACCATAAAGTTATTCTTGGGTTTTTTTCCACAGTTTCAATAACTTCATCTACCAGTTTTTCTTCTTTTTCTGTTAAAAAACTAGGTCCATTATTTATATCATCGAAAGCTTCTACTATTTTGGCACTTTCTTTATTATTTTCATTTAAATTAATTGTTGAATCAATATTTTTTACATTTTCTTTTGACTCAATTATTTTATTATTTTCCTTAATCTTTAAGTCATCATTATGGAAGACATTTGTATATTTTGATGAAGTTTTTTCTTCTTCGATTTCTTCAGCATCAACTTCCTCTTCAACAATTTCCTCTTCATACTTTTCAACATCAGCCTCTTCAACTAAGATGCCTTCATCATCATTGAAATCCTCTTCAGTAAAATTCAATTCCTTTTCTGCATCTACAGGTTCTTCTTCGGAAGTTAATTCTTCTTCACCAGGAGTTTCTTCTATTATTTCCTCCTCTTCTTCTTCCTCTTCATTATCATCGAAGATTACTTCCTTATCCTCATCGGCAGGTTCTTCTTCTTTAATGATTTCTTCTTTTTTCTCATTTTTCTTTACTTTTTTATTTTTCTTATTCTCTTTTTTATTCTCTTTTTTATTATCCTTCTTGTTATCCTTTTTATTATCTTTTTTGTTCTTTTTGCTGTCTTCTTTATTTTCTTCTTCATCTTCTATATCTGTCTTTAATCGTTCTTCTAATTTTGATTTAGACTTCAATATGTCTTCTAAGTTTAATCCTTCTTCAACTTCTTTTTCCTCTACTTTAGGAAATAAGGAATTTATTCCTTTCCCTAAACCAGATTTCTTTTCTTTTTTTGCCATTAATACCAAACCCTAATACTCAATGATTTATTATAAATCTAATTTTCTTCATCCATTTTTATCATTTCTTGTGCCAATTTAAAGTAAGCTATTGCACCTTTGCTTTCTGGATCATATACAATGCATGGTTTACCGTAACTTGGAGCTTCTGCAAGTTTGATGTTTCTTGGAATAACTGTTTTAAAGACGTATTCCTTATCTTTAAAGTATTTTTTCAATTCTGCATAAACTTCTCTTCCTAATATGGTTCTTGCATCATATAATGTTAAAAGAATTCCTTTTATAGGAGTAGGACTTCTTAATCTTGTTTCAACGAGTTTAATTGTGTTCATTAAGTCTGCTAATCCTTCAAGTGCAAAATATTCAGCTTGTATTGGCACCAATACGCTGTCTGCAGCTATTAATGAATTGATTGTAATTACCCCTAATGATGGAGGCAAGTCTATAATAATGTAATCAAATATATCCTTTATAGGCTCAAGCAGGTTCTTAAGTGCTATGTGGTAGTTTTCCTCTTTGCTTAATTCCACTTCTATTCCACTTAAGTCTATATTGCTTGGCAATATGAAAAGGTTTTCAATTTTTGTTGGAACAGTTGCCTTTTGAACACTGCATTCATTTACCAATGCTGTGTAAACTGTTTTCTTTATTTCTATTTTATTTATTCCAAAGCTTGTTGTTGCATTCGCTTGGGGATCCATATCAACTACAAGAACTGCCTTTCCTAATGCAGCAAGTGATGTTGCTAAGTTTACTACTGTAGTTGTTTTACCACATCCGCCTTTTTGATTCATTACCGCGATTGTTTCTCCCATTATATTAATTCTCCTTAGTATTTTTTCTAAAATAAAGTGATTTAGTGTTATTCATAAGATCATTAAAACTTATAAGTTAAAATTCATATTTTAAGTTTTAAATTATAAATTTTAACTTATGTCTTTTAACTTTTAATGAATAAGTTATTAGTTATATCTTATACTTTATAATTTATAAGTTATACTATATAAGTTTTAAGTTATATCTTCTCACTTTTACTTTATAATTTATACTTTATAATTTAAAACTTCTACTTTATAAGTTTTACTTTATAACTTTTAATTTATAACAGCTACTTTATAACTTTTACCTTATATCTTTTAACTTATATCTTTTAATTTATAAGTTCTTACTTTTAACTTATTTGTTATATTTTATAAGTTATTAGTTATAACTTATTACTTATAACTATAACTTATTGTAGTTTTTCAGTATAACTTATCACTTATAACTAAAAATTTTTGCAATTTTTCAGTATAACTTATAAGTTATAACTACTATTTTTATTAAATTTCTATAAGATCTCTTTTAAAAATTAGCTAAATTATAGTCATAAAATAGTCATAAAATAGTCATAAAATAGTCATAAAATAGTCATAAAATAGTCATAAAGATGTTCAAATCTCATCATAATAAAGTGATGAAATTAATTAAAATCTTATAATAAATCTACATGAAACACTTGAAAAACAAAGATTAATTTATAAAAAATATAAAAAAAAGTTGAAAAACAAAGATCAATTTATAAAAAATATAAAAAAAGAGAGGAGTTATCACATAAAGTGATAACAAAAGTTTTGCATTGGTGAAAAAATGGATAAAAATAAAATAGGAATTAAAAAAAAAAATATGAATGGAATTATTTGGAGTTTTCCATACTTCCATCCATGTAGCTTGCGTATCCTTTAAAGTCCATTAATCCATGGCCAGAGAAGTTAACAACAATAGTTTTCTCTTCACCTGTTTCCTTACATTTTTTAGCTTCATCAATAGCAGCTTTAATTGCATGGTTTGTTTCAGGAGCAGGAATGATTCCTTCACACATTGCAAACATTTTACCTGCTGCAAATACATCTCTTTGATGAACGCTTACTGGCTTAATGTAACCTTCATTCTTAAGCAAGGAAACTTGAGTGTTCATACCGTGGTATCTTAATCCTCCAGCGTGTACGGAAGGTGCTACAAACTTATGTCCTAATGTAAACATTTTTAAAAGTGGGGTGAATCCAACTTCATCACCGAAGTCGTATCTGTATTCTCCTGCAGTTAAAGTAGGACACGCAGATGGTTCTACAGCAATGAATTCAGTGTCTGAGTTTCCTTGGAGCTTGTCCTTAATGAATGGGAATAATGATCCACCGAAGTTACTTCCACCACCAACACATGCAATCATGGTGTCAGGTTCTTCTTCTACCTTTTCTAGTTGGACTTTGATTTCTTGTCCGATAACAGTTTGGTGTAAGATAACGTGGTTTAATACACTTCCTAATGTGTATTTTACTTTGTCATCACTCATTGCATCTTCAACTGCTTCAGAAATAGCAATTCCAAGGGAACCTGGTGTATCTGGAGTTTCTGCAAGAACTTTTCTACCAACTTCAGTGTGTTCACTTGGAGAAGCATATACTTTTCCATCATACAATTCCATGATGGTTTTTCTGAATGGCTTTTGGTCATAAGAAACTCTTACCATGTATACAGTACAGTCAATTCCCATCATGGAAGCTGCAAGAGATAATGCAGTACCCCATTGTCCTGCACCGGTTTCAGTTGTAATTCTTTCGATACCTTCTTTTTTAGCATAATATGCTTGAGCTATTGCACTGTTTAACTTGTGAGATCCTGTAGGAGAAGTGTCTTCCCGTTTATAATAGATTTTTGCAGGAGTGTTTAATTTCTCTTCCAAGCCTCTTGCTCTGCATAAAGGAGTTGGTCTTCCTAACCTTTGGTAGAGTTCCCTTACTTCATTAGGTATTTTAATGTATCTTTCAGTAGCAAACTCTTGGTTAAGACACTCGTTTACAAATATTTCAGGTAATGTGCCTATTTGGTCTTTTCCTTCACTGTTTTTAGGAGCAGGAAGTTCTACAGGTAAATCAGCGTTAATATTATACCATTTGGTTGGTACTTCATCATTGGTTAAATCAATTCTGTATTGCATTTTATCACGTTCGATTTTTTCTAATTTTTTAATTTTTATATTTTTATAATTTTTTAAATTATTATAAGTATAAGTAGATTATATTTAATCTGTACTAATAGTATGTATAATGTCTATATAAAACTTTGTAGTACATTTTTGTACATTATATTTTAATTATCATTTTTTCATAACTTTCAATAAAAGTGATTTTTTTAATAAAAAGAATTTTTCATACTTATTTTTTAAAAATATCCTTAAAATAATTCTTATTCAATAATAAAAATAATATTTAAATATTTTTAAAACAAATAGAAAACTATGAAAATTTTAGCTATTGATGTAGGAACAGGTACAGAAGATATCTTGTTGTATGATACAGAAAAAGAGATTGAAAATTCTATGAAATTGGTCATTCCATCTCCCCATTTGACTGTTGGACAATTGATTTCCCAATGTCAAAATGACATTTACTTTGACGGAGTCATTATGGGTGGGGGAAAGATCAAGGATAGATGTATTGAGCATATGGAAAAAGGATATAAAGTTGTTTTTGAAGACTTGGCAGCAAGAACAATACGTGACAATATAGATCAAGTAAAATCCTATGGATTTGAAGTAGCAGATGAAAATGCATTTGAAACAGATCCAAAATATGCTGATTTCACTAAAATATCTTTAAAGGATGTAGATGTAAATCATTTGATTGACATATTCCGCTCATTTGATTTGGACCTTGAAGTGGATGAGCTTATTGTAGCTGTACAAGACCATGGATACAGTGAAGATATGGGAGACAGAGACTTTAGATTTGAAAAGATCAAGGAAAAATTGCCTGAGCCACTTCCTCCTGAATCATTTGCTATGGAAATGGAAGAGGTTCCTGAATACTTTACAAGAATGCAATCTGTAATCAAATCATTGGCTAAAGACAATCCGGAATTTAAGCCTGTTCTTATGGATACTAAGTTTGCTTCACTTGCTGGTGTCTGTTACGATAAGGAAGTTTCAAAGCTCAACAGCTATGTAGTAATGGATATAGGAAATGGGCATACTACTGCAGCATCCATTGAAGACGGTAAAATCCAAGGTGTATTTGAACACCACACAAGAGACCTTTCATCTGAAAGACTTGAAGAGCTTGTTTTGGCCTTAGCAGATGGAACAATCAAGCATGAAGATGTTCACGATGAAGGAGGACATGGCGCATTTGCATTGAATCCTATTTCAAACTTAGAAAAAGTAATTGTTGCAGGTCCTAAGAGAGCATTGATTGAAGGAACTAATCTTGACTATTATCATGCAGCTCCTGGAGGAGATGTTATGATGACTGGAACTGTTGGTCTTGTAAAATCAATGGAATTTTTAAGAAAATAATGTTTTCCCCATATATCAAATATATTATTTTTCTTAATTTTTCTTAATTTTTTTATTATTTGAGAATTTTTGATTTTTTTGTTATTTTTTAGTTGTTTCATCTATATTTCATATTTGATTTTAACATATTTCTAACATTTTTTTTATAGGTTTATTATAAATCTATTACCTCATAGTTAAAAAATTGCTTTCATTAAAAAAATCTGGTCATTTTTTATTATTTCTGTCTAATATTTCTGATTTTAAATATATTTTTATTGTTTTTCCCCTATTTCTGTTACTTTTTTATCCTTCTCTTAAAAATTTTGATGATTTTTATCCTTTTTCTTGTTACTTTAACCTCATTTTCATTTACTTTTTTATGTTTTTTTATCATTTCCCTGCAACTTTTTATCGATATACAATAAATTTTTTTGATGATTTTTTAATATTTTTCCAATATTTTTTAATAATTTTATTAAAAACTTTTATATTATTAATACTAATATAAGATTGAAGACAAGTAAATTTTAATTTAATTTTTAGTATACAATAACGAGGAATAATATGAAATTTGATCCACATATTCATAGTGTTTATTCAGGAGATGCTCGTTCAGAACCTATTGACATTTTGGCACGAGCAAAAAAAATAGGCTTGGATGCTATTGCAATCAGTGATCATAATGAAATAAAGGGGTCTCGAATTGCAAGAGAACATGCTGAAGACATTATTGTAGTGCCTTCAATAGAAGTCTCTTCAGACAAAGGCCATATTTTAGGATTAGGTGTAGATGAAATAATTCCTAAAGGATTCTCTGCATTAGAAACTGTAGATAGAATCCATGATGCTGGAGGACTAGCTATTGTCCCACATCCATTTTCATATTATAGACATGGACTTTTCTGCAATGTTGACAAGAATCTTGTTGTAGATGGAGTGGAAACAAAAAATGCAAGATATATTTTTGGATACTCCAATAAGCAAGCTGAAACTTTAGCCTATAACAAAAGACTTGCTACATTAGGTGCAAGCGATTCCCATTTCCTCAAATCTATTGGAGATGCTTATACAGATGTGAATACCAAAGGTGATGATTCTGTAGATGGAATCTTAAAGGCAATTAAACATAGACGCTGCAAGGCAATGGGTCATAGAACAAGCAATTTCCTAATAGGCAAAGAAGTCTTTGTAAAAAAAGTCCTAAAAAGATATCCAAAAAGAGATGAATAAATTTATTTTTGTATTTTGTCTTTTTTATAAAAAAATTCTATTTTTACAAAATATTCTATTTAGGAATTAATTCATTATTTTTTTTAATATATTTTTAATATATTTTTAGTCTATTTTTTTTCGAGAAATTTTGAAATTTGATCTTTCATTTTTCTAAATTCTGAAATAAAATTTCATTATTCATAATTGGATTAATTTTTTCACTGGTAAAAATTTTGTAGTTAGAATATATTATTCATGAATTTGAAAATATTATAATTTTTTCGCTGGTAAAAATTTGGATGTTGAAATTTTTTATTCATGAATTTGAAAATATTTATAATTTTTTCGATATTAAAATGTTGAAATAATTTTCTATATTCTAAATTTTTAATTTTTTTCGATATAAAATTTTGAAGTCAAATTTCATAATTCATAAATTTAAAAATATAATTTTTTTATTATCGAATAATATAAAATTAGTTTCAAGATCAAAAATTTTTGATTAACTAACACCTATAACTAAAGTCAAAATGTTCCTCAATCCAGGTGCTAATCCTAATACAAATACTGTTAATTTTAATAGATTTTTTATAGTCAAGTCATCAAAATATTGGTTGATTATGTATAATACTGAAAGTATAACTATAATCTTCATAGGGAACACTGTGAAATATGTATCAAACAGTTGATTTAGAACATTTGGCAAAACGTGCTGTTCATAGTAGTTGAAATGTTCTACTGCAACAATAGTTGTGGATGCATCAAACAATTGAGTCATAAGTATAATCCTGTTTGTTTTGTTAGAAACTAATTCTACTATTGACGAATAATTTTTGAATATTTTTTCTCCAATAATCAATAGAACATGAACAATCAGGCTTGCAGCAATGAAAGTTGCAAAAATATAAATTATAGGCTTGACATTTAATTGAGGTATAAAATATAGGATAGGCAGGATCAATATCAATCCAATTGCAAATAATGTGTATCTGTAATCAATATTTTTCCTTTTATATAACTCCAAGCTAAACATAAATGATATGATGCTTATCATTCCAACTAAAATATAAATTTCAGGGGTAATTAAAAAAACGGTTTTTGGAAATATCCCATTATCCACTAATGCTCTGGTTAAACATCCAAGAGCAATAAATGGTATTATTGAATAAAGAATTGATAATGGATCTATTTTTATTTTTCTAAAGAGCTTTATTATTGCAAGTATGAAAATGACTAGAATAAGTGTATAGATAACTGTATTTAATACAGTATATCCTGAAAAGAAGTATGATTGTATGAAATCAGGAAGAAAACTATCTATAGTTGCCATTTTATCACTTTATTTATTCAATTATTTAAAGGTTAATTTGTCCTTTAAATATTTTTTATATTTTTTTATTTTTATTTTCATCAATAATTTTTAAGCTTGTTTTTATTAATGATAAGAGTTTTTAATTTTTATTTTCATCAATGACATTCAATAGCTTATTTGTAGCATTGATAATCGCAATCACACTTGACATGATTACATCTTCTTGGGTAGCTCTTCCTGTAGCTTTGTGTCCTTCATTATCTGAAACCACTACGAAAGTTTCTGCCATTGCATCGGTACCGCCAGTGATTGCCTCAAGCCTATATTCATCAAGGTTTATTTCAACAGTTTCCTTTACAAGTGTTTTTATCGCTCCAATGGATGCGTCTACAGGACCAACTCCTATTTGAGAGGTTTCTAAAATATCACCTCAATGGAAAGTCTGACGGTTGCAGTTGCAGATACAGATTCTCCGGTCATCACATTAAGTCCAAGCAATTTGATGTATTCTTTGCCTGTTGTAGCGAGTTCTGTAATAACGATTGATTTCAAATCTTCATCTGAAACACATATTCCCTTATCTCCAAGAGTTTTGACTTGTTTGAAAATATTTTCAAATTGCTTTGATGTGACATCTAAATGAAGTGCATCCAACTTGGATTTGATGCTTGCACGACCTGTGTGCTTACCAAGGGTTATTCTTCTTTGGTGCCCTACTATTTCAGGAGGAATAGGTTCATAGGTTGCTACATTTTTCAATATTCCATCAACATGTATTCCAGATTCATGAGTAAAGACATTTTCTCCTACAATAGGTTTGTTTGGAGGCAATTTTATGTTAGTTATGGATCCTATGAAATTTGAAGTGTTGAATAATTTTGTAGTATCCACATCGATATTTGCACCATATGCTATTTTTAAGCTAACTACAAGTTCTTCAAGACATGTGTTTCCTGCTCTTTCGCCAATACCATTTATAGTACAGTGGACCTGATTTGCTCCCTCTTCCACTCCGATAATTGAATTGCCTACAGCAAGCCCAAAGTCATTATGGAAATGAAGGCTTATAGGAATGTTTATTTTCTTTCTAAGTGTTCTAATCAATTTTCTTGTTGTGGCAGGTGTTAGTATGCCAACAGTATCCGGCACATTTATGATGTCTGTACCTGCATTTTCCACTGCCTTATAAAATTCTATTAGGTAATTTAATTCTGTTCTTGTAGAATCTTCAGCAGAAAATTCCACAGTAAGGCCATGGTCTTTAGCATATTCAACTGCTCTTATGGCTTGTGATATAATCTCTTCCTTAGATTTCTTTAGCTTATAATCTCTGTGGAGAGGGGAAGTTCCTATGAATAAGTGAACATAATCTAAACCACTATCAATAACAGCATCAATATCACTTTCTACAACTCTTGCAAGACCACTTACATTTGCATTTAAACCTAAATCCCCTATGCTTTTTGCAGATTCCATTTCCCCTTCAGATACAGCAGGGAAACCTACTTCTATTTTATTCACCCCTATGTCATCTAATGCTTGGGCTATTCTGATTTTCTCATCTACTGTTAACGCTATCCCTGGAGATTGTTCACCATCTCTTAATGTTGTATCAAATATAAGTATCTTATCTGGTATTTTCAATTCCTTTTTTGCATCTTCCATATTTATTGCAAACATATGCCTACCTCTATAGATTCAATATTGACTTCTATATAAGTGATTTTAAAATTAATTATTACTTTTATTAGTTTATTATATCTTAACACCCATATTAAAAATTTTTTTGTTTTTCATTTCCATTTATTTGACTTAATTAATAATTATCTAAAGCTGTCTGATAGTTTCCATCCAATTTAATGTATGGCTCTGCCCTTTTGATGACAACTCCTATCCTTTGTAGTTCTTCCATTTTTTTAAATGGCTTGTTTTTACGCACTGTCATAATTGTCCTTGCAGATTTTGTTCCTATTCCAGGTACACGTATCAAGTGATTGTAAGGGGCATGATTAATTTCTACAGGGAAGATATCCATTTCCCTTGCAGCAAGGATTTTAGGATCCTCGTTCAGATATAGCTTGTCGTTATCGTCAAAAACAAGTTCCTTCACATCAAACTTATAAAGGTTCAATAATGCATCTGCATGGTAAAGCTTGGCGGTTCTATCAGTGTTGCAGCTCTCTTTCTTTTCAAATTCTGTTCCTTCAACTGGTGAAAATGCACTGAAGTAACTTCTTTTCAAGTCTACTTTTTTATAAAGGCTTTCCATCCTTTTCAGTATTTCAAGGTCTGTCTCATCATTGGCTCCAACAATCAGCTGTGTTGTATGTCCAGACTTTGCAAAGCTTGGATTCCTTCTGCCTATCTGATTCATCCAATCCAACCTTTTAAGGATATCCTTGTTGTAATCCTTTGTTGTTGTGATTTCATTAAGGCCGTCTTTTGTAGCTGCCTCAATGTTTAGGCTTACCCTATTTGCCAAGCTCATTGCTCTTTTTATAGAGTCTTTTGATGCTCCTGGAATGATCTTTAAGTGTATATAATCATCATATCCATAGTCCTTTCTTAGGATTCTTGCAGTTTCAATGGTCTTTTCCATTGTTTCATCTACATTGTTAGATATCCCTGAACTTAGGAAAAGTCCGTTTACATATCCATTGTTATAATAGTGGAGGAATGCTCTTGACAGTTCCTCAGGACTTAATTCAAGCCTTGTAAAGTTACGTTTGCTTTGGTTGATGCAGTATTTGCAATCGTTTTTACACTTGTTTGTCATCAAAGTTTTAAAAAGAGGGATTTTGCATCCATTTTTTCCAGTTGCATTGTATATTCCTGGAAGATTTATTTGAGAGCTCTTGCTATGGCTAACATAATCGCATAAATCATATTGTGCACTATCTGCCAATACTTGCATTTTTTCTAATGTAGACATACTAATCTCGTTTTTTTTAATGATTTAATATTTTATTAATTAAAAATTTTTTATTAATTATATTATTATAATATTTGGTTTTTTATAAAACTTTTTAAAATATGCGTCTTTTTTAACTAATATTGCCAATAATATTTTTAACTAATATTTAACTTACATTAACTAATATTTTTAGATAATATTTTTAACTAAATTTAATAATATTAACTAATATTTTTAGATAATATTTTAACTAATATTTTTTTAACTGTGATTTTTTAATTAATATTTAACTCATATTTTTACTTAATATTTTTTAATTAATCAGTTAAATAAATATGTTTTATTATTAAACAAAATGTTGAATAGTATCTTTATTTTTTCTAATTTCTATTCTTTCATTTTTCATATTCATTATCTTTTTATCTTTTCCTTTTTAATATTACTTTTTTTAATTAAAATCCCTTATTGTTAATACTTTTATTCATTATCCCTTTAAAATTAAAGCAAATCAAATTCTAAATAAGAAAATTTTATATAAAATATCTGATAATCTAATATTATGAAAGTCGTACTAGCTGGAACTGGAAGTGTTGTAGGAAAAACAACCATTTCAACTGGAATTATGAAAGCGCTTCAAGATGAAAATGTTCAACCCTTTAAAGTTGGCCCTGATTTTATTGATCCATCTTACCATACCATTGCTACAGGCAACGTATCCCGTAATTTGGATTCCTTTTTCATGAATGAATTTCAGATTGTCAAATCTTTTGAAAGAGCAATGAAAATATCCAATTCCAAGATGGGGATCATTGAAGGAGTAAGAGGTTTATATGAAGGAATCAGTCCTATAAGCGACATAGGAAATACAGCTTCTATCGCAAAAGCCTTAGATGCACCAGTTGTATTGCTTATGGATTCTCGCAGTTTAGTTAAAAGTGCTGCTGCGGTTGTTTTGGGCTTTAAAGCCCTTGACCCTGAAATTCGTATTGAAGGTGTTATTTTAAATAAAGTTAAGGGTCAGAGACACTATTTAAAGGCTAAAGAGTCTGTTGAAAAATTAGCTAATGTTCCAGTAATTGGTGGCATTCCACGTAATGAAGAGATTGCAGTAGAGGAAAGACACCTTGGTTTGGTACCTGCTCTTGAGAAGGAAAAGATCAATAGGAATATTGAGCTTTGGGGAAAAATAGCTGAGGAATATATAGACCTTGATGCCTTAAAGGATATAATGAAAACATCAAGCAAATCTGCTGTAAAAGACAATCAAAATAAAGCTATGGAATCACTTGAAGATGATTCTAATAACGGGGATGCTTATCATCCTCACCTTGATTTATCCATTCATGAGGATGAATTCAATAAGGAACATAATGAGGCAATCAATCTTGAGGTAACTAATGGTTCCAATCCTGGCGAGCTATGGAAAACAGGTAACAAGACTCCACTTAAGATAGGTGTGGCTTTAGATGAGATTTTCACTTTCTATTATAAGGAAACATTGGAATCCCTTGAGGATAATGGTGCAAAGATTGTTCCATTCAGCCCATATAAGGATGAGGAAATTCCAGATGTGGATGCTCTTTATATTGGTGGAGGATATCCTGAAGTATTCAAAAAGGATTTGTCTGAAAATGAAACAATGTTAAAATCAATCAATAAATTCCATAATGAAGACAGGCCAATCTATGGTGAATGTGGCGGATTGATCTATTTATCCCAATCTATCGATGGTTTAGGTATGGTTAATGCAATTCCATACAGTTCAGAAATGACTCCAAGAGTTCAAGGGCTGAATTATGTTGTAGCGAGATCCAATAGGGACAACCTTATTTCAGATAAGGGAGACATTTTCAGAGCACATGAGTTCCACTACACCAAACTAAATATTGACAGCACAAAAGATCTTGTATTTGATGTTTTGAGGGGAAGAGGTGTATTTGATAAAATGGATGGAGTTAGTGTGAGAAATACTTTAGCTAACTATATTCACATTCATGCATGTTCTTGTCCTAACTTTGCTTATAACTTTACAAGAAACATAGATGAATTAGATATATGATTCTTTTTTTATTTTTCTAAATCTTTTTTCAATATGTTTTTTATACTATTTTTTTTAGTTTTCTAAATCTTTTTTTCAATATATTTTTATACTATTTTTTTGTTTTTTGAAATATATTCCATATCTCTCTTATATTTTTTTTATTTTTTCAAATCTCTTTTCAATATATTTTTTATACTATTTTTTTATATTTGAAATCTTTTTTCAATATATTTTTTATACCATTTTTTAATATTTTTTTAAAATCTATTTTAATATTTTTTCTAAAATATTTTCTATTATATTAAATCTTTTTTTTAAATTTTATCTCAATATTTTTTAAAATTTTATAAATCGTTTTTATTATTTTTTATTATTTTCTCAAATAATTTTTATACATTTTTTTATTTTTTCTTGGAATTTTCTCCTACATATTTTTCATTATATTTTTTAAGATCTTAAAAATTTTTTTTTATTTTCTAAAAAAATTCATTTTTTCTTCAACACTTTTCTAACTTTATTAATTTTTCGTTTCACATTCAACAAATTATATTGTTTTCAAATTTCATATTTTCTTAAAATTTATTGTATATTTTTTCATATATCTTTTATAGAAAATTATTACTCATTATTTTCTACAGTATATTTTTTTAGCATTTTTTCCTCTAAAAATTTTAAAATTTTTGATTTTTTTTAGAAATTTTTCCAGATTCAGGAATACTTTTTTTTTTGAAAAATTTGGATCTTGTCCTGATTTTGGGAGAAAAATTTCATTTTTTTAAAATGGTTTAAATTTTTTTATTTTATCTTAAACGTGAGTTTTTTTATTATTTTTCTTAATATAAATTAATTTAATCTTATTTTTATATTTAAAATATTATGTTTTCTTATTCCATGATGACTCAATGATGTTATTTTTCATATATTTTACATTACATTTTAACTCAATGATATTACATGCTATATTTTTATACATTGATGTACAATAATTTCTTATTTTTTTCTTCATTTTTTTCACTTATTTCACCTTCTTGATCTAGTCCAATTGAGCTTATTTTTCATTTTTTCATCAATGATATTATCATCTGGGATAAATATTTTTCAATGAGTTAATTTTTTAATGATTTTCATCATCAAATTTTACACTTGAAATGGTACTTTTCAAAAATTTTTGTTTTTATTAGTCAAAACCATCTTTTGCTAACTCAATTTTTTTATCAAAAACACTCATGTTATTATCAAAACATTACATCAATTTTTATTTCTTTGAATTTTATCTCTTCCAATACTCCTATTTTTTTTAAAGATTTCCACTTGAAAAATTTTGTAACTCAAATTGATAATTTTCATTATCATATCATATACATTGAGTTATCATATCCTATTTTTAAAGGCAAGTTTATATGCAATGATTTTCATATATAATATTATAATTTTAATATTATAATTTTTTTGTAATGCTTTATGATTTGTATTTAATCTTCTTTGAGGAATAATTATGTTAGAAAAAGAAGTAAAACAGTATAAAAGAGGTAACAGTTTCACTTACCGTATTGACCTTTCAAAAAAGGATAATTTTGAAGGTGGAGAAAAGGTAATGATCCTTAGGTTAAGTGAATATGAATCTTACCTCGATGAGATAGACGATTTAAAAAATCAAATTGAGGACCACAATAGGACCATTTCTGATTTAAAGGAAAGCCGCAGTGAAGCAAATTCCAATGTCAATAATGTAATCGAAGAGCATAATAAGGAAATAGCCCAGAAAAATCAGGAAATCAAGGATTTGATTGAAGAAAATAAAAAATCCATTCAAAAATGTTATGATATTATCGATGAAAAGGACAAGCAGCTTTCACAGGCCAATGAGGAAATCAGAGTGGAAAGGGAAAAGACAGATAGTGCCAGAGCTAAAGCCCAAGAAGATATTCTAAAGGAAAGGGCAAGACATGATGAACTTGTTCTGGAAAAGGATCGTCAATTGAATGTAGTCAATCAACAGCTTCAGGATAGCCTTAAGGAAATTGCATATAAAGATAAAGTCATTACAGTTGATAGGCTTCTTATTGATAGATATAAAAACAGAAGTTTCTTGGATCGTTTGTTAAACAGAATCCCTGATGGCAGCGATTTAAAAATAGATGAACCTAAGGAAACTTATGTTCTTGATGCAGAAAATAAAGGTTAATTTTTCTTATTTTCTCTTTATTTTTTTTTTAATTTTTAACAGTCTACCTCTTTATTTCATATCTAATCTTCTTTTTTCCTAATGCTGCTTTTAGGATAGGTCTATATTTTTTAATTTTTTCTCATATTTTATTTCTTATCTTATTTGCATTAACATAATTTTTTTTTAATTTTTTCTCATATTTTATTCCTTTTCTTATTTGCATTAACATAATTTTTTTTTAATTTTTTCTCATATTTCATTTCTTATCTTGTTTGCATTAACATAATTTTTATAAATTTTTTCTTATTCAATATTAAGAATCAAGTCTACTTTTTCAGCTATTCAATCTGTTAAAAAAAATTTAATGTTAATATCAAAATATTTTCTGATAACTCATTTTATAATCATTTTATATTCTTTTCATATTCATTCAAATTTTTATAGTTTCAAATGCCATTTTGTAACTCTTAGACGTCTATTTCAACTGTAAATTGTGTTTACATGATAATATCAAATAATTTTCTGATAACTCATTTTATTTTTATGACATGTATTTCAAGTGTAAAATTTTGAAATTTTTAAAAAAATGAAATTGAATGATAATATCAATGTTCAATTAAGTTAATTTCATTTCAATATCATTTTCTAACTTTTACAACTCAAGGGTAAAATGATGCTTTTTTCAAATTTTTTTATTAAAAAAATGATATTATCATCAATTTTTCATGATCTTAGAAAAAATTTTCTCATTTTTCCATTTTTCGATTCAAATTTTTTTCTAATTTTTTTTAAATTTTTTTAGCTCTGCAGATTAAAAAATTATTTTTTGTTCTATGGCATTCAAACAAAATGATATTTTTTTCTCCTGTATAATTTTTGAAATTTTTATTACTTATTCGATAATTTTTTCTGTATATTGTATTTAATGGATTGTCTGCTTGTATTTTTTTTTATTGTGTCAATTTTTGTTTTTATTTGGGAAAATTAGGCATTTTTACAAAGATTTATATATGGGCTTAATTAAATTAAATAATATATTTACATTCGCATATCCATTTTATTTTTTTATTGCATGTTTTTTTGGTCTAGAAATTTTTTTCAAAAAAATAGTTTTAAAATTTCTCAATTGGATAATTGGGTTGCAAATATAAGGTTTATATAAATCTAAAAAAATATCTATTGTATATGATTTTTTTAGTATATTGTAAATTTTTTTAAAAAACATGAAAAACAATGGTTTGCGCTAATGTAATTATAACATTTTATTGAAAATTGTTCAATCAATTATGATTATTTATGAAAACTTTCGATCAGCATGATTGTGTTGATCTTTTCTCTTAGGAGGAGACTTGAAAATATGTTAAAAGAATATAGAAAAAAGATATTTATTATTGCTTTGCTATTGTTTTTAATAGTATCATTATCTGCCGTAAGTGCAGATGATTCTGTTTCAAATGATACTGCACAAAGCAATAATGCTGTTACAGAAACTGTAGCAGATATATCTACAGTAGATTCTCATGTGGATGATATCCCAGAGGAAGTTTCTATTGATGATGCTAGCATCACGGAAACGGTTCCTGCAACTGAATCCAATGAGAATATAATAGAAAATGATGATGTAATGGATTCATCATCTAAGACTGTCGATTCTAAAAATCTTCTATCTTCTAATAAATTAGGGGAAGATGATCATGTAATATATGTAAGTCCATATGGTCCTGATGATGGTGATGGATCTCTATTAAGGTCTTCAATACAATCAAGAAAGCTTTAGATAGCATTACCGGAGATGAGCATTATACTATAATTATAAGAAATGGCAATTATACAGGACCTGCAAATAACAATCTTGCATTTGTAAACAAGAACATTACCATTAAAGCATATGATGGAGCAAAACCTTTAATAAATTTCTATAATAATTCTTATAATAATTATGCAGGTTGGAATATCACAGGTTCCAATATAGAAATCCAAGGATTAATATTCAACTCTACCTATAGCTATAATGCTGTATTCTTGAGAATTACAAATTCAGATGTTAACGTTACAGAATGTACTTTTACCAATACAAGTTATGGATATCGCTTAATCAATATCACTGGTTCTAATGTTAAAATTGATAAGAGTAAGTTTATTAATATATCTTATTCTACTTATTACCCTATCATTAACGCTACCCGTAGTAATATTACTATCAGTAACAGCGAATTTGCAAAAAGTTCTAATTATCCAATCCTATTAAATTACTCTAATGCAAATATATCTGGCAATGAATTCCATGATTTCAATTCTAATTATGGAATAAATTCTGATAACAGTAATTCTACAATATGTGATAATCTATTTTATAATAGAGTTGCTTATGCCCCTACAATCAATTTACAGAGAAGCAATTCTACCCTTAGCGGAAACACTTTCCGTAACCTTAGCTCTAGCTATACTGGTGCAACATACAGTCCTATTGCTTCAATAAACGGTTATGCCAATATAAGCGACAATGACTTTATTGATACCTATTCATATTATGGTGGAGCTATCTATATAAGCGGACCTAGTAACGTTATAGAAAACAATAGATTTGTTAACACCAGTGCAGTTTATGGTGGAGCTATCTATAATATGGGTTATAATTTAACATTGTCTGGCAATACCATTACAGATTCCAATGCTACATATGGTAAAAAAAATATTCAATAACTATGGTTCTAATAGTGCAAATATTAATACAGTATATTTAACATTATTGAATAATGAAACTATCAACTCAAGTTCATCTATTGTAGATGTTGATGTTTTGGTTACCGATGATATGAGAAATGAAATTTTCGGTAAAATTGTACCTGTAGATTTGAATGATACCAGAGTTGGAAATGTCAGCATTACTGATGGTGATGTAAGCATTGCTGTTTCAAATCCAGGTGAAGGCACTTATCTTGTAAATGGTAATTATACTGGTGCATTGAATACAATTGTCAAAACTGGAGTCATTACTTTCCTTGAACCATATACTGGTCCATTCTATGTAGCTACCAATGGTAGCGATAGCAACAATGGGGATGTTGATCATCCATTTGCAACAATTGAACAAGCCATCAAAGCTGCAGCGGTTTCCAATAACACTCATGCAATATTCATTAACGAAGGCACCTACCATGAATATGATTTAAGTGTACCTGCCGGAATGAATATTACTGGTATAGGTGACGTAACCATAGACGCCGACAATAAGGGAAGAATCATGAATGTTTCCGGTTCTAATGTAAACATTTCCAATATCAAATTTTCCAATGGAAATTTTGTTTCATCATCAACATCTTTTGCCGGTGCCCTTTATTGGACTGGAATAAACGGTACCTTAAACAATGCCCGCTTCTTGAATAATAATGTAGTTGGAAATTATTCAACTGCTTCTGGTGGTGCTGTTTATTGGACTGGAGCAAATGGTCTTATAAACAATACTAAATTTGAAAACAGTATGGCAAACACTACCAGTTCTTCATATTATGCTTATGGTGGTGCTGTTTATTGGGCTGGTGATAAGGGTACCCTTGCCAACTCCACATTTGACAATAGTACTGTAACCTCAATTTATTCCTCTCGTACTTATGGTGGTGCTGTTTATTGGAAAGGTTACCATGGTCGTTTATTAGACAATTCATTTGACAATTCAAATGGTTATTATGGTGGAACTATCTATAATTATGGTTATAATCTTACATTATCCGGCAATGAAATCAATAATACAAACGGTACCTATGGAAGATATATTGCCACCGACTTTTCTTATGGTTCTATCAATGGTGCTGTAGTTACTATCTTAAACAATACAACTGTCAGCTCATCTCTTCCTAGCATTAAATGTACAGTAAATGTAACTGATGATATGGGCAACCCTATATATGGTGGATATATTAATGTTACCTTAAACAGTACCAAAGTGGGCAGTGGTCAATCTAACTATGATATTGTTTCTGTAACCATTAATAATTCTGGTGAAGGACAATACTTGGTCGTTCCTCATTATTATCATTATTCTGCAGGGGCTTATAATGATAATTACACTTCAAAAACAGGTGTAATCAATTGGGGATAAGTTTATAATGGTCCATTTTATGTAGCTGAAGATGGGGATGACAGCAATAGCGGTGATGAGGAGCATCCATTTGCAAGCATCGCAGCAGCTATTATAGCAGCTAACCAAACCAATGTAGTTCCTGTAATTTACATCAAGGAAGGAACCTACAAGGAAAATTATTTAAACATCACCAAGCCAATGAACATTACAGGATTGGGTAATGTTACTATTGATGGTGAAAATAAAAATGACATATTAAACATTTCCGGAACTAATGTAAACATTTCCAATATTAATTTTGTAAATGGTAACAGTTCTTCTAATGGTGGTGCAATTTCTTGGTATGGTCAAAATGGTCGATTAAGCAATTCTACATTTATAAACAATACTGCTGCCATTTATGGTGGAGCGATTTATAATAACGGACGTAATTTAACCTTATCCAACAATACCATTAAAGATTGTGACGCAAGCATGGGAAGAAGCATTTACAATATGGGATCCCTCAATGGAACAACTTTAATATTAATGGACAATCAAACTGTAGTTGTTCCAGAAGGTCAAACCAGTGTCGATGTTAGCGTAAAATTAGTTGATGATAACGGCAACTCAATTGCAGGAGGGTATGTAAATCTTACTTTGAATGCTCTTAAAGTCGCTTCTATGGTAAACCTTACAGATGATTTGGTTTTAAGCGTTACTACTCCAGGAATTGGTGAATACCTTGTTAACGGAAGTTATAAAACAGATCGTTATACCTATTATGACTATAATAATTACACTGTCCAAACTGGTCTTTTAACTTTCTTGAGCGAACCTTACTATGGCCCTTATTATGTTTCAGAGGATGGGGATGACAATAATGACGGTTCCCAAAATCATCCATTTGCAACTATTGAGCAAGCCATAAAGGCTGCTTCCCAAAATGATGTTGTTCCTGCAATATACATCAATGAAGGTGTTTACAATGAAAGCAACTTGAACATTACAAAACCAATGAACATAACAGGTTTAGGTGATGTTACAATAAATGCAAACAATTCCGGATATATATTTGATGTTAATGGAACTGATGTAAACATTTCCAATATTGGATTTGCAAATGCAAATAAAGTCGGTAGCGGCGCTGCTGTAAGCTGGAGTGGAGCCAACGGTAGTTTAACAAATGCAACATTTGTAAACAACTCTGCAGCTGTAAATGGTGGTGCTGTATATTGGACTGGCCAAAACGGTACTTTAGTAAACTCTACATTCATCAACAACACTGCAGGAGACAGAGGTGGAGCATTGACTTATGTAGGTAATCTCAATGTCACCAATAATACATTCATCAACAACTCTGCAGTAAATGAAGGGGGAGCAATATTTACCAATAAGACCGGACCTGTTGATATGGCTAATTCTACATTTATCAACAACTCAGGTAGATTAGGTGGAGCAATCTTTGTAGACTATAACAATGTGTTTGCTGAAAACCTATACAACAACAGCCAATTCAATATTTTAGACAGCAGCTTCATAAACAACACTGCTCAAGCTGGTGGTGCAGTTGTATTGTATGCCTCTAACAGCACAGTCTCCAACAGCATTTTCATAGGAAACAATGCTACCCGCTATGGTGACGGTGCATTAAGTTCAGGTGGTCAAAACAATACTATTATAAACAACACTTTCATAAACAACACTGCTCACATATATGCTGGTGCAGTAGGTTCAAACGGATCTCAAATCATAAACAACAGATTTATCAATAACTCTGCTTACCATGGTAGAGCTATTTTAACAGTAAACGATACAATCATCAACAACACATACATTGGCAACAATGCTACAGTGGGAAAATCTATTGTATTCTTGGACAACTATAATCTAACCAACTATACATGCAACTGTAGTCTTGATGGCTATGAATGCTGTGGTGAAGACTGTCACTGTCAAGATGAGAACTTTACAGGAATCTGCAATTGTACAGATCATGTGATTGCTACAAATTACACTGTATTGATAAACAATACATTACCTGAAGGTTCTGTATATGTTTACAATGGCGATGAGCTTAATGTAACCCTAAACTATAATGGACATTACTTTGTATCTCCATTGAATGGTGAAATCCTCTTCAGTGAAGGATATTGTATTGAAATGAACAATTCAATGCCTTGGGAAATCAATGGTACTACAGGTATTGCAATCCATAATTTAACATATGTCAGAAACAGCTTAGATGGCTCATATGTTGGAGATTACATTAAGGTTGCCATACTCTTAAAAGAGCAACTTACTTTCTGGAACATCAAGGAATTAATATTTGAATTCACTGACAAGGATTACAGAAACAGTGAAAACCCAGATGTCCAATACATTATAGATGTTGTAAATGATCCAACCACTGTTCTTAATGATGGTGACAATTGGATTAACGGTACATGGTATTGTGGTATTTTCTATACATTCATCCATCCTACAACCAGACAAAATCTCATATTGGTCAATGGTTGCGGAGACTTCCCACTTCCAGACTTTGAACCTCATAAGGTAGCTAACGTCACGCGTGGAGAAGACGGAGATTATATCAACTATACCATTACAGTAACAAATACTGGCCCTATTTGGCTACACAATGTAACTGTTAACGATATTCCTGAACATGGCTACATAAAATATGTAAATTGGACAAATTCCAAATTCAATGGAACTGATGAGGCTTGGATAAAGGACAATGATAGTTTGGTTTGGTACCTTGACAGACCTTTAAAGCCAAATGAAACAGCTACATTCAATGTGATTTTCCGCATTGCCTCTCCTTACTCTCCTGAAGATGTCATTGAAACAAATACCATCAATGTAACTACATATGAAGTTCCTTATAAGTTGGATTCAGTTGATGTTATTATCAATGCATTTAATTTAGGAATCAAGAAAATTACTTTAGATACCAATGTAACTATTGGTGATGAAGTGAAATGGCTTTTAACCGTAACAAATTATGGTAATTCCTCTGTTGACCCTGTTTTCATAGATGATACCTTCGGATATTTCCCATTAATTAATTGGTATTCTGTTGATAATTATAATTGGACCAGAACTAGCACTTACACTTGGAAATTAGATGGTCCTTTAGCAGGAGGTGCTTCTGCAGGTATTATTCTTGTCTATAATGCTACCAATGCTGGTACTATGATAAGCAATACTGCAGTTGTCCATTCAGATGTTGGTCCTGTCAATATGTCCACAAATTATACCAATGTTTCCGGTTGGTCTTTACAAATCAAGAAAGACACATTGGATGCAAATGTATCTGTTGGCGATCAAGTAAAATTCCTTATTACTGTAACCAATACGGGAGAAGGTCCATGTAATAATGTTTATATGACAAACAGTCACAGATGCGTTCCGCAGAAGAAAATAGGAGAAGGGCCATGTAATAATGTTTATATAGAAGATAGCGGCTATAACAGTTATGCATTAACTTACCTTAATTGGTATAATGCAGGATATTATAATTGGACCAAGACAAGCAGCGGCACATGGAAGTTGAATGGTCCATTGCCTGGTGGTGCTTCTGAGGGTATTGTTTTAGTATTCAATGCTACTAATCCATACACAATGGCATCTAACACTGCTTATGTTCATTCTGATTACGGAGGCTCCAACAGTTCAACTAACTTTACCAACATTTCAGGTTATTCTTTACAATTCAAAAAGTTACTTTAGATACAAATGTATCTGTTGGTGATGAAGTAAAATTCCTCATTACAGTTACAAATACAGGTAACGGTAGTTGTAATGCGGTTTGTATTGAAGATGGAAATTATAATGGCGGTGCATTAAGCTATCTTAATTGGTATAATTCTGGATATTATAATTGGACCAAGACAGGCTCCAGCACATGGAAGTTGAATGGTCCATTGCCTGGTGGTGCTTCTGCAAGTATTGTTGTAGTATTTAATGCTACTAGTCCATACATAAATGCATATAACACTGCTTATGTCCATGCTAATGGCGGCGGTTCAAACAGTTCAACTAACTTTACCAACATTTCAGGCTGGTCTTTACAAGTTCAAAAAATCAGTTTAGATCCAGTAGTTGAATTAGGCGACACTGTTAGATTCCTCATTATTGCATCAAACACAGGAAACAGTTCTGTAGATCCGGTATACATTGAAGAAAGTTTCTCTAGCAATCATCTTGAAATCATAAGCTGGGAAAATATGGGAGATCGTACCTGGACAAGAACAGGTTCCACACAATGGAAGCTAAATGGTCCATTGGCTTCTCAATCCTCTGCATCATTTATGGTGACATTTAGGACAAAACAAGTTGGTGTAATGTTAAATACTGCTTATGTACATTCAAATACTGGAGGCAGCAATCAGTCTACCAATTTCACAAATGTGACTGATTATCAAACATATACCTATAAGTTTGTCAATGGTTCAAGCATTGTAACAGTAGGGGATCAAGTAATCTTTGGAATTGTTGTTTCTACTGCAACTATTGGTCCAAATCCTAAAAACATATCTGGAATATTTATAGAGGATACAATTCCTGATGGTTTAGTATATGACAGCTATACTTCATTTAGAGGAAATTGGTCTCATTCAGTCAGTGATGATGGAAGGCATAGATGGACTTTAGATGGAGATTTGCTAAGTGGAAATTATGTTCAAATATTAGTGGTATGTAATGCAAGCAAGGTAGGTAACTTCACTAACTTTGCTACAGGTGGAAGCAGTGATACCAACAATACCACTGCAAATGCTTCAGTGCTTGTACAAGGATTAATCATTGAAAAGATTACCAATAATGTCACTGTGGCTCCTGGTGAAAATGTAGAGTTCACTATCCGTGTAATGAATTCCGGAAACACTACATTGAATTATGTATTTGTTGTAGAAAAACCTTCTGAAGGTTTAGTCTATATAGATTATGCCAACAAGACAGGCAATTGGACATATGATGGCATTGACAAATGGACTCTTGCAGGTGGCTTAGATGCAAATGAAACTGCAGAATTTATAGTAATCTATAATGCTACTAAAATAGGTAACTTGACCAATGTGATCGTTGTCGGCTCCAATGAAACCAAAAATCAAACTGCAAACAATACAACAACTGTTCTTGCTCCTGGAATGGAAGTAATAAAAATCACCAACAACCAAACAGTCAAATATGGTGAAACAGTTGAATTTACAATTGTAGTTAGAAATACTGGTGAAACCAATCTTACAGATGTATTTGTTGAAGAAAGACCTTCTGAAGGATTGGTATATCTTGACTATGTGAACAAGACAGGCAATTGGAATAAGGATGGTGGCATATGGACTCTTGCAGGTAATTTAGAGCTTGGCGGAACTGCTGAATTTACAGTAATCTATAATGCTACCAAAACAGGTAACTTAACTAACCTTATCGTTGCAGGTTCCAACCAAACTGAAAACCAAACTGCAGACAACAACACTACTGTCATTTCAAACCCTGGCTTAACTGTAGAAAAATTAATTATCGGAAATCAAACTGTTAAAGTAGGAGAAACTGTTGGATTCACTATTGTAGTAACAAATATCGGTGATCAAGATTTAACTGGCGTATTTGTTGAAGAGCAAATTCCTGAAGGATTAGTCTATCTTGACTATGTAAACAAGACTGGCTCTTGGGATAAGGAAGGAAATAAATGGACTCTTGCAGGCAATTTAGAGTATGGCGGAACTGCTGAATTGGTAATTATTTTCAATACCACTGAGGTAGGAAACCTAACCAATATAGTTGTAGCAGGTTCTGATGATACTCCTAACGAAACTGCAAACAACACTACAACAGTAATCAACCCAAGCTTGACAGTTGTAAAGGTTTCAAATAATGTCACTGTCAAAAAAGGAGAAAAGGTTGAGTTTGTCATCATAGTTACAAATAATGGTGATGAGGACTTAACTGGCGTATTCGTGAAAGAAGAGATTCCAGATGGATTAGCTTACTCTAGCTTCATATCCGAATCTGGCAAATGGTTCTTTAATGGAGCAGATATGTGGATTTACGATGGAACTTTAGCTGCTGGCGAATCATCTAACCTCACAATAATCTTTGATACTGAAAAAGCTGGAAACCTTACCAATGTAGTTGTTGCAGGATCTGATGAAACTCCTAACGAAACTGCAAACAACACTACTGAAGTAACTAATCCAAACTTAACAGTAAGCAAATATGCAAACAATGGAACAGTTTACGCAGGTAACCTTACTGAATACACAATCGTTGTAAACAATACAGGTGAATGTGACCTTACAGGCGTATTTGTTGAAGAGCAAGCTCCTGACGGATTGGTCTATGTTGACTTTGTTGATGAAAGCAACAAGTGGACATATGATGAAGAGACCCATGTATTTACTTACAATGGCGTTTTAGTTCCTGGAGAAGTAGTCCAATTTGTTGTAATATTCAATACTACAAAATCTGGAAACTACACCAATGTAGTTACATACGGTTCAGACCAAACTGAAAACAGCACAAATGAAAGTGGAAACATGTCTGTTGTTTTCACTCCAGATATGGAAGTTGTAAAAATAGCAAATGATGAAGTCGTTTACGTTGGAAACATTACCAGCTACACAATTCAAGTAACTAACACTGGTGACTGTGACCTTACAAATGTATTTGTTGAGGAACAAGCTCCTGAAGGATTAGTTTACATTGATTATGTAAACAGAACCGGTACTTGGGATAAACATGGCAATAAGTGGACTTATGTTGGTGCTTTGGCTCCTGGTAAATCTGCTTCATTTGTTGTGATTTATAACACTACCAAGTCTATGAACATTGACAATGTGGTTATTGCTGGCTCTAATGAAACCGGTAACGAAACTACTAACAATAACACTACTGATGTATTCAGTCCTGATTTCGAAGTTGTTAAAATTGCTAATGATGAAGTCGTCTATGTTGGAAACATTACCAGCTACACTATTGAGGTAACCAATACTGGTGACTGTGATCTTACAAGAGTATTTGTTGAAGAGCAAGCTCCTGAAGGTCTTGTATATGTTGATTATGTAGAAATAGTTGGCAGCTGGGATAAACAGGGCAATAAGTGGACTTATGAAGGTACTTTAGCTCCTGGTGATTCAGTAGCATTTGTTGTGATTTATAACACTACCAAGTCTATGAATATTGATAATGTGGTTATTGCTGGTTCTAATGAAACTGGTAATGAAACTACCAATAACAATACTACTAATGTATATAGTCCTGATTTCGAAGTTGTTAAAGTTGCTAATGATGAGGTTGTCTATGCAGGTAACATTACAAGTTACACTATTGAAGTAACTAATACTGGTGATTGTGATCTTACAAATGTATTTGTTGAAGAGCAAGCTCCTGAAGGATTAATCTATATTGATTATGTAAACAGAACCGGTACTTGGGATAAGGAAGGAGACAAATGGACTTATGTTGGTGCTTTAGCTCCTGGCAAATCTGCTTCATTTGTTGTAATCTATAACACAACCAAATCCATGAACATTGACAATGTGGTTATTGCTGGCTCTAATGAAACCGGTAACGAAACTACCAATAACAATACTACTAATGTATACAGTCCTAAATTCGATATTGTTAAAGTGGCAAGCGATGAAGTTGTATATGCTGGTAACACTACCAGTTACACTATTGAAGTAACCAATTATATTATGGGGTGATATAGTATGAAAGAATACACTTTTCTACCAGTTACACTATTGAAGTAACCAATACTGGTGACTGTGACCTTACTGGAATCTTTGTTGAAGAGCAAGCTCCTGAAGGATTAGTATATGTAGGCTATGTTAACACTACTGGCAGCTGGGATAAGGAAGGAGACAAATGGACTTATGTTGGTACTTTAGCTCCTGGTGATTCAGTAGCATTTGAAGTAATCTATAATACAACCAAGTCTATGAATATTGACAATGTGGTTATTGCTGGTTCTAATGAAACTGGTAACGAAACTACCATAATAATACTACTGATGTATTCAGTCCTGATTTCGAAGTTGTTAAAATTGCTAATGATGAAGTCGTTTACGTTGGAAACATTACCAGTTACACTATTGAGGTAACCAATACTGGTGATTGTGATCTTACAAACGTATTTGTTGAAGAGCAAGCTCCTGAAGGATTAGTTTACATTGATTATGTAGATAGAGTTGGCGCATGGGATAAACATGCCAATAAGTGGACTTATAGAGGTACTTTAGCTCCTGGCAAATCTGTTTCATTTGTTGTGATTTATAATACAACCAAGTCTATGAATATTGACAATATGGTTATTGCTGGTACTAATGAAACCGGTAACGAAACTACTAACAATAATACTACTGATGTATACAGTCCTAAGTTTGATATTGTTAAAGTAGCAAGTGATGAAGTTGTTTATGCTGGTAATACTACAAGTCACACTATTGAAGTAACTAACACTGGTGATTGTGATCTTACTGGAATCTTTGTTGAAGAGCAAGCTCCTGAAGGATTAGTATATGTAGGCTATGTTAACACTACTGGCAGTTGGGATAAGGAAGGTAATGTATGGACTTATGTTGATACTTTAGCTCCTGGTGATTCAGTAGCATTTGAAGTAATCTATAACACAACTAAATCCATGAACATTGATAACGTTGTTGTTGCTGGTTCTAATGAAACCGGTAATGAAACTACTAACAATAACACTACTAATGTATACACTCCTAAATTCGAGATTATCAAAATTGCAAATGAAATTGTCGTTTATGCTGGTAACACTACCAGTTACACTATTGAGGTAACCAATACTGGTGACTGTGATCTTACTGGAATCTTCGTTGAGGAACAAGCTCCTGAAGGATTAATTTACGTAGGCTATGTCAACACTACTGGCAGTTGGAATAAGGAAGGGGACAAATGGACTTATGTTGATACTTTAGCTCCTGAAGAAACTGTTTCATTCACTGTGATTTATAATACTACCAAATCCATGAATATTGATAACGTTGTTGTTGCTGGTTCTAATGAAACTGGTAACGAAACTACCAATAATAATACTACTGATGTATTCAGTCCTGATTTCGAAGTTGTTAAAGTAGCTAGTGATGAGATCGTTTACGCTGGAAACACTACCAGTTACACTATTAAAGTAACTAATACTGGTGATTGTGATCTTACTGGTGTATTTGTAGAAGAGCAAGCTCCTGAAGGATTAGTATATGTTGGTTATGTCAACAAGACTGGTACTTGGGAGAAAGAAGGCAATAAGTGGACTTATGTCGGTTCTTTATCTGCTGGTGAAACTGTAGCATTTGAAGTAATCTATAACACAACCAAGTCCATGAATATTGATAACGTTGTTGTTGCAGGTACTGATATTACTGGTAATGAAACTGCTAATAACAATACTACTAATGTATACACTCCTAAGTTTGATATTGTTAAAGTAGCTAGTGATGAGATCGTTTATGCTGGTAATACTACAAGTTACACTATTGAGGTAACTAACACTGGTGATTGTGATCTTACTGGAATCTTTGTTGAAGAGCAAGCTCCAGAAGGATTAATTTACGTAGGCTATGTCAACACTACTGGCAGTTGGGATAAGGAAGGAGATAAATGGACTTATGTTGGTACTTTATCTGCTGGTGATTCAGTAGCATTTGAAGTAATCTATAACACAACCGTATCCATGAACATTGATAACGTTGTTGTTGCTGGTTCTAATGAGACTGGTAATGAAACAACCAATAATAACACTACTAATGTATACACTCCTAAATTCGATATTGTCAAAGTGGCAAGCGATGAGATCGTTTATGCTGGTAACACTACTAGTTACACTATTGAGGTAACTAACACTGGTGATTGTGATCTTACTGGAATCTTTGTTGAAGAGCAAGCTCCTGAAGGTCTTGTATATGTTGGTTATGTGGACAGAATTGGCAGCTGGGACAATGAAGGTAATGTATGGACTTATGTCGGTACTTTAGCTCCTGGTGAATCTGGTTCATTCGTAGTAATCTATAACACTACCAAGTCCATGAACATTGATAACATTGTTGTTGCAGGTACTGATATTACTGGCAATGAAACTGCTAACAATAACACTACAAACGTATACAGTCCTAAATTCGAAATTGTCAAAGTAGCAAGCGGAGATGTTGTCTATGTTGGAAATGTAACCTCATACACTATCCGTGTAACAAACACTGGTGACTGTGACCTTACTGGAATATTTGTAGAAGAAAAGATTCCTGACGGAACCATTTACTTAAGATACACAAATAAAACAGGTGAATGGTCATTTGATGGTGAAAACAAATGGACTTTAGTAGGCAGCCTTGCTCCAGGTGAAAATGCAGAATTTGAAATATTCTTCAATACAACCAAATCCTGTAATATTGACAACGTAGTTGTTGCTGGTTCTGATGAAACCGGTAACGAAACTGCCTACAATAATACAACTAATGTTTACAGCCCAAGCTTAAAAGTAGAAAAGATCGCTTTAAACAAAACAGTATACTCCGGACAAAAAACACAATTCATAATTCGTGTAACCAATACTGGAGACTGTGGTCTTACTGGTGTTTATGTCATTGAAAAATCATTCCCAGGTCTTAAATATGCAAGCTATATTGCTAATGGTAAATGGTCATTTGATGGCGTAAATAAATGGACCTACAAAGGAACCTTAGGCATTGGTGAATCTGCTGAATTTAGAGTAATATTTGACACTGATAAAGTCGGCAACTTTACCAACACTGTTGAAGCAGGATCAAATGAAACAGGTTCAGATGAAGCTGTTAACTCAACTGAAGTAATTAAGAAACCTGTTCCTCCTGTAAAACCAGATTATAATGGTTCTGACATGTCTGATCTTGGATATGATGAATCCCATGGTTCTAATGGCAAAGGTGTAAACGCAAGTGATTTATCTGACATAAAAGCAGGTAATCCATTATTCGCTTTACTAGTTGTATTGGCAATTTTAGGATTAGTTCCTTTTGGAAGAAAAAGAGAATAATTGAATTCTAATCAATTCCTTCTTTTTCTTTTTCATTTTTAAAATTATTTTATTTTTATTTCTTTTTTTTCTCACATTTTCTCTATTTTTTTAATATTTCTTCACTATTTTTCTAATTGTTTTCATACTGGATTTAACTATTTTTTCTAATATTTTTCATACTAGATTTAAACTATTTTTTCTAATATTTTTCATACAAGAGTTAAACTGTTTTTTTCTGTTTGTTTTTACATTGGATTTAACTATTTTTTCTAATTGTTTTTATACTAGATTTAACAAACTTTTATATGATTATAAAGATAGTCTATAAAGGCAGTGATTTTATGAACTTAAAAAATATAAAATTTGATCTATTCCATCCATTGATTATTGTAGTTATGGTAATCCTATTTTTAGCTATTGCCATGCCTATGTGGTATTATTATGGCGAATTGCCAGCTCCTAATTTAGATTTATACCTTTATATTGGATTAGGTCTTTTATTTTTTATATGTGGAATCTATATAGCCAATCATTTATTGAAAAACAAGTTCCTATCTAACGATGGATTCTATTCAAACACTAAAAAGCTATCCTTGTTTGAGTCATATTCCAAAGATGAATTGATTATAGGCTCCCTTGTTTTGCTTGGAATTGTATTGCAAATAATAAACATAGCATTATTAGGTGGCATACCTCTTTTTTCAGCTACCTTAAAGGCTCAGGCAGCAAGCAAAATATGGCTTTTGTCTTATATTATATTCCTGCCTTCCATAAATGTGCTCCTTGCAAGATACAATAGAAAGTCTCATTATATCCTGCTATTGGCAGGTTTGGCTTTATTTGTCTTAACCGGCTATAGAACAACACCTATAGCAATCATGCTATCTGCATTGATAACTTTATATTATACAAGGGATGTGGATTTGAAATACATAGCTTTAGCTGTTTTAGCTATTGGATTGGTTCTTCTTGCTGTAGGGTTCATTGCTGTTCAGGTAATAAGCTGGCAGCACTGGCATTTGAACCCAATTGAACTTGTATCCTATAGGGCTGCATTTACATTGAATATACTGGCTGCAGCTATTGAAAAGCAGTTTTCCACTATGGGCAATCTGTTTTATGCCACACTTACAGGATTTTTCACACATACAGATCCAAGGGTTTTGGTTGGTGTTGCAACAATAAACAGAAACCATTCAATAACTTCAACCATATTCGGTCCGGCATTGCTCGACTTTGGAATTATCGGAATGATTGTGCAAATGTTTTTAATAGGAATTATACTCAAGACTTCACACACATTGCAAAATCACAAAAAAAGCATATTTGCAGCATTCTATGGCATATTGCTTGCACAAACCATTATATGGATTGAAACAGGTCCAACTGATGTTGTGGTTTGGCTGTTTTACCTGATTGCAATTATTCTCATGATACATTCATTAAGAGGTGAAGGGAATGGAATCTAAAAACATTGCCATTGCAGGGGAAATCACTCCATCAAAAACCATCATCCCAATCATTCAAAAGCTGAGGGAATATGAAAAGGAAGAGAAGCTAAGCTTTAAAATCAATAAGATAATAGGCCTTTATCATGGGGAATCTTCAAAGGATTTCCTGAAACCTTATTGTGATGAAGTCCATTCCATTGGAGAAGGCAGAAGAGGCAAAAAAAATTCCAAAGGAAAATTGGCATACCTTATTTCAAAGGATATCCTAAAGTCATTCAATGCACTTAAGGGAAAGGGCATTGATCTATTGATCACTGCAGGTAATGCAGGAGATGTTAGAAAAGCTATTGTAGCAGCAAATGTCTTAAGGATTCCTATCTTGCATATAGAACAGGACATTTATAATCCGATTGAAGTCATTTCACAAGCAAATCTGGTAACTGTTCCAACTGAGGAGTATAAGGAATATCTTGAAAAGAATTATGGTCTTCAGAATGTAGTTAACATTAATGGATATCCTATGGCCAAATATGTTGATAACCATATCAAAGAAGGCAATTTAATAGACAAGGATGAAATCTATGGCGAATATGGCATGAAGGAATTTGTTCTGGTTGTTCTTGGAGGAGACTTAAAGGATGAGGACATTGAGCCATTGATAAGGTCAGTAGAAGAGCTTAATCTTAAGGCATTGATTGCTCCTTATAGGTTTGACAGAAATATTGTTCAGGATTTGGTGCTGTCTCCAAACATTAAGGTTTTGCCACAGTATGTTGATCTGCTCAGCTTTATGGATGCAGCATCTCACTTGATTTATGCTGCAGGAATGGGAATGACCATTGAAGCAGGAGTGTTTAATATTCCGTCACTAAAGATAGAAGGGTTCCATAAGACTCATGGCAGTGTCGATTTGGCAAAATCATTGAACATTCCAATCGTAAAAATAGAAGAGATTCCAAAGGCATTTGAAAACCTTGAAGAGCAAAAGAGTACCGATCTTGTAAAAAACAGTGAAATTGCAATAGAAAAGGTAGTGGATTTGATAAATGAATTTGATGATATGGACCTTGATAAAAGCGGTCTTAAATCCACTAAAAAAATTTGGGACAGTCGTAAGGTATTTAGATAATTTCCGTATGTTTGATTAAATAGATTAATGATAAAATGGATTAATTGGATATTTAGCATCAATGGATTAAGTCAATAGATAAATAATAAACTATTTTTGAATATTTAGCATCAATGGATTAAGTCAATAGATAAATAATAAACTATTTTATACTATATACTAGAATGTTTATTTGGTTTGATTTTTGAAGCATGCAATGAATAGAATCATAATTGAACTTAATCAGCATCTTCATCCATGGTTTCAAGCAAAAAGCTTACTGGACGAAATCCATCATTGCAGGATATCATAGCAGATTTTTTGTTTTTCATCCATCCATCATAGAAGTCACTTGCACCATTTGCCAAAGCCATTACAAATGGGGACAAGCTTTCCCATGCGCTGTCACAGAAATTTTCAGGCTTTTCCCATCCGTTTGCTATAAAGACATCTCCACATTCAACATCACATTCATGCTCTAATGGATTTTCATACTTTTCAATAAGGTCATCATGTCTGACTTTTCTCATAACAGTAATTTTTACCTTTTTCATTTCTTCACCATATGAAAATTTGTTATCTTAATATTTTATTATTCATTCATATTAAAGTATTTTAACCTTTTTTCAAAAATATTCTCTTCAAAAAATTAATGCCATTATCAAAAAATTTTAAATACTAAAATTTATTTATATTTATATGGATTATTGAAGGAATGTTTTAAATGGATAAAAAATTAGTTATTAGATATTTTATGCTTATTGTTGGTGTATTTATAATGTCTTTAGGTATTTCCCTATCCATTAAAGCTACTTTAGGAACCTCTCCAATTTCATGTGTTCCAGCTGTTTTATCCATTGCTTTTCCATGGACTGTAGGTGAATTTACAATCCTTTTCAATGTTCTTCTTGTTTTGTTCCAAATGATTCTGCTTCGAAAGGTCACCTTATCTCAAATTGCACAAATGGCAATCTGCATTTTATTTGGATATATGACTGATTTCAATTTATATCTGCTTAATTTTTTAAATCCAACTGATTACATAAGTCAATGGATCTTGTGCATAATAAGCTGTTTTGTGCTTGCCTTCGGATTGACTATTGAGGTAAAGTCAGACATTGCCATGCTTCCAGGAGATGGTGCTGTGGTGGCAATTGCAGAAGTTTTGAATAAGGATTTCGGTAAAGTAAAGCCATTTTTTGATTTGACCATTGTATCCATAGGAGTCGTATTGGCATTGTTGTTTTTGGGTCACCTTGAAGGTGTTCGTGAAGGAACTATCTTTGCAGCTATTGTAGTCGGTTTCATAATTCAATTCTACAATAAGATATTCGGATATAAGATTGATGCATATTTGGTTGATTAGATTTTTGGGTATAAATTTGATGGGTATTTGGCTGTTTAGATTTTTGGGTATAAATTTGATGGGTATTTGGTTGATTAGATTTTTGGATATAAGTATGATGAGTATTTATAATTCATAAAAATTCATTCCTGGACCTTAAATTTTTTTAGTAATTTATTTTTCATAAAACATGAAAATTCTTGTTTTTCATAAATTTTCCTTATTTTTTTCTAATACTTTTTATTTGTTCTTTATTTATTTCCTATTATATTCAATAATTTTTTAAAATTTTGCAAAAAAATTATTCTATTATTTAAATGTTTTTATTTGATTTTTTACAATTAACTTTATAATAAGTAAAAACTATAAATATACATGTGATATTATGGTAGTTAAAATTGGTATCGTAAAAAGTGGTAATATTGGTACTTCACCAGTATTAGATTTATTATTAGACGAAAGAGCAGACAGACCAAACATCGATGTAAGAGTATTTGGATCTGGAGCAAAAATGAACCCTGAACAAGTTGAAGACGTCGTACCTAAACTCGACCAATTCGACCCAGACTTCTGTATTTTCATTAGCCCAAACCCAGGAGCACCTGGTCCAGCTAGAGCAAGAGAATTATTATCTGAAAAAGATCTCCCTGCTATTATCATTGGTGACGCACCTGGTAAAGGTAAAAAAGATGAAATGGATGAACAAGGTTTAGGTTACATTATTGTAATGTCCGACCCAATGATCGGTGCAAAAAGAGAATGGTTAGACCCAACGGAAATGGCTATCTTTAACGCTGACATCTTAAAAGTATTAGCAGAAACTGGTGCTTTAAGATTAGTACAAAAAACCATTGACGGTGTAATCGCAGCTGTTGACGAAGGAAAAGAAATCGAATTACCTAAACTCATTATTACTGCTGAAAAAGCTGTAGAAGCTGCTAAATTCCAAAACCCATACGCAAAAGCAAAAGCTATCGCTGCATACGAAATGGCTGGCGCTGTAGCAGGTTTAGACATGAAAGGATGTTTCATGACCAAAGGTTACGAAAACTTCATCCCATTAGTAGCTGCTGCTCACGAAATTGCTGCTGCTGCTGCAAAATTAGCTGCTGAAGCAAGAGAAATTGAAAAATCCAACGACACTGTATTAAGAACCCCTCACATGAAAGAAGGTAACGTTGGTTGCAAACTCGATTTAATCAGCAAACCCTCACATGAAAGAAGGTAACGTTGGTTGCAAACTCGATTTAATCAGCAAACCAGAATAAGTGTATTGGATTTAAGTAGCTTTTTAGCTACTTATTTTCTTTTTTCTTTTTTAAAACAAATCAAATCAAATCAAAAATAAATCAAATCTCAAATCAAAACAAAATTTACTTTTTTTCTATTTTTTATTATACTCCACTTTTAATTCTATAATGCAAATTTTATTTCGTTAAAATACAAACAATATATTGGGATATTATAATTTAGCTATTTTTAATATAATAAAAATAAATGAGAAATAGGAAAGTTAGATTATTTTTAAAAAACTTAATAAAAAAAAGAAAATGGTTAAGGCTTATTTCCTAACCAATGATAATTTGTATTCGATTTTGTTAAGGCATATTTCCTTAGCAATGATAATTTTTAGTCAACTTTTGCGAGCCAAAGGCGAGAAAAAGTTTGGGTTATAAAACGCCTTTTGTACTTAATATTTCATCATGCTCTATTTTACATGCATCATACATTGATTTTGCAAATGCCTTAAAGATGGCTTCTGCTTTGTGGTGATCATTTGCACCTTCGCATGTTCCATAGATATTGATTTTTCCACTGGAAGCAAATGATTCAAAGAAGTGAACAATAATATCAGAAGTCAAGTCACCGATTTTCTCATTCTTAAAATCAAGCTTCATATTGCAGTAGCTTCTGCCGCTGATGTCTATAGCTACAGTTGCAACTGAATCATCCATTGGGATAATTGCATGACCCATTCTTCTTATTCCTTTCTTATCTCCTATAGCTTCTGCAAAAGCTTCTCCCAACAATATTCCAACATCTTCTACAGTATGGTGATCATCTATTTCAACATCGCCTGTTGCCTTGATTTTCAAATCAATGAAACTGTGTTTGGAAAAGGATTCTAACATATGATTGAAGAAATTTACTCCTGTATCAATTTCATATTTTCCTGTTCCATCAATATTTAATTCTATTTCAATATCTGTTTCAGATGTTTTTCTGGAAACTTTAGCTATTCTAGTCATCGAATCACTCACTTGATTTAAGTATTAATAAGCATAATTTGGTTAACAAATTATGGAAAAAATTTTAACCATAATTTAATTAAAGAAACGATTAATTATTTATTCATCTGGTGCATTTCTCATAATTTTAATTGCATCTGGACCGCATTTCATAGCACATAAAGTACAAACATGACAATAATCTAGGTTTGATACATGTGCAACGGTATCGATAGTCCAAATATATCCACCTTTCGGACAAATTTCCTTACAATTTCCACATGCAGTACATTTGTCCTCGTCAACTATAATCTTTAAAATGATATCACCTATTGAATAAATCTGTAATTATTTTTTTTAATTTAGTTAAATTTAATTTTATAAAATTATTTTTTTTTTTTTAATTTAGTAAAATTTTATTTTATAAAATTATTTTTTTATTTTTTTATTTTCTTCTATGATTTGCAGATCATATCCTATTTTTTCACACGATTTGCATAATCTTAAATAACCTTAAATAATCTTATTTTATTCTTAATATATAAAACTATTTGATAAAATAGTGTAAAAAAATAGATTATTAAAATTAAATGATATTATTATTTTTTAAAAGAAATAATTCTATAATTTAAGTGTAGCTATTGACAATGCTTTAAAGCCAATGTAAACATCTTTGCCTAAACCTAAATCCAAGTCCTTTCCAGCAGATAAGGTAATGTCTGAGAAAATGTCCACTCCATTTACATCGATTCTGACACGAACCATTTCATCCTGAAGTTTCATTTCAGTAACCTTTCCCTTAAAGATATTTCTGATACTGGATGTTTGAGGCTCAAGCATTATAAAGATATTATCATAGCTTATCAAAGCAAGAATCTTATCACCAACAGCATATTCTTTTTTCAAAGGGATTGTCAAGATCAATTCATTCATTTTAATTTTCATGACTCCTTTTGATTTGTCTATTTCAAGAATCTCTGCCTCGAGTTCATTGGTTTCCCTATGAAGTTCCATAATTGCATTGATCTTCTTGCATTCCTTTAGGATTTGCAAACCCTCTTCAGTAAGGGTGGTGCTTCCTCCACCGCCGCTTCCTCCTTTTTTGGTGTTTACAATCGCTATGTCTAATGTGGATTCGATTTTATCAATATAGTTTAGAGCAGTTCTATAGGAAATTTTACAAGATTTAGCAGCTTCTGTAATGGATTCGCTTTCATTAATGAAAGTCAATAGATCGAATTTTTTCTTATCGAGCAGAAAGGAATTCCCATCAATATTAATTTTATATTCTACACCGGCATGTACTTCTGTCATTTTAATCGTCCCTTTTACCTTTTTTAACTTATTATTAAAAAAATTACCTATTCTGGTTTATAGTTTATACCTTTTATTAATTAAAATTTTTTGTTTTTCCTTTCGATGTAAATATGTTCAATTTTGAAAAATTTTTATGGTATATTTCCATGTAAAATTTCTTAAAATTAATTTTAAGCTATTTTTAATACGTTATGTATAATTTTTGTAATCGAAAAATATATGCAGATAAATCAATATTTTTCCTATCGATATGAAATAAAAAATAGCATGATCAATTCATCATTTTTTTTTAAATTTATTGCATAAAAAACATAAAAAACATGATAAATATGAAAAAAATTTTTAAAAAGAACTGTTAAAAAATTACTAAAAAAATTGTTTTTTAGGGAGAACCCTAACAAACATTGAAAATATTTTTGGTCAAGGTTTTTGAGCCGTAGGCTCAAAAAGCTTGGTCGTAAGCTTGGGATTAACTATGTTTCTCAACAAAGTCTAAGAACCTGTTTGCAATTTTTCTCATTGGTCCTAATTTACTTGCATATTTTCTGAATTGAACAATGTCTTCTGGTGCCAATGTCTTAAGAAGAACAATCATAGCTATGTATATGAATGGACAGATAATTATTCCTGTAATCAATCCGATAACATTGTTAGGAACGGCTATTGATGTTATTCCCATAACCAATGATGCTACAGTAACTTTTGTCAAGAAAGCATATGGAGCCTGTGTTTTTGTCATTCTGAATTGAATCAGGAACATAGGTATCATCATAATAAATGAGGATATTGTTGTAGCTAAAGCTCCACCTTCTATTCCAAAAAGCGGAATCAAGTACAATCCAAGTCCTAAAGTCACTATACATCCAAATATTAGAATATACATTGGAACTCTTGGATTTCCAATTCCTTGAACTATACTTGCTGAAATTGTATATACTGAATAAAAGGTCATTCCAATAACCAATATTGCAAGGGATACTGCCCCATTCATATATGCAGCATTTGTAAAGTATACAAGCCCCATCACTCCACGAGCGAATACAGCTATTCCAACACACATTGGAATAACGAAAAACATTCCATACTTATATGATGCAGTTACGTATTTTTCAAGCAATGCCTGATTTTTCAATGCATATGCTTCAGATGTTGCAGGCAGGATTGTTGTAGCAAGAGAGTTTGACACTACAAGAGGAAGCCTTGCTATAGGATCTGCAGCTGTAAAGTAACCGATTGCCATTGCAGGTAGGAATGCTCCCATAAGCAATGTGCAGATACTATAGATACCCATTTCAGCAAGTGCTGCAACAGTTACAGGAATTGAAAAGAAAATCAATGTCTTTGCAAGTCCAAGCTCCTGTCTGATTGAAAACTTAAAGTCAGGATTTGCAGGAGGTATGTATTTTCCCATATATCTCTTGAAGATGTATACAGCAGATATTGCTGATGCTACAAAACCTAAGACAGAACCTAAAACTGCACCTAATGTAGATAGGCCAAGAAGGACAAGTGTTGTTGCCATCAGAATCATGAATATCTGTTCAATGGCTCTGGTATACAAAATGTATTCCATTTTATATACTCCTTGGAAAGCACCTCTGAATGCACCTACAATTACACTGAAATGAGTTATAAGACCTACTGCTTGAAGTGGAAGCAATGCTTCAGGCTTATGATAATAGTTTGTAATAATAGGAGCTGCTACAAAGACCATTATGAATCCAAAAAAGAGTCCTAAAAAGACCATGATCTTCAAGGCCGTAAAGATGGTTTGTCTAGCAAGGTCATCTTCATTAAGGGCCTTGTATTCAGATACGTATTTAGCTATTGCCGGAGGAAGCCCTGCTGCAGACAATACTTGAAATATTCCTTGAAATGGAGTTGTCAAACCAAGAATTCCATATGCAGCTGGTCCGAGAAGAGAAGCCATAAGGAAACGATAGATATATCCTCCTACACGGAAGATAATATTTCCCACTAATATCACTACACTTCCTTTTGCTACTTTCGCACTTCCACTTTCCTCAGCCATCTTCACACCACTATAATAAAAAAGAGTAAGGGATTTAATTCAAAACATTATTTAAAAAGCTTGAATTAAATGTTTTAAGAATAGTTTTCTTATTTAATTTACTTTTATTATATAAATTTTCAGTTATATATCTTTTTGTAAAATTTAGACTTTTTTTGATATGCACTGAATTTTAAAGATTTTTTTAAAATTGCTTTTTCATAGTCTAATCCAATTGAAACTATTTATTATGATTTTTCTACTTGATTTGAATTCAATTGAAACTATTTGGATTTGAATTTCAATTGGGATTCTTTAGATTCTTTTTCTATTTGGATTTGAATTCCAATAGAAACTCTTTAAAATTTTCAATTGTCATATCCAATGTTTTAAGTCCATATTCATCATTTTTCACTCCTTCGGCACCACCATCCTGTGACCAAAGGCAGGCACCTAAATTAGCTCCAAATGATCCTCCGCTTAATGGAATTATCTTGTTCAATAAGTAGAAAGTATTGATTTGTTGTATGGCTAGCTCTTGACCTCCAGCACGATCTCCACCAACGACTATAGAGATTCCCACCTTGTTTTTAAAGATGTCTAAATCTTCCATGATCATTGCTTGGCATCTGTCTATGACGGCCTTTAATTGAGCGGATATGCTTCCAAAATGTATTGGACTTGCAAGTATTATTCCATCGGCCTCTTTAAGTGCATCATAAATCTCTTTCATGTCGTCATCGATTGCACATTTTCCTTTAGTTTTCACACAGGTATTGCAATGACGGCAAGGAGAAATGTCTTTTCCCATAACTGTAATGAATTTGGTTTCAAAGGATTCCTCTTTTTCAAGATCATTCAATGCCTTCCTTAATAAAAAATCACTTGCACCTTTTCGTGGACTTCCACAAATTCCAAGAATTTTCATACTTTTACCCCAGTTTAATTTTTTAGATATTTTTTAAAAATTTCTCATTTTTATAATATATTTTCTCACAATATTGATTATATTTTTTTGTGAAGTTTTCTTAATTTTTTGCAAAAATTTTGTAGATTTTCATGAAAAAAAACAATCATAATTTTTTTATGTATCCTATTACATTTTTTTTGCTTTATTTCGTTATATTTTTGTTAACTTCGTTATATATCAATTTTTATAAAAAATAATTTTTTTTATTATTTTATTCAGTTTTTTTTAAATATTTTTGTATTCTGATTAATAATTTTTTAATATTGTTGTTTATTTATTCATATATGGTAATTATTAATATACATTCATTTATCATCAAACAAAAATTGATATAACAATGTTTAAATATAAGATTTTTATTAATATATATTACTTGATAACGTTAAAGTTTTGAAGCTAATGTAAAATAATATCAATAAAAATATAAAATTTTGGTAACTAGTGATTTGATAATTTCTTATATTTCAATAATTCATATTTCATAATAATTTATGATTTTCTTATATTAATGTTGGGGATGAACATTCTTTATTTTTTTAAAGACCGGTCAAACTTTATTTAAATATGGTCCCCTCGCTCAATTTTTGAGCATTTTTATATAATTTAATATAAAAAACTCAATAAGATTTTATTACTTTCGCTATTTTCACAAAATTTTAATTGCTTAATTTAATCAATTTTTAACATTATCAAGCATTTTGGACTAGATTTAAACTAGATATAAATGTAATGGAGTGAAAAGCTTAGCTATTTGTCTTTATTGCATCTATATCTGGTTTTTAACTAGATACCACGGTATGATAAACTTTGTTTACCATATCGTTTTTAATATTAATTTATTAAAAAAAGGAGGACATTTTATCAATACTAAAATAATTAATTCGATCTTAATTATTTTGATATTATTCTGTTTAATATCTTTAGTTGGGACCGCTTCGGCGGAAGATATTTCAAATAATCAAATAATGAATTATGATGATACGATTGATATATCGACGGAAAGTTCTAATCTGCAAGAAGTTTCCAATTCTGCTTCAAATGATATATCAACTGAGATTTCGAACGCCGATGATTCTGCTGATGATTCATCTTTGGATGATGTCAATGGTAGTTCATCAAAAGATAAACTGGGTGCAAATAGGCTTTTTGCAAGCCATACTTTCACCGGTACAACCTTCGATGATCTTCAAACATTTTTGAATTCTGGTGAGATTCAAGATGGAGATACAGTTTATCTAGGAAATAGTACTCTTACAAGCAATTGGCAACAATGGGATAATCCAGAAAAAGCTATAGAAGTTAATATTCCTAACTTGATTATTTCTGGTGGAACCTCAGACAATCCAAATGCTTTCTCTACTTTAAGTGCTTCTGCAGGTATTTTTAATATCGTAGCTCCAGGAGTTACTTTATCTAATTTAATTTTGTTAAATGGAAAAGTAGGTAACAGTAGAGTTTCCCCTACTACAATTGACGCACAAGGTACAACCTTTGAGAATTGTATTTTTGAGGGTAATGGTGGTAAATCTGGTGCGGCTCTTTATGGAACCACACAAGCTTCAGGAACCACTTTTACTAATTGTAATTTTACAAATAACAGAGGTGATTGGGGTGGAGACGGTGGTGGTGCCGTTTATTTAGAAAGTTCTGGCAACATATTTACTGATTGTAATTTCAATGGTAATAATGCTGGAAATGCTATTGGTGCACTTCGTTCCGGTTCAAATACCTTAATTGAAAATTGTAATTTTACAGGTAACAGTGCTCAAAGTTCTGGTGCTGTATATTTAGATGGTGGAACATCAACTATCACTAATTGTAATTTCAACAACAACCAAGGTTCAAATGGTCCTGGAGGAGCTGTTTATTTCAATGGTGATGAGTTAAAAGTTTCTAATTCCATTTTTAATGGAAATCAAGGAAATTTCGCTGGTGCTATTTACAGTTCTGGAATTACTAATTTAGACAATTGTAATTTCACTCAAAATACTGCTGGCACAGTTTTCAGTGGTGCCGATACTAAAATGACTGACTGTAATTTTGACAATAACCTTAGTCAGAATACTGTTACTGTTGTTACCAACGGTGTTGCTACTGTGGATAATTGTAATTTCACCAATAATGAAGGTGCTGGAATTTACAGTGCTTCAAATACTGATATTAGCAACAGTAATTTCATAAATAACGGTGCTGGATTTTATAATAATGTTAATGTTTGTGCCGTTTACAGTGGTGGAACTACAAGAGCTGAAAATTCCAGATTTGAAAAGAACAATGCTTCAAACACTGGTCGTGGAGGTATTAACAGTGCAGGTGACATTACTGCAATTAACTGTAACTTTACAGAAAACCTTGGTGGAGCTATTTACGGTGATGCAAATGCAGAAATTACTAACTGTATCATTGAAAACCATGAAGGTGGAAATTATGCAGTAAATATTTATGGCACTGCAACTGTTTCTAACTCTAATTTCACTAATAACACCAAAACCGGATATTCTCATGGTGGTGCCCTATATGTTGGTGGTGATAATTCTCAAATAACCAATTCTAATTTTGAGGATAACCATGCCGGAAGTAGTGGTGCTATTTATACTAGCGGTGCAAACACTAAAATACAAAACTGTAATTTCACTGACAATAGTGCTACAACTGACTATGGTGTAGGTGGAGCTGTTGAAGTTATTGGTCAAAACGCTCAGATCATAGATTCTACCTTTAAAGGAAACAAAGCACCTAATGGTGGAGCAATTATGGATAGTGCTTCTGGATTAACCATTACAGACTGTGATTTTGAAGATAATACTGCTAATTATGGTGGTGCTGTTAACGTCTATGCTGATGACGCTAAAATATCTGGCTCTAATTTCACAAGTAATGATGCTTCCAGTCAAGGTGGAGCTATTTACATTGGTGCTGATTGTTACAATTGTGACATGACTGAATGTAATTTCACAGACAATACTGCAACAATTGGTACTGCAATTTATTGTGGAGAAGGTGGTAATGGTAAGGTTACCGATTGTAATTTCGGTATAGAACCTGATTTATCTGTTGATAACGCTTATCCATCATTAATCTTAACTTTAGCACGTGACTATTCAAATGTTGTAGTAGGTGATATTGAAGGAGCATCTGGTGGATCTACAGTTCCTGTAGTAGGTGAACCAATTACCATAGAAGTGTTTGATACTAACGGTCAATTAGTTGACACATTTAGCGGTGTAACTGATGCAAATGGTCAAGTTGTCTATGATTATGGCGATTTACCACGTGCAAATTACACATATAAGGCTCACTATTTGGATGATAAAACCAAAGAAGGCCCTATAACCATGGCTGAAGTTGAAGGTAATAATTTTTCATCTATTCAAGCTGCAATTGATAGTGCAGAACCAGGTGGAGTTATTTTCCTTAAAGGAATCACTTACCTTAATGATATTCAAGGTAATATGGTAATTGACAAACCTATAACAATTATCGGTTCCGAAGGCACCGTTTTAGATGCTGAAGGATTATCTAGAATATTTGCAGTAAATGATAATGTTAATAATGTAAATCTTGATAACATTACATTTATTAATGGTCGTGCTGATGAAGGTGGTGCTATTTATGGTGGTTACCATACCGAAAACCTAGTTATCACCAATTGTGATTTCATTAACAACACTGCAAATATTGCTGGTGGTGCTATTAAACACCATTCCAACTGGACATTTGTTGACAGTGCATTCATCAATAACTCTGCAAATCCAAATAATGATCCAGCATATGTAAGTGATGAAATTTCATATGGTGGAGGAGCACTTTGGTGTTGTGATGGTATTACTAATTTAGTCAATACCGATTTCATCCACAATAATGCAACCTTTGGTGGTGCTATCAGAGGTGCAGTAAATGCAAGAGAATGTTTAGTAGAAAACAATACCGCTTTCAATGGTAATGGTGGTGGTATTGACATGACTATTGATTCAGTTCTTTTTGATGATGTAACATTCATGACATCTGTAAGAGTGGAAAATTCCACTTTCATCAACAACAGTGCTCAAGGAAATTACCAACCTAGTGAAGAAGCTAAAGGTGGTAAAGCGCAAGGTGGTGCTATTCACATCTACAGAGTAGATGGTATGAATATTAACAATATTACATGTATTGACAACTCTGCTTACAGAGGAGGTGCTCTTGACCTCTATGTAATGAACTATACTACTATTGCTAACTCTACTATTTTAAACAACACAGCTACTTTAGGTGGTGGTGTTGCTGTAGTAGGTAACCACACTCGCTTTGACAACGTTACCATGACTGAAAATGATGCTGTCGTAAACGGTAGTCAAGACGGTCAAGGTGGTGGAATATGGGTTATTGGAGAAGACTGTAGAATCTTAAACTCTACCATTGACCATAACATTGCAGAAGGTCAAGGTGGTGGAGCATGGATTAACGGATCCGATGTTCAACTAAATAACACTGTTCTAGACTCAAATGTAGCTGAAGCAGAAATGCTAGCTATGGGTGGTGGATTGTTTGTAGAAGGTAATGGTTGTATCTTTAATAACAACACTATCATAAACAACAATTGTACCAGTGATGCTGGAACCGGTGGTGGAATATGTGTCACTGGTGAAAATTGTATTTTTACAAACAACACAGTCGACTATAATTTTGCTACTTATGGTGGTGGTGTATCTGTTGATGGTGTAAATACTAATTTCACCTATAACAATATGTCATACAATAGAGCAGAAACCGGTGGTGGATTCTTTGTACAAGGTGAAAATTTATATGTTGATGATTTATATGCATTTAACAACACTGCTGAAAATGGTGGTGCTGCAGCTACTATGATGGCTGATCATATAATATTTAAAAATTCCACTTTTGAGAACAACACTGTTGTCGGTAATATATCTAATGATAGAGGTGAAGGAGGAGCAATTCATATATCTGCTTCTTCAAATGTGCTAGTACAAGCAGATTTCATAAATAACACTGCTTGTAATGGTTCTGCTATTTATGTAGATAATTTCTGGGGTTTACCTTCAGATGTAAAAGTCATAAATAGTACTTTCTTTGAAAACCAAGCATGGTCTTACCTATTGAACATCACTCCGGAAAACAACACATATCTTGAGGAAAATCAAGAATTCAATATAAGTGTTAGCCACCAAGGTGGAGACAATATTATAAACGCAATCTACAACGATGAAGATTGTGAAACAATTTTAAACAATGTAACTTATCCATTCATGACATGGGATGGACAATTAATTAACAAAACTACCCCAACTGAAGATATTCGACCTGTAATGGGTGCGGAAAACAGTGATTATGGTAATTTATTATACCAAGATGATTTCGAAAATAATCAAATCATTAATGTTCTAGTTAAAGATAAAAATGGAAATGTAGTTGTCGACAAAAACGGAACAACCTTAAGTTTCGAAGGTTTAAAAACAGATATTTTCGGTGATATTTTCATTGTACAAGATGGAGAAATCATTAGATGCATACCTGTTGCTGGTTTAGAACCTGGAAGATACTATGTGGAAGCTACTCACCCTGAAGACAGATATTATAAACAAATTTATAATTTCACTGTTCTCAGAGTAGGCCCTACCGATTTAGAGATCAACAAAACTGTTAGCAACGCAAGCTGTGATGTTAACGATATTGTAGATTGGAATGTTACTACTGGAAACATTGGACCAATTGATGCTGAAAATGTTACTGTTAAGGATATCTTACCTGAAGGTCTTGATTTACTTGATTTAACTTTCAAATTCATTGATTCAATTAACGGAAACTGGTGTAATGGTAAACTTAATATAAGTACTAATACTTTAACTTATGAAGTTTACAATGCAACTGCAGGTACTTGGACCCAAGCTGAAGCAAGCTATGATGGATCTGGCACTTGGACTATCGTTATTCCAGACATTGATGGAAATGACGATATCTTAAAACCAGTTACAATAAAATTAAGCTTAAATAAAGCTTCAACCACTGCAGCTACTTTATTTGTCAGTGACTTATTAGAACAATCAAGTGTTGTAATGAACCTAGTTACTAAAGTAGCTACTGAAGGTGAATTCACTAACATTGCTAATGTAACTACTGACACTCCAGAAACCAATTACACTAACAACAATGCTAGTAACACTACCAGTACTTCTATTGAACTTATTAATATTACAGTAGTTAAGTTCTGGGATGATGAAAACAATCAAGATGGTATCAGACCTGATAATGTAACTATTTACCTGTTAGCTAATGGTGTAAAAGTCAATGAAACAGTTTTAACTCTGGAAAAAGACTGGAGATACACTTTCGAAGATTTACCTGTTAAATCTAATGGTCAAGTGATTAATTATACCATTGCTGAACTTAATATTACAGGTTATGATAGTGTAATTGAAAATCGTTCAGCTAATTATTGGGTTGTTACTAACAATCACACTCCTGAAGTGACTGAATTAAATGTTACTAAGGTTTGGGATGACAACAACAATCAAGATGGTTTAAGACCTGTTTCTGTAATTGTTGAATTATTCGCTGATGGTGTAAAAGTCAATGAAACCACTTTAAGTGCAGATAACAATTGGAAATTTACTTTCCCTAACTTACCTGTCAAGAAAGAAGGTAAAGTGATTGTATATACCATTAATGAACTCAGCATTGAAGCTTATGATGTCGTTGTTGCTAATGAGACTGCTTATGATTGGTATGTTACTAACAATCACACTCCTGAAGTAACTGAATTAAACGTTACTAAGGTTTGGGATGACAATGATGACCAAGATGGCATCAGACCTGTTTCTGTAATTGTTGAATTGTATGCTGATGGTGTAAAAGTCAATGAAACCACTTTAAGTGCAGATAATGATTGGAAATTCACTTTCCCTAACTTACCTGTCAATAAAGATGGTAAAGTGATTGTCTATACCATTGTTGAAGTTCCTGTAGAAGGATATACTGTGAATATCACAAATGCCACTGCTTATGATTGGACTGTTACAAATAATCATACTCATATTAACATACCTAATATGACTGTTCAGAAAATCGCTAACGATAATCTTGTTTATGTTGGAAATACTACCAGTTTCACTATTGTTGTTACTAACAACGGTGAATGTAACTTATCCAATGTAATAGTCAATGATACTGATTACAGTCAAGGTTTAGTATATGCTGATAAGTATGATAACAGTACTCGTGAATGGACTTATGATGGCAATAGTCATTGGACTTTAGTTGGTGACCTTGAAGTTGGTCAATCTGCAGAATTCACTGTTTACTTCAATGTAACCTTAAACGGTACTTTAGTAAACAATGTTACTGCTACTTCCAATTTAACCAATGAAACTAACAGTTCTAACAATACCACTGCATACTTACCTAACATGACTGTACAAAAAATCACTATTGATCAAGTGGTTTATGTTGGTAACACTACCAGCTTTAAAGTTGTTGTTACTAACACTGGTGACTGCAGCTTATCTGATGTTGTTGTTACTGATGTTGATTACAGTGAAGGTTTAGTATATGCTGACAAGTATGATAACAGTAGTCGTGAGTGGACTTATGATAATGGTAAATGGACTTTAGTTGGCGACCTTGCAGTTGGTGAATCTGCTGACTTTACAGTTTACTTCAATGTTACCAAAAACGGTACTTTAGTAAACAATGTTACTGCAGTTTCCAATTTAACCAACGAAACCAATGGTACCAATAAAACTAGAGCTTACTTACCTAACATGACTGTTCAAAAACTCATCTATGAAGATGTGGTTTATGTTGGTGAACAAGCAATATTTACCATATTTATTAAAAATACTGGTGACTGTGACTTGTCTAATTTGACTGTTACTGAAACTTGGTTTAGTGATGGTTTAGTATTTGATGATTGGGTTTCTAATGGTGACTGTCATTGGAATTATGATGAGGCTACAAGAACCTGGACTTTAGTTGATGATTTAACTGTAGGTCGCAGCGTTAGCTTTATTGTATACTTCAATGTAACTAAGAATGGTACCTTACATAACAATATAAGTGCCAAAACCAATTTAACAAATGAAACCAATGCTACAAATGAAACCAAAGTTTACTTGCCAAACATGACTGTTCAAAAGGTAACTCTCGATGAGGAAGTTTATGTCGGAGACACTACTAGATTTACTATTGTAGTAGAAAACACAGGTGACTGTGAATTAGATAAAGTTTATGTTGTTGATACAGATTATGATCATTCAGCATTATCTTATATCAAATACGAAAATGGTAGTCGTGACTGGAATTATGATGATAATGGCAATTGGACTTTAATAGGTACTCTTGCTGTAGGTGAAAAAGCTTACTTTACAGTATGGTTTGAAGTATTGACTAATGGTACTTTTGTAAACAATGTTACCTCTGGTTCTAATTTAACCAACGAAACAAACAATACCAATAACACTACTGGTAAACCTATTTGTGATTTAGCTATAACTAAAATTGTTAACACTACTGATTGTTTAGTCGGTGATCTTGTAGAATGGAATATTACCGTTGTTAATCGCGGCCCAAGCACTGCTTTAGACGTTATTGTAAAAGATGTTTTACCTGAAGGTCTTCAATTAGTGGATGTTAGAGGTGGAGAATTCATTAATGAAACCCATGAATGGATTGTTGGTGAATTAGGCAAAGATGCTATCGCATCTATTGTTTTAGTAACCAAAGTTCTTATTAATGGAACCATTAAAAACCCTGCTTCTGTTAACACTACTATAGAAGAATCTAACTACACAAATAATAACGCAAGCAATACAACTAACGCTAAATTACTCTGTGATTTAGTTATTACTAAAGTTGTCAATTGTACAAACTGCTATGTTTCAGACGTTGTGGAATGGAACATTACAGTTGTCAATGTTGGTCCACATAACGCAACTAATGTCATTGTAAAAGATATCTTACCGAAAGGTATGGAATTAATTGATTATAGAGTTAGTGTTGGTAATTTTAATGAGGTTATTAGTGAGTGGTCTATTGGTACTTTAGACAAGGATACTCCTGTATCTCTTATCTTAGTTACTAAAGTCCTTATTGATGGTACTTTTATTAATATTGCTACTGTTAATACAACTACTCCAGAGTCAAATTATACTAATAACAAAGCTAATAACACTACAAGAGCTGATCCAATTTGTGATTTAGTCATAAGTAAGTCTGTTAATGCTACTAAAGTTATTAAAGGTGACTATGTCAGATGGACCCTTAAAGTTGTGAATAAAGGTCCAAGTACAGCATTAAATGTAAAAGTTAAAGATATTTTACCTAAAGGCCTTAAATTAACTAGTTACAAGGCATCTATTGGTAAGTATCAAAACGGCGTATGGGCCATTGGTAAATTAGCCAAAGGTGCTAGCGCAACCATAACTTTCATTACAAAAACCACAAAAGCTGGAAAAATTACAAATATTGCATCTGTAAGTACTACAACCCATGAGTCTAATTATACTAATAATAAGGCTAATAATACTACAAATGTAATAGAAGAGCCAGCTTGTGACTTAGTGCTTTACAAATCTTCTGATAAACCTAAATATAATTTGAATGATACAATGCATTGGAGTATAAAAGTCGTTAACAAAGGACCTAATGGTGCAATTGATGCTTACGTAAAAGATGTATTGCCACACGCAACCAAATTTGTAAGTTACACTTCATCTAAAGGATCTTTCGATGTGACTAAAGGTGTATGGACTATTGGCGATTTAGCAAAAGGCGAAGAAGCATATCTTGACATATGCTGCAAAGTCCTTTCTACTGGAAGCATTACTAATGAAGCGGTAGTTAACAATAAAGTTAAAGACCTTAACACTTCAAATAATAGGGATAATGCTACCATAATTGTCGCTGAACCTCCGATGCCTAATCCACCTGAGCCTAACAAACCTAACCTTAGCTTGAAAACAGGTAACCCATTCGTGGTTCTTTTACTTGCTTTCATTTCTATGTGCGGTTGCCTCGGGCTCAGATGCAGGAAAGAATAATCAAAATAACAATAAATAACTAGAATTTTTCTAGTTATTACTTTGTTTTTGTTTTCGATAACTAGATTTTTATCTAGTTATTTTTTATTTTTTCTTATAAAACAATATCAAATCTGTATTAAAATTACTGAGCGCTTTTTATTGAGGATGTCGTCGTTATTTAATAAGTTTTTATATATTAAAAATCCATTTAATTTGGTTTATTAAAGCTTGAATTTAATAAATTGAATCTAAATAAGTTTTTATTAAATTTTTTAAAAAATTTTTATTCCTTTATTGGATCTTAAAGGTTTTTTAAAAAATTTTTATTTTCTTTATTTAGGGATTTTAAAGATTTTTTTAAATTTTTGTTTCCTTTATTGGTTCTTAAAGGTTTTTTAAAAAATTTTTATTTTCTTTATTTAGGGATTTTAAAGATTTTTTTAAATTTTTGTTTCCTTTATTTAGGGATTTTAAAGATTTTTTTAAATTTTTGTTTCCTTTAATGAATTTTAAAGATTTTTTTAATTTTTTTCATTTAAGAGGTCTTAAAGATTTCAAAAACTTATTTCCTTATCTTATCAGATAGTAAAGATTTTTTTAAAAAATTTATATAATATAAATCATATAAATAAAAATATAATGTTATTTTTTTGACAGTTTTTTTACTGTTCTTTAAAATAATGATGCGATTAATTGTTTAAATGATATTGAGGAGTGTCATTTAAATTTCTTTAGGAAAAATTCTATTATTGGGATTATTGTTTAAAATTTTTTAATATGATTTTTTAGATGATATTGAGGAAATTATCTAAGATCATTCATATTGTGCTTATTGATTCAGTTTTATCAATAAACTGTATTCTTATGGTTCATTCTTTAATTCAGATGGTGTTTTTATGGATTTCGTAAAAGGTATTGTTAAAAAATATTTTAGGTCTTATAACAGGACATTAAAAGATGGTACTAAAAAGACCTATAAGACAGAACAGGTTCAGGTCACCGTATCTAAATCTGACAATATCTTTGAAGATAAGGAAGAAGTCCTGATTTTACCATACTCTCAAGCTGAAGAATTAGAGAATATTGAAGAAATGCAATCTGCTTATGAGTTGTATAATGTCATGCTGGAAAATGACAAGAAAAAATTGACTCAAGATTTGAGTGATGTTAAAGCTGAATTAAATGAAAGCTTGGCTAAAGCAGAAGAACTTTCTAAAAAATTGGAAGAAAGTGAAGTTGAATTGGAGGAATCCAAGAAAAGATTGCATATCATAAAAGAAGATTGTTCAAACTTAAAAGGTCAACTTGAAGAAAACAAAAATACCATTTCCAGTTTGAGAAAACAGCTTGATGATAAGAACTTCATCATCTCCGATTTGAACGATGATTTAAATTTATTAAACGATAAATTAAATTCACAGAATAATGATAACTTTGTAAATAATGATAGCTTTGTTACAAATAATGATAGCAATAGTCAAGTTGGTGCTAATGATCAGTTCACACATACCTCATCTAACTATTCTTTTGATGATTATGTAAATTTACAAAAAGAATACATCTCATTACTTAAGAAATATGAAAGATCTCAAGAAGATTTATACAATGAAAAAGTTAAGGTCATTCACTATAAGAATCTCTTGGATAAATTCAAGAGTTTCATTTTAAGAATTCAATAAACTATTTTTTTCACCGATAATTATAGTGCTTTTTTTTTAATTAATTTTTTTTTTAAAAATAGTTTATTTAAGAGTTTTATTTTAATGGGCTGATTATCTGTTTTTTATATTTATAATTATAAATCCTCTTTTTTCAGTTAATTTTTTTTAAAAATGGTTTTTAGCTTTTTAATAATAAAAAATAAAAAATTAAGATAAGTTAATGTATAAATTAACTTATCCTAGTTTGGTTGAAATCCAAATCATTGAAGTCGTAAGGACAAGGGGTATTGAAATCGAAACGTGGAATAACTTCAGTTAATACTTCTCCTGTAAGTTCGAGACCTGAAGCGATTATAGGAAATACTTTAGAAACTTTAGATGCAGCTATAGTTCCAACTTTAAAGCATGCTTTACCTATAAAACTGCTTATTCCAGTACTTACTCCATCAAAAATACCTGCAATTACTGTCATTGCGATAAAATTGCCAAGGTGGAAATCATGGTCAAAATAAACGTTTTCTATAATCTCTTCTCCTCCTGCAAGAAGACCACCTGCAACAAAACCAATAAATCCTGCTGAAACTTCACTTAATCCAGTATATGATAGACCGACACATATTGCCATACAACAACAAACTTCAAGGAATCTAAAACTCCACCTAAGAACTTCATTAGGTTTATCTGATTTGATTTTAACAACTTTAAGGCTTGTTGCACCATCGACATTTTGAATTAGATAGGAATCACCAATCATGGCTATTTTTGCATCTTGAATTACATAGGAATCACCAATCATGGTTATTTTTTGCATCTTTACCATAGTTAAACACATAGTCCTTTTCACTTTTTGATCCTGTAAAGTTGCAGTTTTCCATAGATGCTTCACCAAAATCATTATAAATTGCATCACCATCATCTCCCTTATTGCCATTGAAGATGGAAGAGGTGATGTTCATCACTCCATAATGACAACAGATGGCTCCTCCATTGTCATCAGCCTTATTATTATTGAAATGGCAGTTATTATAAATTGCAAGACCCTTTTCATCATATACAGCGCCGCCGTCATCATCAGCATGATTTTGATTGAAATTACATCCAAAGCAACTTAAGGTTCCAATATAATTATAAATGGCACCACCGCTTTCATCTGCCTTATTTGATGTGAAATTGAGGAGGGGTAGTTTCACTTCTTCACCATTATCCAAGCTTTCATCTGCCTTATTTGATGTGAAATTGCAAAAATCACAGATTAGAATTCCTCTATGGTTATATATTGCACCTCCATTTTGCCCATAGCTGTCTTCAAAGCTTGAATGGGATATGTATACATATCCTCCTTCATTATATATTGCACCGACTTCATTTTTCCATGCAGCACTATCCCATTTACAGTGATTGAAAGTTAAATTCATCGCTGATATTGTTCCTTCATTGTGTATTGCCATATTAAATCCAACTAAATTTAAGTTGTTTATCACACAATATTGTTCAGGGGAAACTACTAAAAAATGAGCTTCGTAAGAACTGTCTCTATTTCTAACATTAACTGTTGCACCATTTCCATTAATGTATATGTTTTCCGCTTCAGTGCAATTAATGTAATTGGTGACATCATAAGTATCAATTGTTACTCCTTCTGCAAAATTCAAGATTAAAATTTTCACGTGATTTAAGGGGGATATCATTTGCATGCAAGATTTATAGCTTTCCAAATCTTTAATGCTCAAAGAGCTAATTATGTCATCATCATTAAAAACTAGACAGGATGCTCCAATGGATGTATGAATATTTTTCTCATCATTATTATCAAATCGCTTTTGCTTGATTTGGAAGCTTCATTGTCCTTAAATATGCAATAAAGCAAAGTGCTTTGACTTCCTTGTTCATTATATATTGCACCTCCACTTTTGGCACTATTTTTAATGAAGGAACAATTTACACAGTTAAGTCTAGCATTATTTGTTATTGCACCGCCTAATTTGTCCTTTGCCCTATTTTCTTCAAAGGTGACATTTGTAAATTGGCAGGATCCTTGATTGCATATGGCAGTATTAAAACCTTTTATGCTAATGTTGTTCATAGTTAGGCTAACGCCTTGGCTAATGTTAAATAAGTGTTTTTCACCATTATCAGATGCATTGATTGCTATTGTTGCTCCGTGTCCTCTAATGATAATGTTTTTGGTTTTATTAAGTGTTATCACTTCGCTTGCAGATGAATCAAGCTGAAGATATAGGTTGTCTTCAAAATCAAGAATCACTTCACTGTCATTTGGCAGTGATTCTTTTGAAATAATTCTTGTTGCATTTTTAAAGTTTTCCAAATCGGAAATAGGCAAAACATATACAGTTTGCTTGGTATTATTGAAGAATGTCACTATAAATTCGTTTTCTGATTTTTTTTCAATAGTGTAATTTGTTGCATTGATTATATCTTCCATGCTAATGTCATTTTCTCCGTTTATGACTTCACCATCATCATCTTTTGTTGCATTATCCTTTTCCTTATTGTCATTGCTTGAGCTTAGAGTCAAATCTCCAAGGGTGTAAACATCCACTCCAAAATACTTATTTCCATGTACAATATTATTTTCAAATCCGCAATTGCTTAAAGTCAATTTATCCTGTGAATAGATTGCAGCACCATTGCCGTCAGCTTCATTCCCTTCAAAATAACAGTTTTCGATTATTGCATTTTTCTTAATCCAATCGCTCCACCTGCATCATCACTTGCTTTATTATTAAGGAAATTTGAGTCTTTTACAGTAAGTGTCTTTCCATTTGTAACTGCTATTGCTCCTCCTTTATTTTCTGCCCAACAGTTTTCAAAGCTACAGTTGATTACTGTACATGGTGATGAACTTTTAAAGAGGATTGCTCCACCATCGTCGTCATATTTGTTGTATCCGTTTATGAATTTGATGTTTTTGAATGTTACTGCTCCATCAGTGACTTTGAAATAATGGTCATGCTTGCTGCTTCCAGCTAAATCGATGGTATGGCCATGGCCATCTATAATCAGGTCTTTAGAAACTTTGAGTATCATCTTATCCTTGATAGTTGCATAATCGGAAAAGAGGTCTATAGTTGAGCCTTCTGGAGCACTGTCAATTAAGAGTTTAAGCAGATATAGATTGGTAGGGCTGATGTCAGAGTTACTTAACTTCATGATTCCATTGCATACAATTGGACGTCTGTCTTCACAATCAGTGTAAGAAACAGAGGAGTCATTTAAAATCAAGTTTCCTCCAGCATATATTGCACCTGCAGAATCATCAGCACGGTTGTCTTGGATTATTGTGTTTTGGATGTTTGCATTGCCCTTGGCCCATAGTGCTCCTCCATCATCTTTTGCATGGTTATTTTCAAATGTGCAGCCGTATATTTCTGCTTTGGATCCTTCAACATCCATAGCTCCGCCGCAGTCTTCAGCGCTATTGTCTTTAAATACGGAATTCTTAGCAATAAGATTGTCCTTGGCCCATAGTGCTCCTTCATCGTCTTTTGCATGGTTATTTTCAAATGTGCAGCCGTATATTTCTGCTTTGGATCCTTCAACATCCACAGCTCCGCTGCAGTCATCAGCACTGTTGTCTTTAAGTGTTGAGTTTTCAAGAATCAAATTGCCTTCTGCATACACGGCTCCTCCAATCATCTTCAACACTGTTTTTTAAGAATGTAGAGTTATATATGCGTAATTCTCCAGTGGAATAAATTGCACCACCCTTCTTTTCTGCCCAACCGTTTTCAAAGCTACAATTGATTATTGTACAGATTCCTGAACTTTTAAAAGGATTGCGCCTCCCTCATCATCATCCTTATTGTATCCATTGAGGAATCTGATATTTTTAAAGGTGACAGACCATTTGTGATTTTGAAGTAGTGGTCATGCTTGCTGCTTCCAGTCAAATCAATTGTATGGCCATGGCCATCGATTATGATGTCTTTAGAAACTTTGATTATCAACTTATTATTGATGGTATAAAAATCATGAAAAAAATCAAAGGTTGACCCTGCAGATGTATCATCGATGTGCCCTTGAAGACCTTTCAAATCTGGGTCATAGACATGTATATTGATGTCAGTTTTCAAAAGATTTTTAGATTCAATTTTTGCTAGGTCATCGTCAATGTCATTTGTCATTTGATTGTTGCTACAGTCATCGCTAGCGATATTTTCACTGTTGATGTATTCATTCGCTTGATTAACATCATTAGCTGATGTTTCAACTTTTAAGTTTTCAGAATTATCTATTGAATCCGGACTATTATGTTGAATTAGGGTGTCATTATTCTCACTTGCACTGACACAACTTAAACTTAATATAATAATCCCAAATAATATTAAAAAAAATAAGCATATTTCGTTTCATATAGTCTTCCCCATAAAAATTCTTTTTTATTATTTGGGTATGCCTAATATATATTTTTAGAATATTTATATCTTTTTGCAAGTATGTGCTTGCTTACATAGGTTATTACTGTCTTTTAATGGATTAAAATTGTAATTATAAATAGATTAGGTCTAATTGAATTGATTAGGTATAGAATGGGCGAATAAAATTTGATATAATGCTAAAATAATTTTTCATCAAATTTTTTGTAAAATATGAAATTTTAAAAAAAGATTTTTAAAAAATGGTTTTATGAAGTTTTACTTTGTATTTTTTTTATGATTTTTTGATAAAAGGAGTTTTTAAAATGGTTTTATGAAGTTTTAGCTTATTAATTTTAAAAAATAGTAAATGTATTTTAGAAGTATAAGTTTTTGGCTTTTTTATGAGTTTTGAGAAGTAGTGGATGTGTTTTAGATGTATAAGTTTTTGGCTTTATTTTGAGTTTTGAGAAGTAGTGGATGTGTTTTAGATGTATAAGTTTTTGGCTTTATTTTGAGTTTTGAGAAGTAGTGGATGTGTTTTAGATGTATGACTTTTTGGCTTTATTTTGAGTTTTAAAAAATAGAAATTATAGAAGTAAAACTTTAAGAAAAACTTCTATAAAAAATTGCTTTTAATTAGAACATGTCTCTTGCATTTCCTCTGTAACCCATTACAGGTTCCTCATCCTCATCGATTTCATCATCAGGATTTGGATTCCATCTTTTCAAGTTAGGCAAGAAGTTACAAAGCAAACCAGTTGCTTCCTCTTCACGTAAGTCTGGGTTTCTCTTCATCATTCTTTTAGCATGTCTAATGATCATTTCATTTATGGTTATGTCCGGTTCTGTAAACTCTCCGTTTTGGAAACAGTCTTTACAGTAATCCATATTTGGACTTCCATCTTCATTGGTTCCATAATCGTTTCTTCCCATAGGTCTGCCGCAAGAATTGCAAAATGCCATATTTTCACCTAAATTAGATATTTATTTTCAAATCAATTTTTATTAAAATCAATTATCTTTTTAGTATTTTAAACAAAATTTATTGGTTTTTCAAAAATCATTTAAAAAAAATAGCTAATTAGAATTAATCTAATTAGCTTATCTTATGATTTTAATCAAACAGTTACTGACTGCTTAAATTTGTTCGTCATCTTCCATAACCACTCTCATGTGGTTTGGATCTACAGGCATGTGAGCTAAGAAGTCTTCTGCAGCTCTTCTTGGGTCACCAGAACCAATGATGTATCTACCTCCGATGATGATGTCTGCACCTTTATCAAATGCTTCTTCTGCTTTTTCTGGAGTTACTCCTCCAGCTACAGCAACTAATCCGCCAGTAATGTCTTTAATTTCTTTAATGTTACCCCAAGCACTTACGTCATCAAGGTTTTTGCCTTCTGCTCTAAGTTTACTTTCTAAGTCAACATTTCTGTGGAGAAGAACAATATTAGGCATGAACTCTGGATTGATTTGTTCGAGTTTTCCAGAGAAGTCATCTACGTTCATCATATCAAGGATGGAGTAGATACCTTGTTTTTGACATTCGTGGATTGCCTTTTCAATGGATTCAATAGTACCGAGTCCAGAAATTGCAATAGCATCAGCAGTTTCATCTGCTGCCATTTTAACTTCCACTCTTCCTACGTCCAAGGTTTTCAAGTCAGCAATAATGAATCCGCTTGGTGCCAATTCTCTGATTTTGCCTACTACGCCAACACCGAATTTTTTAACGAGAGGAGTTCCTGCTTCAAGGAGGATTCTTTCTCTGTTAGGGAGTTGTTTAATGATTCTTTCCATAACATCTAAGTTGTCAAGGTCAAGAGCAACTTGCAAGTAAGGTGGTTCGTAAAGCTTGATTGCTTTGAATCCCATAATTGCGTGGGTTCCACGATCTTTTTCGTATAATAATACGCTTGCATTGATTACCCATTCTTCTGCTTTGTCTTTAGGAATGATTCCTTCTTCTACTGCATCAGCTACTGCTCTACCTACAGCAGTTTGAGCTGGTCCAAAGATTTTGCTTGCATCATCTAAGTCACCAACGGTTACTTTAGGGATGATGATAGTAGCTGGTTTGGTTATTAAGTTAGGTCTGATTACACTGAGCAATGGAGTGTGTCCAACAGATAATTGGCTTAATCCATTAGCAAAAGCATTTCCTACAGGACCATCTTTTGAACCGATAAGTAAATCAACGTGTGCTAATTCGTCTCCGTCTCCAATGAGAGCTTCTCCTATATACATAGTATCATCTTTTTTTACCATTTCAAATCCTCCAAATTAAGGAAAAAACTGATTAAATTAATTATATAATTTTTTAAATATTACATTATTTTTTTGTGAAAAATTAAAAAATGCAATTGTTCTTATAATGTAATTATTTATACAATATAAGTTATGATTTTAATAGAATATATAGTTAAGTAATATATTTTTTTTTAATTATTGAAATTATATTGTTTAGAAAAACAGGATTTATTTTTTGCTTAATCATTTAAAAAATATTGTTTTTTTAATACGAATTTTATAAAAAAAGAGTAATTATGGATAAGTTGCCTGTTTAGGGATTCCATAATTTATATTATAAAAAAAAGAGTAATTATGGATAAATTATCCCTTCAGGGACTCCATAATCTTTATATTTTTTAGCAATCTTATCAATAGTTCCATCTTCATACATTTCATCCAATGTTTTTTGGACTTGGTCTCTCAATTCGGTCTTGTCTTGTGCAAATCCAATACCATATTCTTCAAAGGATAATGGAGGCTCTAATATTTTGTATTTGGTATTATTGAATTTTGTAGATATTTTATATTGCATAACTACACAATCACCAAGAACTGCATCACAAGTTCCAGATTCCAAGTCCATAAATGCTGTATCATATTCTTTCACTGCATTGACGTTTGCAAAGTTTTCATTTAAAGTTTTGTTTTTTGATATGGTATCAAGTGCACTGGTTCCCATTCCAACATCAATGGATTTTCCTTTCAAATCTTCAATTGATGAAATGTTGGAACTTTCTTTTACAACAAATACTTGTGAATTGTTGAAATATGGCTTGCTCCAAGCATAATTATCTTCTCTACCGTTGATTGATAAACCGCTCCAAATACAATCTATGGCACCATATTTAAGCTCAACTTCTTTAGTATCCCAATCAATCACTTGCTGTTTTACCAATGTCCAATTGTTTCTATCACAGACTTCCTGAGCTAAATCTATGTCAAAACCTGTTACTTCACCATTGTCATCTGTGTATTCGAATGGTGGAAATTCAAGATTAAATCCAACAACAAAATTTGTATCATTATTTTCAGTAAATGGATGGTCCAATAAAAAATCAAACCAGTCTGCACTAGCTGAACTTATTATTAAAAATGTAAAAAGCAAAGCAGCTAAAATTAAAAAGATTCTTTTAGTATTAATCTTAAGCCCTCCATAAAATATTTAAAAGTATCACTTAATTATTAACATTTTTAAGAATGGTTATATTTATTTTTTATGCAAATAAATATTTAAATTTAAGATGATTGCAATAATATGATGATATCATTTTACAATTGAAACAAGAGTGTGTATTTAAATTTTAAAAGAATCTCAAAAGTTCATTATTTTAAAAATTATCTAACAAAGTTGTTTATCAATTAAAATAGTTTTAAATTTTAAAAATAATCAAAAAAAGCAGTTTAAATTAAAAATCAATAATCTAATAAAATAAAAAAAGAAATATAAGTTGATTTAATCAACTTATTTAAAATTAATTCTATCTGCAGTTGTTCTTGGCAATGGAAGTCTTCTGAAAGGCATTCCTTCGGTTTCTTCCTTAATTGCGTTAATAAGTTCATCTGCAGTCATGTCAACCTTTTCACCAGTTTTTCTAACTGTTACAGAGTAGCTGTCGCTTTCCACTTCATTGTCACCAATTACAACAATGTATGGGACCCATTCCTTGGAAGCGTTTCTGATTTTCTTACCGACTCTGTCATCGCTGTTGTCTACATCTACACGGATGTTTGCTGCAGCAATCTTATCAGCTAATTCGTTAGAGTAATCTAAGTGCTTTTCACCGATAGGCAAGATTCTGACTTGTGATGGACTTAACCAAACTGGTAGCATTGGAGCTTTTCCATCTTCTTTTGCAGTGTTTTCAAGTAAGCTGCAGATAACCCTTTCTACACTTCCAGTTGGTGAACAGTGTAAAATGATTGGGTTTTGAGGGTTTTCATCTTCGTCAACATATTCAATGCCGAATCTTCTACCACTTTCTACATCAATTTGTACAGTAGGGTTTTCAATAGGTCTTCCTAAGTAGTCAATTGCTGCAAAGTCGATTTTACAGGACCAGTAGTGTTTTCTTTCAGGCAAGATTTCAAGCAATAATGGTTTGCCTATTCTTTTAGCGGTTGCTTCCATCCAGTCCTTATGTTCTTCGTAGAAGTCTTTTGTTGCTCTGAAGATTGCTTCATAGTTAACGTCAAGGTCTACACCGGTTTGCACACACATGTCAACTTGTGCATCAAATTCCTCTAAAGCTTGTGGCATGTCAGCACAGAAGCTGTGCATATCAGGCATGGTAAATGCTCTGAGTCTTTTAAGACCTACAACTTCTCCTCTTTTCTCAAATCTGAAACTGTAAGTGGATAATTCATAAACCTTTGCAGGTAAGTTTTTCCAGGTGAGGAAAGATCCACCAAGAACTCTGAATGCACCGAAACAGCATGCAAATCTAAGCATTATGTCCTTTTTGGTAGCAGTTTTGTATTGTCTTTCACCAAATTTAGCTGCATGCTCTCTGATTGCATCATTTGCAAGGTCATAGAAGATTGGAGTTTCAATAGGCATTGCACCTAAATCAACAACAAAGTTATAAACATAATCTGCAAGCAAGTCACGTACTAATCTACCTTTAGGATACCATTTAAGGTTACCGATATCTGAAGCAAGCTCATAATCACATAATTCCTTTTCTCTCATGATTTTTACATGTGGAGGTTCTCCTTCGTCACTTGCTCCTTCTCCTAATTCATATGCAACCAATTTTTCCAAGTCTTCGCTTTCATAGTTGTATTCCTTAGGATCAAAGGTTTCCCCATCTTTGAATATTAACCAGGTAGATGGTTTCTTTTCTTCTTTTTCTTCCTCTTCTTCAGAAGCTTCTGCAGTTATAGTTCTTGAAAGTTCAGATAATGGGTGTCCTTTACAGGAAATTTCAAATGCCTTATACCAACCGAATGGTACTCTAAATACGTCATAACCTTCTTCTTTAAGTGCTTCTTCTGCATCTTTCAATATTTGTACAGCTACTTTAGGAGCACCAAGGGATGAAGAAAGGTGAGCATATGGGTATAAAACGATTTTTTCTGCATTTACTTCTTCATTGGTTTTTTTAACTTCAGCAACTAAATTTTTAACAACAGCATTTGGGTTTGCTTCATCTTCTTTTTCAATAGATGAGAAAACAACCAATGCTTCATCAAAAGCTCCATCTTTTTGAGCTTCTTCAATTTCTTCAGCTACTGGAGTTTTATTTTTTACTTGATATTTTATATAATCAGAGTGAATAAGTAAAACGCTCATATTTTCACCGTTTTCATTTTAAAAATAATTTTTTTGATAAATATAATGAATCTTATTATGAATTTAAGATACAATATAATATTATAATTATATTTTTTATTATATTTAACAATTAGTAATTATAAAGTATTTATTTCGTATTTATTTAGTAATTTTTTTAATTTTTTATATTTTCTAAAATCGAAATTAGGTTTTTCATTATCATTTTTTTATATTTTTTATATTTTTTTAGATAGGAAAGGATTTCATTGAAATGGTGATAAATCAAAATGGAAATTGTTTAATATAGTTATTTATAAAATATTAATTAGGTTAACTTAATATATAGTTTAAACTACATTCTAATGTTATGAGGGATAATATGAAACTTGAAAATAAATTTACGATATTCATTATTTTTTTAATCTTATTCCTTTCCATTGGTTCAATATCGGCTAATGAAGATTCAGATAGCTATTCATTAGGCCTTAGCGAAAATGGAGATATTGGATTAAGCGATAATGGGGATACAGAAGATATTGCTTTGTTTGATTCAATTTCTGCTTCTGATGGAAATGATGATTTAAAGAGTTCAATTGAGGAAAGTGCAAGTTCAGATAAGCTTGAAGATTCCAGCAAAACTTTAGATGAAATACAATCTATGGTTGAGTCTGCAAATGATGGAGATACAATTTATTTAAGCGGTAATTATACCGGCTCTGAAAAATCCGTTAACATAAGCAAATCCATAACAATTGATGGTAATGGCTCAACTACAATAGATGGAAAAGCTGCAATGTCAAATAACCTATTTTACATTAATTTGAATGATGGCAATGTGACAATTAAAGGCATTACATTTGTAAATGCTAATTATCTAGCTATTTGTGCTATTTCCGCTAATTCCATATCAATTGAAAAGTGTGCTTTCAAAAACAACAATGCTGCTGTTTACATTGAGTCTGCTAATTCTACATTAATCAGGAATTGTGTCTTTAACAAGAACCAAGATAGCTTTATAGGTGCAGGAGGAGCTGCAATTTTTGTCCAATCAGTTAAGTCTAGAATATTGAATTGCAGGTTTGTGAACAATTCTGTAGACTTGTATATTGATTCATCATATAGCTGTGGTCAAGGAGGTGCAATATATTCCAATTGTAACTATTCTGAAATAAACAACTGTTCATTTACTTCCAATAGGGCTGTAGAATATGGTGGTGCAATTTATGAGGTTTCTAATCTATCTAAAATATTGAATTGCGTATTCAAAAACAATACTGTCAGATTCTTCCAGGAAGACTTTTATAATTATGGTCCTGGAGGAGCCATATACTGCACTTCTAAAAGATCTGCAATAGTAAATTGTTCCTTCACTTCAAATAGGGGAAGCCATGGTGGAGCTGTTTACTATAATGGAAAGAATTGCACAATCACCAATTGCGTTTTCAATAAGAATATTGCAACTAAAGGTGGAGCTATTTACAAACCTTCAAAAACCCTTGCACAAAAACAGCAATTAAGAATAAGCAGATCTAATTTCACTGATAATAAGGCATCTTTAGGTAGGGATGTATTTGGTGGAGTCTGTTCAAATTGCATTTTCAACTACGTAAAATTAACTGCAAACAATAGGACTATAAAGAAATCTGCTAAACACTTTGTCTTATCCGTAAAGCTTACAAAAGGAAAAACTTTACTTAAAGGTCAAAGAGTTAAAGTCATATTTAGAGGCAGAACATATATTGCAAAAACCAATTATAAGGGAATTGCAAGAGTCACTATTAAAAGGGCTGTTATTAAAAAGCTAAAAGCAGGTAAAAAATACGCAGTAAAATTTACTTACAGCAAGTATAGCATAAAAAGAGTTGTAAAAGTTAGACATTAGAGAGAATACTCTCTAACTTTTTATTATTTTTGTATTTCTATTTTTTTATCAAGTTTCTAAATCCAAGCAAAGTTGATTTTAGAAAGCTTTTTTTTTAAATTTTAAATTAAAAAGACATCTGTTTTTGAGTGATTTGACTCTTATTTTTAGATTAAGAAACATCTAATTTTTAAGCTATTGCTCTTATTTTTAATTAAAAAGACATCTAAAATTAAGTTTAATCAATCCTATTTAATCTAAAATTAATTTCAAATCAGGATTTTCAACAGATGCATCCTTAAAGGTGTCTATCATATCTTCTTCAAGAAGGGAACTGTCCTTAATAATGATTATTTTATTAGACAATTCAGTTAAGCAATCATACAATGCATCAAGATTTTCACCATAGTAATCTGGAAAATCCAATTTCTCTCTAATGTATTCATGGGGATTCTCTTTCATTTCCTCTCCATACAAGACTACTTCATTCATGTTATCTATCATCTTTCTCAGTTTTTTTCTAAGTCGTCTGTTTTCCAATAGTTTATTTGACATAATTTCTTTCCTTTCAATTAAGATTGCCAAGTCATTAAGTCAAGTGCTCAAAGCTTGCATAGTGATCTCCAGTATAATACACTTCATAATCATCTGTAGAGAAGACTATTCTTTTCGGACCTCTGCTGCTTGCACCTAAGGTGTCGATATCACATTCCTTGTACTCATGGTTAATAGGCAAGATTGATTGACGATTTGTAAAGATGTCTCCACCTATGCATTTTCCAGGAGCGTATTTTTCCACGCTACCTCCATGCCATCCAAGGGCTTTTGCCTCTTTTTTAGTGATATAGTTAGAAGGAAGCTTGTGATATGTGTCGATATATGCTGCAACCTCTTCCTTTGAGTCATAAGTGCCATTTTCGCTTATGCCAAGTTTATCAGCATCAAGTGTTGGAGCATCAGAGGATGAATCATCTCCAATGCATCCGCTTACTGCTACCACTGCAAGCAGAATGACCATTATTAATCCAATAATTTTCCAGTTTTTCATTTTAATCCCTTATTTAATTTATTGAAATAATTGATATTCTTACTTTATTTTTTATTTTTAATAAAATTTTTTAAGTTTTTTTAATTATTTTTTCAATGGCTTTTTAATCAGTTTAATTTTTCTTTTTTTTTTAATTATTTTTTCATTGACTTTTTAATCAGTTTAATTTTTCTTTTTTTAATTATTTTTTTTAAATCTTCTTAAGCAGTTTAATTCTTAAAGTATATAAAATATTATGAATATAAATTTAATAGTATAAATTTTATTTTTTATTATAATCTTTAGAGGAATCTTTGTGGATAAGAAAAAGATATTGATCATTGTAACAGGAAGAGGCATAGGAGGAGATGCTGGTACAGCATTGAATGTTTACAATGCACTTGAAAAAAGAGGATATGATTGTGAAATCGCTTTGGATGAGTCCGCTCCAGGCTTATTATTTAAAAAGAACAATATAGGATGGAATAAGGTAATCATACCACAAGCTGGAGGTCACTCTGCAACAATCATGACCACTATAAAGGCAGGTATCCGTGCTATTAGAGGTGTTTTCCAAACAAGAAGTCTTTTGAAATCCAAGAAATTCGATTTGGAATTAGGAATTCTTGGAGGAGGAGCTATTGTCGGTGCCCTTGGAGCAAAATTAGCAGGAATTCCTACTGTAAGTCTTTTGATTACTCCACTTGACACTAAAGTATGCAGCCATATTGGAACTCCAATCATACTCCCTGAAAACAACTTGTTTTTAGCTGAAGACATTCCAGAGAATATGGTAAAGTCTTTCTCCCCAGTTAACGATAACATTACCCATGGAGATAAGAACAAGGCGTTGGAAAAATTAATCCAACACTCTAAAGAAGCTAAAGAGAGAAATCCTGATGCGATTGAATTTGATGAAAACAAGCCTACAATCGTCTTTTCATCTGGCTCTTCATTATTTGAAAAGACCGCTCAGGCAATCAATCAATTCTCTAAATACTCTGATAAATACAATCTTGTTTTATGCGGTGATCCTTTAGACGATTCTATCATTCAGTATATTGATGAAAGCAAAATGATCAATGTCGGCTTTATCGATTGGGTAAATGATTTATTATGCCTTGCAGACCTTGCAGTACTCACAAATGACGGATTGATGCTTCATGAAGCTATGGTATGCAATTTGCCTGTTGTAATATTAAAAAGAGTAAAATGGGGCAGATACCACGATATGGTTTCAATCTTCAAAGGTGCAACTGTAGAATGTGACCTTGAAGACTTGGATGAAAAGATCTTTGAAGTCATGGACAACTATGATGAATTTGCAAAAAGAACAGATGAGTATAGAACAGCTATTTTAAATGTAGGAGACAACATTTGCGATATAGTTGATGGATATTTAAAATAAATGGTCTATTTTTTTAGCTTTTGTGTTACTTTATCAAAAACATGATTCTATTTTTTTCAAAACTTTTGCATCTAAAGTTGTTTCTATTTTTTTTCATAACTTTTGCATCTAAAGTTGTTTCTATTTTTTTTCATAACTTTTGCATCTAAAGTTGTTTCTCATAACTTTTGCATCTAAAGTTGTTTCTATTTTTTTTCATAACTTTTGCATCTAAAGTTGTTTCTATTTTTTTTCATAACTTTTTTCATTTTTGATTAATTTTTTCCTTTATTTACCTAATTCTTGGAGGGGATGACATTTTCTAATTATGCCTTGTTTATCATTATCTTTAGGAAATGAAATCCTGATGTATTTAGCTTGTATAACTATAAAACCTTTTTCCATTGAAATATAGTGCAAGTAAGCACTTACATTCGGAAATATATATAAGACAATTTATATACATTATATTGTAATTTGAATGAGAATAATATCTTTTCATTTAAAAAGTGGAAATTATTAAGATTTGGTTGAAATCTTTATTTTTGATTTAATTTATTCATAAGTAATGTTATGCATAAGATTTAAATTTTATTTCATTTAATAACTCAGGTTTCTAATTGAGTTTTTTCTAATGATTTGTTTTTTTGATTACTTATGGGGTTTTTTTTTTTAACATTGTAATGCCTTTAAGTTCTTGGGCTGAAACATATTTGTTTCTATTTTGATCTTTTTTGACATTTTTTTTTAGTTTGAAATCATGTCAAAATCATTTATGATTGTCTAATGCTTTAATGTTGGTAGATTTTAAATGAAATAAAGATTTCAATTAACCTTATTTAAATGAGTAAAATTATAAATTATTTTTTTGAGGAAAATGGTGGTAATGTGGTTATTAATAAACATACGGTTTATTCAAAACTTGTTGTATTGTTTATAGTTATTTTTATTTCTTTTTTAATTAGCATTTCTCCGACTTGTGCATATGAGATTGATGACAATTCAACTTGTTTGAGTAATGTGGTTGATGGCTCTGCGCATCAGGATGGTTTTGATATGCATCATAGACTTCCCATGGAACATAGAATGTGGTTGATGGCTCTGCGCATCAGGATATTGGTTTGAATAATGTTCAAGTCTCAAGTACACATAGCCAGGGTGCTTCATTTGCAAATGATGATGATTTTGGTCTTAATTTATCTGATGAACCTTCAGTAACACCTTATGTTAAAAAGAAAAGCAAGGATAAATTTAAGGAAGAGGATTATGTTGCTGTTGGCAATTTCAGTTTATTGAATAGTGAGCTTATGGATTTTATTGACAATAGGAATTATAATATAACCATTCTTGATGATAATGAGGTTCGTAAGGTTTTTGATCCTGAAAAAAGTCAGAAAGTCCAGACTTTTTATTTGACTAGGGATTATGTTTATGATGATGCTACTGATAAGGAGTTTATTCATGGTATTACCCTTTTAAAATCTCCGAATAAAAATACATTTCATAATATAATCATAAATGGTAATGGTCATTTTATTGATGGTGCTGGCCTTGCCAACATTTTTAGGGTTGGAGGTTCTAATATTCAGATTTGCAATTTGACTTTTAGGAATATGTCTTCCATTCATGATTATTATCTTAATGAGATTTTTGGAAATAAGTATCCAAGCAATACGTTAAGTGATAATGCGCCTATAGTTTGGACTGGAATTGATGGTTCACTTTTTAATTGTACTTTTACTGACAATATTGGTTATTCTGGCGGTTCAATCCTTTGGAGAGGAAATAATGGGTATATTGGTCATAATAAGTTCGTTAACAATTTTGCTCGGTATCTTGGCGGTTTTGCTTATGTTGAAGGTAAAAATGTTACAATCACTGACAATTTGGTTGCCAATTGTGAGGCGAGATTGGATGGGGATGCCTTATATGTCAAAGACTTGTCTTCCTGTATTGTGGAGAATATGAATTTCATTAAACTTAATCTTACTAATTCAAGTTTTGTTGCTCCGGATATTGTGGATGGTTCATTGATGGATGTTGATATTGATATATTGCGCGCTACCTATTTGCGATTTGCTAATACTCTCATTGATACATTCCCTATTGCATATGGCACTTTATTCTATGGTTATGATTTTTATAATTTAAGTGATGATATTGTTGCATTTACCAGTTATGATGATTCTGAGAATCTTTTGACTTTGACTTTAAGCAGGTATGTTTCACCTAGTCTTGAAATTCGTAAGATGTTGAATATTGAAATTGATAAGAATGATTTTTCAAGTTCCTTTATGAATCTTGTCTTTGAAGATGCTTCATTTCAGCTTATTAATCATTATACTGTAAATAATGCTGTGTATTATAGTAATGCTGTGGGCCTTGAGGCTTCTGTAGTGAAATCCATGTATAATCAGTTTAAGAATGAAATGGGATATAATGATACAGAGAGGCTTATGGTGATGTTGGATGTTAAATTCGATCATGCCATGTCCATATCCAGTGATTTGACTTGGACTCCTAATGGTTTTGATGTTATTAATATTGATGGAAATGGTTCTCTTATTTCTATTACAAATCATGAGCGTGATGAGAAGAAATTTGTTGATTGGAGTGGCGATGCCATTTTTGTTGCATCTAATTTAAGGGTTTCCGGTTTTAACAATGCTTTTATGAATGATCAGGGCAGATGATTTTAAGGAATCTTGAGATTTTTGGCAATAAGATGGAGTATATTGTTGATCGTGATTATGGTACTGGTATTTTGAATACTGGGGTTGTATATTCTATAAATTGCACATTCCATGATAATAAGGCTAAATATGGTGGTGCAATCTATAACCAAGGCTTATTGATTCTTACTAACAGTTCCTTTTATTCCAATAATGGATATAGCAAAGGTAAGGATATTGTTAATGTTGATAAGGGTGTTGTTTCTATTGATGGTGAGACTTTTGAGGCTTGCGGCGGCAAGAATATTGTGTATATAGAGAGTTTGAGTTCTGATTGGCAGACTGCTATCAAGATTACTTGTTATGCAGGGTCTTTTATTCTTGGTGCGGTTGCAGGCTTTTTCACTGCTAACCCTCTTATAGCTATGGCTGTGGGCGCTGCTATAGGTTCTGCTGTTGGTGGTGTTGGAAGTGCTGTTATTTGCAGTAATGTTTATGATATTAATTTTTGTAGGTGGTCTTGTGCTTTGACTTTGGTTCTTGGTTCTGCTGGTGCTGGTGCTGCTGGAGGAGGAATAGGAAGCCTCATTCGTTATTATGTTACTTATAGTGCAGCTCAAGCACAAATTCAAGCTGCAAGTCAAGCAACTGCTAGTAGTTCAGCGGCTACAGACACTCTTCCAGAAGCTACTTTTGAAGAGGCTGTTAATTTGAATAATCAACTCGCCCAACAACAAAATACGTTTCTATCTATGAATACTGCTCAACAACAGATTGAAGGTCTTAGAGCAGCGGTTTTTCAAACTTTTCGGACTTGTAAGCTTGCTCTTATTGATGCTAAAGTAGCTTTACATACTTTGATATTATCATCAGCCAAAGCTGTGATGATTTCTACTATTGCTACTACATTGATTTCTTATGGTCTTGTAGCTGCTGGAACTACTGTTCCTGGTGCGATATTAAGTTCTACTGTTGTTTATGTTGATTCGGATGATGTGGATAGGTTATTGCCTGCAGATTCCAATTCAATCCTAGTGGCTTCTGATTTGATTCATAGCATTAAATTTGATAAGGATGGGGATATTCAAGTAGTCAAAGCATTTATTAATTTGACTAAATCTTTTAGTGAAGATGAAGTATTGGATGCTATCTCCTCTATAGATTTAAAAAGAGAAGGACTTGACTCTATCTTATATTAATTGATTGGAAATTGAGGGGGTATGATTAATGGTCTTAATTCATATCCCAATATATATTTTTATAGGTTATAATGAAATGATTTAGGAAAAATGGTGGTAATGGCGGGTACTGACAATAAGTGCATTGTTTTTTTATTAGGTATTTTTATTTGTTTTTTATTGTGTGTTTCTCCTGTTTGTGCTAATGGAGATTTAGTTAATTCAACTGGTTTGGGTTATGTGGCTGATAATTCTGCATATCCGGATATTGATTTGAATCATGATCATATCTTAAGTGAGGGTAGTTCAGATGTCTCAAATGGGGATGATGATAAATCAAATATTAATTCATCCAATGAAAAGTTAGAAAAGAGTCCTATTAAAAATGAAAATAATGTTAAATTTGAGGTTGTAGATTCTGTTGAGGTAGGTAATTTCAGTTCTTTGAATAGGGAGCTTAATGTTTTTATTGATAATAAGGATTATAAAATTGTTGACTATGGGACTAAGGATGTTCGTAAGGTCATTGATGTTGAGAAGTCAGGTAAAGTTCAGACTTTTTATTTGAATCGGGATTATGTTTATGATGATGCTACAGATAGGGAGTTTATTCATGGTATTGTCCTTAAAAAATCTGAGAATAATAATGTGTTTAAGGATATTGTCATCAATGGTAATGGTCATTTCATTGATGGCTGTGGTCTTGCCAGCATTTTTAAAGTTCAAGGGCCTAATATTAAGATTTGCAATTTGATTTTTAGGAATATGTCTACCATTCATGATTTTTATCTTAATGATACCTTTGGTAATAAGTATCCTAAACGTGTTTCTGAAGATAATGCACCTATTGTTTTGACTGGTCTATATGGTTCAATTTTTAATTGTATTTTCATTAATAATATTGGTTATTCTGGTGGTTCAATCCTTTGGAGGGGAGATGACGGTTATATAGGGCATAATATGTTTGTTAACAATTTTGCTAGGTATCTTGGTGGATTTACTTATGTTGAAGGTCGAAATGTCACTATTGCACATAATCTGGTTGCCAACTGTGAAGCAAGACTGGATGCGGATGCTTTATATGTTAGGAACTTGTCTTCCTGCATTGTTGAGAATAATAATTTCATTAAAGTGAATCTCACCAATTCCTCCTTTGTTGCTCCTGATGTTGTGGATGGTTCATTAATGGATGTTGATAGCGCTGTATTGCGTGCCACCTACATGCCATTTGGTTACACTATCGTTGATACTTTTCCTATAGTGTATGGTACTTTATTCTATAATAAATGTTATTATAATCTTAGTGATGGCATTGTGGTTTTTACTAGTTATGATGATGTGGAGAATGTTTTGTCTTTGACTTTAAGCAAGTTTGTTTCACCAAGTCTTGAAATGCGTAAAGTGTTGAATATTAAAATTGATAAAAATGATTTTTCAGGGTCTTTCCTTAATCTTACCTTTGAAGAGGCTGCATTTCAGCTAATTAAGCATTACACTGTTTATGATGTAGTGGATTACAGAGATGCTATAGCTCTTCAATCTTCAACAGTGAAAGAGGAGTATGATCATTTTAAGGAGGAAATGGGATTAAAAGATTTGGAAAAGCTTATGGTTGTGCTGGATGTTAAATTTTATAGTGCATTGATTATTAAATTTGGTTTTATATGGAATCCTAATGGGTTTGATGTTATTAATATTAATGGTGCCGGTTCCAGTATTTCCACTTCTAATGATGAGCATGCTGAGAAGAAATTTGTTAATTGGAGTGGTGATGGGATTTTTGTTGCATCTAACTTAAAGATTTCGGATTTAACCATGCATTCATAAATAATATGGGGCAGATGATTTTAAGGAATATTGAGATTTTTGGAAATAAGATGGAGTATATTGTTGACTGTGATTATGGTGCTGGTATTTTGAATACTGGGGTTGTATATTGCATGAATTGCACATTCCATGATAATAAGGCTAAATATGGTGGTGCAATCTATAATCAAGGATTGTTGGTAGTTACCAACAGTTCTTTTTATTCCAATAATGGATATGGCAAAGGTGATGATATTGTTAATGTGGATCATGGTATTGTTTCTGTTGATGGTGAGAACTTTGAGGCTTGTGGCGGTAAGAACATTGTGTATCTTGAGGGTTTGAGTTCTGCATGGCAGACTGGTATTAAGATTGCTTGTTATGCTGGGTCTTTTGTATTAGGGGCGGTTGCAGGTATTTTCACTGCTAATCCTTTTGTAGGTATTGCTGTTGGTGCTGCTATTGGTTCTGCTGTTGGTGGTGTTGGCAGTTCTGTTATTTGTAGTAATGTTTATGATATTAACTTTTGCAGGTGGTCTTGTGCATTGACATTAACTCTTGGTTCTGCAGGTGCCGGTGCTATTGGAGGTCAAATTGGAGGAGTTTTAGGCTCATGTATGGCTCGTGCTGCTGCTTATAATAGCTTTTTGTGTGAATTGCAAATTGCAGATATACTTGATAGTCACTCAATTGAGGCTATGGTTCGTTCTACTGTTTTCAGTCTAGTGTTAGGAGAAAATATGGCGATTGCTGCGCATTCTATTCCTGATGCTATATTGACTCCTACTGTTGCTTATACTAATCCTGATGATTTAAAAAAGGTATTGTCTTCAGATTCCAATACTATCATTGTGTCTTCTGATTTGATTCATAGCATTAAATTGGATAAGGATAATGGTATTCAAGTAGTGAATGCTTTTATTAATGCGACTAAGTCTTCTTTTAGTGAAGATGAAGTATTGGATGTAATCTCCACAATAGATTCAAAGAAAGAAGGACTTGATTCTATCTTGTATTAGCTCCACAATAGATTCAAAGAAAGAAGGACTTGATTCTATCTTGTATTAGTTTGATTGGAATATTGGGGGTGAATAATAATCTTTTCATCATCCCCTATCTATTGTGATATCGTTGACAACTATTTAAAATAACAAATTTTCCTTTTTAAAAATTTTTCATTGCTTTTTTTTTATTTGATTTTCAGTATTTCCTTATACATTTCCTTTAATTAATTTTTAGCATGTTCTGAATAGTGCTCGTTGTCCTTATCGTTTTCTATTGCAAATAATAACAATTCATAAAAGACCTTATTGAATGATCTCCCTTTTTCTGTCAGGAAATATTCTGTATTTTTAGGCTCTTTTTCATTTATTTTCTTATAAATCAAGCCATTTGTTTCCAGGGTCTTAAGACATCTGGTTAATGATTTATTGTCTATGGTTTTTCTATTGGTTTTAAATTCATTGAAGTGACTTTTACCTAAAAACAAGTCTCGCAATATATGCAATGTCCATTTGTTGCTTAGATATTTGACTGCATCTTCAACTGGATTTCGTTCATATTTCCTTTCATAATAGCTTAGTTTTCTTTCATCCATATTTAACTATTGGTTTTTAAATGCTAATAAGTTTTTCATGAAGTTATAAAATCAAACATACATTATTTTAAAAGTTTTCATGAAGTTATAAAATCAAACATACATTATTTTAAACGAATCGGATTGTAAATTCATTTATTTTTAAAAAGTGGCATTGATGCCACATTAAAGATTTATATGTTGCATTTTAAATTTTTAATTGCAATTAACTTATATTGACTTATTTATGGAGATGAAAAAATGCCAGTAATTAGTTTTGATATTGTAGAATTAGAAAAAGAACAAAAAGAAATTTTAGCAAAAGAATTCTCAGAATCCGCTTCAAGAGTAACAGCTTTACCAGTTGACATGTTTTATGTGCTTTTTAATGAGAGAAAAGCAGATAATGTTGGTGTAGGCGGAGTTCTTTTAAGCAATCAAGAATTTTAATTTTTTTTTTTAAATGGATTTTACATAATCTAGCTTTAAAGATATATTTGAATTTAGGAGATTAGTTGATGAATAGTGAAAAAACAGTTCAGATGACAACATTCTTAGCAGGATTGTTTGCAATATGTTCAGGTCTTGCAATAGGCAATTTATATTGGGTTCAGCCATTGCTTGTGCAAATCACTAACGGATTTGGACTTTCTGCAGCAAGCGGTGGATTATTGGTTACTGCAACTCAAATAGGATATGCCTTAGGTATCTTATTCCTTGTGCCACTTGGGGACTTTGTACGCAGAAAAAGATTGATAAGCATCGTTATGACATTATCTGTTTTTGCATTGCTGTCCTGTGCTTTATCTCCTTCTTTCATAATATTGTCCTTATCCTTATTTAGTATGGGGATTGTAACAGTCTCTGGACAGATCATATTGCCTCTTGCCGGTGATTTGAGCAAAGAGGAGGAACGTGGACATATAGTTGGAATCGTTTCCTCTGGAATTACTGCAGGAATTCTGTTTTCAAGATTTGTAAGTGGTATCATTGCAGGATTTTGGGGATGGAGATCAGTATATATAATCGCAGCCATCCTAAACTTGATAATGGCATTGGTCATAATATATGTCTTGCCTGAAATTCCAAGGAAAAACAAGCTTGAATCATATAAGGGGCTCATATTCAGTGTATTCACTACATTTAAACGTCATAAGACATTAGTGAGAATCTTGTTGCACAGCGGTTTGATATTCGGTTTGGTCTTTAATATATTCTGGACTTCCTTTACATTCCTATTGTCTGATGCACCTTTCAATTACAACACATTTCAAATAGGCCTTGTCAGTTTGGCAGGTCTTGTTGCTGCAGTGGTAGGATTAGGTCTTGGAAAATTGCAGGATAAAGGTTTAAGCGTACCTGCATTAGGTGTGTTCATAATCTTAAGCATTATATCTATGGTTGGAGGATTGCTATTTTCCGATTCAATTATAGCTATTGTGATCATTGCAGCTGTATTTTCAATTGCTGTTCAGGGAATATCAGTTTTATCTCAGGCAAGATTATTTGCCTTATCCAATGAAGAGCGCAGTCGATTGAATACAGTATTTGTAGTTAACAATTTCCTCTTTGGTGCTGTGGGAAGTGCTTTGGCATCATTCCTATGGTCACAAGGTGGATGGTCTTATGTAATGATTGGTGCAATCGTGATTTCATTAATGGCTTTAATTGTATGGCTATCTTCACGAAATCCGTTTTATGAAATAGATAGGAATATTTTATAATCCATTAATAGTCCTTAATTAAGAATTAATTTATTTTTTATTTTAATTTCCATATTCATTTTCCTATTTTTTCTTATTTTCCTTATTTTCCTTATTTTCCTTATTTTCCTTATTTTTTAGTTTATTGAACTGATTCAAAAATCTCTCATCAAAGTTTTGACAAATGTTCGCATATCTGTTCTGCACTCCAACAGATGTTTCAGGAAGGACTGATTTCTCTTCTCCAGTAAATTTTACAATTGTACGGAAAAGCTCCTTTCCATCTCTTATAACTATCTTAACAAATTTGATGTCTGTTTCAATAATTTCCATATTGTCTAAATTGGCATCTCTAAACATTTTGATGATTTCCAGCTTTTCTCCATTGATGTAACATTCTGGGGTTGCAAGGATCCTTATTGGAATGCCTCTTGGAAGCTCTTTAAATGCTTTGATAAGTGCCTCCCCTTCCCCTTCAAGGAGGAATCCTATTCTCATATTGATTGATTTTCGAGCTCTTTTTATGATTTCAATCTCTTTATTGATAATATTCTCACTTGTTTTAATCAGCCAAACTGGAGCCTGGATTTCGGATATTTGATCATTATAGATTTCATCCAATTTCTCTTCGGAATTCTCCAGTTCCTTAATCAATTCCTCCTTTTTCATTTTGAATATTTCACTTGGAGGAACTACGTGATATTTAAGAGGCCTTGTATGGGTTATTGTAATGAATCCTTTCTTGTCCAACTGCCTTAAGGTATCGTAAATCTTAGAGCGAGGTATTTCAGATGCCTTAGCTATTTCTTCTGCCTTTCCTGAGATTATATTGGTCATTCCTATGTATGCCTTTGCCTCGTATCTTGTAAGGCCAAATTTCTCTAAAGATTCAATAATTGATTCCATTTTAATTGCCTCTTGAAGTTCAAATAAAGATTTAAATTAGGGATTTCTCTATTCTGTTAATTAATTATAATATTCTAATCAGAATTAGGGACTTCTCTATTCTGTTAATTATTTTATAATATTCTAATCGTTTTATAAATATATTTTGTTACTTTTTACCCTACAATAGTTACAAAATCTTTATATGTCTATAAAAAATATCTTTACTTACAATAAGAATAAAAATAGAAAAAAATTTCTTGTATAGTTCAAGCTATTTTATATAAAAAGCTTGATTATTAAAATTCTTATTTAGGCCTATTTATTGATTTTAATAAAACTATGTTGCAATTGGAATTTCTATTTTCTAGTCTTAGAGAGAAGTTAAATTATATCTAAAAATAAGATTTAAAATTTTATTTAATATTAGAAAAAGGATGTGTGTTTATGAGTGATTTCAACATGTTTTGTTATCAATGTTCCCAAACTGCAAGAGGCAGTGCATGTACAAATGCGGGGGTATGCGGTAAAAATGCTACAGTTGCAAGACTTCAAGACAATTTGATCTTTGCAATGAAAGGTATTTCTGCCTACAACTACCACTGCAATGAATTAGGAGTTCACGATGACTCTGTAGATGAATTTTTGACCAAAGGATTATACTCAACATTAACAAACGTAAACTTTGATGTTGGCGATTTGGTACAGTTAGGGCTTGATGCTGGTGAAGCTAACTTTAAGGTTATGAAGATGCTTAAGGAAGCTCATATCAAGAACTTTGGTGAACCGGTTCCTACTGAAGTAAAGGTAGGGGCTCAAGAAGGTCCAGCCATCATCGTAACCGGTCACGACTTAAAGGCTTTAGAAGAATTATTAAAGCAAACTGAAGGAACCGATGTAAAGGTTTACACCCACAGTGAAATGTTGCCTGCTCACGGATATCCTGAGTTAAGCAAATATGAATCCTTAGCTGGCCAAATAGGTGGAGCATGGATTGACCAAAAGAAAATATTTGCAGAATACAATGCAGCTATTTTAGGTACAACAAACTGTGTGCTCTTGCCAAAGCCGGAGTATGCTGAAAGATTATTCACTATGGATATTGTAAAGATTCCTGATGCACAAGTTATAGAAGATTACGATTTCAAGCCACTAATCGACAAAGCCATTGAATTAGGCGGATTAAAAGCTGAAGAAACTAGCACAATAACAACTGGTTTCGGACTAAGCACTATTTTATCTTTAGCACCTCAAATCAAGGAATTAGTCCTTGCTGGAAAAATAAAAAGATTCTTCCTTGTACCTGGTTGTGACACTCCAAACCCAAGAATGAGCTATTACAGAGAGTTTGTACAAGAATTGCCAGAAGACACAATTGTATTAACTCTTGCTTGTAACAAGTTTAGATTCAACGATCTTGACCTTGGAGACATTGAAGGAATTCCAAGACTATTGGACTTAGGTCAATGTAACGATGCTATCGTAGCTATTGATCTTGCTGTAGCATTGTGTGACTTGTTTGAAATGGAATTGAATGAATTGCCTCTTACAATTGTATTAAGCTGGATGGAACAAAAGGCAGCTGCTATCCTCTGGACCTTATTATATCTTGGAAAAACCGATATGTTCATTGGACCGATTCTTCCTGCATGGGCTAATGAGGATATCTTGAATGTCTTGGTTGAAAACTTCAACTTGACTCCAATATCCACTCCAAAAGAGGATATCAAAAAGATTATGGGATAAATCCCATAATTTTATTTTCAAAATTTGAAAAGATGTTAAAATCGTATAAATTCATTTTCAAAATTTAAAAAAAGGTTAAAATCATATAAAAAATTTAACATAATAATAATTAAAAGGAGAAATGACTATGGATTTAAAAGGAAAACCAATTGAAATGGAAAGCTTGATAGAATATCAGGAAGGCTCTGTTGTGAGCATGGAAGTAATCAAAAAGGAACTTGGTACTGTAACTGTCTTTGCATTTGATAAAGGACAAGGATTAAGTGAACATAGTGCTCCTTTTGATGCTATGGTTCAAATAATCGATGGTGAAGCGGAAATCACACTTGCAGGAGAACCTCACACAGTTAAAAAAGGGGAATTCCTTATAATGCCTGCAAATGTTCCACATGCTTTGCAAGCAGTTAATGGACCATATAAAATGGTTTTAACTATGATTAAATCAGATTAGATTTAATTTCTTTTTTATTTCTTTTTGGAAACTGTAAAATTTTATAGGCTTATTTTAATTTTATCAGATTTCTTTAAAAGTAAAAATCAGTATTCTGATTTTAAGCCTAAACTTTTTTACAAACTCTTTTTTTTGACTATTTTTTATTTTTACATTTTAATTATAATATTGCTTTAATTTCATTAAAACTCTTCTAATTTTTCTATAATGGTTATATAATAAAAATTAAATAGTTTTCTATAATCAATCAGTTTAATTTAGTTTTATGTTAAATCACTCTCCTTCTTTAATAATTTTTATTTATTTTTGATAGGTAATTATTAATTTGAAAGTTAATTTTAAATATAACTGTTAATACATATTTTAGTAGTTATAATATATTTAATAGTTAATAAAAATTAATGAATTGTATTTGGTGATATTATGATTTATGCAGATACAAAAATTTATAAGAATAATCAAACAGCTATCCCTGCTAAAATACGCAAAGAATGTAATATTGGTCCAGATGATATTATAGAGTGGATTTTAGATGATGATGGTAAAGTAACATTAAATTTTAGAAAAAAAGTAACTTTTAAAGAGATGAGAGGTTCTATTGATTTGGGATATAAAACTAATTCTGTAAATTTAGAAAAGGAGCTTTACAAATGAAAATATTATTTGATACAAATTTTATTGTAGCTTATATCTTAATATCTGATGAATCTCATCAAAGAGCTATTCTTTTAGAGGATGATAAAAATATATTTGATAATGAACGTTTTATTACAAATCATATTGTAGATGAAGTTGTCACTATTATTGGCCAAAAATCAAATCCTGAAGTCGCATTAAAAACTTATAGATTTTTAAAAGATAATTTCACTATAATCAATGAATATGATTGTTTTGATTTTAATGATAGGGTAATGGCAAGATATAATAAAATGAACAATTCCAATAACCAAAAGATTGGGTTTACAGATTCTTCGATTATTGAAACAGCAAAACTATTTGAATTAGATGGGATAGTGACATTTGATAAGGAATTTCAAAGAAATGATGAAGTGGATATAATAAGTTAAATAATTAAATAGGTATTGACGTATATTAGAATATTATAACAATTAGCAATAAAATATTTTTTTATGTATTAAATTTTAATTTTAATTGGATGATTATTATGAATAGTGATAAGGTAAAATCAGGAGTGCAAAGAGCACCACATAGATCATTGCTACGTGCTTGTGGATTAAAGGATGACGATTTTGATAAGCCATTCATTGGAATAGCAAACAGTTACACAGATATTGTACCTGGACATATTCACCTAAGGGAATTGGTGGAATATGTAAAGCAAGGTATAAGAGAAGCTGGAGGAATTCCATTTGAATTTGACACCATGGCTATCTGTGATGGTATTGCTATGAACCATGAAGGTATGAAATACTCTCTTGCTTCACGTGAAATTGTAGTAAGCACTGTAGAGAGCATGACAATGGGTCATTGCTTTGATGGTCTTGTAATGATTCCAAGCTGTGATAAGGTTGTTCCAGGTATGCTGATGGCAGCTGCAAGATTGGATGTTCCTTCCATATTTGTAACTGGGGGACCTATGGCACCTGGAAGCTATAAAGGTAAAAATGCAGATTTGATTACTGTATTTGAAGCGGTAGGAGAGTTGTCTTCAGGAAAAATCACTGAAGAGGAATTATATGAAATGGAATGCTCTGCATGTTCTGGAGCTGGAAGCTGTTCTGGATTATTTACAGCAAATACAATGGCTTGCATAACTGAAACCCTTGGTATGAGCTTACCTACCTGTGCCACTGCCCTTGCTTTAAGTGATGAAAAGAAGGAATTGGCTGTAGCAAGCGGTAAAAGAATTGTGGAAATGGTTAAGGAAGACTTAAAGCCATCTGAGATTATGACTCAAGAAGCCTTTGAAAATGCAATTGCAATGGATATGGCTCTTGGTGGTTCAAGCAATACTGCACTTCATATTCCAGCTATTGCATATGAGCTTGAAGAAAAGGGAGTTCATGCAGACTTAGACTTATTTGATGAAATCAGTGATAAGGTTGCTCACATTGCACTTTTATCCCCTGCAGGTGAAGACACTATGGCAGATTTGCATGCAGATGGTGGTATTCCTGCTGTATTAAAGACAATAGAGTCAAAATTAGACACAGGGGTTATGACCTGTACTGGAAAGACCTTGGAAGAAAACTTAAAAGATGCAAAAGTCACTGGAAATGGAGTTATTCACTCACTTGATGATCCTTTTCATGAAGCTGGTGGACTTACAGTCCTTAAAGGAAATCTTGCTCCAAATGGTTCCATTGTAAAATCTGCAGCAGTGCCTGAAGATATGATGCATCTTAAAGGACCTGCAAAAGTCTACAATAGTGAAGAGGATGCTGTAGAAGCTATTTTCAATCATGAACTTAATGAAGGAGACATTCTTGTAATCAGATGTGAAGGACCAAAAGGAGGTCCTGGAATGAGAGAGATGCTAAACCCAACTTCAGCTATTATGGGAATGGGCATTAAAAATGTAGGTCTCATTACAGACGGACGTTTCTCTGGTGGTACAAGAGGTCCTTGCATAGGTCACGTATCTCCTGAAGCCATGAGCGGTGGTCCAATAGCAGCATTGAAGGATGGAGACATTATTGAAATTGACATCACTAATGGAAAATTAAGTGTTGAATTGTCTGATGAGGAAATCAAGGAAAGAATTGCAAATGCAGATCTTCCTGAAAAGAAAGTCAAAGGATGGTTAAACATCTACAGACGTTCAGTATCTTCAGCTGATGAAGGAGCTATTTTAAGATAGCTCTTTTAATTTTTTATTTTTTCTTTATTTTTTTTATGAAATTTTCAATTATTCGTAATTAATAGAAAAGTATTATCGGTTAAGTTTAATCGATGGAACATATTCTTACTTTATAAAATGTATTGTGGAGTTAATTAATGAAATATAGAAAATTAGGTAAAACTGGCATTAAAGTCAGTGAAATAGGTCTAGGAGCTGAATGGCTTCAAGGAAAAACATTAGATGAATCAAAGGACATAATTGATTATTGTCACAAAGAGGGCATAAACTTCCTTGACTGCTGGATGAGCGAACCTAATGTCAGAACCAATATTGGAATATCAATTAAGGACACAAGAGAGGATTGGATTATTCAAGGCCATTTTGGTTCAACCTGGCAGGATGAGCAGTATGTTCGCACTCGTGAAATGGATAAGGTGATTCCTGCATTTGAAGACTTTATGGAACGCCTTCAATTAGATTATCTTGATTTTGGAATGATTCATTTTGTTGATGAAATCGAGGATTTTGAAGAAATAATGAATGGGGAATTCATCAAATATGTAAGACAGCAAAAGGAAAATGGTGTAATTAAACATATTGGATTAAGCACACACAGTCCAACTGTAGCCCTTTTGGCTACTGAAGTGGAAGATATTGAACTCATCATGTTTAGCATAAATCCCGCTTTTGACATGTTGGCATCCATTAATAATATAGAAGTTTATATTGAAGATGACACCTATAATGATAAGGAACTTGAAGGTTTAGCTCCTGAACGGGCAGAGCTATATCAAATCTGCAAGGAAAAGAACATTCCTCTTGTAGTGATGAAGGGATACTTTGGTGGAAGGCTTTTGTCTGCTGAAGATTCTCCATTTGGGGTGGCATTGACTCCTGTTCATTGTATTGAATATTGCCTTAGCCGACCTGCAGTTGCTTCAATCATGGTTGGTGTAAAGGATGTGGGAGAAGTGGAAGCGGCAATTGCATATGAAAGTGCAAGCCTTAAGGAAAAAGACTATGCTTCAGTCCTTGTAAATGCACCTAAAAACTCTTATGAAGGTCAATGCACTTACTGCGGTCATTGTGCACCATGCACTGCAAACATTGACATAGCAAAGGTAAACAAGTTTTATGATCTTGCAAAACACCATGATGAGGTTCCGGAATCAATCAGGGCTCATCATAATGATTTGGCTTACAATGCCTCTGATTGCATAGCATGTGGCAGTTGTGAAGACCGTTGTCCTTTCCATGTAGGAATTGTTGAAATCATGGAAAAGGCTAAAAAGCTATTTGAATGATATTTCATTCATTCAAACTTGTTAATCTTTAAACTCTTTCATGTCTATTTCTTTTTTATTTATTTTCATTTCTTCTTTTTAGCTTTTATTCTTTTTTTATTTTTTATTTTTTCCTTTTTTAGTTTTTATTCTTTTTTTATCTATCATTATTTTTTTATTTTTATTAAAATACTTTCAAATGTAAGTTTTAGTATTTAGTTTTTAAATCATTTGATGCCTTTAAATTTATTTTAAAGTTTATACATTGCTTAAACATATAAAACATATTTTTTATGCTCTATTATTAAAATTTAAGATGTATGTAAGCACTTACATGCGAAAATCTTTATATATTCTCTTTTTTAAATTAAAACATGTAGTATATGATTGTTAAAATCAAATTAAATAATGGTAGGGAGACTTATGAATAAAAAAATTATGCTTTTTTTAATTTTATTAGTTTCAATTGTAAGTATTCGCTGTGTTTCAGCAGCTAATATGACTGATGTTGATTTAACTGTTTTGTCTGATTCTGATGATTCTTTGGATATTGAGGATTCCATTTCAGTCTCAGACAATAGGAATGATGGTGGGGAAAGACCAATGATGGAACTTCCTAGAGATTATGATAAAAAGAAGAATAAGACTATAGAGATTATTGGTCCTAAGATTCCTGCTAATTATTCTAATACTGAAATTATAGCTCCTAAAATAAACAGATCAGGTACTTTTGAAGAACTTCAGTCTTTGATTGATAATGCCGAATCATGGGACACTGTAGTTTTAAACAAAGATTATTATGGAAAAAAGAAAGCTAAGATTATAGTGAACAAGAATTTAACCATTGATGGTAGAGGCCATACTATAGATTGTAAGTCTGCAGAAGACTGTATTGCATTTTATTCCACTATGGGACAGGTCACCTTAATGAATCTCTACATAACCAATGGTTATAATGACGACAATTATAAGGGCGGTGCAATATTCATTGGAAAAGAGGCTAAGTATTCTATCATAAACTGTAAGTTCATTAACAATTGGGCTGATGATTATGGTGGTGCAATATATAACGCGGGTCCTAACGCTTTATTCATAAGGGATAGCCTATTCAGTGGAAATGAAGCAGATGATGATGACGGTGGAGCAATCTTTTCAAATGGGGCTGTGGAAGCTATAAATACCACCTTTAAATATAATAATGCAAATGATTATTGTGGAGCAGTCTATATAAATTGCAACAAATACTCATCTTTCAAGGATTGTTTGTTCAAATTCAATGAAGCATGTGATGACAGTGGTGGTGCAATCTATTCAAAAGGCGAATTGTATCTTAAATATTGTACATTAGAGTCTAATGAGGCTAAAGTTGATGGTGGAGCGGTATATGCCGAAAATGTATGTATAAACAGATATTCCTCCAAATCAGAACCTTCAGTCTTTCTGTATAATGAGGCAGAAGATAATGATGGCGGGGCGGTGTATGCTGATAACACTGTAAAAGTATTTGGCACAGAATTTTGGCATAATAGTGCATATGAAAATGGTGGAGCAATGTACTGTGATAACGCTTATGTGTCTAATAGTAATTTTGGAAATAATAAAGCAATGGGAGCAAAAATCGAAGAATGTGAAGGTGGAGCAATATATGCAGATTCTGATGTATATTTATATGAAAATTGTAGTTTTATGAGTAATGAAGCTGAGCATCATGGAGGAATAGATGCTGAAGATTTATATTTATGTCACCCTAGTGTTAAATTTTTGGGCAATAGGGCGGTTAAGGATCTTCCTTATGGATATTTTTGGTATGGAAACAGTTCTTTAGCATTAAATCATGATGTTGATGCAGATATTCATATTAGATTTTAAATTTTAACTTTTTTATTTTTCTTTTTTATTTCTATCAGACTGTAAAGATTAATCACAATATGTCTATTTTCATTTAAAAAATCTTTATTTTTTTATTTTATTTATATTTAGTATTGATGATTAATTTTCTTTTTTTCTTTTTTAATTTAATTTATTTTTAAGGTTTGATTTTCTTTTTTTTTTGGCTTGTCAATATTCCATTTTTTTAAAATTTAAAATGCTAAACTGTTTTTTAACTTTATTTTTAAGATTAATCTTTTAAAAATTTAAATAAAGATTAATTTATCTTTTATTTAAAATTTAGAGATGTAAGTGAGTACTTACATGCGAAAATCTTTAAATATGGTCTTGTTTAAACATTTAATAAGATATTTAGTTATTAATTAAATAAATTGGGATAATTATGAATAAAATACTAATGCTTTTTTTGGTTTTATTAATTTCTATTGTAAGTGTCAGCTGTGTATCTGCAGCTGATATGAACAATGAGGGAACAGATTTTTCGGGATATGAAGAATCTTTGGATGTTGATGATTCAGTTTCTGAGGACTTAATTTCTCAAAATGCTGATTACGAAAAGCCGAAGATGGAACTTCCTAAGGATTATGATATAAAATCAGCAGAAATAAATGATGATGATACTGATTCTGATTCTTTTATTTCTGATGATGAGGATGTAAATGATTCTACCTCTTCTGATACTGGAAATGTGGAAATAGTTGAAGATTCTAATGCTATTATTCCAACCAGCTTATATGCAGAGGATAAAATTGCATACAGTATGGATTATGATTCTCTTGTAATCACATAAGGGATTGTAATGGCAATCCTTTAAGCGGTTTGCCATTAAATGTTCAATTGAATGGGGATGCTGTTTACATAACTGATGTGAAAGGCCAAGTAAAGGTTCCTATTATGGGACTTGGTTCAGGAGTACATTTTGCAATCATAACATTTTTAGGAAACAAGCAATATGGTGCATCTGTTACAACAGCAAGAGTTGAATTATTCAAAGTTCCATCTCTAATCATTGTATCTAATGTGACTGCTGACTGGAAGGATGATGATTATCTTGTGCTTAGTTTAATCGATTCTGATGCTAATCCTTTAACTGATGTCCTTGTGTCTGTTGACTTGAATGGTAAAGCAAATTATACAACAGACAAAAATGGTCAAATCAAAGTTCCTACCAAGGAACTTCACCCAGGAACCTATGATGCAAAAATCACATTTGGTGGAAATGAGAGATGCTATGGGTGCTCTGCAACAGCAAAAGTTAAGATTAACTCATTTGATGTAATCTGTGATGCCCAGAACCTTATGGCACTTAAATCATACATAGACGCTATGGGGGCAAAAATCGAAGAAGGCTATAATAATGTTCTTCACCTACAAAACGACATCCAAACAATTAATGATAAGCTTATCATAACCATCAATCAAAATAAAGACATTATCATTGACGGACAAGGACACACCATTGACTTGAATGGAAGCAACAAGCATGACCATTACTTTGTAGTCAAATCAGGACATCTGATCTTTAGAAACATAAACTTCATCAATGGATACAATAAGGCCGGCGACAAAGGAGGAGCAATATCCTTTGAAGACAATGCTATTGGTACAATAATCAACTGTACCTTCAGGAACTGCTGGGCTGAAGACCACGGTGGAGCAATAGCAGACAGAACTGGAAACACATTAACACTCATAAATTCTACTTTCATAGGCAATAAGGCAAGCGATGACAATGGTGGAGCAATCTTTTGTAAAGGCCCTTTATATGTTGAAGACTGTTTGTTTGAATCAAATAATGCTAAAGTGGATGGAGGAGCTATTTTCTGCGAAAACGATATGGATGTAATAAGATCTGTATTCAATTTCAATAAGGCATCTGGCGCTAAGGCTCATCAGTGTTATGGTGGTGCTATATGTGCTAAGGGAACTGTTTACATTGACAATTCCACCTTTGAAAACAACACTTCTAAGGATTATGGTGGGGCAGTATATGCTAAAAACATTTATGTAAACTAAAATTCATCTAATTTGACATCCGCGACTTCTTTATTCATAGGCAATGTTGCAAAGGATAATGATGGCGGTGCTTTGTATGCTGAGGATGATGTAAAAATATCATATGCTAATCTATTTTTAAATACTGCATATGAAGATGGTGGTGCAATATTCTGTAAAAATGCATTTTTAGACAACTGTGTTTGTGAGGATAATAGTGCATCTGGAGCAACATTTTCACAATGTGAAGGAGGGGGACTATATGCAAAAGATGATGTGTACTTATATAAAAATTGTCTATTTCATTTCAATTCGGCGGAGTATGGAGCAGGAATAGAATGTGGATGTGCATATATTTATGATATTTCTGTTGAATTCATAGTTAATGAGGCTCATGTTGGTCAAATGGGCGCTGTATACTATCGTGACGAGTCTTCAGGAATAGAAAAATCTTTTTGGACACAGGAAGATATTAGAGGTAGCATCGGTTTTAGAAATTCAAATCTTACTTATTGGGGAGGTTATGTTTCTTTTAAATAATTCTCAACCTTATTTTTTTTTAAAATTGGGACTGTCCAAAAGGTCTTTTAAAAACAAAATTTTTGTTTTATTTATAGAGAACTCGCCAAAAATATATTTTTATAAGAATCTCTTTCTTTATTCTTAAAATAAAGGGCTTTTTGAAGTTTTTTTTTTTTGAAATGATTTTTATTCTTTTGGTGAACACTCGTTCATTCTTTATTTTTATTTTTTTAAATTTTGCATCAATCTAAAATTTTAGGTTTTTGATTATTTTATTTTTCCAATGATTTTTGATTGAAAAGAATTCAATTTTTTTAAGTATTTAATCTGAATATATACTTTAATTCTTATTTTAAGATTAATTCATATGTAGTAATTTAAATAAAGACTAATTTAAACTCTTTTTGTTATTTAAAGGTGCAAGTGAGTACTTACATGCGAAAATCTTTAAATATGGTCTTGTTTAAATATTTGATAAGATAACTTAATTAATTTTTAAACGGGGATACTTTATGAATAAAATACTAATGCTTTTTTTGGTTTTATTAATTTCTATTGTAAGTGTTAGCTGTGTTTCTGCAGCTGATATGAGTGATGAAGGAACAGATTTTTCAGGATATGATGAATCAATGGATGTTGATGATTCAGTTTCTGAGGACTTAATTTCTCAAAATGATGATTCCAATAGGCCGATGATGGAACTTCCTAGAGATTATGATAAAAGATCAGCAGAAATAAATGGAAATGCTAATGATTCCGAGTCTTTAATTTCTGATGATGAGGTTGTAAATGATTCTGAGTCTTTTGTTTCTGATGATGGGGATGTTAATGATTCTGAGTCTTTTGTTTCTGATGATGAGGTTGTAAATGATTCTACCTCTTCTGATACTGGAAATGTGGAAATAGTTGAAGATTCTAAGTCTATGATTCCAACTCGCTTATATGCAGAGGATAAAAGTGCATACCTTATAGATGATGATTTTCTTGTAATCACTTTAAGGGATTGTGATGGAAATCCTTTAAGCGATTTGCCATTATATGTTCAATTGGAAGCAAAGACAACTAATAATTTGAACAGCAATGTAAAATAGATTTGCCATTATATGTTCAATTGGAAGGGGATGCTTATTACACTACTGATGTGAATGGCCAAGCAAAGGTTCCGATTAAGGAACTTGGTTCAGGCATACATTTTGCAGCCATCACATTTTAGGAAACGATAAATATTTGTCATCTTTTACAAGTGCAAGAGTGGAATTATTAAAATTTCCTGCCTTAATAATTGTATCTGATTTGACTTTAGACTGGAAGAATGATGCTTATCTTAGGATTACTTTAAGGGATGAGGATGGCAATCCTTTAGATGCTATGCCGATTTCTGTTGACTTGAAGGGCAAAGCAAATTATACAACAGACAAAAATGGTCAAATCAAAGTCCCTGTTAAGGGATTTCACCCAGAACCTATGATGCAAAAATCACATTTGAAGGAGATGAGAGATATTATGGGAACTCTGCTACAGTAAAAGTTAATGTTAACTCATATAATGTAATCTGTGATGCAGAGGATCTTAAGGGACTTAAATCATGTATAGATGGTATGGGGGCAAAAATCGATGAGGGATATTATAACGTTCTTTGTCTACAAAACGACATCCAAACAATTAAAGATAAGCTTATCATAACCATCAATCAAAAGAAAGACATTATCATTGACGGACAAGGACACACTATTGACTTGAAGGGAAGCGGCAGTCATGACCATTACTTTGTAGTCAAATCAGGACATGTGACCTTTAGAAACATAAACTTCATCAACGGTTACAATAAGGCCGGCGACAAAGGAGGAGCAATATCCTTTGAAGACAAAGCTGTTGGTACAATAATCAACTGTGGATTCAGGGATTGTTGGGCTGAAGACCACGGTGGTGCGGTGGCAGACAGAACCAAAAATAAATTAACTGTGATCAATTCCACTTTCATAGGCAATAAAGCAAAAGCTAACAATGGTGGGGCAATCTTTTGTAAAGGTCCATTGTATGTTGAAGGCTGTTTGTTTGATTCAAATAATGCTAAAGTAGATGGTGGAGCTATTTATTGTGAAAAAGGTGTGAATGTAATCGGATCTGTATTCAAATTCAATAAGGCATCTGGTATATTTTCCGCTCAATGTTACGGTGGTGCAATACGCACTAAAGAAAATGCTTACATTGACAATTCAACCTTTGAAAACAACACTTCTGAGGATTATGGTGGGGCTGTATATGCTAAAAACATTTATGTTAACCAAAAATCATCTAATTTAACAGACATGACCTCTTTCTTCCGCGGCAATAAGGCCGGGGATAATAATGGCGGTGCATTGTATGCAGAGAAGGATTTAAAGATATCAAATTCAAGGCTTTTAAACAATCATGCAAAAGAAGATGGTGGTGCAGCCTACTGTAATGATGCAACTGTAATGAGTTGTGATTTTTCATACAATAGTGCTACAGGAGCATTGGTAAATTGTTTTGGTGGGGCATTGCGTGCAAAAGCAGCTGCAAATTTATATAATTCCTCATTCTGTAATAATGTTGCAGATAATTATGGTGGAGCAGTTGCTTCACCAGAACTAAACATATGGGACGGTGCATACGTCTGCTTTTATAATAATACTATCAAAAAAGGTGATCATACCAAAATCTATGTAACAAGTAAATGGTGTGCTTATACTTATAATCTTGACGTTTATACAGAAGGTTTATGACTTCCTATGGATTTCTAAATTTTTCCTTTTCCTTCATTTTTTTTTAAATTTTGCATCAATCTAAATTCTTAGGGTTTCGATAATTTTATTTTTGCAATGATTTTTGATTGAAAAAATCCAATTTTTTTAAAAAATTTAAACTGTGTACTGTCTTTAATCGTTATTTTAAGATTAATTAATATGTAATAATTAAAATAAACGTTAATTTAATCTTTTTTTTAAAATTTAAAGATGTAAGTATGCACTTACATGCGAAAATCTTTATATATGGTCTTTTTCAAATATAATGTTGAGAACAATTTTTTTTTTAAAATCTAAAAAGGGACGATTATGAATAAATTTAATTAAATATTTTTAGCTTTAATATGTTTATCAATTGCTGTTGCAAGCATTGGCTTTGCCTCAGCAAGTGATATAAATGATGCTTATGTAACTGATTCTGATTTTAATGATGAATCTTTAGCTGTTGACGATTCTATTTCTGGAAATGATCATAAGGTAATTGCAAAGATGGAACTTCCTAGAAATTACAAAAATAAAAAGGCAGAATTAAAGAAACCTGAAATTGAAGAAGAGGAAAAATCTGTAAAAGTTTTTGATCTAAAAATGGAAGAGTCTACAGATGGATATGACTCAAGCAAGGAAAGCAAAACTTCCGGTACTTTTGATGATCTTCAAGTTGAAATAGACAATGCAACTGCCGGTTCTATTTTACATTTATATAGGGATTATAATGGAAATTATGGTTCCAGAATCCAATTCCATAAAGATTTGACAATTGATGGCCACGGCCATACATTAGATTGTTTATATCAAGGAGGATGTAGTGCATTTTACTCCAGCAGTGGAAATATAACATTGAAAAACCTTAGCATAATCCATGGTCACAATGATCACACAGATAAGGGTGGTGCAATCTATATCACTGGTTCAGCTCAATACACCCTTATTAACTGTAGCTTAATAGACAATTGGGCTGATGATTATGGTGGTGCAATCTATAATGAAGTAAATAAGCCATTAACCCTCATTAACTGTTTATTAAAAGGAAACACTGCAGATGACGACAGTGGTGGTGCAGTATTTTCTAATGGGGAAGTGATAATTAAAAATTCCATATTGGATAATAACAGAGCATGGCTTGATGGTGGAGCTGTATACTGCAATAAAAATGTGAAAGTATTTAATTCATCATTAACATCCAATGTTGCTAAAGGAGCTAGTAGCCAATGTTATGGTGGTGCAATATGCTCTAAGGAAGATGTGGTTATTGAGAACTGTACCATTTCAAATAATTTTGCTGCAGATTATGGTGGAGGAGTATATGCTAAAAACATATATGTAAACCAAGGTCAATCCCTATTGTCTTTATTTGCTGGAAATACTGCTGATGACAATGATTGCGGTGCATTGTATGCAGAAGAAACTTTAAAAATGTCATATGCAGATCTTAATGAGAATAAGGCTTATGAGGATGGTGGAGCAGTACTCTGTACTAATGCTTATTTGGATAATTGTCAGTTTCTTTCAAATCATGCAGAAGGATCATCATTTAAACAATGTGAAGGTGGAGCAATATTTGCAAAGGATGATGTACACATATAGGGAAATTGTACATTCAAGTATAATCAAGCAAGATATATTGGTGGAGCAATAGATTGTGATGATTTATATGTTTATGAACCTTCTCTTTCCTTTTGGTGTAATTGTATTGTAGAAATTCCTGATTGTGAGTGGAATTTTCTAAATATTCAAGGAATTGATTTTGTCACTAAACAAGATATTTATGCAAGTTTATATTGCAAGTATTAAGTTCTCTCTTTCCCTTTTCTTCTAAATTAATAGGGGATCTTATTACTTTTTATTTTTTTTAGTTTTTATTTTCATTTAATTTGCTTTTTCTATTTAATTTACTATTTCTATTCATTTACTATTTCTATTCATTTACTATTTCTATTCATTTACTATTTCTATTCATTTACTATTTCTATTTCATTTCTGTTATTTTATTTTTTTTAATTTTTATTTCCATTTAATTATTTTTTTTAGATTTAACCAATAATTATCGTTTTAAATTAGTTTATATTGGAGTATTATTCTTTATTTTCTATTTTAAGGTGCAGTAGGCACTTACATGCGAGAATCTTTATATATAGTCTTTTTCTAATATAATATTGAGAACAATTTTTTTTTAAAATATAAAAAAAAGGGACGATTATGAATAAGTTTAATAAAATATTTTTAGCTTTAATAGTTTTATCAATTGCTGTTGCAGGTCTTGGTCTTGTTTCAGCAAGTGATATAAATGATGATTATGTAACTGATTCTGATTTTAATGATGAGTCTTTAGCTGTTGATGATTCTATTTCTGAAAATGATCATAAGGCAATGCCAAGGATGGAACTTCCTAGAGGTTACGAAAACAAAAAGGCAGAAGTTTGTGATGAATCAGATGATATTGATTTGTCTGATGATGAAACTGATGTTGCCGTTAAAAACGATACTCATTCTATTGAGGATAATGGTACTGCAAGAAAAGCTGCTCCTTCTTCTTCTGATAAGATTATTGTTACAGTGAATAATGGGGTTTCTTCTATTGATGTTGGTAGAGTTCCAAAGGTTGGTACTGGTACTTTTAATTACCTTCAAACTTTGGTGAATATGACTAAAGAAGGTTCAACTCTACATTTGAATTCTGATTATTTCGGTGGGAAAAATTCCAAGATTACAGTCAACAAGAATTTAACCATTGATGGTCAGGGCCATACCATAGATTGTAAAAAGGCTGATAAGTGTTTTGCATTCTATTCCAAAAAAGGAAATATTATATTGAAGAACCTTAATATTAAAATGGTCATAATAATGACCTTAAGAAGGGTGGTGCAATTTATATTGGTGGATCTGCTTCATACACTCTCATAAACTGTAACTTAACTGACAATTGGGCTGAGGATTATGGTGGGGCAATCTACAATGATGTAAATAAAAAGTTGATCATTAAAAATTGTTTCTTTAGAAACAACAATGTTAGTGATGATCAGGGTGGTGCCATTTATTCAAAAGGCAAATTATATGCTGAAAGGTCTGATTTCACTTACAATAATGCTAAAGTTGATGGTGGAGCGATATTCTGTAAAAATAATGTTGAAGTAATCGGTTGTTTCTTTAAATACAATAAGGCAAAAGGTGCAAAAGTCAGCCAATGTTATGGTGGTGCAATTCGCTCTAAAGAAAATGTATCTATTGAAAACTCTTCATTTGACTATAATTATGCAGCGGATTATGGAGGAGCGGTATATGCTAAAAACATTTATGTTAACCAAAAAGCTGATAATTTAACAGATGTTACATCTTTCTTCACATATAATATTGCAAACGATGACTGTGGTGGTGCGTTGTATGCAGAGAAGGATTTAAGAATATCATATTCAAAGCTTACAAACAATCATGCAAATGAAGATGGTGGAGCTGCCTACTGTAATGATGCTATTGTACAATTCTGTGAATTTTCAGATAATTCCGCTATAGGAACAATGATAAAAGACAATTATGGTGGAGCATTGCTTGCATACGCGGCTGAAAATATATATGGTTCATCATTCCATCATAATTTTGTAGGCAATCTTGGTGGAGCAGTTGCTTCACCACAAGTAAACATGTGGGATGGAGCACATTCATCCTTTTATGATAATAAAGTCAATAAGGAATCCCTTGACTGTGGTGGATGCTATTCAGGTAAATGGTGGTCTTATCAGCAGGGATATGATGTTTTTGAGGGGTATATATGAGGCATTGATTAAAATCAACAAGGAATTCCTTGAGTGTGGTGGATGCTATTCAGGTCGATGGTGGTCTTATCAGCAGGATATGATGTTTTTGTTGGGATTTTATCAGGCATTGATGATTAAAGCAAGGCAAGAGACTAAGGAGGCACCGATATTTATATTGGGTCTTTATCTCTCTGTTGGAATGTGGACTGGATAATCCTTTCCACCTAGAGTTTTCATTATTATTAGGTGAATAATTTTAAATAAATTATTCATTATCCTTTCTTTTTTTATTTATAGGTTGATTTAATTTAGCTTATGGTTCTTTTTTTAAAAGAATTTTTTAGTTGATTAATTATTTCTATTTTATTTCTTTTTTTTAGTTTTAACCTATTAACCTTGTTTTTAATTAGTTTATATTGGAATATTATCATTTGTTTTCTATTTTAAGATGCAAATGAGCACTTATATACAAAAATCTTTATCTGTACTCTTTTTTAAATATACTATTGAGAACAATATTTTTTTAAAATCTAAAAAGGGACTATTATGATTAAAAGAAAATAAAAATGGAGAAAAAAGAGTTAAAAATTTTAATATAAAACCACAAGAAAATAAAAATGGAGAAAAAAGAGTTAAAAATTTTAATATAAAACCTTTTTTCATGATTTTAAATGGATAGGACTAATTCATATTAAAAAAGATCATCACTAGAGTGATTTTAAGGAATGGCTAGCTACTTATGTAAATTCCATCATCACCTGAAACTCTTCCAGTGTTATTTATAAAGGTACAGCCTATGTCAGATACAGGTGCAAAGATAAGGTAGAGGGCTCCTCCATAGTCTGCGGTGGTACTGTCGAAAATACATCTATATGGATTGCCTTTGGAGATTGCTCCACCATTATGTTTTGCATTGTTTCCAATGAATGTACAGTTGTCTGCATTTCCTTCAACCATTGCTCCTCTATTGTTTGCAAGGTTGTTTCTGAAAGTACAGTTGCTTGCATCACCATATCCTATTGCTCCACCATCTAGTTTTGCAGTGTTGTTATCGAAAGTACAATTTCTTGCGATACCATGGTACATAGCACCACCATTGGATTTTGCAGTGTTGAAGCTGAAGGTTGAGTTGCTTGCATCTACACAAAATGTTGCTCCACCATGTTCTGCTTCGTTGAAGTAAAAAATAGATTGGTTAGCAAAACCTCCGTTCATAGCTCCACCATATGTTTTTGCAGTGTTAGAGATAAAAGTACAGTTGCTTGCATTAGCATAGTGCATTGCACCTCCAAAGTTTGCAGTATTGCCATAGAATGTAGAGTTGCTTGCAAAACCACCTTCCATAGCACCTCCAGAGTTTGTAGAGTTTCCTGTGAAGGTACAATTATCTGCAACAGCATCATTCATTGCACCTCCAGAGTTTGCAGAGTTAGACATAAAGCTACAGTTGCTTGCAGTACCTCCATTCATTGCTCCACCGATGTTTGCATAGTTAAATATAAAGCTACAGTTGCTTGCAGTACCTCCATTCATTGCTCCACCACAATTCTTTGCAGTGTTGTCATTGAAGGTACAGTTGATAGCATTACCATCCTTCATTGCACCTCCATCACAATTTGCTTTGTTTCCACTGAAGATACAATTATTAGCAATGCACTTATATAAAGCACCACCCAGAATGGAACGAATTAGATATTAATGCTCGTAGGAGATTAGCAATGCACTTATATAAAGCACCACCATTGATATTTGCAGTGTTTCCAGAGAAAATACAATTGTATGCAGTGCATTCCGCCATTGCTCCTCCATAATCTGCTTTGTTGCCACTGAAAGTAATGTTTTTAGCACCAATATCTTTATAATTCAAAAATATAACTCCACCATCAGGTTTTTCATTGCCATCAATGAAAACAGAATTTTTTACAGTACATCCATACATCGCTCCACCAATATATGCTGTGTTGGCAATGAAAGTACAGTTTTCAACGAGACAAGAATCATTATAAAGAGAATTTACAGCCCCTCCATCATATTTTGCATTGTTGTTAATGAAAACAGAATTTTTTACAGTACATCCATACATCGCTCCACCAAAATTTGCTGTGTTGGCAATGAAAGTACAGTTTTCAACAAGACAACAATCATTATAAAGAGAATATATGGCTCCACCATTAACTCTAAAATCCCTATCTGCATTTCCGTTTATGAAGTTTATGTTTAGGAACTTCACATGAACATCAGAAGATATATTGAATATCCGTGCCTTATGTGAACCGTCTATAGTAAATCCATTTCCATTTATAGTCAATGAACGATTAATTTTGATTCCAGGAGTAAAAAGGTAATCATCAACAAATGTGCTATTGAAAGTATAGTTGCGGTTTAAGCTAATTTCAGTGTCATCATTGTCATTAATCAGATCACTTAATGAATTAAATGAACCATTTGAAGAGTATTCGTGAATTTTCCCCTTGACTGAATTACCATTAACAAACACACAATCATATATATTCACTGGACTATAACTAAAATCACCGTGTGTATAAATTGCATCACCTTCATCCTCTGCCTTGTTTCCTCTAAACAATGCATTTTACATTGACAGCATGTAAAGCTTTTATAGCACCTCCATCTTCATCGCAAGCCTCGTTTTCAATTAAGAAGGAATTAGTTGGTTGAATTTCATTTTGATTCATATTTATATAGACATATCCAGCAAAAATTGCTCCACCTTCTTCTGCATAATTATGTATAAATGTAGAGTTATCGATATGGGCCTTTTTCTCAACAAATATAGCACCACCAACGCAATCCTCAACTGTTGCACCAGATACCTTATTGGATTCAAATAAACAATTGCTAACTGACATATCCTCACAAGTGCAAATTGCACCACCTCTTGCCTCTGCCTTGTTTCCTCTAAACAATGCATTTTTGAATAAAACATCATCAAGAGCCTGAAATGCACCACCATCATTGTCTCCAGCTTCGTTTTCAATGAAAAAGGAGTTAAATGATTGTTTGCCTTGATTTTGATTTACCTTAATCTTTTTTGCATAAACAGCACCACCCTTATCTGCAGAATAATTCTTTCTAAAGGTGGAATTATCGATATAGACATTTCCCTCAGCACGTATAGCACCACCATAACACTGATGGGCTAATGCACCAGATGCCTTATTGGAATCAAATACACATCCACTCACATTCACATCATTTTTACAGAAAATTGCACCGCCATAAGTTTCTGCCTTACTTCCTCTAAACAATGCGTTATTGGCCAAAACACAACCCTCACTATAAAGTGCTCCACCATCGTTGTCTTCAGCCTCGCTATTAATGAAAAATGTGTTAATGGATTGTTTACCCTGATTTTGGTTAATCTTGATGTCTTTTGCATAGATTGCCCCGCCATAATCTTCAGAAGTATTGTTTTCAAAGGTGGAATTATCGATATAGACATTTCCCTTAGCACGTATAGCACCACCATAACACTGATGGGCTAATGCACCAGATGCCTTATTGCAATTGAATACAGATCTTATCACATTCACATCCTTTTCGCAGAAAATAGCTCCACCATCTACTTCCGCCTTATTTGATTCAAACAAACAGCCTTCAACATACAAAGGACCTTTACAAAAGATTGCTCCACCATTGTCATCACTTGCCTTATTTCCTATGAAAGTGGAGTTTATCACTGTTAATTTGTTTCCGGTTCTGTCTGCTATAGCTCCACCGTGATCTTCTGCCCAGCAGTTCTTGAATGTACAGTTGATTATTGTACCTATAGCTTTATCTTCAAAGGAGATTGCTCCTCCCTTGTCGCCGTCCTTATTGTAACCGTTGATAAAGTTTATGTTTTTAAAGATCACATTGCCTGATTTGACTACAAAGTAATGGTCATGCTTGCTGCTTCCCTTCAAATCAATTGTATGGCCTTGACCATCAATGATGATATCCTTGCCATTAGTGATTTTGATTATAATCTTTTTATCTATTGGACGAATATCCTGCTTTAAAACAAGAGTGTTGGAATGCTCCTTTGGTATGATTACCTGATACCTTTCACTTAACTTTTCACGTATAATCTCAGCTGAATCTGTACCGCTTTTGTCCATAAATGTCACATATAAGTTAAAATCTTCAAGTTCATAAGCTTCACAGGTCACATCAGGAAGTGACTCCTTAGCATTTAACTTTTCCTTTAGTGCATCTTTGTCCTGTCTTAAATCAATTGGAATAGTCTGTTCCCTTATTATTTTTCCAGAATACTCAGGATTTACTTTCCAAGATTCTTCATCATCTAAAGAATCGTCATTAGTTTCCATAGCATCCAATAAACGTCCTTTGTCACTGTCAACAGAATTGCCAGATTTTTGTAAAATAAGATTATCTTCATCAGCTAAATCTGTGCTTTCAGAAAGATCTTCAACATCTAAAGATTCATCTCCAAATCCAGATGAATCTATTACATCAATTTGATTCGTATCAGCTGATGAAACAGCACCTGCTGATAAAATAAGCAAAATTATAGAAAAAAATAAAATTATTTTCAAGTTCATAATATCATCCTAAAGTATAGTATGCTGATATTATTCTAAAAAAATGAATATATAAAGTTTTTCTAATGTAAACACTTGCTAACATACTTTAAAACTTAAATAAACCACATGTAGAAAGTATTATGAATGCAAGCACTTGCAAACATTATAAAAACCATAATAAACTATAATAAAACCTTTTTCTATATTCAACAAAACAAAATTTTAAAAATAATATAAATTTAGAAAAAAATATCAATAAATGGTTTAAAGAAATAAATAAATTATTTTAAAAAAGGCATATCCAATAGACAATTGATTTAAAGAAATAAATAAACTTATTTTAAAAAAGGCATGTCCACTTCAAATTGGCTGTCGTCCTTAAAGAATTTTTTAGTTTATTAATTATATCTATTTTATTTCTTTTTTTAGTATTTGCCGATAATTTTTGTTTTAAATTACTTTATATTAGTTAATTTTACTTTATTTTCTATTTTGAGGTGCAAGTGAGCACTTACATGCGAGAATCTTTATATGTACTCTTTTTCAAATAATAATATAAGTGATTTTAATATAAAAAATAGATAAAATGGGATAATTATGAATAACAAATTAATGCTTTTTGTAGTTTTTTTAATTTCTATCTTAAGTGTTGGCTGCGTTTGTGCAGCTGATATGGCTGTAACTGATTCATCTGATATTGGTGGATCTTTAGATATTGATGATTCTATTTCTCAAGACTTAGCTTCTGAACCTTCTAGTGGCGAAAGGCCATTAATGGAACTTCCTAGAGGTTATGAAAATAAAACAGGGGATGTTGATGTTCCTGATGATGAAGAGCAGGACAACACCGATGGGCCTGTTGTTAATAAGCAGAATAATACCGACTTAAACATTACTGGTCCGAAAATAGTTGTGAAAATTGATTCTGATAACTCTACTAAAACCCCAACTGATAACTCTACTAAAACCCCAAAGATTGGACCTATTATAGATGATGGGATTAAAGAAATTCCTGAAGTTTCTATTAGTAGCCCTGGAACTTTTAAAGATCTTCAAGCTGAAATAGACGATGCAGAAGAAGGCTCTACTTTATATTTGACTAGGGATTACTATGGCCAAAATGACATTTGTATTTTTATCAACAAAGATTTAATCATCAATGGTTTAGGTCATACCATAGATTGTTTAGGTGCTGAAAATTGTTTTGCATTTTTTTCAATCTTTGGAAAGGTGACCTTAAAGAATCTTAACATAATCAATGGACGCAATGATAAGACTTATATCGGCGGTGCAATATATATTGGTGGATTAGCTCAATACACTATCGAAAACTGTATGTTTATTAATAACTGGGCAGATGATTATGGTGGAGCAATCTGCAATGATGGTTATAGGCAATTGACAATCAAAAACTGTTTATTCAAAGAAAACACTGCTGATGATGACGATGGTGGTGCAATATTTTCTAATGGTGAAGTTATAATTAAAAATTCCATATTTGATAATAACAAGGCATGTGTTGATGGTGGAGCTGTATGGTGCAAAAATAATGTTAGGGTATTTAATTCAACATTCACATCCAATGCTGCTAAAGGTTTTTCTAGACAATGTTATGGTGGTGCAATATGCTCTGAAGAAGATGTGTTTATAGACGACTGTAACTTTACAAGTAATTATGCTAATGATTATGGTGGAGCAGTATATGCAAAAAACATATATATAAACCAAGATCAAATCGGAACCGAAGCTTACAGCTTGAAGCATAAGAAACCAATTTGGTATCAAGACTCTGGCTTCGACACCACCACCTACTTCGGAGAAAATGTAGCAGATGATAATGATGGTGGTGCATTGTATGCAGAAGGCACAGTAAAATTATCATTTGCAAGATTTAGCTGTAATCATGCACATGAAGATGGTGGAGCAGTATTCTGTGAGAATATTGAAATTAACAATACTATATTTGGTGGTAATGAAGCAATTGGAGCAAAACTTTCAGATGCTGAAGGTGGAGCCATATTTGCTGAAGAAAATGTAAAAATATATGAAAATGTAATCTTGAATTATAATACCGCTAGGGATCATGGTGGAGCAATATCCTGTAAAGATGTATACTTTTATGATCCGAAAGTACATTTTATGTCTAATGATGCTGAGACTTTTCCTGACTATGAAGCTCGTATAATTACTCATAAGGGGATAAGTTATAGTTATGAATGGGATATTAGAGGTAATGAACATTTTGAATATTAAGTTTTAATCTTTTACTTTATTATTTTTTTTATTTATCTGAGGTTTAAGTTTTAGGCTTTTACTTTTTTATTTGATTTTCTGAGGTTTAAGTTTTAGGCTTTTACTTTTTTATTTTTTTTAAATTTTTAGTTTTTTGCTATTGTTTTGCTTTTCTTTTTTAAATTTTGGATTAAATTTAAATATTTTATAAAAGATACTATTTATATTATAATCTATTAAGAATTTTATCAAAAAAACTTACTTTATGAAATTCTTAATTTTTATAATTCTAATCAATTTATTCTAAAAAAAATTAAAAGGTGTTATTTTGAATTTAGATTTAAAAGAAATAGTAGTTTATATTATCCTTATTGCAGTTGTTCTTATTGCTGCACAACACTTGAATGTAGTTGTTTCAGGTAGTATGGAACCTGTAATGTATAGGGGAGATATAGTTGTGCTTGAAAAAGCTAATTTGTTAGGCTTGCAAGAATTTAATCCAGAAGATGTTCAAGTTGGAGATATTGTAGTTTATAATGCTGCCTGGCATAAGGAACCTGTTATTCATAGGGTGATAAAAATTGGTCAAATAAACGGCACTACTGTGTATGAAATAAAAGGGGATAACAACAATGCTCCTGATCCTTATTATGTTACACCAAGTCAAATTACCTCAAGGGTAGTAACCATTAATGGTCAACCATTGATTATTCCAAAAATAGGATACATCTCTATATGGATAAGAGGACTTTAAGATAAATGATTTTTTCTGTCTGTGATTCTATAAAATGATAGGCTTTTGAATATTGTCCTACTCACATATATATCTATCATATTATTATAGATTGCAGACACAATTATGATTAATTATATTGATTTAATCATCATTTTAATTAATAGTTTCATGTCATAAATCAATTTAATTAATCGTATTTTTAATTATTTTAATGATAACTTTTTTACTAAAAATAGCTTTAACATATTGAATTGGTGAAAGCTATTTAACTTATATTTATTTGGTGTTTATATGTACTTTAAAATAAAATCAGAAGCTCAAGAAGCTTTGAAAAAAGCAGTTGATCAATTTGACTGTGATTTTGATGATGAAATTAAATTGGAGTTTCCACCTAATCCTGAATTAGGTGATTTAGCCAGCACTGTTTCATTCCAATTGGCTAAACATTTAAGGAAGGCTCCAAATTTAATTGCTCCTGAAGTTGTAGAGAAAATTGACCTTCCTGAAATATTTGAAAAGGTTGAAGCAACAGGACCTTATGTAAACTTCTTCATCAATCATGATATCTTTGCAAAGCAATTGATGGATTCAGTGGATGAGGATTATGGTACCCTTAATAAGGTTGATGAGAAAATCATATTGGAACACACTTCCGCTAACCCTAATGGTCCTTTGCATATTGGTCACATTAGAAACTCCATTTTAGGAGATTCATTAAGAAGACTCTTAACCACAGCAGGAAGAGAAGTTGATACCCAATACTATGTAAACGATATGGGAAGACAATTGGCTATGATTGTTTTCGGTATGGAAGAGCTTGGCTTAAAGCTTGAAGATCAGCCATCTGCAAAAATCGACCACAAAGTTGGGGAACTATACTTTAAGGTTAATCAAATGCTAAAAGAGGATGAGTCCTTAGGTGAAGGTGTAGATGCAACCATTAGAAAATATGAAGGAGGACCATCTGAACTTGATGAAAAGTTCGAATATGCAGTCAACAGCTGTCTTGAAGGTGTAAAGGAAACCTTGAAAAGAATGAATGTAAAGCATGATGCATTTGTCTGGGAAGGACAGTTTGTAAGAACAGGCATTGTAGATAAAATCACTCAGGAATTATATGATATTGGCTATGCAAGAAAAGAGGATGTATTATACCTTGACTTGACTGAGTATGGAATCGACAAGCATCTTGTCTTAAGAAGGGCAGACGGCACTTCACTTTACTCTACAAGAGATATTGCATATCACATTTACAAATGCAAGAAATGCGACAAGGTCTTGGATATCTTTGGATCTGACCATAAGTTAGCTGCAAAGCAAGTCTCCCTTGCACTTGAAATCCTTGAAGTCACTGAACCGAATGATGATAAGATGGAAGTCATCTTCTATGAATTCATCACCTTACCTGAAGGTTCCATGTCTACAAGAAGAGGAGTCTTCATCTCTGTAGATGAGCTAATGGATGAAGCTGTTAAAAGGGCTAAAGAGGAAATCAGCTCTAGGAGACCTGACCTTGATGAAGCAACAGCAGATGAAATCGCTGAAGAAATTGGTATCGGTGCAATCAGATACTATATTGCAAGATTATCCCCTGAAAAACACATAACATTCAAATGGGATGAAGCATTAAGCTTTGAGCGAGGATGTGCATCAATTCAATATGCTCACGCAAGAGCTTGCAAATTACTTAAAAAAGCTAAAGAGGAAAAAGGAATCGATATAAATACTATTCAGGCAGAAGACAATTGGTCATTGGATGACAATAAAAAAGAATTGGTGAAATTGATTGCTAAATTCCCAAGCTTGATTGAAGATTCTGCTAATATAAAAAGAGTCCATCCAATTGCACAGTACTGTCAAGATTTAGCTGGTGCATTCAATAGGTTCTATAAGGCTGAACAGGTAATAGGATCTGATGTGGAAAATGCAAGATTGATTTTAGTTGAAAAGGCTAGAATCACCTTAAGAAATGCATTGGACATTTTAGGAGTAAGCGCTCCTGAACGTATGTAACTCAAGCTTTTCCGCCCCTTCGGGGCGCAAAACCTTGACCAAAATATTTTCTTTGGTTGGAAGTAATTTCCCTTACTGGTTGGGAGCAATTATCTATTTCTTCCTTTTCTTTTTTTAACAACTCCTATTTCATTTTTTTTAGTTTTTTTATTTAATATTTGTCCCTATTAAAAACCAATTTAAAATTCTATTAAATGGATTTAAATTTATTTTAAAGTTTAAATATTACTTTAATGTTTAAATAAATGTAAATATTATCTTTATTTCGTATTTTAAGGTGCAAGTGAGCACTTACATGCGAGAATCTTTATATATTGTCTTTTTCATAATATAATATAGATATATTTAATTATAAAAAACGGAATAAAAAGGGACAATTATGAATAAAATTTTAATGCTTTTTGTAGTTTTGCTAATTTCGATAGTAGGTGTTGGCTGTGTTTGTGCAGCTGATGCTGATAACGGTCATGTGACTGATTCTTCTGCTATAGCAGATGGATCTTTAGATGCTGCTCATTCTATTTCTGAACATGTGGATTCCAGTACTGATGGTATCAAAAGATAAAAGATGGAATTGCCTAGAGATTACGATAAGAAAACAAAAGAAATTGATGTTGATGGTAAGGATCTTTTAGACTTTAAATCTTCAGAGTCTAATGATACTGATGTAAAAGTTGGGGAAGGGAATAAGACAAAATCAGATCTTCCTGGTCCTAAGACTCCTGAAAATTCCACAATTCTTTCTATAGAGATTTCCAGAGCTGGTCTTTCAGATAATAAGTTTATACCTAAGGCAATTGTTAATATTTATGATCCTAGAAAGGAATCAAGCATTTTTGGTACTTTTGATGAGCTTCAATCAGAGATAGACAATACTGCCACGGGTTTTGTTTTAAATTTATATAAAGATTATAAAGGCCAATCCGGTTCCAGAGTTCATTTGAATAAGGATTTGACAATCAATGGTCATGGTCACACTATAGATTGCTTGGGAAAAAAGGGCTGCAGTGCATTTTACTCTAACAGCGGTAATATCGTCTTGAAAATTCTTATCATTATCAATGGTCATAATGATTATACTAATAAAGGTGGTGCAATATTTATCGAAGGAACTGCTAAATACACTTTAATAAACTGTAGTCTTATCGATAACTGGGCAGATGATTTCGCTGGTGCAATCTATAATGATGGAGGTCATACTTTAACCCTTAAAAATTGTCTATTCAGAGGAAATACTGCAGATGATGACGATGGTGGTGCAATCTTCACAAATGATGCAATAGATGCTGAAAACACAATATTTGAAGACAATAAGGCAGATGATTATGCTGGAGCAGTCTATATAAATTGCAACAAATACTCACAATTCAAAAACTGTGTGTTCAAATACAATGTGGCCGGTGATGATAATGGTGGTGCAATAAATTCAAAAGCAAAATTATATCTTAAAAATTGTACATTTGATTCAAATAAGGCAAAAGTTGATGGCGGTGCAATATGCTGTGATGAAGATGTCCAAGCATATGGATGCTTGTTTAAAAACAATCAGGCAACAGGTGCAAAAAGCCACCAATGCTATGGAGGAGCAATCCGTTCCAAGAAAGATGTATATGTTGAGGCTTGTGACTTTATAGAGAATTCTGCTGAGGATTATGGTGGAGCAATATATGCCAAAAACATATACATAAATTTACTAATGAAATCAAAATCCCTCTTTAGGGCTAATTCTGCAAATGATGATGATGGTGGTGCATTATATGCTGAAGGTGATGTTGATGCTGATAATGTCACTTTAGAAAAGAATAAAGCATATGAAGATGGTGGAGCAATTTTCTGTAAAAATGCAAAATTAAGAAATGCAGATTTAGCTTATAATAGAGCTGAAGGAGCTAGTGCTTGTTGGGCTGAAGGTGGAGCGATATATGCAAGGGATGATGTAAACTTATATGAAAATTGCTATATTTACGAAAATTTTGCACATGATATTGGTGGTGCAATTACATGTGATAATATAAATTTCTATCACCCTTCCATTGGTTTTTGGGAAAGTACTACTGATAGAGATGGTGGCATGTATAGTTGTCCTGTATATATTGGCGACATCAAATATGATGGGGAATTTGAGGTTAATGCTAGTCATGCTAACTGTTACTTTTAACAAATCCTCTTTTAACCTTCAGGTCTATATTTCAATTGCATATCAATGAATATTCCTTTTTTGATATTCAATAGTTTTATAGGAATCTGTAAGATGAATTAGTTCTCTTATTTTTCCTTTTTTTATTTTTTTAAGGTATAAATTTTTTATTAATTTTATTTTTCCGCTTTGTTTATTTTTTAAATTCTTTTTTTATACTGTTCGGATATTTTTTTCTTAGATCTATAGAAAGCCCTAAATTATTTCAAGATGGTCTGCATATGTACTAGTCAATATGGATAAGTCTATATTAAAATTATATGGTTAATTAAATTACATCTATGCTATTTTTAAACAATAGTTACATATAGTAAATCAATTTAATCAATCGTTATTTTCATTATTTCAATTAATAAAATTTTTTTATTGGAAAATAGGTGATGTTTAGTCGTGTATTTCATTATCAGATTTATGGTGGTTTATATTTTTTAATCTATTTTTGCAAAAGGCTTATCATCAAGTGATTTCATCCAATTGATTACGCATTTTGTAATTGGATAGACAATGATTTCATAAAGTATTTTAAATGTTCCTTGGCATAGGATCATTGTGATTAAGACTTCATTAGGCATTTGTCCTGCAAAAGCTATTGTGATAAAGATGATTGCATCCAAACCTTCACCAAATAAGGTACTGATTGAACATCTTGCAAATAGGTAATCGGTATATTTTTCCTTTAGGATTTTCATAAAATAAGCGTTTACATAAGATCCAATAAGATATGAAATGAAGCTTGCTATCAATATTCTTGGTGTGTTTCCTAAAATGATGCTGAATGCATTTGAAATTGTCAAATCTGTTCCAGGCAGCATAATTGCTATTTGATATGCTGCGACAGCTATTACATTAATAACAAATCCTAAATAAATGGTTCTTTTTGCAAGGGTAAATCCGTAGATTTCTGTTAGCACATCCCCTACAATGTATACAAGAGGAAAAATAACCACTCCGCATGGCAATATGATATCATATACTGAAAATGTTTTTGCAGCAAGAATATTAGATATTATAAGGCATCCGCAGAAGAATCCAGTAACGATTGGATACAATTCCATTTGGCTAGGTTTGTTTTTTAGAAAACTCATTTTATCACAGCTGTTTTAATTCAGTTTTTTTATTATTTTTATTTTTTATAAGTTATTGTTTATAAAAATTTATAAAGTGGATTGATACTGTCCTTAAATAGGAATCAAAATTAAAAATAAAAAATGAATTCATGTGATTGTTTTTATTATAACGAATGAATTATTTTCTCATAAAAAAAGAATTATTATAAATATTTTAGAATATTCATAATAATTTTAATAATTTAAATTAAATCTAATTGTTTTTCATTTCAAATAATTTTAATAATTTAAATTAAATCTAATTGTTTTTCATTTCAAATAATTTTAATAATTTAAATTAGGTCTAATTGTTTTTCAATATTTCTTCAACTCTTTCTTTAGCTTCCACTACTTCAGAGTCAGTATTATCGAATTCCAAGAATCTTTCATAATTCTTTAATGCACTTTCGTATTTCTCTCTGTCTTCTTGGATGATTCCTATTTCATAATAAGTGTAATGATAGTTTGGATTGATTCCAAGTGCAAGGCTAAATGCTTCAAGTGCTTCATCATCCTCTTCTATTGCATGCAATGCAACACCTTTGTTGTGATAAGCGTTTTCCAAATCAAAAATGGTTTCATAAGAATTGTCATTGTATCTTTCAATGCATTCATCTAAAGTTTCAACAGCTTCTTCATGTTTTTGAAGCTTGATTAGACAACTTCCTTTTAAAAAGAGAATGTTAGAATTGTTTTTATCAGTTTTCAATGCCTTATTATAGGTTTTTAAGGCATCATCAAATCTTTGATGGTTTTCAAGGACATAACCTTTGCTCATTAAGTCATAAATGTCGCTTACTTCAGTTTCTATAACTACATCATAGACTTTTGAAGCCTCTTGGTAGTTTTCCATAAGCTCATAGGTGTTTCCTTTTGAAATCAATGCAGAAAGGTTATTTGGATCCAAGTCAAGTGCCTTGTTAAAGCAGTCAATGGCATCTTCGTACTGCTCTGTAATTGTTAATACTGTTCCTTTTTGAACATATTCCTGAGCGCTTTCAGGTTCAACATCTAACATTGCATTCATATCATTGATGATTCTCTCTTCATCAAGTTCCATTGCATTTCCTGGCTTGATTATGTCTTCATCGCTAAGGGCTTGTGACTCTCCCTCTGTTGCAGCATTTGCCATTTCCTCATTTTCAGCCATTAATGTTTGGAATTCTATTGAATTCATTAGGATATTTGCAACTTCAGGATACTCTTCTAAGATGATATCCATGTATCTTGCAGCTTCTTCTCTGTTGTTTTCCTGTAATGCAACTGTTATTTTATTCACTAAGTGTTCTAATGCAGGGTCATTAAAGTCCATGTTTTCATCCTTTTAAAGCTTTAATTTGAGAGTTTTAATGATAAGTGGAGTCGTAAAATTGTTTTCAAGTATTTATTTAAGATTTTTAATGTTAATGAGATGTCACTAATTATTGCAATTCCTTTAGGAAGTAGTATAAAACTCCTTTTTGAGCATGCATTCTGTTTTCCGCTTGGTCATATATTACAGAATGAGGACCGTCAATCACTTCTGCACTTACTTCTTCCCCTCTGATTGCAGGTAGGCAGTGCATAAAGATTACGTCATCTTTTGCCAAATCAATAAGTTCCTGATTGACTTGATATTCCTTAAAGTCAGCTCTTCTTTTTTCACTTTCAGCTTCATCACCCATACTTACCCACACATCAGTATAGATAACATCTGCATCAGTTGCAGCAGCTTTCACATCATTTGTAATGGTTATTGTGGAATTGTTCTTTGCTGCATACTCTTCAGCTTTAGCTACAATTTCAGCATTTGGCTTGTATTCATCTGGACAAGCAATAGCCATATCCATTCCTAAGCATCCACAGATTAATAAGAGAGAGTTGCATACATTGTTTCCATCACCGATATAAACGAATTTTCCATCAAATCCGCCTTTATGTTCCTTAATGGTTAACATGTCTGCCAATGCTTGACATGGGTGTTCTAAATTAGTCAATCCGTTTATGATATGAACATCTGCTTCATCTCTAAGCTCTACAACATCATCGTGTTCAATTGCCCTTATAATAATTGCATCTACAAATCTGGATAATACTTTTGCTGTATCCTTGATTGGCTCTCCTCTTCCCAATTGAATGTCATTGGTAGATAGGAACAATGCAGTTCCACCTAATTCATACATTCCAACTTCAAATGAAACTCTTGTTCTTGTAGATGATTTTTGGAAAACCATTGCTAGCTTTTGATCTTTTAGAGGCTTTTCCTCTATTTTTCCTGCTTTAAAGTCACTTGCTATATCCAATATTTTTGTGACTTCATCTTTAATATCGCTTATAGATAATAGACTTCTCATTTTTGACTCCTTCTAAAAAAGTTATTTTAAATACTTGTTTTAACTATAATAAAAATAAATATATATTTGTTTAATTATTAAAACTTTACTTTTAAATATATTATATATTAGGCAATTTCTATAGTATACTTCATTAAATCTACTGTATAATGATGGTTTATTGTTGGATACTTGCATTAAATGGCAGTAGATAATCTTGTATATGATTGATGTGTCTGTTAAAATAAGTGAAAAAATAGGGAGTTAATTTAAAAAAAGGAGTTTGTAAAAAAGTTTAGGCTTAAAATCATAATATTGATTTTTACTTATAAAGAAATCTAATAAAATTAAAATAAGCCTATAAAATTTTACAGTCTCAAAAAAAAGCAATTATCAATAATTATTTGATTCAGTAGATTATTTAAAAATCGGAAAGTATTTTTTGTTCTGAATCCACTTCCTCTTTAGCTTTAATATTTTTGTCTCTTGCTAATTTAACAAGTTTTCTTTGATATGTTAAAGCTTTTTTAAACTCATTTTTATCATTCAAATCGGAAACAATATCTTTAAGTCCTTGAATCTCTTCATCATCACTATATGCATTAGATATTTCCGTATTGTCTTCAATTTCCAAAATATCTGTTTCATCGTTTTCTTCTGGATTGACTATTTCAGCTAAAGTCACTACACTTTTTTCTTCAAGTTCAGATATTTCCTCTTCTTCGATTTGGCCTTCATCAGTTAAATCGAAATTGTCTTCTTCTAGTTCAGATATTTCATTTGAATCATTTATGATTTCTTCAGATTCAACAGGGGTTGCTGCTTCAATTTCCTCTGCAGCATTAATAGATTCAGTTTCATCCTCTTCATTTTTAGGTTCCAAGAACTTTCTTATTTTTATCAGAATCCTTTTTAAATCAAAGTTGGCATTGGCTATTTGCTCTTTAGGGTTTTCAAGGATGAGCTCCAAATATTGATATGAAGTTTTCATTACATTATCTACAAATCCTTCAAGCTCATGAGGAGTTCTGTTTTCAATATATTCAGCATCACTCTTTATGCTTTCGTAATTGTCCTTGACCATTTCATTCAATACTAAAATGGTTTCCATATTATCTATCAGCAATCCTCCAGCAATATATGATTGGACTATTCCTTCATTTGCCAAGTTTTGGGTTTTCAGTTCAAGATAATTGTCAAGTGTATTGCAGATCTTTAAAAGCTCTATCTCTTGATTTTCTTCTAAAAAATGAGTTAATTTGATTTTATATTCATTAATCAATGCAATGAATTCATCAGTGTTATAGTATTCAACCAAGATGTCGATTTTCATTAAAATTAGAATTTCTTCAGCGAGGGCATTGTCTAAATATTCATCACAAACCCTTAATGCCTTAAGGTACTTTCCTTGTCTTACTAGTTTTTTCACCTTTTTTAATGTTGCATTTTTAGATTTAGCTGATTTAGACATTTCATCACCAAATTCATTTTATAAAGTATTAGTGGTTAATTAGCATGAAGCTAATTAACATGGATTTGAAATCCAATAGATTTGGAAAAATATATTAGACAATTAAATTTTATATTCGGATTTTTTTATCTGTTTCTGATTTCTTCCATATGATCGATACGTTTTTGGATTAAGCTTTCAGTTCCAACGTCTCTTCTATGGTAAACATTTCCTTTTACTAAACCGCAAGCTTCTTCAGCTATTTTTTCAGCTTCAGCTATGGTTTTTCCTTGAGCAACGATTCCTAAAGCTCTTGAGCCAGATAAGCGGATTCCATCATCCTCTTGGCTTACAGCTGCATAGAATACTTTAGCGCCAAGTGCTTCAATAGCTTCCTCATCCACTTCAATGATTTCTCCAGCATGAGGAGTGTCTGGGTATCCATCTGGTACGATGTATTTGCATACGGAAGCTAAGTCTTCGAATTCAACTTCTCCAAGTTTTCCATCAACGATAGCTTGACATACATCAACCATTGGAGTCTTTAAAAGTGGAAGCACATTCATTGCTTCAGGGTCTCCAAATCTTGCATTGTATTCAATGAGTTTTGGACCTTCATTGGATAACATGAATTGACCATAAAGGATTCCTTTGTACGGAGTGGTTTCCTTAGCTATTGCCTTTAAGGTTTCTTTCATAATGTCAACAGATTCATCATAGTCTTCCTGAGTGAGGAATGGCAATAATCCACCTACATCAGAGTAGGAACCCATTCCACCAGTGATTAATCCTTGGTCATTTTCAAAAGCGTGAGGGTGGTCTTGTGCTGCTGGCATTGGAGCTAAGTTTTCTCCATCACAGAATGCTTGGATTGTAAATTCTTCACCAACAACCTTTTCTTCTATGATTACTTGTGCAAATCCACCCATTGCATTGTCCATAACTTCTTTTGCATATAATTTTGCATCTTGATTGTCTTTAAGGTGGTCTCCTACAATCTTTACACCTTTACCTCCAGTCAATCCTACAGGTTTTACTACAACTTCCTTTTCATATTCATCTAAAAATGCGCTGATGTCTTCGAAGTTGTCAAATACCTTGTAGGTTAAGGATCCTTTGATGTCATACTTTTCAAATAGGTTTCTCATAAATGACTTGTCAGTTTCAATTCTTGCAGATTCTTGTGCTGGTCCAACACAAGGGACTCCAACTGCTTCCAAAGCATTTACAATTCCTTTTCCAAGAGGAGCTTCAGGTCCGATGACAGCTAATTCGATTTCGTTTTCCTTTGCGAATTTAGCAACTTCATCAACTTCACCTTCATCTCCCTTTTTAAAGGTGGAAATTTTGCTTATTCCAGGATTGTTCTTGCTCATGTAAGCATATAATTCTACATCATCTTTTAATGCATCACAGATTGCATGTTCTCTTGCACCGGTTCCAACAACTAATACTTTCATTTTTAATCTCCCATTTTAGAGTTTTAATAATTTGGAATTAAGATTATTTTCTTGCTTTTCATTTAGAAAATATTCATTAATAATTTAGATTATTTCCTTGCTTTACTTTAGAAAATATTCATTAATAATTATTATGTATGTGATTATATATTAAGTTTCAATTTTAATATGTTAATATTTATATCTATCTTAGGATATATATTATTACATTACAAATCAAAAGGCAAAATAAATAATGCTTGATTTTTCTAGAAAAGTTTATTTGCCATTAAGTGAAATGTTAATTTACATTTTAAAAATAATTGATTTATCATATTTTTCCATTTAAGTGAAATGTTGATTTGCATTTTAAAATAATTGATTTATCAAACTTATTGAAATTATTAAATTAAAAGGACGGTTGAAAATGAGAGGCGGAGACGCTATAATAAAAGCTTTAATGGACAAAGGTGTTGACACCATATTCGGGTATCCTGGCGGTACCGTCATTCCATTCTATGACATGTTATATGACTCAGACTTAAGGCATATACTTGTTAGACATGAACAATGCGCAGCACATGCTGCAGAAGGTTATGCAAGAGCTTCTGGTAAAGTTGGTGTCTGTTTAGCTACTTCTGGCCCTGGTGCAACCAATTTAGTTACAGGTATTGCAAACGCATATATGGATTCATCTCCACTACTTGCAATTACCGGACAGGTAGTCAGTAATTTAATTGGTAATGATGCTTTTCAGGAAGTGGATATTTTAGGTATTACAAAGCCTATAACAAAGCATTCATACCAGCCAAAAGATGCTAATGACATTCCAAGCATTATAAATACCAGTTTTGAGATTGCTTCAACAGGCAGAAACGGACCTGTTTTAATTGATGTTCCTAAAGAAGTGCAAGAGCAAGAATTAGATGAATATGTATTGGGAACAATTCCTACTCCTGGTTATAAGCCTACTGTGAAAGGTAATAATAAACAGATTGCAAAAGCAGCAGAAATGCTTAAAAATGCAGAAAGGCCATTTATCTTAGCAGGTGGAGGTACAATATTAGCTGGAGCTTCAGAGGAAGTTAAAAAACTTGCAGACTTAATTAAGGCTCCTGTAGCCACAACCTTAATGGGTAAAGCCATAATTGATGAAGAGGATGACTTCTCTATAGGCATGCTGGGTATGCATGGAAAACAGGTTGCTAATCAAAACGTAAATAAAACTGATTGCCTACTTGCAGTTGGTTGCAGATTCTCTGATAGAACAACTGGTAAATTAGAGGAATTCCTCCCAGATGCTAAAGTGATTCACATTGATATTGATCCTGCTGAAATTGGTAAAAATGTAGCTGTAGACTTGCCGATTGTAGGTGATGCAAAGATTGTATTGAATCAGTTGATTAATGACTTGGAAGGTTCTAAAATTGATGAGAGTGCTTGGTTCAATTCTATTGTAGACTTTAAGAAATCTACAATACCAAGAGTAAGCTATACTGATATTCCTTTAAAGCCTCAGCAAGTTATCAAAGAAATCGCTGGTGCCATTACAGAAGATACAATCGTAACCACTGATGTAGGTCTTCACCAAATGTGGGCTGCACATTTCCTTGACATTTCAAAACCTCGCAAGTTCATTTCTTCAGGTGGTCTTGGAACTATGGGATTCGGTTTCCCTGCAGCTATTGGTGCTAAAGTGGCATGTCCTGATGATGCGGTACTTGCTATTGTAGGTGATGGAGGATTCCTAATGGTTTGCCAAGAACTTACTACAATCAAGGAAAATGACATTCCTGTAGTTATTGCTATGTTAAACAACAGAAAATTAGGTATGGTTTACCAATGGCAGAACAAGATGTATGATAAGAGATACTCTGAAACTGATTTGGGAACTACTCCTGACTTTGTTAAATTAGCAGAAAGCTTTGGAATCAATGCAGAAAGAGTTGAAGAAGTTGATAAGACTCAAGAAGCCTTATCCAAAGCATTGAAAGATAATGAATCCATTCTTTTAGAAATAACAGTTGAAAAGGATGAGTTTATACCTATGTTCCCACCAGGTGGAGGCATAAACGAGCTTCTTGGTGAGTACAAATATGAAAAAGACGTCCAAGGAGGAAAATAAAATGAGCGAAAAATCTCATGTTATTAGTACTTTAGTTGAACACAAGCCAGGTGTACTTCAGAATGTTGCAGGTTTATTGAATAGGCGTGGATTCAATATTGACAGCATTACTGTAGGGGCATCTGAAGTTGAAGGCTTAGCAAGAATGGTCTTTGTTATACAAGGGGATGAAAAGGTCTTGGAACAAGTAATTAAACAATTGCACAAGCTTGTTGATGTTGTAAAAATCAAGGACCTTGATCCGGATTATGTATTAAAAAGAGAGCTTTGTTTAGTTAAAGTTAAGACAACTAAGGAAAAATCAAGATCTGAGATTATAGAATATGCAGACATATTCAAAGCTAAAATCATTGATGTATTGGATGATACCATTACAATGGAAGTCACTGGCCATCCAGATAAGATTGATTCTTTCTTAAGATTGCTTAAGCCATTTGGAATTAAAAAGATAGCTCGTACTGGTCCTACTGCAATTGCAAGAGGACATCATTAATCCACGCTTTACGCCCAAGCTTTTCCGCCCCTTCGGGGTGCAAAACCTTGACCAAAAATCTTTTCATTAGTTATATGGGTTTAAAGTATGAGGGTTATTATTGGGAATTTATTTAATTTCCATTTCTTTTTTTATTTTTTTTTTAAAATCAAATCAAAATTTTTTAGATTTTTTAAAACTCTTTTTTTCTTTTTTTTTTTAAAAATAGTTGTTGAATAAGGTTTATTTCTTTTTTTTTTCTGATTTTTTTTTTATAAATAGTTTATGTAAAAGAATAATTTCTTTTACTTTTTAATGTTTTATGTTTTTTTTACTTTTTTTTTTATTCATTATGCCCATAGAGATCTTGGGATATTCTTTTGAATCTTCTTATGAAGAATTTTGCCCAAATGTATCCAAATGTTCCACCTAGGAAACAGCCGAATATCACTCCAGAATAAATTCCAACAAGTTCCCATCCAAATATGAAGCAGAAAATGTATGCACATAGTGTTTCTAAAATAAGGGACCTGAGAAGGGTAATGATAAGTGAGTAAGTTCCTTTACCAACTCCTTGGAACATCATTGATGACATCATTCCGTGAGGCACACATATATTGAAAAAGCTTAAGACACTAATGGCTGTTGCAATTTCAGGTGCCAAAGAGGAACTTGCACTTGTATAACTGAATGCAGTTGCTATCTGATTGGAGAATATGACCATCAATGCTGAAATGATTATGGCTATTATCAATCCTATTTTAATGGAATAACTATGTCCTATTTGAAGATTCTTATAGTTATGGGCTCCATATGCAACACCGGCTACAGTAAGAACTGCTGTTCCAATACCAATCAATGGGATAATACCTAATTGTATAATTCTTAAAGAAGATGTATAGACTGCTACAGCACTTGTTCCAGCAACTATCACAAGCATGGAATTGATCAAGATTCCAAGAGCTGAAAATATGACATTTTCCAAGGTTGAAGGGATAGACACTTCAAAGATTTCAAGGAGTATTTTAGTTTTATATTTGAAGTTTTTCGGTGTCAAGTCAAGGAAAAGGTCTTTTTTACCCCAAATCCAATAGCTCATCACAAGGACTGATACAGTACATGATATAATGGTTGCCCAAGCTGCTCCCGCCATTCCAAGGTTAAGATAATAGATGAATATTGGATCTAAAATAATGTTTAATATTGCAGTAACAGCAATGGCTAGTGTAGCTCTTCTCATATCTCCTTCAGATCTGAAGATTGCTGATAAAACCCCTGAAAAAACAAAAATAAACAAGAATCCAAAAATGATGTAACCATAGCTTGAAGCATAACTTATTGATTCTCCTGCTCCCATAATTTCAAGAATAGGGACCATCAATACAATCATCACTACTGTAAATATTGCAGATACAACTATAGAAAGTAAGATTGCATGCAATCCTGCATTATTTGCTTCCTGGTAATTTTGACTTCCGATGCTTCTTGCAATGAGTGAGTTTGCTCCTGCACCGATTCCTCCTCCAAGTCCTACTAAAACCATAAAGAGAGGAGTGATAAATCCTATTGCAGCTAATGCATCTGCACCAAGTCCTGCTACCCATATGCTGTCTGCAAGGTTATATAAAGTAATTAATAGCATGGAAAGCATCATAGGGAGGCTAAGTTTTCTAATAGCCCTTTTAGGGTCTCCGGTAATAATTTCAATATTCTTGTTTGTTTCTTTGGTTTCTGACATTATCATTCTCCAAATTAAGGGTTTTGTTTATTAATTTTTATACACTATTTATATATTCTTTCTTTATATTTAAAATCTCTTAATTAAATAAAGTTTAGAATTGGGTTAATTGGCATTTTATTGACAAATTTTAAAGAGCAGAAAATAATGTATATTAATAAATTTTAGCAAAAACAGTTTTTTAAAGTAAAAAAAAATAAAACAAAAAGAATGTTTAAGAATAAGATTAGTTTAAATCAATAAAGAAAAGAAAAGGTTTCAGTAATGGGGTAGTTTTAATCAAAAAATTTAAGAAAAGAATATTTCAGTAATAATATTAGTTTAAATCAAAAAATAAAAGAAAAATAAAAAACAGCAATGCTATTTTTTAAATTATTTAAATTGGCCTATTTGGCTCCTGTATTTTCATATCTATCCTTGGATAAGATTTGGAACTTATCGATAAAGAGTTTAGACCAAATGAATCCAACTGTTCCTCCAAGGAAACAGCCTAATATTATACCTGCATAAATTCCAATAAGTCCGAATCCCAATACGAATCCAAATAGATATGCCAATATGGATTCAAATGCAAGTGATCTAAGAAGTGTGACCTTAAGGGCTTTAGGACCTTTTCCAACTCCTTGGAACATCATGGAAGACATGATACCATGAGGTATTGCAACTACAAAGAGACTTAATATTCTAATTGAATATGCTATTTGAGGACCAAGGCTTGCACTTGCACTTGTATAGCTGAATATTGAAGCGATTTGGTTGCAGAAAACAATCATTAGGATAGCAAGAACGATAGAGATTATAAATCCTTGCTTTACTGCATAATTGTACCCTGTCTTTAGGTTTTTATAGTTGTGGGCTCCATATGCAACTCCAGATATTGTAAGCAATGCTGTACCGATTCCCATCATTGGAATCATACACATTTGAACAATTCTCATTGCTGCAGTATAAGCAGCTACTGCATCTGTTCCGCTTACCATAACAAGCATAGTATTGACTATAACTGCAAGGGTTGAAAATATTATGTTCTCAAGAGTTGAAGATAAGTCAAGGGATAGGTCTTTTTTTATCCAAATCCAATATGACATAATGAGGATGGATACTGCAGAAGAGATAACAGTTGCCCATGCAGCTCCCTCTATTCCAAGGTTAAGGTAATAGATGAATATTGGATCTAAGATGATATTGAGTATGGAAGTTGCGGCAATTGGTATGACTGCCCTTTTCATGTCTCCTTCAGATCGGAACACTGCAGACAAAACTGCAGAGAATACAAATACGATTAGAAATCCAAAAACAATGTTTCCATATCTGTAAGCGTATGACATGGTTTTTCCTGCTCCCCTTGCAATAAGGATAGGCTTCATTGCCAAAAGCATAAGGATTGTAAACACTATTGATACGATGATGGAAAGCACTATTCCATGCAATCCTGCATTGTTGGCTTTAGCAGGGTCTTCCCCACCGATGTATCTTGCAATAAGGGAATTAGCTCCTGCACCGATACCATGCCCAAGGCCTATAAGCACCATAAACAAAGGTGTGATAAAACCGATAGCAGCTAATGCATCTGAGCCAAGTCCTGCTACCCATATGCTGTCTGCAAGGTTATACATCATTATCAAAACCATAGAAAGCATCATAGGTATACTGAGCTTTCGTATAGCAACTTTCGGATCTCCTGTAATGATTTCAATATTCTTGTTTTTATCTTTATTATCGAACATACTCCTCCCTAACCTAAAATCTAATGATTTGAACTTCTTTAAATATGTAACCTAATTAATTATTAATTAAATTAATTAAGTTTATATACAATATAATTTTATTCATGTTAAATAAATAAAGTTTTCTAAATGACTTTTCAATTTGATTCAAGATTTAAAATTAGTGAATGGAATTTCTAGATAATCAAGATATTTAAGAAATCTTCTGTTGGAAATGGTTTATGGCCCATAGAATTTTGCTTTGGAATTCTTTTTTAAAATATCAGTATTGATAAGTTTTATAAACTATTAAATCAAAATATATAAATATTATATTTAATATTGGTGAATTGGCTGAATATAAAATGGCTAATTTATCTATTGGATATATTGATTTATCGCTTTAAAATCAAGGCAATGAATCATTAACTATTAAATTTATAAAATTATTAAAAAATTTAAAGGAGTCTTTAAAATGAAAATGTATTATGATGACGATGTTGACGCAGAAGTAGTTGCAGATAAGACTATTGCTGTAATTGGATACGGAAGTCAAGGACGTGGTCAATCTAGAAATATGGCTGACAGTGGATTAAATGTTATTGTCGGTCTTAGAGAAGGAGGTTCATCCTGGCAAAAAGCTGTAGATGATGGAATGAATGTAAAAACTATTGAAGAAGCTGCTGAAGCTGCTGACATCATCCACATATTATTACCTGATGAAACCCAAGAAAAAGTTTACAAAGAACAAATCGCTCCTTATGTTGAAGCTGGAAACACTATTTCATTCTCTCACGGTTACAACATTCACTTTGGATTAATCCAACCTGGAGAAGATGTAAACATTGTAATGTTTGCACCTAAAGGACCTGGTTCAAGAGTTAGAACCACTTACTTAGATGGTTTCGGTATTCCTGGACTTGTCGCTATTGAACAAGACGCTACTGGAGACGCATTACAAATTGCATTAGGTATGGCAAAAGCTGTAGGTCTTACTAGAGCTGGTGTAATTGAAACCACTTTCCAAGAAGAAACTGAAACTGACTTATTCGGTGAACAAGCTGTATTATGTGGTGGACTCAGTGCACTCATCAAAGCAGGATTTGAAACTTTAGTTGAAGCAGGATACCAACCTGAAATCGCTTACTTTGAAACCTGTCACGAAGTAAAGCTCATTGTAGATGACATCTACGAAAACGGTATGGATGGAATGTGGCACGATGTAAGTAACACTGCTGAATACGGTGGATTAACTAGAGGTAATAGGATCATTACCGATGCAACCAAAGCAGAAATGAAAGCAATCTTAGGAGAAATCCAAGACGGCACATTCAAAAAACAATTTGCAGATGAAAACGCAACTGATGCAGCAAACTTAAAAGAAATGAGAGCTGCTGAAGAAAAAGAAGACATCGAAATTGTTGGTAAAAGATTAAGAATTGCTTGTGGATTACAAAAAGAAGAATAAGTTAATTTAACTTATTTTCTTTACTTTTTCTTTTTTTTAGGGACTGTTCTAAACTTAAATATTCAAAATTAAAGTTACTTTTTCTTTTTTTTTTAGGGACTGTTCTAAACTTTAAAATTCAGAAATAAAATTTTTTATTTTTTCCTACATTTTAAAAACAAATTAAAAATTTTTTCACTTATTTTGTTTAAATTTTTTCTATTTATATTAAATTTAAATATCATATTTCACTTATTTTGTTTAAATATCTATGTTTGTGGATTATTTTAATAAGGTTTTCTACAGACCCGAAAATTATATATGTCTTTATAGATATAAAGTACTTACATATATAATGTAAAAATTATAATCTTATTATTAATGCTAATCTATTAATAATGCCTTGGGGAAAATAATTTTGGGGGAAAACAATGAAAAATTATAAACGTGGAATTATCAGTATGAGCATTATTTTAATGCTTTCATTGATATGCCTTAATTCCACATTTGCTTTTGAAATAAATGATGATTTGAATCTTCCTGATGGGAACATTAATGATGATTTGAATCTTCAAAACGAAGATGATCTGTTATCTGAGGATGCTAAAACATTTGCAATGTTAAATGAAGACATCAATGGAAATTCTGATGAGGAAATTAATTTAACCAGCGACTATACTTTTAACAACCAAACTGATAAGCAAGATGTTGGACTGCTTATTAGAGGAATTACCATTTCACGTAAGCTGACAATTAACGGTAATGGTCACACATTGGATGGTTCTGATGTTGCAAGATTTTTCCTAATTACAGACAGTAGCTTAAATGTTGTATTTAAAGATCTTATTTTTATAAATGGACATGCACACGATGGTGGTGCAATATCCGGTAATTCTATTTCTTATAATTGCACTTTCATCAATAACCGTGCACAATTTTTCGGTGGAGCCATATATAAGGGGTCTGCTGTAAACTGTACCTTTGAAGGCAATAACGCAAGTGAAGGTGGTGCAATTTACGTTAACACCAATCATGCAGTTATTGAAGACTGTACCTTTGAATGGAATATTGCAGATGAATCTGGTGGAGCCATATCTATCGACTCAACAGTGAACACCACTTTAGCAAACTGTACTTTTCACAAGAACCGTGCAAAAACAGGTGGTGCAATATCCTTGTCTTATTCAAGGTATGCCTCCATTTCAAATTCCACTTTCAATGAAAACAACGTTACAGAAAATGGTGGTGCCATCTATTCTGATTTCGCTGTCAATTGTCTGATTGACAATTGTGGCTTTGAAGGTAATCAGACGCTATTGAATGGTGGTGCATTTGCATGGGTCTACAGCTATGGAAATATTACAAACAATAATTTTAAACGCAATAAAGCAACAGGAAATGGTGGTGCATTATTCATCAATATAGCCAATACCACCACTATGGTCCATAATCAGGTGCTTTCAAATTGTAACTTCACAAGTAACCATGCAACCGGAGACGGTGGTGCAATCTATAACAATGACTTTTACATAATCCGTGATGCGTTTTTTTATTTTGAGAATAATGGTGCAGAAGGAAACGGTGGTGCAATATACTGTAAGGATTCCTGTAAAATATCAAATTTCACATTCATTGATAATCGTGCAGGGGAAAACGGTGGTGCAGTATATTGTCATGACTATTGTAACTTCTCCTATTCAACCTTCACCGACAATCATGTAGAGGAAACGGTGGTGCAGTTTATGCCAATGATAATTCTTCTTTCTATAGTGTTGACTTTGAGAATAATTTCGCACATGTAGGTGGTGCAGTTTACTGTAATGGTGGTGGTTTCATATCAAAAGGTAATTTCACCAACAATTCCGCTTATGATGCCGGTGCAGTCTATTCCAATGCTAATTCTGATTTCTATAATTTAAAATTCCATAACAACACTGCCGAAAACGATGGTGGTGCTGTTGTATGTCATAGGGAGTGTGATTTTTCCGATACAGAGTTCATAGGCAATTTTGCTCATCGAGGTTCTGCCATTTATGATAATGACCCTTTTATGTACATTAGTGATTCTACCTTCTTTCTTAATAAGGCAAATCCTAATTATGAATTAATAAATGAATATTTAACAGCAAATCTTGCTTTTTCAGGTTACAATAATTATTTAAATGCCATTTATTCCTGGTTTGATGTTAGTTTTGAGAATGTTGTTTATTGGAATGGTACAATCACAAACACAGACATTGCGCCTCCTGTTCATCATTCCAACCCTGGACAGAATTTAACCATTGAAATCTATGATTCTGATAATAATCTGATTGATAGCTTCAATCAATTAACCGATAATGAAGGAAACCTCATTTTAGACTATTCCTATTTGGATGTTGGAAACTACACTATTAAAATCAGTCACGATGATGACGATTACTACACTGGATTTAATGAGAGTTTTGATGTAACAATCGGAGAATTTGCAAAGTTAGAACGCATATTGCATTTTGCAAGTGAAAACAGTACAATAAATCTTACACAAAACTACACTTATTCCATTGGATATGATACCATTGATTCTTTACATATACGCTATTCCAATCTAACAATTAATGGTAATGGCTATACCATCAATCCATTGAATCAATCATTTGGAATATTCATGTCTCATTTGAATGATATCACCATTCATGACTGTAATTTTGAAGGTGAAATATACTTAAATGGTATGGAAATCACAGGTTTTGACATAATCAATTGTACCTTTACAAATGTCTCTACAGCTATTGAATGCCAATTTTCAAAGGACATTCATATTGTAGGTTGTGATTTTTGCAATAACAGTCCTGAAGGAAAATGTTGCTTTATGCAAACTTCAACAAAATGAAAATATAATTATTGAAGATTGTAATTTCACAAACAATCATGCTTATTTTGGATCAGTTAACTTAATTGACAATAATGAAACCTTAATTTCCAGGTGTATTTTCTTTAACAATAGTGCTGATTCCGGTGGGGCAGTAAATGGAAACTTGGTTAATCATACCAGAATAATCAATTCCAGATTCTTCAATAATTCTGCAGAGTATGGGGGAGCAATTTCACTTACAGGAAATAATTTCACTGTAGACAATTCTATATTTGAAAACAATTTCGCTGACCACGGTGCAGCGATCTATTGTCCTGATGAAGATATTCTCATGTCCAATTCAAAATTCTTAAATAATAAGGCATCATCATATGTCCGTGGAGAAATAACTGATGATTCACAGATTATCATTACATTATTGGGTGGAAACGAGTATATAAATGCAATTTCCGCAGCTTCTGGCATAAGATTCAACAATGTCATCTATTGGAATGGTACAGTTGCAAATACTGATCTGATGCCTCCTAGATATAATACAAATCCTGGACAAAATGTCACTTTGGAATTCTATGACGAGGATGGCAATCTGGTTGAAAACATTACTTTGGTAACTGATGGCCAAAGTAAGGTCTATTATGCCACATACAATTTGGATAGCGGAAAATATTCATATAAGGCATATCATATGGATGATGAGTACTACACATATTCCGGCTTTGTAAATGGAAGCTTTGAGGTTAACTCTTCTCCAAGTTCCGTCACCATCAATATTTATGATGGGGCAGAATTTAATTATCTGGATTGTAACATCTCATTTGATATAGTCAACAAGACTGTTCCAATAGTTGTCATAACCAGTATGGATGGAAGTCAGGTTTATATTAATCAAACAGTTGATGAGGATTATTTCGTTGTGGAATTGGAACCTAATGATGATTATTACAATATCACTGTTTATAATTCTCCAACCATTGATTATTCAAAAAGTCAGGATTCTAAATTATTCAAAATATTGAAGTTAAATTCCTCTATTGTCATCAATCCAATTCCTGATGTGGCCTATGGTGATGAGTTTAACATTACATTTGATGGTGAAAATCTCACAACAGTCAATGTTACAATCTTTGATAGCAATAACACTATTGTATGGTCTCAAAATACCACAAACAAATCTGTAACTGTTCCTGTTTTACCTGAAGGTACATATCAAGTAACTTTAATCAATTATGGGGATAACATTCACAAAGAGAGCAGCGATTCAACCATTTTCAATATTGTCGATTTATATAATGATGTTCTTGTCAGTGTTGATGATGTTGTTTTTGGTGAGGATGTTGTGATTAATGTTTTTGCTGAGGTTGATGGTGATTATTCTGTTGATGTCAATGGCACTGTTTTGTCAGTTAATGTTTCTGGTGGTAAGGGCAGGGTTAGTTTGTCTTTGCCTGTTGGTGCTTATTATGCTAATGCAACCTTTGATAATGATGATTATTCCTCTGTTATTACAAATGCGACATTTAACGTTACTCCAGCTTCTAATAATGTTATTGTAAGTGTTGATGATGTTGTTTTTGGTGAGGATGTTGTGATTAATGTTTTTGCTGATGTTGATGGTATTTATTCTGTTGATGTCAATGGCACTGTTTTGTCAGTTAATGTTTCTGGTGGTAAGGGCAGGGTTAGTTTGTCTTTGCCTGTTGGTGCTTATTATGCAAATGCAACCTTTGATAATGGAAATTACAGTTCTGCCATTACCAATGCAACATTCAATGTCATTAAATGTGGCACTGTTTTAGTTGCTAATAATACTACAGTAGGTCATGGTTCAGGTCAATTGTCAGCTATTTTGGCTGCTGGAGACACTCCTCTTGAAGGAAAGACAATTAAGGTCAATGTCGGAACTATAGATGTTGCTCCAGTTACTGGTGCTGATGGTCTTGTACTTATTGATTTAAGCAGTTTGGTTGTAGGTAATTACACTGCATACATTGTATTTGACGGTGATGATGAATATGACGGTGCAAGTATTGAGGTTACCGTTTCCGTTGTCAATAACAAAAGGGCTGCCAAGGATCTTCAGGATTTAATTGATAATGCTGAAGTTGGGTCAGTTATTGATTTAGGTAACTATGAGTATGAAAATGTTTCAAATGTAAACATTACCAAAAGCATTATCCTCAAGGGTGATGATACCATCATTACTGGACTTGGTGATGGAAGCCCTATGTTCAACATCATTCCTAAATCTAAGAATGGGCCTAATGAGCTAAACATCACAAATATCTCATTTAAGCTGAATAATGGAGATATTGTCTTTAAGGCTATAGCAGATAATGATACAAACGTCTATTTAATTGATGTGGCAAGCATCAATATAAAAGGAAACACATTTTCTGCAATTGACGATGATGTAATTCCTGAATCTGCCACAATATTATTGCTTGAGTCTGAAAGAGGCATTCTATCACCTACTGGCACAATAAACATTTCTGCAAACACAATCGATGCAGGTGTAAAGCCATTTAAATTCCATGTTACTGAAATAGCCTCTGGTGGTGATGTCCACATTCTTCCTCAAAACATCACTCCTCCAAGAAAAGCAACTGTAATAGAATATCATGACATGAACACAACAACAGTTGATGAGAGTGCAGATGGCAGAATAGGCGAATACTTCAAAGTGACTCTTAAGGATTCAGAAGGCAATGCATTGGCGACTAAAGATGTTCAAATAGGATTCAATGGAGTTGTATACGATGTAAAAACCGATGAAGAGGGTGTAGCTCAACTTCAAATCAACCTTAAATATAAAGGAGCATACACCTTTGCAATATGCTTCTTAGGTGATGGAGACTACAATGCATCATTTGTAGTTGCAAAAATCACTGTCAAAGAGCAAACTCCTAGATTGACCGTTCCTGACAAATCCTATGCTGCAAGCGACAATACTAAAACATTAACCGCAACATTCAAATCTGAAAATGGAGGTCTAATCGCTAATAAATGGATCACTTTCACAGTCAATGGCAAAACCTACAAAACAAAAACTGATGGGAATGGTGTTGCCAGTGTTAATGTAAGTCTAAACAAAAAAGGAACATACAGTTTCACAGCAAAATACGGTGGAGACAGTACATATGTTGCAATCAGCAAAACTGCAAATTTAATCATTAAATAATTTTTTATTTCAAATTTATTATTTATGGTTTGTTTTAAAATTAAAAATTTAATATTTATTTCAAATTTATTATTTATAGTTTCAAAACTGAAAATTTAATTATTAAATAATTTTTTAATTCAAATTTATTATCTGTGGTTTGATTTAAATTTAAAAATTAAAGAGTTATTTCAAATTTATCATTGTAATTTAATTCAAAATTAAAAATTAAAGAGTTATTTCAAATTTATCATTGTAATTTAATTCAAAATTAACATTAAATATTTAAATTCAAAATTAACATTAAATATTCAATTAAAACAACAAAAATGTTTTTAAAAGATAAAGAAGGAGTTGTGAAATAAAAAAATATGTCTTTATAAAATGAGGATTTTTTTATTCATGGGGGGACAATGTTGAAAAATAAGATAATATTTATATCAATATTAATATTTCTAATGATTGGATTGTCAAGCATCAGTGCAGCTGATGTTGATGGTTTAAATACTGATGATTCAAGCGATGGAAATGTTGATAATTTTGCTGTTGATGCCGATGCATTAACAACTGCAGAAGATACTAGTGTAATCGAAAATGATGATAATGTAGTTGAATATGATGAGCCTACTGCTGTTGAAAAGAGAAAATCTATTTCTGATGGTGGTTTAAAGTATGTAAATGAGGGAAATGTTTTATCTGATGATGATTATACCATTAAAACCTATTTGGAGTTAAATACATATAATCTTTCTTCTGATAATCCTCACTCCGTTAATATTTATAATGACTCTGATTATGTGGCTAAGCTTTATACTTATACTGAAGCTGGAGGTAGTGTATCTCTTTTTATTGGTAAGAATGAGGATGATGCCGAAGAAATTTTCACTAGCCCTATCCAAGAGTTGGATAAGGAAATTGATTCTAATGACACCAATTACTCTTATTACTATATAAGACCAACTGACATTTCCATAGCTGAGGTTCCTGATATTTATTATGTTCTGTTTAAATATGACATTGGATGGTTTTCATTCGATTCCGTTGAGGGGTATGTGCATTTTGTTGAGGATTCAAGGCATGTAAGGGTTGAAGCCCCTTATGAAATAGTTATTGGGGATGATCTTAACAGTTTTATCAATGTCTATGTTGAAGGTACCCGAGGATATCTTCGTGTTTTGGTAGATGGTATTGAGATAATAAACGATTCAGTCTATAACTTAAGATATATAAATGAAACAGATGAATTCAGGTATTACATTCCTGTCTTTTTGGATTATTTGTCTGTAGGTACACACACATATAACGTTTCCTATTATAATGGCAATTGGGATAATGTAACAATTTCCGATACTATTGATGTAACATATCTCTTTGAGGTTTACCCAAATTCAGATGAGGTTTATTGTGGTGATAATGTTACTTTTACTATTATATTGCCTTTTGATGCAATTGGTGATGAAATAAAAGTCAATAACAAGACCTATGACATTAATCTTGAATATGGATTAGCACACTTGACATTGTCTGATTTTGAATTAGGTGAGAATATTTTAGTCTTTAGCTATAAGGACCAGTTTTATGATGAAAAGTCATGCTTGGTGGTAGTGGATGTGGAACCTTACCTATATATTCCAGAATTGGTCCTGTGTAAAGGTGATGAAAAGATAGTGTTAAGAGTGCCAAGTGACGCCCAAGGCAAATTGAACATCTCAACTTTGGATGAATATGACTGGTATTTTGTAGACAGTGTAGATGTCGTTGATGGTGAAGCGGTCTATTCATTTGATGATTATCCTTGGATAATCGGTTCACATGATGTTTTGGTTGAGTTTGATGGAGATTATAATTTAAGTGAAGAAACCGTCATAAAGATTATTCCTAATGTATTACTCGATGAAAGGGTCATTGATGAAAAACTTTATGTCCTTGCTGATATCATTGGAGTATTAGGCAATGTCACCATTTTTGTCAATGATGTAAATTGGACAACTGTGGATGTAGGTTTTGATGGAAAAATCAATGTTGCAGTTCCATTTTCAGAACTGGAGGAAGGTATAAATTCCATCACTCTGCGTCATGACGGTGATGATATAGACAATGATCCTTTCTATTATTATGATGAATGGGGAGAACGTGTTCCATATGTCTATGAATATGAATATGTCCATAAAGAAAAAAAAGACTGCAACTGACCTTCAGGATTTAATAGATAATGCTGAAGAAGGTTCTGTTGTTGATTTAGGCAACTTTGATTATGTAAATGTTTCAAATGTAAACATTACCAAAAACATTACTCTTAAGGGTGATGGCACTACAATTACAAGTGCTGGAGATGGCAGCCCTATATTCAACATTGTTCCAAAGTCTCAGAATGGACCTGATGATGTAAACATCACAGGTATTCTTTTCAATCTTCAAAATGGGGATGTAATTGTAAATGCGATTGCGGATAATGCCACAGACAACAATACCCTTGATGTTGCAAACATAAATATTTCAAACAATGCTTTCTCTGCAGTTGATGATAATGTTGTCACTGAATCAGTAGTTATTTTGAATCTTCAATCTGAAAAGGGAGTGCTTTCACCTAATGGTGAAATCAGCATTTCAAACAATCTTATCGAAGCAGGTACAATTCCATTTAGTTTTGATGTGACTAGCGTTAGTTCAGGTGAGGGAATCAACATTGTTCCTCTAAATATTACTCCTGAAAAGAAGGCTACTGTAATTGAATACAGTGATATGGCTACTACTGCTTTTGATTATAATGTTGATGATAGGGTAGGAGAATATTTCAGGGTTGTTTTGAAGGATAGTGAAGGAAACGCATTAGTGAACAAGCCTGTTCAGATTGGTTTCAATGGTGTAGTCTATAATGAGAAAAATGGATTGGTCACTGATGAAAATGGGTCTGTAAAACTCCAAATCAACCTTGGATACAAGGGCACATATACCTTTGCTATTTGTTTCTTAGGTGATTATGACTACAATGCATCATTTGTTGTTGCAAAAATCACAGTAAATCTCCAAAAACCAACTCTGTCTGTTCCTAACAAGTCTTATGCTGCAAGTGCAAAGACAAAAACATTAACTGCTACTTTCAAGTCATCTAGAGGAAATGCGATTGCAGGTAAAAAGGTAACTTTCAAACTTAACGGCAAAACCTATTCTGCAACTACAAATGCTAATGGTGTTGCAGCTGTTAATGTAAGTCTAAACACTAAGGGAACATACAGTTTTACAGTCAAATTTGCTGGAAGTTCTACATATGCAGCAGTCAACAAATCTGCAAAATTAACAATAAAATAATTATTTGAGAGGATATGGAAAATATAATTTTTATGCAGCAGTCAACAAATCTGCAAAATTAACGATAAAATAATTTTTTGATAGGATATGGAAAATATAATTTTAACAGATGTTTTTTAGGTCTTAAGGTGAAGAAAATGAGGAAATATGAAGTCTTTATAATGGCATTTGTTCTACTGTTTTTAATGGCAGGTGCTGTTAGTGCATCTGAAGTGGAGGATAGTTCAGACAGCACAATGTTAAAGGACAACAGCTATGACTTAAATGTTGGAAATGTTGTTTCAGACTCTGATAGTGATGTGTTGGATTCTGAAAAATCTGGCTTAAGTTCTAATGATGATATTCAATCTTCAGAAAATGATGTATTGGAAGTGGCTAATGATTCACAGGTTTTGGAAACAGAAAGAGAATATGGTGGAAATTCATTTTCTGGATTACAGGATGAAATCAACAATTGCCATGAAAATGACACTATAATTTTAAAGAATGATATTTACCAAGAGGGTTTGAACCAAATTTCAATTTCAAAATCATTGATAATAGATGGAAATGGGTATATCATTGATGCACAGCAAAAATCAGGAATTTTTACCATCAGATCATCAAATGTAATATTGAGGAACATTAACTTTAGGAATGCCGGTGGCGAAACTTCCGGTGCAATTGAAATTTATCAAAGTGATTGTGTAATAGAAAACTGTAATTTTGAAAATAATTCCGGCAGATTCAATGGTGCAGCTATTCTATTAGGTGGAGGAAGCTTATACGTATCCAACAGTACTTTTAAAAATAATTCAGCAAATGCTAGTAAATCTGGAGGTGCAGTCTATTCATTGGCTGATATCCATATGGACAACTGTACTTTCATTGACAACAGTGCATATGCAGGTGGTGCAATCTATTCCTCAGATTGTTATTTAACCAATTGTATTTTTATTAATAACAATGCTACCACCGCTGGAGGTTCAGTATATTCATCCAAAGGAGAAATTTCCAACTGTACTTTTATAAATGGGTCTTCAAATTTAGGTGCAGCTGTTCTTCTGATGAGCAATGAAGGAAGAATTGAATCCTCTAGATTCATAAACAATTCTGCAGATACTGGTGGAGCAATATTTCTAACAGGTCGGGTTGAAAGCCAATCCAAAAACATTACCATTGAAACTTGTACATTTGAGGATAATTATGCGAATAATCTTGGAGGAGCAATCTATTCAGATGGTGAAAACTATACTGTAGACAATTCCACCTTCAAAAACAATTCTGCAAAAAATGATGGTGGTGCAATATATAACAACTATATAGGTTTCATAACCAATTGTAATTTATCAAACAACTCTGCAAAAAATGGTGGAGCTCTTTACAATAATTTCAATGTCACTTTAATCAATGATACTTTTGAAAGCAACAACGCTACTCTTGGTGGTGCAATCTATTCAAATAATTGTAATTTAACTTCATGCGCTTTAATATCCAATTCTGCAACTGAAGCAGGAGGTGCAATATATTCAACAACCAACATAAGCACTATGTACCTATGTAATTTCACAGGCAACAGTGCAAATAATGGGGGTGCCATTTATCTCCTAAACAATAATTGTACTATAGACTTTTGTGATTTTGTTAACAATACTGCAAAGGATGGGGGAGCTATTTATTCCATTGGTGCTGCAGTAACAATGGAGTTTTTAAAATTCATAAGTAACAATGCAAGTAATAATGGAGGAGCATTCTTTTTAGATTCATCTAATCAATATGTTCTCTCCTATTCTTCTTTCTTGGAAAATGGTGCTTCAAATGAAGGAGGTGCAATATATTGTAATGATTCCAATCTGACTGCTTATTCCACTTTCTTTATAAACAATTCTGCATCAAGAGCAGGAGCAATGCATTTTATCAATTCCACTGCTTTGATCGACTTTTGTGATTTTGATTACAATCTTGCTACTGGAGATGGAGGTGGAATAATCTTCAATGATTCCAACAGTACCATAATATATTCCACTTTCGTATTTAATGTTGCAGGGAAAAAAGGTGCTGCAATTTATTGTACTCAATCAGATAACTCATCCCAGTGTAACATATCATCTTCCACATTCCTGAACAATAAGGCGGAATCCTACTCATTAAGCTCTAATTTAAGCAATGGCGTTTTGAGTTTCCTCTTAACCGGATGGAACAATTATGTTAATGCAATCTATGCGGAATATACAATTAACATATCTAATATTACCTATTGGAATGGAGATATAGTCAACAGTGATTATGAAATCTACAATAATGGTGCAAGTGGCCAGAACATTACATTAGAGATATATGATTCCCAGAACAATCTCTTAACTAACACTACATTAATTACAAATTCATTTGGTGAACAGTATTTTACCATAGTAAACTTTGATGATGGGAATTATACATATAATGCTTATCATTTGGATGGTGATTATTACACCTATGTAAATAATGAAGGTAATTTTACTTTGAATAGGTCCGGCAGTTCCATTAGTCTAAACATTGAGGATAATGCAGAATTTGATTATATGAATTGTACCATACCTTTTGACATTGTTAACCGTACTGAAGTTAAAGTTCTAATTACAAGTGAAGATGAATCCCTTATCTATGTCAATGGTACCGTTGATCAATACAGTAGACGGATAGCCGTTAATTTACCTATCAATGATGACTATTATAAGATTACCGTCTTCAATCTTCCTAGTAGCGTTTATAGGGGAAGCCAGGATTCCAAACTTTTCAAAATCAAGGGTGTCGGTTCCAGCATATCCATCAATCCTATAGATGATGTTGCTTATGGGGAAACCATCAATGTAACTTTCGATGTTGAAAACAGGACCGTCATTGAGGTATACGTTTTTGATGAAAACAATGAAAGCGTATACAGGACCTACACAATCAACGATACAATCAGACTTCCAATATTGCCTGCAGGTCAATACAATCTCACAGCAATAAATCTTCCAGATCTCGGCATATCAGAAAGCAATGCTTCCATAACCTTCAATGTTTTAAAGGGAACTAATCATCTAAATATTACTGCAAATGATGTTGTTTATGGAAATTGGACAACTATAATCTTTTCTGCAGATGTGGATGGTAATTATACCATTGATTTCAATGGAACCCTCACTGATATTGAGATAGAAGATGGTGTAGAAATATGGAATCTTCGTCTGGCTGCTGGGGATTACTATATCAATGCAACATTTGATGATGCAAATTATGATACTATTGTAACCAATGCTACTTTCACCGTTTCAAAAGCAAATAATACAGCTGTAGTTGTTGTAGATGATATAATTTATGGAAATAATGTCAGTATACAAATCTTTGCAAAAGTTAAAGGCAGTTATGTTCTTGATGTTAATGGTACATTGGTGGATGTAAGAGTATTCAATGGTCAAGGAAAAGCTATTTTAGAGCTTCCTGCTGGACAGTATTATGCAAATGCAATTTTTGATGATGCAAATTATGATTCCATTATTAACCAATGCTACTTTCACTGTTTTAGATCCAGGTAAAACTTCTAAAGATCTTCAAGATTTAATTGATAATGTTGTAGATGGTTCAGTTGTAGATTTAGGCAATTTCAATTACTTTAATATTTCAAATGTAAATATTACTAAAGACATTACTCTTAAGGGAAATGGCGCTATTATTTATGGTGCTGATGATGGTAGCCCTATATTCAATGTCGTTACCAAATCTCAGGGAGGACCTGATGAAGTGAATATCACTAATGTCGCATTTGTGCTTAATAATGGGAATACAGTCATTAGGGCTGTTGCTGATAATGCTACTGATGGCACTTCCATTGATGTTGCAAGCATAAACATTTCAGGTAATAATTTCACTGCAGCGGGTGGTGCTGTTGCCGAGTCTACTGCTGTTTTAGAGATTGTCTCTGAAAGGGGAATACTTTCACCAACTGGTGAAATCAGCATTTCAAACAATGTCCTTGATGCAGGTATAAAGCCATTTGACTTTGTTGTATCCAGCGTTTCATCTGATGATGGAATTAATATTGTTCCGCAAATTATTCCTACTGAAAGAATTGTGACTGTTATTGAGTATGAGGATATGGTCACTACTGCTTTTGACTATAAGGTTGATGGCAGAATAGGTGATGATTTCAAAGTTGTACTGAAAGACATTGATGGAAATCCATTGGTTGACAAACCTGTTCAGATTGGTTTCAATGATGTAGTCTATAATGAGAAAAATGGATTGGTCACTGATGAAAATGGGTCTGTAAAACTCCAAATCAACCTTGGTTACAAAGGTACATACACATTTGCTATTTTGTTTCTTAGGGGATTATGTCTACAATGCATCATTTGTTGTTGCAAAAATCACAGTAAATCTCCAAAAACCAACTTTGTCTGTTACTAACAAGTCTTATGCTGCAAGTGCAAAGACAAAAGCATTAACTGCTACATTTAAAACAGCTAAAGGAAATCCGATTGCAGGCAAAAAAGTAACTTTCTCACTAGATGGCAAAAAGTATACTGCAACCACAAATGCCAATGGTGTTGCAACTGTCAATGTAAGCCTAAACAAAAAAGGAACATATAATTTCACAGTAAAATACGGTGGAGACAGCACATATGCTGCAATCAACAAGACTGCAAAATTAACAATAAAATAAGTTTTGAAAAATTGATATATTGAATGAAAGGTGATATTTAGTAAAATATATTTAAATGTAAATTAATATTGTATTATATATTAGGGGAAAGTGATATGTTAGATGATATTGAAAAAATATTGATCTTTCATATCCTATTATTTATATTAAATGAATAATTAGTTGATATTAATCAAATTAATTGAATATCAATTTCATATCAATTTAATATCAATTAAATATTTAATAAATTAAAATAATAACAAATTTTAATTGATATTAAACGAATTTTAATTTAATATTTTAATCATTATAAATTGTGCCGTTAATTCATGAGGAAAAAATATTTAGTTAAAAATAACGGTGAATCGATGAATTATATACTATTACAAGTTTAAAATAATGGGGAATTAATGTACTTGTGATATGGGGGGAATTTGTTTGAAGACTGTTAATAAGTTTTTCGTTGTATTTTTAATATTATTATTGGGTGTAGGTTTTGTTTCTGCATCTGATGATGTTGCATCATATGATGATTCCAATGCTTTAGGTGTTGCCGACGCTTATGGAAATGGGGATGTAAGTGTTGTTGATGCCTATGATGGTGAAGATTTGGGTTCTGATGATTCCCATGCAAATGCTAATGTTTTAGGTGCTGATGGGGATAGTCCTAATTCTTATGATTCCCATGCAAATGCTAATGTTTTAGGTGCTGATGGGGATAGTCCTGATTCTGATGGGGATATTGTCGATTATGATGATAATTATAATGATAGTTATTATGATAGCTATTATGATGAGTATGGGAATTTTGATTGGGATGCTTACTGGGATGCATATTGGAATAAATATATGACTAATTCCAGTAATATGTCCTCCTGGTCTGATTTAACTTGTGGTAACGCTTCTGCGATTGTTACCAGCAATGTTACTAAGTATGATTTTCATGATGCTTATCGCGTTAGGGTAGTTGATGATAAGGGTAAGCCTGTTTTTGTTGGTAAGGTTGATTTCTTTGTTAATCATGAGTTAGTTGGTTCTTCTTTCGTTGATTATGATGGTATTGCTTATTTTAATCTTGATTCCCACATTACTGCAAGTGGTACTTATGATATCGTTTCCATGTATTCCTGTGAGGGTATGGATGATACTGATTCTATTTTGGCTCGTCAGCGTATAGAGGTTGATGATGTTCCTATGAATGAGCGTGACATTCAAATCATTAACGAAGGAATTAAATTGTATGATTTAGGTGAGTTTTATAATGTTAGGATAGTGGACCATAATGGAAATCCTGTCAATAAGGGGTATGTTTGTTTTGTTGTTTATGATAGGGTTTTCTATAGTGATTTGAGTGATGATGGTCTTGCTTCCTGTTTCATGCCTTTGGATTTGAATTTTACAGGTAACCTTCTTGTATGGAGCATATATTCAGATGGAGACCTCTATAATTTGGCTTCCAATGAACAAATCACTATAGGTACCCGTACTTTTGTTTCCTTGGATAAGACAAGCATCGGATCCCGTATGGTCAATAGTTGGAATGGTTATGATTTTGTTTATTATTATGATGAGCTTACTGGGGTTGGAAAATATATTGCCCAATTAGATGATGGGGTTTCTCTTGTTATTGAGTTGAATGGTGATACTTATCTTCTTTATGAGGCTACTGTTCATAATGGTTCTGAGTTGATGTCCATTTTCCGTTCTATAGGTTCTGATAATTCTGTGAATAAGTATGATGTTGTTCGTTTGAATCTTTTGGAAAATGTTACCTATGTATTGAATGGCCATGTCTACAGTGATCAGGAGTGGGATTATGTTTCCCGTTTTGCTTATGGTCAGTTGGTTGTTAATGGTAATGGTGCTATCATTAAGGGTAATTATGATCTTAACTTCATGTATGTTGGTGCTGATGCCAATGTTAACTTCCTGAATGTCAATATTACTAATTTTGATCATGTTTTTGTTAATCATGGTAGTGTGATGTGTAGGGATTGTGTGTTCTGTGAAAATGAGGCATTTAAGAGTGATATTAAGGTTTGGGGGGTCTGGTACTGTTATTCATAACTACAATACTGCCTTCTTTGATCACTGTGGATTTTTCAATAACACTGCCTATTTCCAGGCTTTCAATAAGATGCATATGGATGCTTCCATATTGTATGCTGAACCTTATTCTATGAATATTTTCCGTAATCTGTATGGTCAGAATATTTCTTCTGATTCATTCTATTGTGATTCCTATTCCACTACTATTATTTATAGTTATGATGCAACTCAGTTTTCCAAGCTTTTCCGTCATTCTTGGATTATGCAGGATGCCTATTTTGCTCTTGTAAACAGTACTGTTTCCGCTCCTTATAATGATGATACCAAGTGGGTTGTTAGTGTTTCCAATAAGTTTGAGCTCATTAACGTTTTATATACCTTGAATACATACATCAATGCCACTGAAGTTGTCATTGATTTGGCTCCTGGTGATTATGTTTTCACTCCTGATGATTATGAGCTTGTTAGAGGTTATGAGTGGAGAGGTCGTGCTTATGAACCTGATTCCACTACTATTGTTCCTATAAAGGATCGTTACCTCTTGGATGTGGGTTTTGCCCAAGTTACAATCAATGGTCATAATGCCACTATCCGTATAAGTGGCAATGCAGTTAATAAGGATTATCATTTGGCTTTTGTTGGTACTTATGGTTCTTTGACTTTGAATGATTTGAATATTGGGAATTTCAATACTGCCTTGTATGTTACTGGTAGTCTTTATGCCAATAACACTACTTTTACTGGTAATGCAATTCATTATTCTGTTGTTGGTGGTGATGTTGGAGGGGCTATTCGGTCTTTTTGCGGTTCCGTTGTATGTCATTACTGTAATTTCTTAGGTAATGCTGCTGGAGGTAATCTTAATGATATTTATGCTGAGCTTTCTTCCTATGTTGAGATTAAGCATTGTTTGCAGCCTTATGTTCAGATGAAGGATTCCTATCTCAAATGCAGTTTGTATGATAAGGAGAATATCGAGTATACCAATTGCTTTTATGAAGATGCCTTTGAGGATGATTTTTCAACCAGTGATTTTGAGGTTTTCAATGTTAGTGATGACGTTTCCTATAATGCTGTTTTGACTTATTTGAATAATCATACAGTCTCATGTCTAATGATTAACTTTACCAATATTTATACTTTTAATTTTACTGGTGCCTTTGATCGTAGTATGTCTGTTGTTTTCCAGAATAATGGTTTTGATGTTGGTTTTAATAGGTTGAATATTGGTCGTTCCTCTACCATGACTTTCATCAATTTTGATTTTGGTGGCAAAAGTGTTATTAATAAGGGTTCTGTTACTTTCATCAACTGTAGTTTCCATAATTATAATGGTGGTTCCTTTTTGGTGAATGAGGGTTCCTGTTCCATGGTTAATTGTAGTGTGTTTAGTGTTGGTGGTGGTAAGCAGCTTATTAACAATACTGGTTCCTTGACAATTTATGATTCTGTCTTTGCTAATAATAATCCTGGTGAGTATGGTGTAGTTTATAATTATGGAGGGTCTGTTACCTGTATGAATGTCACTTTTGGTGATGGTGGTTATGCTGTTTATAATTTTAATAGTGGTGATTGTTCCATTGCTGGTTTTGGTGCTCAATCTGCTAGTGTGAAGTTTGATAAGCCTTGGTCTAATTTCAAGACTGGTTTGGTTAAGGGTGCCTTTATGTTAGGTACTGCTGTTTTGACTTTTGGTACTGGTGCGGTTATTGGTGCTTTTGTTCCTACTGTTGCTGGTATGATTGTTGCTTCTGTTGCTGGTGCTGGTATTGGTTTTGCTTCTGGTCTTGGTTATGGTTTCCTTGAGGGTAGTGTTTATCATGATTACAGTAATCTTTGGGGAAATGCCTTGTCTTTTACCATGTTAGGTTTCAGTATGGGTAATCTTGGTTGGACTCAGGGAAGTGATCTTGTCAAACGTATTTTTGAAGAGCTTCATGGTGATGCTCAAGCTCCTGGTCAAGCTGGCCCAGGTGGTGCAGGAAGTCAAGGTGGCCAAGGTAGTCAGGCTCCTGGTGGTCAGGCTTCTAGTCAGATTCCTGGCAAAGGTAATGATCCTTTCAGTGAAATCTATAAGGATCCTATATTTAAGGAGGCTTTGGACAATTGTCTTAAGGATGGTATGAACAGTATGGAGACTTTGCGTAACGCTTATCCTGATCTTGTCAATTATTGGTACAAGTCTGTTGATGCATTGTTTTCCAATCCTCAGGCCAGTGCTCAGGATGTGGTGAATCTTTTTGATACTCTTAATCTTATCACATCCACCACTGCTGTGAATGGTAATAGGCCTGTTAATAATCCTGTCAATATTGCAAACAGAATGCATGCCAATACAGAGAATAATAATATTATTGAGGACCATCCGGAAAATCTTCTTAATGTAGAGGCAAATAATGCTATAATTAGTAATTACCTTGGTCCGCTCAATTATTTGGATAGTAGGGTTCGTGGAAATAATAATCTTTCTTATCTGCAGAATCGGCTTACTTTGGATGCTTATAATTTTGCTGAGGGTAATAGGCTTCATGCCGATAGGGTTTTGAGGTTGCTTAATGATTTCAGTGTGTTGGATCGTCGTGCTCGTAATTTGGGTATTATGTATATGTCTAACAGTATGGTTTCCTATTTGAGTTTGTATAGGGAGAATATTGGGGCTCGTGGTCTTTCCCGTACCATTAGTAGTTTGTTTGATAGTAGTCACCCTAATAGGATTGTTGTTTGGGAAAATATTTATAATAGTGCTCAGGCGGAGTTAAATAGGATTTTGGTGAATGCAGGCCTTGACGATTCCTATGTTAATAATCCGGAATTAAACACTGCTCAAATTATTACTGATCGTATTGATAGTTTTATACATGAACTGGATGCCAGGTTTAGTGAAAGTAGTGTGTTTTATGATAAATACGTTACTTTGAAGCAGAAGTATACTCAAAACTTTGTTGACAAGAAGCAGGACAATATTGATCTTCTATTGAGCATTTGTCATGAATTGGAAGCGTTGAATAATACTATTAATATTGATGTGGATGAGTATAACAAGGCATTGTCCTTTAATCTTATTGAATTATTTAAATCAAATCCATATAATGGTATTTTCAACAGGCCCGCTTATGTGGGATCTATGTATGTCTGGGATTTGAAGGATGTAATACTTAGGGATATGAATGCATTAAAATCATTCAATCCATTGCTTTATGAGTTTGTAATAAGTTCTGAATTTGATGAGATTTCGAAAAATGGATGGCAGATGCAGAAAAAATACAAAATTATAATGAAAAAAAGCTGTACTTTTAGAAAAGTATAAGAATCTTAATCAATTTTTCAAGAATCATAGAAGCTCTGATATGGAAGAAAGATACATTAATCTTTATCATATTAAATATTTGGGCCCAGAATATTTGTCAGTATATGGTGTACTTAGTGACAGTGATAAGGTGATGATTAACAAGTATTTCTATGACCAATGTTGTGAATTGATTAAAACATTTAATGGTATTGTTAATGTCGCCGGTGACGATTATAGTGATTGTGCTAAAATTTTAACCACTCTAACGAATATTAATAACCTGACTAAAAGGTATTTTGAAAAATTGTCCAAGATATATTCTATTTTGGTGAATTCAAGAGCTTGGGAACATATTACTTTTAATGAGGATGTATCTAATTTAAATTCAGGGCAAATTGCAGATATTCTGCTGAATGGCTTACCTCAATTTATCTTAATAAATAATGAAATTTCCAATACCATTTTAAATGTGAACTCTTATATTGGAAATTCTTCATTTATTGGGTATCTAAGTGACATTGTTATTTTATCAAAATCTAACTCTAAAGAGAGCTTAATTGAGATATATAATAAATGGCGTTATTTTGATGAACAGGTAAACATTTACTATACGTTTGAATATAATTTAAATAAACGCTTGCCTATAGATGTGGAATTGTATCGTAAGTTTACCCATGATGACTTGAATCGTAAGTTATGGTCTTTTGAGTTGTCACTTGAGTTGTCTCGTATATTCAATGTTGACGAGGAGGTTTCTAGGCAGATCATATATCAAATTTTAGAAATGTATAGTGATATAAAGATTCCGCCAAATAGTCCCCAAGAGCTAGTTGATAAAAATCAAGTGGATTTTCATAATCGTGGAGATATTCTATTAACCCATATCTACAATATGTATCTTATAAATCCTGACATAATCAATAAGGTTAGTTATTTTGATATGTTGGTGGTTGAAGGTTCTCACTATCTTCCTATAAATGAGAAATATCCTGAAGAGTATTATAATAATATTACAGCAGAGATAGCATCTCGAGAGGAGATTATAGGTTTAGAAAGAGAAATAAATCCACAAGGAACCAAATCATTTAAACAGATTGATGTTGCGAAATTACAATCCCGATTGCAGATGTTGCAAATTTCATCTCCAGTGGAATATTTCTTTTTAATGGAATACCTCTATGAAAATTATGGCCTGACCTCAATTTATGATTCCAAATGGGAATTTAATAAAAATAGCAAAGAGTTTTGCATTAGGAACAGTAAAGGTCAGTTGGTAACATATTATAATTTCGCCAATGCCCTTAGAACTGAGGTGGTTGATATTATTACTTTTTTAGGTGTCTCTGCTGATGATTCCAATATCATATTCAAAAGCCCAAATTATGATGTCTATCATTTCGACAAGTATTATAATATTTTCAACAAACCTGATCTTTATTCAAGTACGGTAAGTTTATTTACTTTGTCAGGTGGTGTGGATTTAGGAATTCTGATTGATGACATGCAGGCGGATTTGGATTATTTGAAAATTATAGATAAAGAACTGTATGACCAAGTGATTAGGGAATTTTTAAGTGGTTCCGAGGACCTTTCCTCTATGAGAGATCGTTTTGAACGTGCCCCTAATGACCTTTCTATGACATATCTGGCAATTTTCCAAAAGTTAGGAAATTTCAGAAATAACACTATTGTATATAACAATGAATATAATGTTCTAATCAGTCAGCTGTATGATGATAAACTTGCAGATTTAATTGGTATCTCTATGGGCAATGTGATAAGAAATGATTTATTATACTATATCGGTTTCTGGGATATGACTCATAAACTCCGAAATGATGTTGTGGGGAAGGATAGGTCTGCTTTGTTGCATGGTTCTTTTAATGATATTTATAAAGTCTATGTTGATATAAGGGCTCGTGCGACATATCATGCTTTTGAGGAACTATTCATCATCATTCCAGTCTTCCAATGCTTTGTACGCTCGTGCGACATATCATGCTTTTGAGGAGGTCGATATTGCTTCTTTCAGCATTGATGATATAAAAAGGATTTTCATAAATGATTTGTATAAGGCTTATATTAGTAATACCAGATTTGGTGACGCTTTTGATTTCTTAAGTGGTAAGGGGGTTCATTTTGATAGTTTTAGAGGATATGAGAATTATATTGCTGCCATTACCGATAAAAATCAATTGATTGAGTGGTATGAGGCTATTCGCAAAGCTATTTATCCGTCCATAGTTGATGGAGACTCTAATCAAGTTGGCCCTAATCCTAATCCAGTTCCAGCTAATCCTGAAATTCCTCAAATTAAGATTAATCGGGATATTTTTTATGATATTGTGGGTGTTATGCAGAATAAAGAAATTCCTGATCCTAGTAGTATCTATGCAGATTCAAATGACTTATTAGGTTATATAAGAGGGTCTTGTATGACACTGAGTGAGAAATATCCTGATTTGTTCAAATATATTGAAGAAAGGGCTTTTAATGGTAATTTCGTTAAATATGCAGGTAAACATAAAACCACTGTTCGTAATGATGTAATTGAATTTGCCAGAAAGATTTTAAATGGTGTACCGATCAATCCTATTCATGAATCTTCTGATATTCCTATTAATCTGAGGGTATTTCAGGATATTGAAATGGTTATGAACAATAGAAACATTGAAAATTTAAACATTATTTTCACTGGTTCTGATGAAGAGGAAAATCTTGTGATTGGATCATGGAATACATTGGTGGATAGATATGGTGGTTTGATGGCAATTCTTGAAGACAAGTATTTAGATGGCGACTTTATTAATTATGTGAAAACTCATAAGGATACTGCTCGTGATGATGTTATCAGATTTGCTAGAGATTATCTGGAGAATAATCCATTAGATCCTAATATGATTAAGTCTAATGAGATTAATCCTAATTCCAATCCTAATCAAGGCCAGATTAACCCTAATCCCGGTCAAGTTAATCCTAATCAGGGTCAGATTATTCATAATCCTCTTCCGTTAGCTCAAGGTATTCGCATTACTCAAGTGGTATTGGATGATGTTATTAAAATTATGAAGGATGAGAATATTCCTCTTGATCCCCATAATGATAATTATATTCCTGAGCAGGTGGACCTGGCTGTTGTGATGAGTTCCTGGTTTACATTGTATGAAAAGTATGAGGATTTGTGCAAGTATATTGAAAGCTATTTCGGTGTAGAAAAATTTGAAAATCATGTACTGAAAAAACCTTGGGAACGTATGGTTGAGGCTCGTGATGAGGTTATTGAAGTTGCCCGAAAACTTTTTGAATTCAATCAAGCTGTTAAAGAGGGGATATTTTTAACCGAAGACCAGTTCAATGAGATTAGAATGATTTTTGAGAATACTGCCATTTATTCTAAAAATGCTCATAAAGTGGTTTCAGATTCCCTTTTGAGATTGTATGGTTCTTGGGATCTCTTTGAAGAGAGGTATCCTAATGTTGCTGGAAGGGTTATTCAGTTTTTATTTGCCGAGTCTGGTGACTTGTTTAATTATGCCATTTCTGTTGGTGATAATTCAAATGGATTTATGCCTGTTCGTCAAAACATCATTGACTTTATCCGTACTAATTTCTACAAGGGATCTGTTGAGGTTAAGGAATCATTAAAAATCAACGGCAAGGATGTTTCTGAGTGCAGTGTCGATGAGGTTGAGGCTTATGTTTTAAATAGAATTCTCACATCAAAATTGAGTCCTCAAGATAGTCAAAGGCTTATTAATGAGGTGGATACTGTTTATAGGGCTTATATCCAGTTTATTAATTTGATGGTGAGTTCCAACATCCCTGAGGATAAGTATTTGCCTAAGTATGATCAATTCAAGAACAGCCTTCTGAAGGTATTGGATGCTATTGGAGGTCCTAATCCAGTTTTCATTGGTATCAAGAGCATTATGGAGAATAAAAATTTACCTTGTGATATGACAAATGTAATATCTGCAAATAGTAAGTATATAGTATTTTTAGGTTCTATGCAGAAATTTGAAAAGGATTATCCTCAATTTGCTAAAGTGGTTATGGAAAAGATTTTCAAAAATAATCCGGATAATATTGACCGTATGTTTTATAGGGAATGTGACGATGCATTACGTCAAAGGATCATTGACTTTGTCAGCAGGTATATTTCAGAGAATAATATTGCTCAAGGTCAAGGGGCTGTTCCTGGAACCGGTTCCAATTCACAGGCGAATCCAATTCCTAATAAGTTTAAGGTTTTTCAGGAACCGGTTACCGGTGCGGACATAAACAAAATCAAGGAATTTATGGCGGATGCAGTTGTCATTGCAAATACTTTTGTTGAGCAAATCAGAGTTAAGGACAATGATTTTGCCACAAAGTTGTCTAATCAAATCGATGCATTGTATAAAAAGTATCTGGTTCATGTTGAGAGTTCAAATCACCAGTATCAGTACATGGATTTTATCAAGCATTTAAATGAAGTGTTTGATAAGATTAGTCCTGCCGATTATTTGGATAATACTAACCACCTTAAAACATTCCTTGTTAAAAAGGTTTCTACAAGTAATTTTAATTTAGAAAAATTCACCAAGTCCATGAGTTCTGCTCTTGCCGATTCCTACGAGCTTGCTGATGAAATAGGCAAAAAGAATAAATTTTTAGCTAAAAGAATTTGTGATCAGGCTTTTGCTTTGTATGAAAAGTATATGTCTGATACTCTGTCCGATGGGGATACTCTTGATGTGAATTATGAATTGTTTGTCAAGGATTTAAATAAATTGATGATTGTTTCTATCGAGATGAATAAAGCTCCTAAATGAGTTGAAAATTCTGGTACTGGTTCATTGTCCAATGAAGAAATTTAGGTCAGATTTCTCGTAAATTATCTCAAAATATTACTTATCCTATCCTGCAGGATAGGTATAATGCATTAAAGAATGGGAATGAGATTAATAGGCAAGAGTTGATGGATTTATACAAAGATGTTAATGATTTATTTAGTACCTTATTGGGTAAAAAGACTCATTTGGACTTTGTTCAAGAAAAACGTATATTAATTAAATATTGCCCATATCTAAAATTATTCATTTTAAAAAGGAAATTTTATTTTCCTTTCTTTTTTTTATCATGTATTGGAGATTAATTTTATTTTTTTATCATTTTATTTAATATGTTCTCAACATAAGGATACATGCTAAAGACATAAAATATGATTTTTATTTAATATGTTCTCAATATAAGATACATGCTAAAGACATAAAATATGATTTTTATTTAATATTCTCAACATAGATGCTAAAGACATAAAATATGATTTTTATTTTATGGATGCATTATATTCAATGGAGCTTAAATTAAATTAACTATTTTTTCATTGATTCCTTAAAAATTATGTCTACTTTTCATTAAATTATATGTAGTTCTGCTTCGTTATATGGGTAAAGATATAATTTAATGAAAATAAGTTAAGAAAAAAAGTGAGGGATGGTCATAATCGTGAGACGCCCTCAAAAATAGTTTTATGCATATTTATTTTATTTAAAAATAGTTTTTTTGGAGTTTTAGCAATTGATGTAAATGCTAATTAAATTATTGGAATTAAATCTTTAAAAAGAAAATAAAAGTTAAAGATAATGATTTGCCATTCATTATCTTTTATTTTTTAGTTTAAATATGTCTTTGAATTGTGACGGTACTGTTTGTAGTTCCTGGTTCTAGGATTTTGTTTCCATCAAAGGTGGTTTTAACATTGTATGTTCCTGGATTCAATCCACCAAATGTTGCTTTACCTTCACCATTTACAAGCTTTACAGTGACTTCATTATGATAACCGCCATTATCTATTTGGACTTTCACATTATCGTTCAAAAGCTTGTTGGATTGAATCTCTACAATTGCAGTTGATCCGCTATATCCTGATGTTCTAATATCCATGTTTAAGTTGGACTTTTGTTTTGCAACTTTAAAGCTTGTTGAGATTTCAGTTGGTTTAAAGGTATAGTCACCATCGTATTTTAGGGTAATGGTGTAATTTCCTTCCGCCAAGTCATCTTCACTATCAAGAATTACTTTTGCATATCCGTCTTACATCTGTGCCTCGTATCCTTGATGGAATTGAGGGCAGCTTATGTCAACCTTGCGGTCAAATGTATCATTGCAGTATATTTCCGCCACTGGTTTTTGTTCAGGCAATGTCTCGTTGATTTGTACTCTTAAGTTAGGATCTTTATTTTCTCTCTTTGTGAATTTTGTTGTGTTTTCAGCAGGTTTGTAGTATATGTCTCCATCATAGCAAACTGTAGCTGTATACTCTCCTCCAGCTAAATTGTCGATTGTTAATGTGCCTGCCCCATTTTCCAGGTTTAGGTAGTATTCCTGAGAATTATTTAGTTTTATCTTTACTGGTTTGGATAAATTTGCATTTGTTTGAATTTTAATCTCTGTTTTATCTGCTTTTGCATTGCCTACAGCATCTATGCTTAAATTTGGTGTGTCTCTTTCCCTAACATTAAATGTGGTTGAGTTTGCGACCTTCTTAAATTTGTCATTGCCGTCAAATGTAGCAACTGCAGTGTAATTGCCTGGTGATAAATTGCTGATATAAGATTTACCAACACCATCCACTACATTAACAGTGACATTCCTTGATTCCTTAAGATTTAATACATTGACTTTCACATCCCCATTCAATGATTCATTAGTGTTTATTTGTAGGATGCCCTGTTCAAAGTCTGTAATATTGTTGACATGCACACTTAAATAAGGTCTGGTCTTAGGATTTGGATTTTCTTTCACGGTGAAGGTAGTGGTTTTTTCACTTTCTGCAAAAGTATAATCTCCTTTAAAAATCGCTTTTGCAGTGTAATTGCCTGGGGCCAATCCGCTGATTGAACCTTGAGCTAGGCCATTGACTGCTTCAAATCTATAGGTGTGTCCCTCGTTTATTCTAACTAGCACAGGACCATTTAATGATTCATTGGCTTTTATTGTCACATTCACTTCTTCGCCATAAAGGGCATCATCAATATGTACATCCAAATTTGGGTCTGCATTATATTTGACCATGAAACTTGTGGAGCCGCTCCAAGGTTCATAATGTTTGTCACCGGGATAATATAAATTAACTTTATATAGGCCAGGTTCTAATTTTTCATCTAGATCTATTGTATAATATTCTCGAAATGGATTAACTGAATCCAAGTTAACACTATATTTATGAGTAAATTGGGGACATGAAAGTTCAAGATTGCCTGTAGCCATAGCTGGAGCAAAGTCTATTCCTGCAACATGACATACTATCTCTGCAAAAGGTTTTTCTCCGCAATTGCAATCTGCAATATGCACTTTAAAAGCGATGTGGTCTTTAGTGAGGGTTTTATTATCTGTATTGTTGATTTTTTCAATATCCCTTTCTGACTTGTATTCATCGGAAGTATCATTTTGTTTGTCCTCGGAACTATCATTTGAACTGTCATCTGTATCAATTGAAGTCTCATTGGAAATATCAATTGATGTATTCTTTTCACTGTCGCTTAAGTTTTCAAAACTTGCATTGCTGTCTTGATTTAAATCAATAGCACTTAAAGGCGCTAAGCAATACATGACCATTATAAATATGCAAAATATTTTAATAGTTAATTTATTCATTGTATCCTTTCCTTAAATTTTATCGTCTCAAGCCATAATTATACGAATTTGCGAAATCAAGTGCTTGCTTGCATTTTAAAACGAAAAATAAGGGGGCCAAGGAGATAAATAAATGAAAGTTAAAATATATTAATTTAAATTGTAATATATTTAGTTTATTAGAAATTTGCATGTATGCTTTGTACAGTCGTTTAAGTTTTTTATAGTCATTTTGCATAGTTTAAAATGTCATTTATGTGCTATCATTACATAGAAATTTCTAATACACCAAATAGTTTAATTTATCTATTCAATCCTTCCCTTAAATCCGTTAATTATAGTTTCAAGAGCCATATATAAATAAGTTTCCGAAAGCAAGTGCTTACTTGCATTTAAAATATGAGATTAATGATTAGGGAGAAGTATTTAATTAAAAAAACTAATAAATTTAATTTAAATCATCATTGTTAGACATATATTGCTTTTTTAGATTTATATTACGCTAATTTCATAGATAAATTTGTTGCAATGTGAATAAATCCTTGAATTATTTAATTTTTTTCTTTTCTTCTTTTTTTCACTGTAATGAAATATCTTGGATTATTTAATTTTTTTCTTTTCTTCTTTTTTTGCACTGTAATGAAAGATTTTATGAAAATCCTATTAAACTTGTGAAAAATCAATAAAATGATAAAGATTATATAAAACTTTTTAAACTATATTAAATATATGTAAATTATCAAATATTTATTCTTGAATTATTTTTAAAGTTTAAATAATTGTTTTATCAATTAAAATTGTGATTAAAATGGTATTTGTTGGTATGGATCATGGAACTACTGGAATTTCATTTGCCATAATGGAGGAAGAGAAAGTTCTTGATGTTTTCAAAATATCTCGTGAAGATAGCAAAGCTGGAAGAGTATCAGCTATTGAAGAATTGTCTAAACGTGTAGATTTAGATGATATTGAATTAATGATTATTACTTATGCAATGGGAGATGGAATCAGCACAATTCTTCCAATGGAAAGAGTTGAAAATAGGGGAATTCTTGCAATTGGCGGTGCAGGTAAAGTGACTGGAGGAGGAACTTCAGTTTACTCAGAAATTGAAAAGGCCAATTTGCCTGTTTTAATGATTCCAGGTATTCATAAAGATTGTGAATGGCTTGACCCTTTATTCAGAGCAGCTTATTCCCATCATGCAAGCCCTGAAAAGGTAAGCATTGTATATAATGCCTATCTTGAAACCAAATGGGAAAACATGATTGTAGCAGACATAAGTTCAAATAGTGTGGATTTATTGATTGAAGATGGAATAATCAAAGGAGCTATTGATGCATGCTGTGGCGCTATGGGTGTAGTTCATGGACCTATTGATTTGGAAATGATTAGGGACATTGATGAGGGAAGAAGAACTGCAAATGAATGTTTCTCTCATGCTGGTGCTGTAAAGATAGCGAATATTGACGATAAGGTCGCTTTCATGAAGGATGACCTTTTAAACAATTATAGAAATGGTGATGAAAAGGCAAAATTAGCTATTGACACTATGATCATGACTGTGGCAATGGAAATTGCAGGATTGATTGCAGTAAGCCATAATGAAATTGAAGGAATCGTTCTTACAGGTTCAATGGGTTCTATGAAGGGTCCTGTTGATTTTGAATTAGAGTTAAACAAGTACCTTAAGAACAAGTATCCTTGCAGAATCATTTCAAGTGAATCTGGAGCTATTGGTGCAGCACAAATAGCAAGGGATATTGCCCATGGAAAAAGAGAGATTATGGGCATAAAAGTTGAGTTAGAATAATTTTTAAATGTTTTTTTTTAAAACATTTCTTTTTTTTATTTTTTGGCTTTGTTGAAATCTTATAAATTTATATAAAAATTTTTAAAAATAACTGTTAAAAAGATTTAAAATAAAATTTTAAAAAAGGTTTTCAACAGATCCATTTTTTTAATTTAATTTACTCTTCAAGTAGTGTCTGATTTTATTTAATTTATTTTTTTTCAAACAGTATCCTTTTTTTATTTTAATTATTTCTTTTCAAATAATTATTAAAAATAGTTTTAAACAGTTTAAAATTAGATAATTGTATATTGTTAAAACGAGTTAAAAAAAATAGTAAAATTCAGAGAAAAATCTCTAAACTTTTTTTAAATTGAATGCTTTAAACTTAAAGAATTAAGCTTCCAACTAATACAATAATTCCTACAATCCAACAGTAGTATGCAAAAATGTCCAAGCTTTTTTCTCTAATGATTTTAAGCAAGAAGCTAATTGCTAAATATCCGGAAATTATTGCAACGATAAATCCTGCAAAACAGGCTAATAAATCGACATTTCCTCCAGTCAAGTCTTTAAGTTCAAATACTGCAGCACCAAGAATTGCTGGAATTGATAAAATGAAACTGAATTTAGCAGCAAATTCCTTATCCAATCCTGCAAATAATCCTGCAGCTATTGTGGTACCTGAACGTGAAAGTCCTGGCAATACTGCCAATGCTTGTCCACATCCCATAAGCAATGCTTCCTTAACACCAACATTTCTCACATCAATTCTGCCGCTGTTCATTCTTTGGGATACATATAAAAGACAACCGGTAACCAATAATAAAAATGCAGGTACAGTCAATCCTGTAAACAATTCTTCAATTAAATCGTTGAACAAGACTCCTACAATTCCTACAGGAATGGTAGCTAATATTGTAAGCCAAGCCAATTTCTTATACGGGTCTTTCTTAATTTCTGGAATGAATTTTCCATCTTTCAAGTCAATAAGACTTATAAGGAATCCTTTAATCATATTTATAATATCATTAAAGAAGTATACTATCACTGCTATGAGAGTTCCTAAATGCAATAGCACATCAAATGCTAATCCTACATCTGTAACACCTAATGCCTGTTGGGCAAATATTAAGTGGGCAGAACTACTTACCGGTAGAAATTCAGTTAATCCTTGGACAAGTCCAATAATTATTGCTTGTAAAATGTCCATTATTTCACCTTTTTAATTAATCGCAAAATTTATTGTTTTTAACTAATCTATTAAATCAGTTGATTAAATAAAACGTAATTTATCCTTTTTACCTTATGTTTTAAATCAACAGATTTGATTATCATAAAAATTTAAAAAAATAACTTATGCCATAAAACATAAGTTATTGATAATATTTTTTTTTTTAAAATTGGTTATATGTCTATTCGACATAGGTTAACCAATTGTGAATATCTTCAGATCTTCCATATACTGCGTCGAAGTATTTTTCTTGTAATTCTTTAGTTACAGGACCTCTTGATCCGATTCCAATTTGTCTGTTGTCAATTGCACGGATTGGAGTAACTTCTGCTGCACTTCCAGTAAAGAATACTTCATCAGCTAAGTATAATCTTTCTCTTGAAATGGTTTCTTCAGAAACTTCATAGCCTAAGTCTTTTGCAATGGTCATGATACTGTCTCTGGTAATTCCTCTGAGGATAGAAGAACCTAAGTCAGGAGTGACGATTTTACCGTTTTCTACGATGAAAATGTTTTCTCCACTACCTTCTGCAACATGTCCGTGGTAGTCTAATTGGATAGCTTCATCGTATCCATGTTCACCAGCTTCTAAGTTAGCAAGTTGGGAGTTCATGTAGTTAGCTGCTGCTTTTGCAAGAACAGGTAATGTACCTGGTGCTGGTTTTCTCCAAGTGGAAATACCAATGTTTGCACCTTGTTCCATTTCTTCTTCTCCAATGTATGCTCCCCATTCCCAAACAGCAATGGTAGTGTTTACAGGACAATTTAATGGGTTTACTCCTAATTCACCGAAACCTCTGTAGGTGATTGGTCTAATGTAACATCCTTTTAAGTTGTTTTCCTTAATGGTTGCGATGATTGCATCACAGATTTCTTCTTGAGTAAATGGAATTTCCATTTTGTAAATTTTAGCGGAATCAAATAATCTTTGTACATGTTCTTTTAAACGGAATACAGCAGGTCCATTTTCAGTTTCATAACATCTTATACCTTCAAATACTGCAGTTCCGTAGTGTACTACGTGAGATAGAACGTTGATTTTAGCATCTTTTAATGCTACAAATTCTCCATCCATCCAAACTTTTAAATTTTCATCAAATGCCATTTTTTCACCTTTGTTCTTTTTAAAAGTAATTTTTCATGTCATTGTAGTTAATATAAGGATTGTTTTAAAGAATTGTATTGATATAATAATTTTTAAAATGAATTCTACTTTAAAATAATTCCTTTATTAATTATTTATTTCTTATATTTTAAATATATTACTTTATTTAAAAGATTTTCGTTTAATATTTTTTTATTTTATTCATAAATTTCTGATTTTTTAAAAAAATTTCATAAGATTTTCATTTTAAATCTCATATATCGAAAGTTTTAAATAATATGTTAACATAAACTATTATGTTGTATGGTTCCGTGGTCTAGGGGTATGATATCTCGCTTACAACGAGAGGATCACGAGTTCGAATCTCGTCGGAACCACTTCTTTAAACTTTTTAATAAGTTTAATTAATTCTTTTCATTATTTTTGAAAAGATAACTTTTTTATATATTTTTTGTATTAATTCATTAGAATTAATTCTATTTTGCATTGGTTCCGTGGTCTAGGGGTATGATATCTCGCTTACAACGAGAGGACCGTGAGTTCGAATCTCGCCGGAACCACTTTTATACTTTTTTTGTTTTTTTTAGATTATAAAATATTATAGGCTTTAATGTAATTTTATAAATAAATCAATGAATAATTAATAAATAAATATTGATTTCCTATTTTTAAGTCAAGATATTAATAAATAACTAATGATTTCCTATTTTTAAGTCAAGAAATAAATTAATACTGATTAATGTTTTCCTATTTTTAAGCCAAGATTTTTTTTCAATCTTAAAAATATAAAAAATAACTACTTATTCTCATCTTTAAATTAAAAAAAATAAATGATAATTAATATTTAAATTAGAGAAATATAAAAAAACTACTTTCAAATAAAAAAAGAGATTTTCATTAATTGAATAATGAAAATCAGGTAAAAAAATATTTTAAATCCCCTAATTTCTAGATTATTTCTAAAAGAAAGAGGGGTTGGAAAAATGTTATTTTCCTAAATAAATTAGTGGAAAAGAATATTATTTAAGAACTATGTCCACCACACTTCCAGCATCAGAAACACTACTATGAAAACTCTCAAAATCTGCAGGTACATAAGGTTCAGTAACTGGTTTAATGCAAGCCTTAATAGAACTTCCCAATAAACCTCCCGCGATTCCTCCGATTATTCCTACGGCAATTGATCCTCCAATCAAAATCAAAGCAGGCTTTAATCTATCGAATCTATAATCATAATTATGGGTGAATACATATGCAGTAGCTGTAGTACCTGCAATAGCACCGATAGAACCACCTACTATAGCACCTAGAACAGGGTTAGCAGTAAAAACACCTACTAAAAAACCAGCAACGAAACTTCCAGCAACACAAACGACTTCCATAAGTGTAATATCTGCATCAGATATACTTTCAACAATGTCAATTTTTATGTCACCACCTTTGGCAGGAGCTATAGAATTTAATCCAGTAGCTGCAATATAGTTCTCAGGGCTAAGATTTCCTGATTCGGAAACTGTTGTTAATTCTCCTCCATCTGAAACACAGATGTCATCTCCATATTTTTCTGCATGGTTGTTTACAAATGAACAATTCTCCAAATTCATATATCCTTGGTTAAAGATTGCACCACCATGATGTGCCTTATTGTTTTTAAAAAGACAATTATAGCATAGGGCAATCCCTAGATTAAGAATTGCAGCGCCCCAGTCCCTGTCAATAACGTAATCCTTATGATTGTCAATAAAATTTATATGACTGAATATGCAGGTTCCGTTTAAGCTTTCCACTGCAGTGTTGAACCCAGTGACAGTCAAGTTGGATGCAGAGAAAACAATATCTTTATCAAGTTTAAGCCATGTGTTTTCATCCCTATCTTTAGAAACAGTTTTAATTGTTGAACCATTTCCTGCTAAATTAACGGAATCAAAACCAAGAGAAGATGGATTGATTGTATCTCTACAATCAATTGTCATTTCCTTGGTAAAAATAATATTCAATACTTTGTTCTTGATATTGTCTAAACCATCTGCTTCAGCATATTCCTTAATGGAATCCAAAGATTTGTAAGTGGTTTTTATCGCTGCCTTATAACTGTTCACATCATAGACATAAACGGTTTTTGTAATGTCAACATCCAAGGAAAAACTGTTGTTTAGCAATAAAGGAAATACATCTGCTATATTATGCAGATTGCTGAAATGATATGCCTTTGAGTATAGTATTCTATTATCAGTAAAGTTTCTAAACAGAGAAAAAATGATATCTCCACTTAAATCGAAATGTTCACAATAATAAAAAGTGTCATTATCCAGGTATTGTATGCCTCCATTAACCATGGAAGAATATAATAAACGAGTAACGTCAATTTCCTTATCTGCTACATGTGATATGTAGGAATAATGGAAAATTTCAGGATCCAAATCTACTACATTACCATCAAACATTTTGCTTGAATCATCAAGAAGACAATTTTTTATGGAGATTCTTTTACGATCATTTCCAAAATAGACTGCATCTTGGCCCATTTCACTAATGCAGTTGAAATATTTGGAATCAATGATTTTATTATGGGATCCGCTCATAAAAACTGCACTGCCTAAAGCTTTTGCAGTAGAATTTAAAAATATGCATGAATCGATTTTTCCCATGTCTCCATTCCAAAAGATTGCTCCACCATTAACAGCACTAGTCCCAATGAACTTGCAAGCAGTTATCTCAACATAATCTCCATTAACTGTAATAGGGCTGTAAGCACTATTATAAGCAATAATATAATTTCCTTTATTTACATAGGATGCTGTGTTTTCAAAAGTAAAATCCAAATTTCTAAAACACAAATCATTAATTAAGACACCATCAGCTGTGATATTGAATATCCTTGGGTCATGGCTGTTACCATAGATTGTATGATTATTTCCATTAATTATAAGATCATCAACATCTAAAACAAGAGGCTTATAATTTTTAGAAGAGAAATTATAATCCTTATCTAATTCAATTATGCTGCCTGGACTTAAATTCCCAATATAATTAACAAAATCATCATAAGACCCAACAGCATTATTGCTTTCTATATTATTGTTATCCTCATTAAGTCCATTGGAATTAAGCATTTTAGTATTAAGCTTATTATGATTGGACTTATCATCATTATTTCTTACATTATCGACTTGCATTTCAGCATCTATTGTGTTTTCGCATCAGTTACTTTCCGTTCAACACCATCATCAAGGCACTTGCATTTCAGCATCTATTGTGTTTTCATCAATAGAATTTTCTTGCACTAATGTTTCAGTGACTACTCCCATTTCATTATAGTTTGTTTTTGTTTTAATAGAATTTTCATGCCCTAATGTTCCATTGTCAATATCACTTGCAGCACATGCAGAGGATATGGCTATAATAAAACAAAAACAAACCATAACTAAAAGGATATTTTTTAAGTAATTATTATTTTTTACCATTTGATACCATACCTTTAATTAGATTTTTTTACATTAATTATATTATCTAATTAAGAGTATATGAAACTTTTTGACTGTAAGCACTTACTTACATCGTTATAACGGAATTGTTGAATCTTATTTATAATTTAAAAAATTTTAAAAGTTTTGTTTAAAAAATAAAGGTAATTAAATAGGTTAAAAAAATTAATAGAAATAATTAAAATTTAAAAAAAGTAAAAATAGGGAATTTAAAAATGAAATACTAAAAAATAAAAAATTAAAAGATTAGTGAAACCCTTTTTTAAATATCCAGATTTTTGGTCCAAAGGACCTAAAAAGCTGGCTTAAAATACAATAATCAATAACATGATAATTACTAATGAAACAAAGAATACAAGTGTTCCTTTTACAAGCACATCTGCTTCTTTGTCAGCAAAAATAACTAATGCATAAGACAATACCAATGCTATTAAAAGCTGAGCAATTCCCAGGAATCCTGTTGGTATTTTTGCTATGCTTCCGATTATCAATCCAATTAAGTATGATATGGCAACGACAACTGCAATCATTACAACAACATTGCCTAATAAAGGTTTTATTATTTCTCCAAAAGGCTTGCTTGGCTTTTGAGGAACCGGACTGCCAAATTTGCTTTTTGAATTGTCTGTAGTAGGCATAAAGCTATGTCTATTTCCATAATCTAAAGTTCCTCTGCCTCCTAAGTCTCTGCCTCTTTGATCTTGAGTATCTTCTGGCTTAGATAGGAAGCTTCTTCTGCTTCTTTTTGGAGTTTCAATTTGGCGGTTTGCGAATAATGTGCTTACCGGACCGGAATAGCTGTCCCTCGGAGTCTTATTTAAGAACTCGGCACGATACAACTCATCATCATATTCATCATAATGACTTAATTCCAAGCCACCGACTTCATCCTCATAGTATTCCATATCTTCAGCAAATTCCTCATAGCCCTCATTATAGCTTTGAAGCCTATTGTATGATCTGTCATCATAACTGCTTTGGCTATAATCTCTTTCAGCTTGGCTGTCAATATATGCCCTATTGACATCTCGGTTATAATTGCTTGCATTGTCAATATAATCTCTATTGACATCTCTGCTATAAAATGAATTACTGTCAATGTCAGTGAGCCTATTTGGTTGACGTTCTAATCTTGGTTTTGTTTCCTTGTTTTTGTTTGAATATCTTTTAGCTAAAGTTACAAGGTTGTTTCTGTCTATCAGTTTGATTTTTTTCTCTTCAGCATATCTTTTTGCTTGTGTAGAGAAACCAGAACTAGTTACAACTGCAACTTTTGATGCTTTAAGTTTTTTGCCAATGACTTCCATTTCCTTTAAAACATCAATTCCAACTTCCCAGTCTTTATCGTAGTTTTTACATGCAACAACTAAACCAAAATCTCCCATAGATGTTTGCAGAATCGCATATATGTCTACGACCTGTTGAGATGTTTTAAAATATTTGTAAACTTTAAAGCCAGAATCTTCAAGAACTTTAGCTATAAAATTCACTAATTGTGGTTTTTCCACGGTTTCACCTAATCTTATTTTTAATATAATATATTTATATTTTCTCAATATATAATTTTTATTAAATTTTTTTATATTTTCATCAATTTTAATTGGTTTTTATTAATTTTCAATGTAAGATTTTCGTTAATTTTTCTTGGTTTTTATTAATTTTAATGTAAGATTTTTATTAAATTTTATTGGTTTTAATTAATTTTTTATTTTAAGATTTTTATTAATTTTCAATGTAATATTTTTATTAAATTTTATTGGTTTTAATTAATTTTTTATTTTAAGATTTTTATTAATTTTAATGTAATATTTTTATTAATTTTTATTGGTTTTCATTAATTTTTTATATTAAGATTTTCATCTAATTTTTCCAAGGTTTATACTAAAATTCATTGATTTTTCTAATTTTTTTATCCAATAAAAAATTTTATAAAACTGTAATTATATATTATAAATTAATATGAAAATAATCTAAACCACTGATTATTTTTACTGATAATAATTTAATTAAAACTTTAAGGAATCGTTTATTATGTTATCTATTGGTCAATGTTACTTAGAATTCGTTAATAAAATCTTAAAAGAAGGTAAGGAAACATATAAGGACAGTGATCATCATTTAAAAGAAAGTCTCGGTAACTATTATTACATTGATGATCCATTGGATTTGAAATTCAGAGCAAAATATCAACACATGACTACTGAATTGATGTTAGAGGAAATCAAAAGCGGCAAATTTGATATTGATTCTTGCCCTATAAAAGGGGATGCATTATATGAATATGTAAAATCCTTTGAAATAAGGGATGACCAAGGTTTTGTTTACACTTATCCTAATCGTATTTTAGAGCATTTTGGTGTAGATCAATTCGAAACCATGAAACAAAGAATCCTAACTGCTACAGGCAGTAACCGTGCAGTGGCTGTTACCATTGACCCTGCATTGGATGGAGATAGGGAAGACATTCCATGTTTGCAGGTTATTCAGATTCTAGTTAGGGATGGAGAATTGACTATTCACTGTTTCTTCCGTTCCAATGATATTTTTGGAGCATTCTATTCCAACATGTTCTTCATAACCTACATTGGAATAAAAATGAAAGAGGAAGTCAACAAGGAAATCATGGGAGAAAAGCTAAACTTCGGCGGACTTCATTATCACTCCACTTCTGGCCATATCTACAATAACGATATGAGGGCTGCTAGAAAATTGATTTCTGCTAATAAGTCCTTATTATGATTTGAGTGATGTGAAAGATTTCTCTTGACGGCTGTAGAACTCTTATAAAATAATCCTTAGATTATTTTTTCTTTTTTTATATCTTTTTTTTATTGCTTATTATTTGATGATTCATATGAAAAATTTTTTATCTAACGATGATGGCATAGATGCCTCAGGTATATTGGCAGCTAAACAGGTAGCTGATGAATTTGGAGAAACTATTGTGGTGGCACCTTCCAATCAGCAAAGCGGAATAGGTCATGCATTGACTCTTGTCGAACCGATTAGAGTGAATGAAGTGAATTTACGAGATGGTGATGTGGGATATGCTGTAACTGGAACTCCTACAGATGCAGTTACTATAGGAATTTATGAATTGATGGATGAAAAGCCAGATTTAGTGGTTTCTGGAATCAACACTGGCAGAAACACAGGAAAAGGAGAGCTTTCCACATCTGGAACAATTGGTGCTGCAACTGAAGCTGCGTCTTATGGAATTCCTACAATTGCTGTCAGTCAGCACACTCCTGATGATAAAATAAAATTTGATGAGGGCCATATTGAAATTGACTTCTCATCAAGCCAAAAGGTTTTAAGAAACCTTATTCAAAAGGTCATTGACAATGGATTTCCAGAGGGCATCGATATATTGAATTTGAATGTTCCAGCTAATCCTGAATCATATGAACCTAAGATATGTCCTTTAGCTACAAGAATGTATGAGCCAGTTGTGGAAAAACGAATTGATCCAAGGGGAAGAGCATACTACTGGATTAACGGCATTTTCTATTAGGGAAATCCTAAGGATTCTGATGATTATGTTCTTTTGGAAGAGAATGTTCCTACCTTAACTCCTTTAATATTGGATATGGCTCCTGATTTAGAGGGATTGAAGGATTGGTATAAGGAATAGTTTAGATTCATTCCTTTATTGAGGCAATGAAATTTCATTTGCATTTGTTTAGATATTCAATTGCAATCATTGAATTTTATTTCATAATACACAAACAATATATAATATAAGGTACATAATAATTATGATAGATAATTTCTAAAAATTTAAGGAGATAATATATGTCTGTAAACCAACTTGAAGCTACATTGCAAGCTGTAACACATACTTTAGCAAAATTAGAAAAAGAAGGCTGCAATGATGAAAAGCTTTTAAACGAACTTAGAAAAGAAAGAGATAAACTTTTAAATGAATTAAACTTAAATTAAATTTTTAAGATTTTGGTGATTTCATTAAATAAGTATATAATAGATTAAGAATAAATAGTATTTTACTAATATTTATTGATAAATTAAATTTAATTTTTATAATTTTATGAGGCTATAAAATGAGTGATAATTTCCAAGTAAATAAACAATTTGCTAAATTCAAAGGCAAAAATGTTCTCATTGGTTTAAAAAACTGGGAAGAAGTAGAAGGAAAAATAATTACAATTGATAACTTTTTAAACTTAGTTTTAGATGATGGTGAAGGTTTAAAAGTTATTAAAGGTGGAAAAATAGCATTTATTTCTATTCAAGAATAAGGCTATTTTCTATTTTTTTCTTATTTTTCTTTTAATTATTTTTCTATTTTTATCAGTTTTTCCCTTAACATAATTTTATATTTTCAATATTAGTTTCATTAGTTACGAATCATTTCTTTTTTTAAAAAAATATAGTTAAATTATGTTGGATAATTTAACTATTTTAGGGCTATTTTTTGATTTAATCATTAATTTTAAGCTTTTAGCACTATTTTTAGAGTAATAATATTTACTGTTTTTAGAGCTATTTATATAAAATGATGTTAAGTTTAACTGCATGCATCTTCAATTGATTCTCTGATTTCATCAATGCTGTTTCCTAACATAAGGGCTAAGAACATAGCTCCGCCAGCACCTGCTCCCTCTTTAATAAAGCATTTTGTATAATTTTTAAGACCTTCAATACGGGAAATTTCAAAGTTAGGATTTACTGCATTTACAGATATTTCCCCTATTTGATTAGTAATGTCTAAGATATCTGCGGTATTGTCCTTTACCACAAATGCAGTAGTTGCAAGGCAGCTGTTTGAAAAGTCAAATTCAGGATCCAATGCCTTAGCTATTGCACATGCTGCAGTAAGTTGGGTTCCTCCTGCCAAGACAACAGGCACCTTAGCACCCATAAGGACTCCTGCAACTACAGGAAGCATAGGGTCTCCAACAGCAGCTACAACATCAAATGGATTGTTGTCTTTAGATTCTTCTAATCCTGCCTTTTCCAATCCTTCTTCAACCAATGCATTTTTCATCTCATGAGGGTTTGTATCCATGCATCCGCTGACCTTTCCTTTTGCATCATATCCAAGGCCAACCAAAACTCCAAGGGCAGTGGTTGTACCAGCAGGAAGGCTTTCGCCAATCACAATGTAATCATGCTTTTCAGATAATATTTCTCCAAGTTCAAATCCTTTTTCAAAAAGACCTTCAGGGTCTTCTACAGCCTGTCCAGTTCTAATATCCTTACCCCATTTTCCATCGCTTATATCAAAGACATCAGTGTTTGCCTTGACTTCACTTCCAGCATCCAATACCATAACCGGACAATCGCAAAGGGCAAGGGAACCTTTGGTAATCATTGAAGGGGTAGGAGTTACAACCTCCCCAATAATTGTTTGAGGTATGTCTGTCATACATTTGACCTCTCCTTCCAAAATAAGCTCTGCATCTCCTGCAGGAGTGAACTTTGTAAGTTCTGGAGTAGTTCCAGCACCAGTAAGGCCTGGAATCTTGGAAGTTTCAGTAGTAGCTATTGTACAAATAAAAATAGGGTTTTTCAAGTTTGGCAATTCTTTTGATAATTTGTCTGAACCGTAAGTCTTTAATCCTTCTATCATTTTATCATCTTTAATTTTTATTATCCTTTCAAGTCCTTTAAAATTTATTTTTTATTTCTAAATATTTAAGCTAGAAAAGTAGTGATCTTTTATTTTTATTCATTCTCTAAAAAATTATATTATGGAATTTATTATTTTTTTGTTATATAAAAAATAGCATTTATTTTCCTTTAAATTAAATAATATGCTTTAAGCATATATTGTTTGCAATAATAATTGAGTATAAAACAAATTTAGATAAGAAAGGTTCAAATTATACTTTATTAAAAGAAATATTTAAATTTTATCATAGGGTTTTTAATGTCTTTCGTATCTATTTGTTCTTGCAGGACAAGTAGGATATTTTTGATTTGTTGGTTAAATGGCTGACCTTTTCATCAATTTATTAGAATTTTAAGGAATAGATTTATTTTAAGGATTAGATTTATTTTAAGGAATAGATTTATTTTAAGGATTAGATTTAGTTTAAGGATTAGATTTATTTTAAGGAATAGATTTATTTTAAGGAATAGAATTAGTTAACTGGAATTAAATAATAAAAAAGAAATTAAAAAAAATATTAAAAAAGAAATTAGAAACAAATGTATCTAAGATGTATTAAGTATTGAAACAATGTTCTAGATTATTTTCTCATTAATATTCTCCATACATGCTTATATGAACTCCTTCTTTTTTATCTATCAAATAACAACCGTTTTTGTCACTAGGGCAGCTAACCCATATCTTTCCGCCTTTAGTTGCATTTAGGATTTGTCCACAAACAATATACTTCCAGTCAGAGTCATGGAAACTAATTACGACTTGGAAGCTCACAGTAGTCTGGTTATGTCCTAATGGGATGGGAAGTGTGGCTTCGCCTTTTTTGTTGGTAAGCATGGAGTCCTGCCACACAATTGGGGCGCTTATGGTGTTTCCCTCAATTTTCGGCTTGATGACGCTCAAAGATATATTACTATTATGGGATCGTGAACCGTCACAGTCACGTAAAACAATAGTTAGTGGACACATTACTGGTTCTGGGAATACATATACTAGACTAATTGGAGTAAAATCGTATTGGCCTTTAGTCAAATCATTTTTTTCAATTGGTAAGTTTTTTATAGAATATTCTGCCCCTTCATCCATATCTATTTCATCACTTGGCAATTCGAATGGGCCACCTTTATAGATTGGGGTGAAATTGTAGTCATATTCATCCATATCTGTATCTTCATTTGCTAATTCTATAGAATCATCTGGGCTTTCACCTGGAACTGATTCTTCATTTGTTATTTGTATGGAATCATCAGTAGGAATAGCCTGTGTGTCATGGGTTATTTGTATGGAATCATCAGTAGGAATGAGCTGTGTTTCATTTAAATCAGTAGCACAAACTGATGAAACTGAAAATATCACCCCTAGTACTAAAATTAAACACAAAATATTATATTTCATCATATCATCTCATTTCAATTTCATACTTAATTTAATTTAAGCATATAATTAGCATATAACCTTTTGAAATACTAATATATAAACCTTTTCGAATGTAAGTACTTACTTACATGCTCCATACTTAAAAAAAGTTCATATAAATACCTTTTTTTAAAAATAAAACTTAAATCAGTTGTATAAAGGAAAAATCAAAGAATTAAGCAAAAAAAATTAAATAGATGACATTGAGTAAAAATATATAAATGTATGTTAATATACTTAATATAAATAATTGCATAGATAATTTTCTTTTAAGTTAAGATTATTATTTTTTCTATTTTTAAAATCTTGTTTAATAGGTGTTTTTAAATTGATATCATTAGGAATTGAAGGAACTGCGGAAAAAACTGGAATAGGAATTGTAGACAGTGATGGCAATGTGTTGGCTATGGCTGGAAAGCAATTGTATCCAGAGGAAGGAGGAATACATCCAAGAGAGGCAGCAGAACATCATGCCAAATGGATTCCTCAAATCATTCCACAAGCTATGGAAGAGGCAGGCCTTAGCTATAAGGATATTGATTTCATTTCATTTTCACAAGGTCCGGGACTTGGTCCTGCACTTAGAACTGTTGCCACATCTGCAAGGTCACTTGCTTTAAGTCTTAACATTCCAATTGTTGGAGTTAACCATTGCATTGGACATGTAGAGATAGGAAAATTGGATACTGGTGCTAGAAATCCAGTAACCCTTTATGTAAGCGGCGGAAACAGTCAGGTAATTGCATATGAATCTGGAAGATATAGGATCTTTGGAGAGACCTTAGATATAGCTATTGGAAATTGTCTTGATCATTTTGGTCGTGAAACCGGTCTTGGACATCCTGGAGGGCCTGTAGTTGAAAAGCTTGCAAAGGATGGTTCCTATATTGACTTGCCTTATGTTGTAAAAGGAATGGACTTCTCATTTTCAGGATTGCTAAGTGCAGCACTTAGGGCTCATAAGAATGGCGAAAGAATAGAAGACATCTGTTACAGCCTTCAGGAAACAGCATTTGCCATGCTTGTAGAAGTTACTGAAAGGGCTCTTGCCCATACAGAAAAGGACGAGGTTCTTTTATGTGGTGGAGTTTCTGCAAACAGCAGACTTAGAGAAATGATGCAAATAATGGCAAAGGAACACTATGCAAAATTCTACATGCCTGAGATGAAGTATTCCGGAGACAATGGAGTAATGATTGCTTGGTTAGGCCAATTGATGTATAAGGCTTACGGACCACTTAAGATAGAGGACACCAACATCCTTCAAAGATTCAGAACCGATGAAGTGGATGCTCCATGGGTAGACAATACCAAGTATAAATTGGATTTGCCTAAGGAACTTAAGGCAAAAGGAGCAGAATCCGATATTTACGAAGCCACTTGGCTTGGCAGGGAAGCTATTGTCAAAAACAGGGTTTCCAAATCCTATAGGATAGAAGAGATAGACAATAAAATCAGAAAGCTTAGAACCAAAAGTGAAGCCAAGATTTTATCTGATGTCAAGAAAACAGGTGTCAGAACTCCAATTTTATATGATGTTGATTTAGATGAAAAATCCATTATCATGGAAAAGATAAATGGATCATTAGTTAAAGACGTAATGTCTGCTATTGATGATGATAAAAGGCGTGAATTAGCTATTGCCATTGGTGAAAACATTAAGGCGGTCCATGATGGAGATATAATTCATGGTGATTTGACTGGTTCCAATATGATTTTGGTAGATGGCAATTTAGATGATATAAACAATAATCTAGCTATTTTTGACTTTGGATTAGGAAAATATTCAGATCTCTTGGAAGATAAGGCAGCAGATTTATTGGTCTTAAAGAAATCATTCCAAAGCATTGATTATGATATAGCTACTCAAACCTTTGATTGGATTTTAGAAGCTTATGATGCTAACAATCAATCAAAAATAGCTAAACAGATTGCTGCGATTGAATCTAGAGGAAGATATACTCATTAATTTAAGATTTTTTTTTCAGAGCGGATATTATGATTAATGAGTATTCCATTCTCTAAATAAGATTAGATTTCTTTATTTTTCTTTTCTTTCTGTTTTTATAATAAGGTTGGATTTCTTTATTTTTCTTTTCTTTCTGTTTTTAAATAAGATTCAGATAGTTTTATATACATACAGTATATATTAATAATATGGATTTTAATTCAAATATCGAATCAATAATGGGCAATCCTAAAAAAGCCATTAATAAACTGGCTTTCCCAATAATATTTTCAATGCTTTTAATGTTATTAAATAACATAATAGATACTTTTTGGGTTTCTGGACTAAATGCTGATGCTCTTGCAGCATTAGGATTTATTTCACCATTATATTTGGTCATCATTGGCATTGGAACTGGTATTGGAGCTGGTGTAAATTCCTTAATCTCACGTTTCCTCGGAGCTAAAAGAATTGACGATGCGAATAATGCGGTTATGCATGCATTAATTTTAATGATAATCGTTTCAATCATCATTTTAATTATAGGCATTTTCTTTCTAAAGGATTTAATGATATTTTCAGGTGCATCCAGTGTTGTTTCATATTGTTTGGATTATGGAAAAATAATATTTTTACTTAATATAGTGTTTTTGCTGCCTAATGTATTTGGAAGCATATTTAGAGCAGAAGGAGATATAAAAAGAGCTACAAACCCATTGATATTGGCATCAGTGGTTAACATAATCATCGATCCGATTCTAATATACTACCTGAATTTAGGAATATTTGGAGCAGGGCTTGCAACGGTGATTGCATCACTTTTATCATGCCTATGCATGCTTTATTGGGTTTATATTAAAAAGGATACTTTTTTTAATTACAAAATCTCAGATTATAAACGTAACTTGCAAATTTATAAGGAAATGTTAGTGGTTTCACTGCCTTCTGCAACAGAAGAAATAATTTTTGCTATAGTTGCTATAATGCTTAATTATATGATTATATCCACTTCAGGAGTTAATGAAGTTGCAGCTTTCACTATTGTCTGGAGAATTATTGCGATAGCATTTTTGCCTGGCGTTTCTATAGGAATTGCAACAATAACAGTTTCAGGAATGGCTTATGGGGCTAAAAACTGGGAAAATTTCAATGAAACGATAAAATATGGAACATTATTATGTTTAGCAATTACATTTTTAATTTCCGCATGCTTTTTCATTTTCGCTTATCCAATATGTGGGTTCTTTAATTCCCAAGCAGCTAACTTCACATTAGCCAATCGTGCAGCAGAAATATTGAGATTATTTGTATTTTATAACTTTTTAAGCCCATTGGGACTAATGGCCGCTTATGTTTTTCAAGGCATTGGCGATGGATTTAAATCATTGGCAACAACAATTCTTAGAGAAATCATATTGAGCATGGGATTCGCATATCTATTTGGAATAATATTGAATATGGGTGTATTTGGAGTTTATTTAGGAACAATTATTGGAATGAATATAGGTTCAATAATAGGTTTTATTTGCATAATGATATTCAATCAAAAGTTCAAAAAGGAAGTTATGGAAGAATCAAAGACATTGAATCAAGTGTAAATAATGTTGAAGGATAAATTAAGAGAAAAAAGTTAATGTTGAACATTGAATCAAAGTGTAAATAATGTTGAAGGATATATTAAGAGAAAAAAGTTAATGTTGATGAATGGTGATGATAAATGAGCAGAAAAAAGATACTATTGGATGTTGATGAGGTAATATGCTTTTCTGGATTTCTAGATGCCGTTAATGAATTTTTAGGCACCAGCTATCTTATTGATGATTTTACAGATTATTACATAGATGAAGTGGCAATACCTAAAGATCAATTTGAGGACTTTAAAAGATTTGCTTCAGCAAGAAACAATTATGAAAATCCAGATTTTCTCCCTGGAGCTATTGAGACAATTGAACAATTAAGCGAATACTATGACATATACATCTGCTCTTCATGCGTCAATCCATTTTATCCTTTAGAGAGCGGTGATGTATTCAAAAACAAATTTAATTTCCTAGTGGAATATTTGCCATTCATAAATCCGGAAAATTTTATTTTCACATCATCAAAGCAGTTGATTAAAGGGGATATAATCATTGACGATTCAATATCTCATTTAAATTCTGATATAGAAATAAAAATATTGTTTCCATCTTATCATAACAGAGACATAAGCGACAGGGAATTGGAAGAGAAAAATATCATCCGAGGAGGTCGTGACTGGAGAAACGGATGGGAAGAAGTGAAAAGAATATTGTTGGATGAAAATATGTTATAATAATATTTCAGGTGTTTTAAATGAAATTATATTTAGCTACAACTTCAAAATTCAAAAGAGAGATTTTTCAAAAAGTGGGAATGAAACATGAAGCCATTGAAAACGATTTTGATGAAAATATAAGCCTTGAAGATCCATATGAACTGGTCAAAAGCTTATCAAAAGGAAAGGCGGGAAGCGTTTTAAGCAAAGTATCCGATGGAGCAATTATCGGATTGGATACAATAGTCTATTTTAATGGCAAAATATATGAAAAGCCAAAGGATAAGGAAGAAGCAAAGAATAATCTAAAGGAATGTTCAAATCAAACAGTTTCTGTTATAACTGGAATAACAGTGATTGATGTTATAAATGAAAAAAGTCATACTGATTATCAGGAAACAAGGATTAAATTTTCAGGCATCTCTGATGAGGATGCTCAATATTATGTAGATAATGAACCTGATGTGCTCTACTCTTCAGGATTTATAATTGAAACAATAGCTTCCTGCTTTATAGAAAGAATTGATGGAAGTTTTTACAATATTCTAGGAGCTCCTGTTGAAAAGATTTATGAAATATTAAATGCATTAGGCTATCATCTGAATGATTTTGAATGAGGTCTGATTTATGGTGGATGATGTTTCTGGTTGATTTTTTGAAGGTATTAGCTATTGGTGATGCTGTTTTTGATTGATTTGGATTGGTAGTATTAGCTAATGGTGGTGCCCTTTTTGATGGATTAGATAAAATCTTACCTTATGGCATAAATGTATATTTCATAAAAGCTATTCACAAGCCCAATATACTTAAAAGTGCATTTGGAAAGATTGTACATTATCTCACCAACAATTTTAAATGGATACTCAGCATCTATACTATCCTCACTAGGAGGCTTTAAACCATAGCTAAAGTTTCCATCAGAATCCACATATCCATTAGGTATGGAAAGAACAACAATCCCCTCATAACGTAAGACTCGGTCTAATTCTGCTACTGCGCTTTTTATATCAAACAAACGAGAATTGAATGTTCTAAAAGATAAGTATAAATCTATAGAGTTATCTGGCAATTCATATAGAGATTCAGCACTTGTATTCATTATTATGGCTTTGGGAAAGATTTCCTTAGCAACTAGAAGAGACCTAAGTCCCACATCGACCAAATAAAGGTTTTTAAAATTGTTGCCAATCATCTTTTCCATTTGGGAGGCATCATTGCAGCCAACATTTAAAATGTCCAGTTCATTTAATTTGTCAAAAACATCTAGCTTTTTAAGAATCAATTGAAAATCACTAATCCATTCATCGCTATACTCATGAACATCTTTTTCAGCAGCATAATAATTGAAATATTTCTTATCAAATGCATAGCTTATCGCATTATTGACTAAATCCTGTGCATTTTCAAACCCTTGGGATTTTAAATGTTCAATTAAACCTTGCTTTGTTGTTATATGCGATGGAAGGTGGTGTTTTTCAACACCGTTTTTCATAAGATTCTCCAGCATATATCTTGAGATTCTGGAAGTAAAATAAATAGATTCTTTATAATTACTCATATCATCACTCAACCTTACTTTGTCAATTTTCATTAATATAAGTTTTCCTTTATAATTCCTTTTTTCATTTCATTCATCATTTTTAGTTCAATTAATTAAATTCCTTCTCATTTCTGTTTAGTTTGTTCATTTCATTATTTTTTCAACATTGTTGCTTTGCTTCTCTTTCATTAAATTTCTTTCTCTTGCTTTTTAGATAGTTCAATTCTTTAAATTAGTAGCCAGTTGGGATTTGTTTTAATTGTTTTTCATTTTCAGATAGATTTATTAAAACTTTTTTATATAATTAAAACTATGATAACATTTATAACTGGGAACGAACATAAAGTAATAGAAGCAGAGAATATTTTCAAACTTTTTGGCGTTGAACTTGAGCATATTGATTTAGGTTACATGGAACCTCAAGGAAGTCTTGAGGATGTAGCAAAATTCGGTGCTGAATATGCTTGCCAAGAGTTAAATCGCTCTGTGATTGTGGAAGATGCTGGTTTATTCATAAGAGCTTTAAACGGTTTTCCGGGAACATATTCAAAATTTGTACAGAATTCACTTGGAAACCAGAATATACTAAAGCTTATGGATGGAGTTGACGATAGATACGCTGAATTCAGGTCAGTTATTGGCTATTGCACACCCAATTCTGAGCCCAAGGTCTTTTTAGGGCGTATCAAAGGTCAAATCGCTTTTGAAGAAAGAGGCAATCTGGGGTTCGCTTTCGATCCGATATTTTTAGTTCCGGAAGAAGGCAAAACATTTGGAGAGCTTACTACTGAAGAGAAAAACCGGTTTTCACATAGAAGAAATTCTTTAGAAAAGTTTATCAATTGGTATACAAATCAAAATGACAAATAATAAACTTTTTAATGTTTTTTAATTAGCCAAGGATATTATAAATGGTTTGATTAGGAATTTAATCTCTTTTATAGATAATGGATTAATTTATTGTTGAAATTGGAATCTATTGTTTCCAATTAAGAAATAAGGAAATCTTTTTATTAAAATGATATCGGGATTTAAATGATTGGATTGTTTATTCTATTCTTCGTTTAATTGATTTATTTTAAAACCTATTATTTCAAGTTTTGATTAATCATATCAGTTATTTCTTAAAGGTTTTTTCATTTTGAATTTAAAATAGTTTTTTAACTGACAAATTATCGTTTATGAATTATTTTTCAATAGTCTTTTAATGATATTGTCGCTACGAATTATTTTACAAAGGACCTTACTATAAATAATCAAAAAACTTATTGGAGAGGATATTTATGGCAAGACCAGAATGGATCGCATATACTAACGAAGAAATCGAAGAATTTATTGTAAAATTCAAAAGAGAAGGTAAATCTGCAAGTCAAATCGGAGTAATTTTAAGAGACCAATACGGTATTCCTAG
>NZ_CACXNW010000002.1 GCF_902769175.1 uncultured Methanobrevibacter sp.
TAATTTAGGGAAAATACATAAACTTTTAAGTTCATCTAATAATAATTTGAATGCATATGAAATTTCAACAGGATAAGTTTCGCTGTCTCCACAAATTGGGCAGTACATTTTACGTTTATTCTTATCGTATACTGCTAACATTCCACATTCATTACATACAACAGCTTCATACTTGTCAGATTCATCTAAGAGTCTTTCCTTCAATGCAAGAGCTGCACCGTGTGCAATAAGACAGTCTCTTTCCATTTCTCCGAACCTGAGACCACCTTCACGAGCCCTACCTTCTGTTGGCTGACGTGTAAGCACTTGTACTGGACCAGTTGAACGAGCATAAACCTTATCAGTTGTCATGTGGTGTAATTTTTGGTAATATGCAACACCTACAAAGATTTCAGCTTCAATACGTTCACCAATTACACCATTGTATAATGATTCGCATCCTGCAGATTCAAAACCGTTTTCCTTAAGTGCACGTTTGATTTGATGTTCTGCAGCATCATTGAATGGAGTACCATCCATACGGCGTCCTTCCATACAACCTGCTTTACCTGCTACCATTTCCAATACTTGACCTACAGACATCCTTGAAGGGATAGCGTGAGGGTTTACAATAATATCTGGCACTACACCATCTTCTGTAAATGGAATGTCATCTTGAGCTAAGATAAGACCTACAACCCCTTTCTGACCGTGCCTTGATGCAAACTTATCACCGAATTCAGGTTGTCTGGTATCTCTTACTCTTATTTTAGTTAATTTGCTTCCTTCAACAGTTTCAGTTAAAAGAACTGCATCTACAATACCTTTTTCACCGTGTCTTACAGTTACAGAAGTTTCTCTTCTTTTTTCAGCAACAGTACCGAATTCGTCAATTTCTCCTAAGAATCTTGGAGGAGAGGTTTTACCAATCAATACATCACCAGATTCCACATGGGATTCTGGGTTTACAATACCGTCTTCATCTAAGTTTCTGTAAGACTCTTCACTACGGTATCCTTTAACTCCCTTTTCTGGAACTTCGAATTTATCCTCTTGTCCACCAGGGTATCTTCTTTCAGATGCTTCATAAGATCTGAAAAAGCTAGATCTTCCCATACCTCTTTCAAGAGAGGATTTGTTGAGAATCATTGCGTCTTCCATGTTATATCCTTCATAGGACATAAGTGCTACAACTAAGTTTTGACCGGAAGGTCTGGAATCATAATTGATAGCATCAATGATTCTTGTTTTTACTATAGGAGTTTGAGGATGGTGTAATAAGTGAGCACGAGTGTCAGTACGTAAAGCATAGTTAGATACGTATAAACCTAATGCTTGCTTTGTCATCCCTGCTTCCATTGTATTCCTTGGAGAAGAGTTGTGGTCTGAAAATGGAATAATTCCTGCACAGATTCCAAGCATAGTTGAAGGGTCGATTTCCAAATGAGTGTGGTCTTCATTTAATTGACTTAAATTCATTGCAATATAGGAGTTTTCTTCCTCTTCAGCATCCGAGTATTCTAAAATTCCTAATTCAAATAATTGGTCCCATTTCAAATCGCCATTTGCAATAGCATCCATATGTTCATCTTTAAGTGCTGGAACACCGTCTTCAACAAGAATTAAAGGTCTTCTTGCTCTACCAGGGTCAGTGAAAATATAAATTTCATTATTATCATCATAATAGGTGATGTTCATTTCATTGTTGATTTCACCAGCTCTTCTTTTAGCACGCATTTCATCGGTAAATTCTTCAGGATTATCACAGTAACCGGTTAGTTTACCATTAATATAAATTTTAGCCCCTACCATAAAATTCCTCCGATTAATCTATCATCTCTACATCCATGTCTCTAATGATGTTTACAATTTCCTCTCCGTCAAATCCTTCAGAGATCTTACACATTAGAGCTAAGTTCTTTACTAATCCACAGTTTGGTCCTTCTGGAGTTTCGTTTGGACATATCTTTCCAAATTGAGTAGGGTGCAAATCCCTAGCTTCAAAGTGAGGCTGACTTCTAGTAAGTGGAGAAACAACCCTTCTTAAGTGAGAAAGTGTTGCCATGTAACTGACTCTATCTAAAAGCTGACTTACACCAGCTCTTCCACCTACCCAGTTACCTGTAGCAATAGCATGCTTAATGTTTTCAGTTAAAACGTCAGAACGAACAGCTTGCTTGATTGAAAGCTCTTTTCCTCTGGACAAGCTTCTTTCAAGTTGGTAACTCATATCTCTTGTTAAGGAAGAGAAAGCAACTCTGAACAAGTCTTCCATCAAGTCACCAGAAACTCTTAACCTTTTATTGGTATAGTGGTCCTTATCGTGAGGTTCTCTTTGACCTTCAATAACTTGGAGTAACATTTCAGTCATTTCTGCTAAATAAATAGCCTTATCATAACGTTTGTCCTCTTCAATACCCATATGAGGCAATAGGTATCTGTCGATTACATCTTGAGCACGTTTGATTCTGTACTCTTCAGTCATACCTTTAGCGACTCTGTTACCAATGTATTTGATTGCAGCCATTCTCATGTATTCGGCTCTTTCCTCTTGGGTCATACCCATCATTTCATCATTATCAAGTTTTAAATCCTTTTCAGAAACTTGAATATCGTCTGCAATGTACATTTGGAAGTTAAAGTCATCTGAAATTTTTCTAATAATGTCTTGGTCAGTGGATAAGCCTAATGCTCTAAGCAATATGACTAATGGAATTTCACCAGGAACATATGGGAAAGAGATTCTTAAAAAGACTCCGCTTTTACGTGGCTTTTTATATTCTAAGGTAATTCTTGCTCTGAAACCACTTTTGATAGAAGTTACAATAGCCTTTGCATGCCTATCTTCGATTTCATCAATTCTTTCCAAGATGATCTTATTTGGAGCAATCTCTTCCATAGTAACAACAGCTCTTTCAGAACCGTTTACAATGAAGTATCCACCTGGGTCTTTAGGGTCTTCTCCTTTTTCCATTAATTCCTCATCGGTAAGTCCATGTAAATGACAAATGCTTGATTTAAGCATAAGAGGCAATTCACCAATGTAAACATAAGATTCATCATCTAAAATTGGTTCTTCGTCTTTTTCATTGTCAACTAATGCCATTTGCAAGTACATATGAGCAGAATAGTTTAAGTTTCTAAGTCTAGCTTCAGTAGGGTAAATCATACTTTTAGAACCGTCAGCTTCTTTAGTGAAAGGTTTTTCAATTTTGATTTTACCAGTTTTGAGAGTATAATTTCCCTTTTCGTTTTCTATAGTAATTGGTTCAGTGATATCAATAATGTTTTGAATACGATTTTCAACAAAATCGTTATAAGATTTGATATGATGATCTACAATGTCATATTTATCAAAAAATGAATCTACTAAACCCCATGTCTTGTTTTTCATTTAATATCTCCAAAAAATACAATCAGATAAAAAATCTACATAAAAATTATTCTAATTAATTAAAAATCATAAAAAATATTTTATATATAAATTTTAATTTAAAATCTATTTTTGATTATTTTCTCCACTGACAAGTCTATATGTGACAAATATACCTGCAGTTTCACTTTTACGAGTAATTTTTAAAACTTGACCTTCTTTAGCACCAATTGCTTTAGAAACAGGATCATTTACTTTAATTTTTGGAAGTTGACTAATGTCATAATCAACATCTGCAAAAATTTCTTCAATTTCATCATCAGACAAAATTTCGTGCTTAGAAACAGCACTATGGTTTAATATATTAAATGCCAAAATATTCCTCCGATAAAAGTATTTTAAAATAATATCATTGCAATAAATCAATAACTTTCACTAAACTAATTAATAAAAAATTTCAAATAATCTTTTTAGTAAGCTTTTTAACATTCCCTTTAATTATTTCAATTAATAATTACACTTATTTCTTCATCATCATAGAATAGATTTGATTAAAGGATAAAGAGCCATAGAGTTGTCAATAATCATAAAAATCATAGCTTTTTGGAAATAAAAAATAGACTAAGCCTTGAAAAATTTACAATATCTAAAACACTAACCCCTTCACAATTTAATAAACCATTATTCCAGTAGAATAAATTCCAAATTCAAATACGACAAAATTTAAATATGATTTAAATAAGACACATGAAAATTAAAAAATCTAGAAAAATGTTATTTAAAAATTTAAATTTAGTAAAGTTAATAATAAAAAAAATCAGAGCGGGCCCGACGGGAATTGAACCCGCGGCCGCTTGGTTAAAAGCCAAGCGCTCTGCCAGACTGAGCTACGGGCCCTGATTAAACGACAGGCCCACATGATAGCCCCTACACCACCAGGGCAAAACTATGTGAGTATAAACTATACTCATTAAAATGATATATTTATTATCATATATAAAGGTTTCTATATATCCTATATTTTTATGAAAATTCGAAAAGAAATTTCATAAAGATAAGATAAATAGAAAATAATAATAAAAATCCCGTCTGCCGGACTTGAACCAGCAACATTTGGATCTACAGTCCAACGCTCTGCCAATTGAGCTAAGACGGGATAGATACAAAGTGGGACCACCCGGATTTGAACCGGAGTCTCAGGCTCCCAAAGCCCAAAGGATCGACCAAGCTACCCTATGGTCCCGACATAATTATTATACAACATAATTATTTTATATTACCATAATATATAAATCTTTTGGTAAATTCAGTAAATTTGATATTCTATGAAAAGATTTATTAATAAATTTTGTAGATTAAAAAAGATTAATTAAACAATAATTAATACAAATCAACATAAAAAAAGCCCCGGACGGGAATTGAACCCGCGACCACGAGATTACAAGTCTCGCGCTCTACCAGACTGAGCCACCGAGGCAATGAATAGATTTAATAAAAAAGACTTTTAAAAAATTAAAAAGTTTTTAAAATTATTCAACAATAATATATAGTATAGTATCATTTAAATAGTTTACTATTAAAACTTTTCCTAAAAAATTAATTATGAAAAGAAAAAATGATGGAAAATAATTAATTAAATTTAAAATATTAAAAAATAATCAATTAAATTTAAACTTAAAATATTAAAAAGAAAGTAAATAATCAATTAAATTTAAATTTAAAATATTAAAAAGTAAGAAAATAATAAAAAGAAAACAATCGAATAGTAAATTAAAAATAAAAAAAAAGAAAATTTAAGATGAATAAATCTCTTTTAATTTTTTAGAAGCTTCCTTAGGATCTTCCGCATTCATGATAGCAGAGATAACAGAAAATCCTGCTATTCCAGTGGATTTAATACTTGGTGCATTTTCTAAGCTAATTCCACCAATAGCAACAACAGGAATATCTACAGAATCAACAATATCCTTTAATTCTTCTTTTGAGACAGACTCTGCATCATCTTTAGTTGATGTAGGGAATATGGCTCCAGAACCAATATAATCAGCACCCTCAGCTTCAGCCTTTATTGCCTCTTCAACTGTGGAAGTGGAAACTCCTAATATCTTCTCATCACCAATAATCTTTCGAGCAATTGTAGCAGGCATATCATCCTGACCAATGTGAACTCCTTCACTGTAAATTGCAAGAGCAATATCAATTCTATCATTAACCAATAGAGGAACATTGTATTTGCTTGTGATTTCCTTGACTTTTACAGCTAATTCATAGAAGTCCTTAGTGGAAGCGGTTTTTTCACGAAGCTGAACAATGGATGTTCCACCTTTGATTGCCTCTTCAATGACATTTAAGAATTCTTCATCAGTTTTATTTCTATGGTCTGTAACCAAATAAACAGAGTAATCAATATCTTTTTTCATCATTTAATCATCTTTTTAAAAATTAATTAAATTTATTAAAATTATAAAAATTATAAAAATACCAAATAATTAAATAATTAATTATTATTTAATCATTAAATTAAAATTTTTAAATTAAATTTAATAAATAATTTTTTTATAAAATTTCATAATATCTTTTTTAGAATAAAAAAAATTAATGAAATTAAATAAAATTATAAATTATTATATTAATAATAAAATAAACTAAAAAATAAATAAAAAAATAAATTTATTATATTAATTTAAAATAAACTAAGAATAATTTAAATGTTTATTTCAAATAAATTAGCCCTTTTGATTAATTCTTCAGCATCTAACTTATACAGATTATCAATCAGGAATGTTCTGAAACTACCAGTTCCCAAATCATTTTTCCTTACATAATCTGCAGCATTTTCCCCTGCAACAGTCATCAATGCACATGCTGTGATTCCACCAATCAATGCATCATTAGCACCAACAAAAGATCCGATGATTGTAGTTAACATACATCCGCTTCCTGTAATGAGAGGCATCATTTCATCACCGTTGTCAAGTCCAAAAGTAAATTTTCCATCTGAAATAATGTCTATTGGACCACTTGCAATTACTACAGTGTTTAATTCATTAGCCAATTCCTTTACAATTGAAGCATTGATTTCTAAAGTGTCTTTGGAAATTACATCACTTTCTGCAACGTCGACACCTTTTCCAGCAGCGTCATTATTTTCATTAAGCTTAATCAATTTTGCAATAGCTTTGATTTCAGACATATTTCCTCTGACTAATGTCAAAGGATAATTTTCTACAATTTCCTTTGTCATATCATTCCTAAGGCCACTTACTCCTGCACCAACAGGATCAAAGATAATAGGTTTATTGATTTCCTTAGCCTGATTTGCACTGTTTCTCATCAACTCATTTTGATTTTGATTTAATGTACCTATATTGATTACAAGAGCATTTGCAATATTTACTATTTCTCCACCTTCTTCAGCACCTAAGGACATGATTGGTGAAGCGCCAATAGCTAATGCAGCATTTGCACAATCAGTCACTGTTACAAAATTGGTTATGCAAAAAGTTAAAGGAGCATTATCCTTAACATTCTTTAAAGCGTTCGGAAATTCATTTAAGACATTTTTTACATTTTCACTATCTGTCATTATAATTTCATCTGTCATTTTATAACCTTTCATATATCAAATTTTCAACATTTTAATATTATATTTTTTATATTTATAAAGTTTTTCATAATTTATCATGATTATTCATTATAAATTATTTACTGATTTAACTATTTGAAAAATAAGAATCTGAAAATAAATAAAATATACAAAAAACTTTAAAAAAAAAGAGGAGCAACTTAATAAAATAATTAATTATATTTAATAATATCAACGATGATGAAAAAATAATTAAAGAATTTGAAAATAGCAAAAAATAGTAAAAAAGATTAAATAAAAAAATTATAAAGAAAAGAATTATCTAAAAAAAGATTAAATAAAAAAATTATAAAGAAAAGAATTATCTAAAAAAAGATTAAAATAAAAAATAAAAAAAGAAAAGAATTATTTAATTATCAAATAACTCTTTAGAATCTTTTAATGCTTCAACTGCAGCTAATGGTTTACCTGCCAACATATTAATGGAAGCTCCACCACCACTACTGATATGATCCATCTTATCACCATATCCTAAATTGACAGTAGCTGCTGCAATATGTCCTCCACCAATAATTGAGAATCCATCTGAAGATGCAATCGCATGAATGATATCCTCAGTACAAATTGCGAATTTAGGATTTTCAAATACACCTGCAGGACCATTTGCAAAAATGGATTTTGCTTCACGGATAATCTTGGCATATGTGATTAAAGACTCTCTGCCAATGTCAAAAATAGAAGCATTAGGAATGTTTTCAATTGTAACATCTGCTCTGTCACCTAAAACACTAACTGCAACGTCTTTTGGATAAACTATCTTATCGCCAAATCTTTCAATGAGCTCCTTACATTTATCTACCATATCAAGATATCCTCTTGCTTCAATAAATTCCTTATTGATGGACTTGATGTCATATCCAGCTGCCCAAATGAAGATATTAGCAACAAGACCTGAAACCAATACATAATCTGCAGTTCCATTTTCCAAAACATTCTCTGTTACCATGATTGAATCATCAGCTTTCATACCACCTAATGCAAAAACACAAGGGTGCTGTACATTTTCCAATGCATTTCCAATAACAGTCAATTCCTTTTCCATTACTCTGCCTGCAGCAGAAGGAACAGTTCTTGTAAATCCAACCAATGAAGTTTGAGATCTGTGAGCTGCTGCAAATGCATCATTGACAAACAAATCAACCAATGGAGTTAATTGCTGAACAAGGACAGAAGTGGCTTCCTCTTCAGGAGAACGTTTTAATTGCTCTTCTGAAAAGAACCTTACATTTTCAAGAAGCAATATTTGTCCCGGCTCTAAAGCAAGAATAGATTCTTTTGCAGTAGATGAAAATAGGGAATCAACATATTTCACATCCAAACCTACAGCATTAGATAAAACCTCAGCATGTTGCTTTAATGGGGTAAAATCATCTTTACCTGGACGACTTTGGTGAGCAAGAATAACAGTTTTAGCACCTTTAAGGGACAATTCCTTAATGGTTTCAGCATGTAGCTTCATACGGGTATCATCTAAAATAATTCCAGAATGAGGGTCAACAGGTGAATTGATATCAATTCTGACTAAAACTGTTTTGTCATTTACATCAAAATCATCAATAGTATTAAAATTAACCATAATTTCACTCAATAACAATCATTAATAAATTTATTAAATCTGATAGAAAACCTAACTAAATCCAATTAGATTTTGCTTACTAAATCCAACAATGCATCCTTAGGGTTTTCTGCCTTAATAATTCCAGAAGCTAAAAGAACTCCTTCAGCACCTAATTCAATAGCTGCAGCCATATCTTCACCAGTTGAAATACCTGCACCACATAAAACACTTACATCAGGATTAATTGCCTTGACTTTAGATACACTGCCTTCAACAACTTCAGGGTCTGCTTTGGAAACAGGAATTCCAGTACCTATAAGTTCAGGAGGCTCAACTGCAACATAATCTGGTGATAAGGTAGCAGCTGCAACACTTGTTTCAACGTTATTGGTACATACACATGAAATAAGCTCTGCTTCTTTTGTCTTTTTAACTACTTCTGCAATGTCTGCAAGAGTCATTCTGCATTCAGAGTGGTTTAATAATGTTCCATCAACACCAATTGCTACAAAGCTTTCAAATAAATTACTTCCGGTATGGCCACCAGGAAATACAGCATCAATGTGTTGAGCTAAAACAGGAATGCTAGTTTCCTCTTTAATCCTATAGATATCTATAGCTTGTGGTACCGCTACCATAGTAATTCCAGATTCGTTACCAGCACTTTCCAAAGCATTAGCCAAATCTAAAGCCTTTTGACCGCTGGATTCTAAATAAGTTTTAAAATTTAATATAACAACAGGTGTTTTAAGACTCAAATCAAATCCTCCTTAAAAACAATAATAATATTTCAGCATGATAAATAATAAATAGAATAATTAAAAAAATTATTACTATAAATTATTCTAAAGTTTTGTTTTAAAAACTTATAAAAACTTTATATAAATTTTTTCTTTATATAAAGTTTCCATAAATTCTTTACTTTATTAATAAAATATTTATAATTAATTATATTTAAAGTATTTTAAATTTTTAAAAAGTGAAAACAAATCTTTTAACTAAATAAAAAAGTAAAGTGAAAACAAATATTATAACTTAATAAAAAAAAGTAAAGTGAAAACAAATTATATAACTTAATAAAAAAAAATAAATTTTTACAATTATCAAAAAACACTGCTGATTATCATGACATTTACTAAAGAAGAACAGGCAAAATTAGAATATAGTGGTTACAGATTTGTAGGAGAACACGGCCATGCAGCTGCTAAAATATGTCATTGGACTAGAAAAAGCATGGTAAATGAGGGAGTATGCTATAAGGAACAATTTTATGGCGTTCAATCCCACAGATGCTTGCAAATGTCTCCTGCAGTACCATTCTGCAATCAAAAATGCTCATTCTGTTGGAGAGACTTAAGTCAAACCAGAATAGAATGGGAAGGAGAATATGACGATCCGAAAACAATCATCGAAGGTGCTATAAAAGCTCAAAACAATCTTTTATGCGGTTTTGGAGGAAACAAAAAAGCTGACAAGAAAAAACTTGAAGAAAGCAAGAAACCTACAAATGCTGCTATTTCTCTTGCAGGGGAACCAACATTATACCCTGAAATAGATGAGCTTTTAGCTGAATTCCATAGACAAGATTTTACAACATTTTTAGTGAGCAATGGAATGCTTCCTGAAAAACTTGGAAACCTTGACAACGAACCAACACAACTATACGTTTCCTTAGATGCACCTAACGAGAAAATATACAAAAGCCTTTGTAACCCTCAAATAAACGATGCTTGGAACAAGCTAAATAATACACTTGAATTAATGAACAGTTTTGATAGCCGTACAGCTATTCGAATCACTTCAGTTAAGGACAAAAACATGATTAACACTGATGGCTATGCAGAACTTATCAATAAGGCTAACCCTAAATTTGTGGAAGTCAAGGCATATATGTTTGTAGGATCTTCCAGACAAAGATTAAGTCTTGACAATATGCCATCAAACCAAGATGTTCGTGATTTCGCACAGGAAATAGCGAATAAGACAGGTAGGAAAATAACAAAAGAGTCTCAAGTAAGCCGAGTTGTCTTATTAGAATAAAAACTATTTTTGACGATAGCCCATATGATGTTTTTTTAATTTCTTTTATTGGTTCTTCTTTTTTTGATTTTTTTTAGATTGTTCCAGTTCCATGATTTTTGACCGTTTTTTTTTTCACATTCGTCCAAATAATACCTCCTGTTGATTGTATTGAAATGGATGGAGAAGGACTTGTATGACTTTCTGCATATGATTTTTATGTTACTTTAAGATTATGGTTCGCCTTTGGGATGTTGTTTGCTTCATTGCATATTGGTTTTACTGCATATGTTTTTGTAGGCATGTGCCATTTATCCCACCTATGGAAATAGGAGTAGGAAGAGGATAATCCTTTTTAGGTTCTTAAAAAAGAACTATCCTACAGATAACCTTAAAGAAGAGAATCATATTAAATGATTTTCATCCCCCTATTATATCCCCTAATTTAATTTTAGATTTTTAAAGTGGCCAATAATACTATCACCTAATGTATTTATAGAGTTTTCAATATCTTCAGGGTCTTCAATATCTTTAACTAATGTTTTTCCATCTTCACTGACTATTGATTCCAATTTCTCTTTTAATGATGCGATTTGCTTTTTGTACTTATTAATCCCTTATCCACGAATTGTAGTGACTTAAGTAGTGTTTCCTCATTTTTTTAATCTTTTGCTCATAATAATCTAGAGCATTCATGTACTCTTCGGCTAATATGCACTGTGTTGCATTGAAAACTCTCTCACGAGACTTATTTAAGGCACCATCTTGAAGGGTCATGTCCCAATTAACATTATAGGTAAAATAAAATTCTGGGGCCTCAATGTTTAAAAAAGAATTATGACGAAGTAATTTGGTTTTAACATAAGGATAATTACTGCATATTACTTTGAATGATACTATGAGATACTTTGAATTTATTGCAGGAGCTCCCAAAATTGAGTGATCCTCCATTTTTTCCACTATTTCCTTACCCTCTGAATCCTTTATCACAAACTCATCTTTATCTTCATAGATAATCTTTTTGATGTCTTCAAAGCCTGCTGCATTAAAGTTCATATCATATTTTTCAAAGTTCAGTACTTTAGAATTAATTAATTGATTAAATGTTTCATCTTCATCCTCATCATCATTTTCATCAATAGCTTCCCTTATTTTAAAGATATTAGATTTATCATTATCAAATTTATCACATAATAGTTTGATTTTATTTAATAGTTCGTTGAGAGATATTATAAATTCACCAATATTTCCATAAACAGCATTTTTAGAATTAATTTTTTTACTATAAGCACTAAGTTGTGAAAGCTTATCATAAATTTGGTTTTTATAATTCATATATAATTTCTTATGATTTACCACTTTATTTTCTTCACACATTTTTTTCGCAGCAAATAACCTATCACTACAGATAATCACGTTTTTGTTAAGATTTGCTAAACGATTTTTCAAATAGGTTTCCACTTCCTCTTTGTTAAGTTTTTGAGATTTGACATTTTTATAGATGTCATCGATTATAATTACATCAAATACCATGAATTTCATTAAAAGTAAATTATATGCTCTAATGATATACTTCATTTTCACAGAACAATCTGCAAATTTATTGTCAAGGTCTTTTTGAAATTTTTCCCTATACTCAACAGCAATCTTGTTTTTAGGGATGTATGACCTTGGGATGAGGTCTGCTATTTCTGCCAGCATTTCATCACTTATAACTTCGTAGTTGTCTTTGTTGATTAAATTGCATATTTTTTCTTCATCAATTCCATTACCGTCATATATTTCACTTCTCACGATGTCTAAAACATCTATTTGTTTATCTGAGGAAATATCAGTAACATTGGATATTTCATTTTTCACGGTCACATCAAAAATATCTTTTTTGTTATCCTCAAACAACTTTTGCAATGCAGATATAAATTTCTTATACTGCCATTCATGATTAGAACTTTCAACATGATTCAAATACTCCTTATATAACTTGTCAATATCTGAATTTAACTTTGTAGCCAAAGCATTATCTTTTGTATTAATCTGATTAACAAAGCCCTTTGCAGTATTAACAGCCTCAGCCATAAACCCCTTAATATCAGCAATACTCGTATCGTTAGTTGATTTAGCCAAAATCACAAATTTATCACTATCCTGATTTGGAATTGGAATCTGATCTTGACCGGAATTAAGAATATATTTTACAAAATCAATGATTTTTTTACGTAATGCATCACCACCAATTTCAATGAACTGATCTTTCATAACACGCTCACTATTTTTAAAGAGTATTTCCAATACATTTTTAGCAATATCAGGATACTCTTTCGCAAATTTATTCCAGGAAGCTAAAAACGCTTCATACTCAGAATTTGAATCTGTGATAATGATATCTTCATCCATAGACAATGTTTTATTTTCCATAATACCTTTTATAACCTTAAATGTAGGATTCTCTTCATCCTTAGACAATGTGTTATCTTCAATAATACCATTTATATCATTAAATGTAGGATTCTTAACCCCCACAACATTCAATATATCCAAAATACTATTCTTAAATTGATCCACTTTATTTATATAGTGTATTTCATCCATTCCTGCAATATTCATCAATTCCCAAAATTGTTTATAGGCAAGCATTGTTAAATTTAGTTCACCTCTAAGTGTTTCAATTTCATCAGGACCAAGATTTGAAGACATAACCTGTTCTACAGCATAAATGTAAAGAGTGGAAATATCACACTCGGAAACTTTTGTACCATTAATCACCAAAGAATCATCAGGAACCTGCTTTACATCCAACACAAAAGAAGTGTCATAATAATTGTCATGAACAAAATTAATAATACTCTGACGAACTTCGTTAAAATCATTAGCAGAACTATACTTTCTAGCATAATCATATAGACTTCCAGAATTAAATAAATTTTTCTTGACCTTATCTGCAATATCAGGATATTTTGTCTCAAATGATTCCCAAGAACCATGTAACCTAATCATAGAATCTGAAATTACATTATAATCTTTTTTAGGATAAATGCTATGGTTTTGCCAAATATTTTTAATTTCATCAAACTGACCATGTGATAAACCAGAACCTTTAGGAATAGGATTGTTGTCATTATTAATGTTATTATGTATGTTACCATTAACCTTATCATCAATTTGATAATTATCTTTTATATACACAATAATGGCTGAACGAACATAATGAAAATCAAGATCTTTTCTCAAAAAGAACTTATTCATATCTCCACCCATAAGATTATTTAAAACATTTTGAGAGACATTAGGGTATTTTTGAGCAAAAGCGTTCCAAGCTCCCATAAAGTACATTACATCTTGAGAATTGCCATTATAAATATTATCATTATCCGGAATATCCTCCTCATGGATAAGGTTTATAATATCATTAAGTTCTTTAGAACTCAAAGAATCCTTATTACTAGAACCTGGAGCCAAAACATCCCTATTAGGATAAAGGCGATTTTGAATTGCTTTATACAAATTAATTAAACGATCCTTCTTATCAATACTATTGATATGATTCTCCCAATATCTAAAATTTTCAAAGTTAATCAATTCCTTCAGCTTGATAGTCTCAAACACATCAACATATTTATCATAACTATGGTAGGACCTATACAAATCATTAATAAAAGTCTTCTTCATATCCTCAAGACTTAAAGAATCAAAGTTATCATTATCAAATACAGAATATACAACATGATTAAGTATCTCATTATATCTTGCAAAATTATCATCAATTGAAGCATTTAATAAATTAAAAGACATTTTTGAACCACGATTAATTAAATCTTTAGTTTGTAAATACGCTTCTTTCACTATATGATGATTGAACTCCCAGAAATATATAAAGTATAATAAGTAACTACGTACTTCTTTTAATTGATCAGCCTTTAGATTTTTAGCCATATCAAGATTGAGTTGATCAATTATTACATTAACCTCATTTTCCAATACCATTGAAGAATTCCTGTAATTGTCCAATTGATCAAAAATCTCATCATATGCCTTTACAATCTTTAAGACACCCTCAACGGAAAAATCAAGGCTTTTTCTCCATTCAGAAACTGACTTATTTTCAGAAAATAGTGTTAAATTCTGGTATAGGTCATTACTAATATTTTTCAAATAAGTCAAATCATTATCCAGATCATTAAAAATCAATTCAAAATTATGCTCATTTACTTCTATACTGTGGTAATAATTCTTTTTGTTGAAAATATTTGAATATGGATTATCATAAACCAAATGCCCAAACTTATAATTCACAGATTTATATATGACATTACCATCCTTATCAAAAACACCCAATGATTCCATTATCGGAATAATCATCTCAGACACATTCTTGTATAAATCATAATATGAGACCAAATCACCATTTTTACCAACAAAACAGAATTCCTGAGATTTATAATTATATTTCCAAAGGGTATTTGACAACATAGTGAAATTGTAAAGGTCATTAATATAATCCATTAAAACCCAATAACCAACGGGACATACTTCTTTGAATCGGTTTAGTTTATCTCTTAATGAAGCAACATCAATCTGGGAAAAAGCATATTCCTTAGTATGATTTTTCAATTGTTCCATGCCTATAACATCTTGTCTAGATAGAACTTCCTTTTTTAAAATATCCAGAACCGCAGGATTATGCAACTCAGTAAAATTGAACTTATTGAAACCCTCAATTACTAACAAATCTGCATAAGACAAGTTAAATTTAGTAACACCTTTTAGAACTTGATTATAAACATTCATTTGTGTAGCTATATTAACACGCATCCTTTTTACTTCAAGCATTTCTTTTTCAATTTGATTTATACCTTCAGGCACATTTATTGTTTTCTCACAGTTTTTTCGGATAGCATTCTGGATTTCAAAATAATCTGATCCAGTTGGAAACATAGCGGCAAGATGCATTCCAATCATATTTCCCCAAATTATACGATCCAATACTGTAGAATTCATGGCATTATGATAATCCACATCAAGAGGCAATGATTTTGACAGATTCTCAATTAATTTATATATTGTCCCCATATTCTGCCTATGATTAGAAAGTGCATTATATATTTGAGTTAAATTCATTGTATCATTCTGAGCAGAAACAAGTATAGAAGATAAAAATGTGAGGAGTGATTGGTTATTATACAGTTTATTAAATTCCTGTTGAATTTTCAAATTGTTTGAAACGAATTGTGGCAGTTCATCTAAGATAATATCTGCAATTTTAACAGAACTTCAACTGGAAATATCCTTTATGAAAAATTTATCAATATTTCGTGCAGTCAATAGTTGCTTATATAAGAAAGATAAATCCTTAAAATAATTAACAGAGACATTTTTTATATTGCTTAATGCTGTTAGATTTTTACTATAATCTACAATAAATCCATTATCATAATCTATGTTAGCAAAGGTTTTAATAAGTTCACAACATTGGTCATAAAAATATTTATTAACCATTAATCTATCACAATCACTGAGGTTTGCATATACAAGAGCATAATCTGGGAATAAATGTTTGATATGATAAAAATTCATATGAGTTTGATTTATAGGTTGTCTAAGACCGCTTTTATCCAACCAAACTGAAATATTATAATATGTTTTTTTTAAAATATCCGCTTTTTCAACTTCACTCTTTTTGTTAAAACTATCTCTGAAAGTAGCAGCCCTTTCAATTTTCCATGATGTGTTATAAATATGAGAAAAACCATCCAGGATATATTTTAATGAATACCCAATTTTAACTCCAAAAATATGCTGAGAATTAGTAGCATTGCAATATGCTTCATAATTAATTGATTTGAATAGCTTTAACTGAACATAGAAATCTTGAACCATTTCTATGACCTTTAATTGGCTAAAAATTTCATAATGATTGAAAATACCATTATATATGTTTTCCTTAATAGACTTAACATAATCAAATGATACACACTGATTATATGCATCACAATCAATACCCACAGACTGCATATCAATTTCGACCAATTGATGATAAATAATCAACAGAAGATCAAGATCTTCCATATCATTTTTTACAAAATTCTCAGTATACAACTCCTTCAAACTAACAAAACGTCCCTTAAACTCATCATCAATAAACTTACTCTCTAACTCAGCAATAAGATTACCAAGATCATTCTTTAAAGACACAGACAAATTTCCACCATCAGTTCCATGCTTAAGATCATCAATAAGAGAATTATTAAGCTTTGCACTTTTCAAAACATGATTAAACTCCGCCAAAGCATTCTGATAAATATTCTCCCAAACTTGAATCCTATTAGGATGATTAAAATCAAACAAAGCATTAATAGTACGAGAATGACCTCGCCTACCAATATTCCCATTATACAGATTAAGAGTACTAACCATACTATCAGAAAGATACATATAACCCAATCTACTAGCACGCTCCTGCAAAACCCTAAAATCATTCAACAAAGTCAAGACTCTCTCAACATGAGCCCTATTGTTTTCCGCATAACTATAGGTATTCAAAGAAAGCATATTCTCCAAGTAACTGAGATTAGGATTCCCATGAATATTATTCTGCAAAATAGCAGTACTACTAATAAAATTATTCACCAAATTAGTGCCTTGAGCCATCGGAAGAATATTTTCAACATGATTTTCATTAATATTGTTATTTAAATTATTCCCTATTCTATCAAGAATATTAACCTGATTATTCAGATTATTATTAGCCATGATATCTCCAGCCAAAACAGTTTGGACAGAACTTAAGAAATTAAGCATTTCATAAACATTGCCCTGTGGATTATTTCCTAAAGAAGCATACAATCTGGATAAAAACCTAGTGAGCTCAGGATAATTATTCTGCAGATTACGAAGAAGATGCACTTCGTTACCAATATACTCATTTAAAGCATTGATGAAATTAGGGTCATCACCAAGTTTATCAAGACCAGGTTTAACAGTGCTCACCTCTTGTTGAGGACCATGAGGCATACCACCATCACCTCCTTGACCACCAGGACCATCTTGGCCACCAGGACCACCAGAACCAGCTTGGCCACCATGGCTGTTAGGATTATTGCCAATCTTTTTAACAAAATCACTACCGGACATCCAGCCAGTCTGAGCTACACTTAAACCTAATATAGTAAATGCAGCAGCATTCTTCCAAAGGTTACTGTAATCATGATAAATTTCACCCTCAAAAACACCATAACAAATACCTGAGGCAAAACCAACACCAGCACCAACAATGGAAGATACTACCAAACCAGCAAAAGAAGGAAGAACAGAACCAATATAAGCACCAGCACCATAAGAAACAATAGCAGTACCTAATAAAAATGCGCCCCTAACAGCACCAACCTTCCAATTAGCCCAAGGCTCATCAAAAATCACATTGGTTGCAGAAGCATTATCTCCGCCAACAGCACAATCACCACTGGCAAAATTATAAATATGAACATAACCATCATTGAAAGTAGTATTCATACTGGTAACTGAACCACCTTTGTTATAGATAAAACCATAATCAGAATCATCTATTGAATTATTCGAAAAGGAACTATCATAAATGGTCAAAACCCCAGCATTATATATTAAATAATCACCACAATGATTATTAAAGATACTACAATTAATCAAAGAAGTGGAACCTTCATTAGAAAAGAAATCCCTTTCATTATTATAAAAACTACAGTTAAGAAAAGATGAAGTACCTCTATTTGCAATCATAACATTATCAAAAGTAAAATCAATGAAATGCAATGAAATGGAACGGGTAATCTCTAACTTATCACCACCATCCCTATCCTTAAACCTAACATCAAAACCATTATTCTTAAATATTACAGACATACTACGATCAAAAGGAGGTTGCACTACAAAATCATAATCTCCTGTAAAATTAATAAACAATGAAGACACACTATGATTGCTCAAATAATCCAAAACAGCATTATATGACTTATCATCGCTAACATTAAATGAAATAAAGTCACTGAAATTATAGTTTTCTTCAAATGCATTCTCATAAACACAACTTTCAACACAGGTGAATTTATCCTTAGTTACAGAATTACATTTAAGATAGGAATTCTGCACATAACCGGAAGGTGAAGAAGGAGAACAATCCTTTATCTCAACATAAGAAGAAATATCAGCAAAAATATCATCAGTGGAATGACCATCAATATCACTAGCCCCATTAGATAAAAAAGAACAAGAATGACAAATAACAGTACCTCCAAAAGAGCGGAAAACTCCACCATAATCTCCTCTAAATGTCTTATGCTTTATAACATTATCAGAAAATTTACTACCCTTTGAAAAAACAGTGCCCCTGTACAAAAAAAGCAGTGTTGAACTTAGAAACAGTTAAACTATTCAAAGTCAAATAACCATACTTCCCAATATTAGCAAAATGATAATCATCATTCAAATCATTACCAGATAAAATAATATGAGCACCATTACCATTAATAGTAATAGGACAATAACCTACATCCAACAAATAACGCTCTTTAATAACAGCAGAAGACAATATACCCGGATTATAAGCTTTCGCCCTCCAATCATAAGTCCTAACACGAGAATAATCATTAACAGAAACAGTATAGGATCCACTTTTCATATTAATAACAATATTATTCGCATCAGGGAAATTATTAATATACAAAAAGGCATCAAGCAATTCTTCTGAGTTAGATACATTAATTTCCATAGTCCTATTTGTTGAAAAAGCAGTTGAATTAACTAAACTAAAATAGGTATATTGACTAATGTATGACTGCTCAAACAAAGGAAAAAACTGATGAACTTGATAAATAACAGTGGTACTGTAATCACAGCAGTATAAACAATCACTATCCATTACCCCATATATATTTCTGAAAATATTCAATGAGTGCTCCTCAGCATATAAGATTGAACCTGCCATACTCTGATAATAAATACCCCAATACTCTGCAGTATTATTATTAAAACTACACCAATCGAAATATACAGTATTATAATTATGAACAATAGTACCTGAACCACTAATCTTCACATCAAACTTATAAGCCCTATTATCACTGAAAAAACATTTCTCACACATAAGAGTACCATGATTAATAAAACAATGATTAAAATGTTTGATATTGACATTTAAAAAATTAACATTAGCTTCAGAACCTATATACATAAAATTATAGTCGCCATTACCAACAAGAGTAGCACCATTCCCTTCAACAATCAGTTGTCCATAGGAAAACCTGCTGACATAAGACCATTCCTGATCTTCCCAAACATACTGATTCATAGCATAGGTAAAATTCTCCAAAAGATTAATCTTTACAATATCATACTGAACAAAATCAGCAAGAGATCGGAAAATAGACATCAATTCAGAACCTGAACCCGCAGTTGTTTCATAAAGAATATAACATTTCCCGCTTAACTCAATAACAAGAAAAACATCACCACCAATAGGAGCCCTATATTTTCCTTCACTATAAACAAATTCATAATCATTCCAACTCCTAAGCATACGAGATCCGAAAGTGGTCTTGTCCAATGAAACCAAAGTACGGGTATCTATACTGATTTGCTCACTAATACCTAATTTCATATAAATCACCATCAGAGTAAAAACTCCAAACAATAAGATTACCAGTAATATTCAAATCAACAGGCAAATAACAGGTAGCAATACCTTCATCAGTTAAATTTGAATAGTAAACCCTATCATAAACAACAAAACAAACATAACCCTTACGAATAGGATTCCCATTCCTATCAACAACTTTAACTCTATAGGACTCACCGAGGTCATATAACTTTATGCCCTCAACATACACCTGAATATCACGTTCATTCATAGGAACATTATCAACTTCAATACTTTGACGCTCCAAAACACCATGGGCACCATCATCCTTATAGTACAATAAAACAATATCATAGGTGCCACTTCTATTAATGAAAGAATTTATATTGAAAGATGCAGTACCTAAAGAATCAACATTGGAAGTAGCCACATGTTTACTATTAACAATAAAGTCAACATGACCAAAATAAACAGGATTACCAAATCCATCCAATACCTTGACCTTGTATACATCATTAAAATCATATCGGGTAACATTACTTGTGACAATTACATAATCCCCACCATCACTAACATTATCTGCAGACTGATTACTAGACTCTCCATTATCAGAATCATTAGAATCAAATGGAAAATGTCCTAAAGACTTATTATCATACACACTTGATAGAAGATCTGAATCATCTGAGTCATCAATATAAGAACCATCAAAATCAGAATTATCAAAATCAGAATTATCAAAATTAGAATTATCAAAATTAGAATTATCGTTGACATCATCTAAAACATCAACACTTGCATCAATCTCCCCAACAGTTAAAACATCAATATCATCGTAAGATGCAATATCATTGGATGCAGAAACAAAACCCATACCCAACAATAAAATCAAAAATACAATAAAAAACTTATTAATAAACTTCAAAAAAATCCCCATCAAAATTTATATTTTCCCTTAATTAATATATAGAAATATTTAATCCAAGGACAATTCATTAAATATTAACTAACTACTTTTTCCCATAATAATTGAAATAATATTAATTTAATATTATTTAGGCTTTGTTGAAATCCTATAATTTTGATGCAAGTTTTATAATAAAAATCTTTAAATTTCGTAAAATTAAATATAACCACAAAAAATTTATTTCATCATATAAATTTTAATTAATCCGATTAGAAAATAAGCAATAATAATATATTTACTAAAAAGAACGATAAAAATTAATATGAAAACAAAAAAATTCATTCTCCATGCTTATTTTTGTTATTCGTTACAGTCAAATCTTTCAGGATTTGGATTTGAAAATCCAACCGAAAATTGTATCATGACTGATGAACGATGCCAAAAGTGAATTTAACCTAAATTATATTGAAATTTTTGTTAACTTACACATTTGAATAAACTTAAATAAAGTTAAAAAAATATTCCAGTAAATTATCTAAGATTATTTACATAAATATAGTTAAATTCACCCTTGGCATCGAAAAACTATCTGAATCTTACTTTTCGTAAGGTTTGCGATTTATTGAACTTATCCAATGATAATCGCAAGATTTTTAAGACTCCAAATTACCCCATAACAGCACTTTGCAAAAATTTTTTAAAAGCTTGCATATAAAAATTTTGTATAGTTTTAACGATTTTAACGCTATATTTGTGAATAAGTGTTAAATAATTGCCCTTAATGGTTTTGGATTCATAAATGCAAGTCTACAGAAAATGAAACGATTTAATCGAATTAGAATGTCTGTGACAAAGCATATGACGCAAAAAACATCAGAACAACTATTATGAAGAAATTAATGCTTTTAATACAATTCCAAACAAAACCAACATCAAAACAGGTTATTTCAGATAATGAAACAATTAGGTTTTTAGAAAACCTACCTATAACCGATAGAACAATGTTGAAAGTATCTTTAGCGTAATAAAAGACAGTTTAGTGGAATTAACTCAACCAGAAGCACTAAACTCTTAAAAAAAGGAAACAAAACTAAATGTTTAATCTATAACATTTAAAAATCAATCATATTAATTAAATATAGGATTTCAACAGAACCTATCATTTAACATATCCCACCATTTTTAATATACATGTATATTATCACATATAAATCTTTTGTTGTCTATACCGACATTATTGTTTATGCAATTACAGTTGTCGATTTGAAAATAAGATTTCTTAAAACAACGTTGAGATTGCTACTTGAAACATGAAACCTCCTTGCAGCGTTGTTTGCATTTAATGCATATCCAATACAAATATTGTTAGATTACGAGAAATGGTAATTCCTTGACTATATCTTGAGTCCGAAGTTGAACTATACTCATAATCACAGGTAATTAAACCTCAGAATCAACTTCCCATTTATATCTTGATTTAAATCTGTAAAAGTCTTAATGCCCTGCGACAATATATCTTCATCTAGTAAAAAAAGTTATATGTTAGGATTCTGATTTAATTACTAAAAATTAAATTGGATTTTTCCATTATTAATACATATTAAGCTATAACTTATCGTTATTTACTAAAAAAAAGAGACTGTGAAATTTATAGGCTTATTTATATTTCATTAGATTTCTTTATAAGTAAAAATTAATATTATGATTTTAAGCCTAAACTTTTTTACAAACCAAAAAAAGAAAAATAGAAAAAATTGGAAGTTGTCCTCTTTTATATTAAAAAAAAAAGAAAAATAGAAAAAAATAAAAAAAGATAAACCTAAAAACGGTTTATTAAAAATAAAATAAAAATAATAAAATCAAAACTGCACAAATAGTAAAAGATTTTTGGTCAAGGTTTTTGAGGCGAAGCCTCAAAAAACTTGGGTCTATTTTGCAGCTTCTTTTTCTTTTATTTCATTACACATTTCAACTGCCTTTTTAGCAGCTTCCTCTAATGAAATTTCATAAGGAATGCCTGCTTCATCGAATAGTCTTTGACCTTCCTCTTCATTAGTACCGGTAAGTCTAATTACAATGTTTACATCCCATTTATTAGCATCCAATGCAGCAATTACACCTCTTGCTACATCATCTGCTCTAGTGATACCACCTAAAACATTAAGGAATACCACTTTTACAGGAGGATAATTTAAAACTAAACTTAAAGCTTTCTTAATGGTTTCATCAGATGCTCCACCACAGATATCCAAGAAAGTTGCTGGCTTACCTCCAAATAAGGTAACCATGTCCATACCGGTTAATGTTAAACCTGCACCATTTCCAATAACTGCAATATCCCCATCAAGCTTTACAAAAGCAAACTCTTTCTTCTTGAATCTGTTTTGTCTTACTTGATCCTGGTGACGGAACAATGCATCGTTTTCAATTTCCAATTTTGCATCAGCTGCAATCAATCCATCATCAATTAAAATGAGAGGGTTGATTTCAGCAACTTCAGCATCATATTTATCATAAACATTATAGAGCTTCCAAATGATATCTCCAATTTTGGAAACCAAATCAGAACCTACACCCATTTTACGAGCTATTTCACGAGCTTCATAAGGCAAGAATTCTTTTAATGGATTTACGTTGTATCTGATAATCTTTTCAGGAGATGTTTTAGCTAATTCTTCGATTTCCACTCCACCTTCAGCACTTGCCATAATAATTGGAGCCCTATTAGCCCTATCATTAGATACACTTAAGAAGAATTCCCTTTGAATGTTTGCCTTTTCTTCAATAAGCAAGTGTTTTACTTCTTCTCCTTTAATTTCAAGACTTAATAATTCTTTAGCGATTTGCAATGCTTCACCAGGGTTATCTGCAAACTTAATACCTCCGGCTTTACCTCTTCCACCAACAAGAACTTGAGATTTCAATACAATAGGTCTGCCAAATTCAGTAGCTACTTCCATTGCTTCTTCAGGAGAGTATACAACATGTCCTTCTAAAATTTTAATTCCTTCTTTTTCAAAAACTTTTTTTGCACTATGTTCAAAAAACTTCATTTTTCTCACTCTTACTAATAAGCATGAAAATTATAATAAGAATTTAATTTTAAAAATATGTATAATTTTAAAAATACTTATGAATAAATAAATTATAAAAATAAATGAAATAAATCATCCTATTAAGTTATTTGTTATAATAGAAATAACTTATTATATTTAATCATTAATATTATATGTATTTCCTTATTATTAAAATTATTTATATAAATTCTTAAGAATTAATGGAAAAAATAATAAAAAATTTTTAATTTAATAAAAAAAATTAAGAAGTTTAATTTAAAATGCTATTTTAATAAAAAAAGTTTTTAAAAAAGCATAATTTAATATAAAAAAATAAAAAAAATTCAATCCAAAATGTTATTTTAATAAAAAAAGTTTTTAAAAAAGCATAATTTAATATAAAAAATAAAAAAAAATTCAATCTAAAAAGTTATTTTAAAATTTAATAAAGTTTAATTTAAAAAAATAAAAAAAGAAGAAGATAAAAAGATTATAATAAAGCATATCCTGCTTCAAATGCTTGAATATTCTTATCTTCAGTGCCTTTTGGTACACTATCTAAAATAGCTTGTTTTGCTGCATCAACAGATACAACTTCAGTTACCTTAACAATAGCACCAATCATTACAATATTTGCTACAATCCTTAAGCCAACATCTTCAGTTGCTGTTTTTGTAGCAGGTGCTCTGTAAAGCTTGATCTTATGCTCTTCTACAAAATCAACTATCTCCTCTTCAACAATCATATCAGGATCGATAATCAAGACCCCTTCATCTTTTAAATCACCCATATACTTGATTAAAGCTTCATGAGACATAGCAACTAAAATATCTGGACTAGTTACTTTAGGATAATCGATTTCTTCATCATCAATAACAACTTCAGTTCTGGAAGCTCCTCCACGAGCTTCAGGACCGTAAGATTGAGTTTGAACAGCATTCTTATTATCAAAGAGTGAAGCAGCCTTACCAATGATGACTCCTGCCATAATTACTCCTTGACCACCAAAACCAGCTATACGAACTTCAGTTCTCATTTTAATCCAACTCCTCAAATGCAGACTTAATAGCTAATGGCTTATCAGAATTCTCTTCTGCTAATGCCTTAATGTTAGCAGTCAATTCAGCATGTGGATTATTGGCAAATTCACCAACAATGATTTTTCCTTCCAATTCAGATTCATCCATTTTTTCTGCTCTTCTTTTGTTAACGCTATTTTCCTTAATGTATTGGAACATAGACAATGGAGTTTTCATCTTGTTTTTACGTCCAAAGTATGTTGGACATTGGGAAACAACTTCAATGAATGAGAATCCTTCATTTTCCAAACCTTTTTGAATGGCTTTGGAAAGTTGAATCGGATGAGTGGTAGTCCATCTTGCAACATAGGATGCACCTGCTGCACTGACAAGCTCAGCTAAATTGAAAGGCATGTCTCTTGAACCGTAAGGTGCAGTTGTACCGAAACTTCCTTTAGGTGAAGTAGGACTGATTTGACCTCCAGTCATACCGTAAATATTATTGTTGATACAAATGACAGTGAGATTAATGTTTCTTCTTGCTGCATGAATCAAATGGTTTCCTCCAATGGATGCAGCATCTCCGTCACCAGTGAATACAACAACATCCAAGTCAGGGTTTCCTACCTTCAATCCAGTAGCAAAACTTAAAGCTCTTCCGTGAGTGGTGTGGAGTGAATCACATTTTGCATAACCAGGAATCCTTGAAGAACAACCGATTCCAGAAACAATTGCAACATTTTCAAAGTCAATATCGGTTCCTTCCAATCCTTTAAAGAATGTGCTCATTACAGTACCGTTTCCACAACCTGGACAGAATATATGTGGCAATCTTTCTTCTCTAAGATATTTTTTATATGGGCTTTCATTTTCTACCATCTAAACCACCTATCCTTTAATCTCCTTAATCTTTTCATAAATTTCATCAGGCTTGTGGAGGATTCCTCCAATCTTGCCTATTAAGTGAACATTAGCTTCTCCATGTGCTGCCCTTTCAACTTCATGAACCATTTGTCCCAAGTTCATTTCAGGAACAATGATATCACTTGCAGTTTTGGCAATTTCTGCAATTTCCTCTTCTGGGAAAGGCCATGGAGTATCAATCTTAAGGGATCCTACTTTAATTCCTTCTTCCATTGCCTTTTTCATAGCAGCCCCAACAGAACGGTATGGAGAACCGCAGGAAACAATTACAATATCTGCATCATCACAGTTTTCCTTTTTAACTGAACAGATATCCTTTCTATGCATTAAGACCTTATTGCATAATCTTTCCACTAATTTAGTGTGGGTGTCAGGATCATTGGTATCAGGATAACCTCTTTCATCGTGAGTCAAACCTGTAACGTGAATATTGAATCCATCACCAAAGGCAGGCATAGGAGTTGTTCCATCTTCAGGAGCATCGTAAGGCATGTATTGGCCATCAACCTTTTCAGGTCTCTTACGAGTGACAATTTCAATATCATCAGGAATAATCAATTTCTCTCTCATGTGACCTACAACTTCATCAGCCAAGACAGTTACAGGAACTCTGTACTCTTCAGCTAAATTAAAAGCCTTGATAGTGAAATCAAAGAATTCTTGCACAGATGATGGAGCTAAAGCTATAGGTTCATAATCACCATGGGACCCCCAGCGAACCTGCATCATGTCAGCTTGAGCAGACATGGTAGGCTGACCGGTAGATGGAGAACCTCTTTGAACATTGATGATTACAATAGAAGTTTCAGTGATAAATCCATATCCTATATTTTCCTGCATCAATGAAATACCTGGACCTGATGTTGCAGTCATTGCTTTCATACCACTCCATGAAGCTCCAATAATAGCACCTGCAGATGCAATTTCATCTTCCATTTGAACAAATGAGCCACCGTATTTTGGAAGCAATATTGACATTTGTTCAGCAATCTCAGTAGATGGAGTAATCGGATAGCCTGCAAAGAATCTGCAGTTTGCAGCAATTGCACCTAATGCACAAGCTTCATTTCCTTGAACAAAACGCTCCTCTACCATTATTTCACCTCTTTTTCTACATAAATAGCTTGGTCAGGACAAGATAATTCACATAATCCACATTTAGTGCAAGCTTCCTCACGTTCAGGGAAAGGAAGGTACACGTTTTTTGTATTAACCTTATCAGATTTTGAATAAACATTTTTTGGACAGGTAGCTATGCAAATATCGCATCCCTTACAAAGCTTAGAATCTATAATAATCATTAAATCATCTCACATTCTATAATTATTAAACTGAATAAATTATTCAATATATTAAGATAAATACCTTAATGCATTAATAAAGTTTAGATATAAATTCTAAGATATAAATCATAATACTAATATTTATGGTTTTATTAATTTAAATAATTTAGTATATTTTATTTTAAAAAATTGTATATTTTAATTAAAAAAATTAGCAATTTTTAATTCAAAAAATTAGCATATATTAATTAAAAAAATTAGCAATTTTTAATTCAAAAAATTAGCATATTTTAATTCAAATAATTTAGTATTTTTAACCGAGCAATCACTTTAAAAGTAATTTAGCAAATTAAAATTAAAAAATGAAAAAAGATAAAAAGAGTTGATTTTGAAGAGCTATTCAATTATCTCCTCTACAAACATTAAAGGATAATTAAGCTCTTCAATGAATTTGATTCTGATTACTACCAAAACATCATCCACTTTTGAATAGATCTTTACATCTAACATATCTCCACTGAGAGAGGTATATTCAAATTCAGTCATGGCCTTGTCTAACCTATCCAAATCAATGGAAACTTCAACCTTATCAATGCATGGCTGTAAGGCAAATGATTCTTCCATTGCCTTTTCCAAGCTATCAATATTTGTTTTATTGAAAGGAGTTCCTACAAATTGATGGAATAAAGCTCCCATACTGATAGCTCCTTCAAATATGGCTCGTTCCCTATTTGAAATGTTTGAAAAATATTTTTCCTTATCCATAAAATACCTCAAAATCATTCAATTTATTAAATGTTTTTTGATTAAATCCATAAATAAACCTATAAATTAAATCCATAAATGAAACTTATAATTTATTAAATGTTTCTTGATTAAATCCATAAATAAACCTATAAATTAAATCTATTAATGAAACTTATAAATTAAATCCATGAATAAATCATTGATTATTCTATTAATTAACTCCCATCAAACTGTTTAGCCATCCTAATTGATCAGCCCATACCTGTGAAGAAATTGGGAAAATGCAGAAGTAGGCTAAAACAATAGTTATTGCAATAACAACTGCAAGAATAATTTTTCTCTCTTCAGGAGGAGTGAAATAGCTGACAATCAATCCTAAAACCAAGAATCCTAATGTGATATACCATGCATAATCTGCATGAGGATTTTCTTCCAAAGTAGTTTCATTAATCAAACTGGTGGAATTTAAATCACAAGTGATAATCATTCTTTCAGCAGATGAGCCTATTGGATGGCAGGTTATCAAGAACAATTGCTGCTTGTGAATGTCCCCTTGCTTATGACTTTCATTTAAGTAAAACTTATCATAAGTTCCTGGAACTATCATAGAGTCGTTATATGTATAATTGACTTCACCAATTCCTGGCCATTCCACTGTGACTACATCTCCCTTCTTAAGAGCATCCAACCGTAAGAATGGAGACCCCTGCAAAGTCCTATGTCCAAATAATGCAAGGTCACCTTTAGTTGGAAGACTTGAAGTCGGATCTATGTAAACCCCTTGGGATATGGAAACATTATTGATTTTCTCATGAACTCCAATAGAGGGAATGACAACAACAGATGCATTAATCTCCTTAGGTTCAGCTACATTTTTATATGAATAGTAATTTACTTCAGTTAAAGCATATAAGCTAATAACCAATAAAGCAATTATTATAATAATTGTTGTAGGCCTTATTCTTAAATCCATAAAAATCATCAACATTAAATTTTACATTGAATCAATAAAATCTGATTAAATTTTAATATTTTTAATTAAATTTATATTTCTTATTCTATAATTCATATTTAATAAATTTTTAATATTTTAAATCTTGAAAATAAACATTATTAAACAATCGAAAAAACTATCAATTAAAGCATAGGACCTTTGATAGAAAATCAATAATGGTTGAATAAAGAAAAAAGATTAATCTTAAATTTTATTCACATTCACCACAATTTGTTGAGATATATAAGGAAATTCCCCCTCAAATCCAGCAACTAACTTAAAATGAGAAATATTCTCAGGAACATCCCCATAATAACTAAAATTGTTACCATCATTTGCATAAATTTCCTTTAGTGAATACCCAATTCATCCCAACTCAAATAAGCATTTTCAACATACTAAAAAAGAAAAATTAAAAGAAATCCAAAGATTGGTTTTGATATAAATTTTCATAATATGTCTGATTCAATTCACTTACAACCCAATTTGGAGCAAAATCAGTAGGGATTGTAAGAATGACATTATCCATATTGTTTATTACAAAATTCACATCAGATTGGGGAACTTCAAGCAAAATGATATATTCGCTGTCAAGGTCTCCCAAATTAGACATCCTTTCATAATTTGACAATCTAACACCATAACTAATCAAATAGGAATCCAAAGCACTATCTGAATTATTGGAATTCAATACAGCCTTTTTCAATTGCTCTTCAACATCAGTTGAATAGGAACTTGTATTCTCAAAAGGACGTGTTTCATTTCCTTTAATAAGAGTGTTTGACTTAGAGATTGCACTATCCACTAATCCACTATCCTTAGAGCGTAAAATAGCTAAAACAGTAGCGCCACTTACTAAAGGATCTTCATCTGCACTTTCAGAACTCTCATCCTCTGTGATTTCCAAATCATCATCAAAAGAAGCATCATCCATTTTCCCTTCATTTTCTAAAGAGCCGTTAACAGTGCCATTAGTTGACATAGGCTCCTCTTCATCCATATAATCATAATCTGTAGAATTATCTCTTAATGAATATATGTCAACAACGGAACCTACAGAAATCAGCCCAGCAGTGGCTTGAAGTCTTGAAAGGGAAACTGGAACAATCACAGTATTGACCTTTTCAAATTCAACATTTGACAAGACCTTAGCATCATTGTCCTTTACAAAATCATTTGCATCCTTAACAGACATTATGATGTTTTTGTTTTCACCATAGGACATCATGACCCTGCCGAAATCATCCTTGCAATCAACGATTTTTGCACTGTGATGCATTCTCCAATCCTTCGTTGCAAACATCAAAACATCTACTGACTTAATCTCATCGACATTGTAAGCCCGATTGACCTGATTTTTCAATGCATATGCATTGTCATTTATCTCCAGAGGTCCCTTATACAATGTATTGATTTCATTTAATTTTGAATTCTTTTCTAAATTCAATTCATTTTGAAATGGATGATAGACAAAAAAGTAAAATATTGAAGATACCAATACTAAAATAATCAATGCAAAGATTATTTTTCCAAATAAATTCTTTGAATGCTTATTTTTATTTGATAAATCATCCTTAAACTTCAATAATTTATCTTTAAGCTTAAGATTATTCTTTGAATCAATTTCACCTTTTTCCCCAGCATCAAAATCCAAGAAATCATCATCAAATAAATCATCAAAGCTATCTGGTTTCTTATATTGACTATATTCATTAGGATTTTCAAAATTATCTGAAATTTCCGACTTTTGAGAAAAAATATATTTAGCATATTTCTCATCAACTCCATCTAAATCATCGTCAAATCTTGAATCATCCTTTGAATTTGAATCATTCCTTAAAATTAATTCACCATTAAATCTCGAATCATCTCTTGAATTTAATTCATCATTAAAAAACCCAGATTCCCCATTTGACTTGTTTTTAAGGGAGAATTTTCTGGAATAATCGAATCAAAACTGGGAAAACTTAAATCATCACTATTTTTGTCATCATCACTCCAATTTAAATTATTTTTCTTTTTATTAAATTTAAATAGATTAAATCGACTTTTACGATCACTCATAGCTATCAAACCTAGAATAGAATGAGATATGTAGAAAAATAGGTTTAAAATAAATAATTATAATTAATATAGTTTTTTAGATAAAATAAAAGCTTTAAATAAAAAACCTTTGACCAACCAGATTTTTTAGATAAAATAAAAGCTTTAAATAAAAAACCTTTGTCCAACCAGATTTTTTAGATAAAATAAATGATTTTAAATAAAAAAATCTATTAATAACAGTTTATTTACTAAAAAAACTTAATTTGAAAAATAGCTTGATAAAAAAATAGAAAATACTTTTAAAAACTAAAAAAAGAATTTAAAAAATTAAAAAGAAAAAATTTAAAAGAAAAATAAGAAAGAATAAAAAAACAGCAAAAAAATAAAGAAAAAAGAAATAATTTAATCAATTAATCCTCTTCAACTTCACCAGTACTGATTTGTGCATATTTTGCTTCTTCTTTTTCTTCATCAACTTTTTCAGCTTTTTCAGCTTTTTCTCCAATGATTTCTCCAGCAGAAACCCTATTGATGTTTTCTCTCATGTTCTTGAATCTTTCTTGAGCTGAAACTAAGGAACCGCTGACTTTAGATGCAGTGATTTCCCTAACTTGACCAATATTTTTATTAACATTCTCTGGTGTCAATGCATCTTCAGTATCAATGAAGAATTCCAAAAATGTCATGAACATGTAAATCAATGACAATACAAACAGGAATAAAGCTGGAAGATTTATAGCTCCTATTGATACATTTATTGGTAAAAGCAATAATAATATCATCACAGCTCCAAAACCGATAATATAATAATTGTCGACTTTAGGATATCTTATTGTACTGATCATCAAATAAGCTGCAAACAATATCAATATGGAAGCAACAGCAATATTAAACAATCCGCTGAGATAGTAAGTTGCCAATACGATAGCAGTTCCAGGTATTGGGAAACCGATAAATCCATGATAATTGATCTTATCACCAATCACATTATAACGGGAAAGTCTTAACATACCACAGACAAGTGTCAATACCGCAACAATAGCCACCAAGTAAGCTGCCCAACTGGATATGCCTAATCCCATGTAATATAAAAGGACTGCTGGCGCTACACCAAAGGATACAATATCTGCTAAAGAGTCTACATTTTTACCAAAACCTAATTTATCAACACGATTAAGTTTTCTAGAAACCCATCCGTCTACAGAGTCAAAAACAACTGCAAGCAATATGCATAATGACGCATATGATAAATGATTATCCATAACCATTAATATAGCTAAAAATCCAAACACCAGATTCAATATGGAAATGATGTCAGGAACAGCTAAAAAATATCCCATTCCAACACTTTTTATTCTCATAATTTGACTCCAAATAATACTTTAAACAATCTCCCTTATTAATTTTTGCTAAATAAGGACATACATCCTCTTAAACGATTAAAAAATAATAATTAGTTAATAAAATTATAATTAAATAAGAATATTTAATCAAAATGAAAAAATAAAATTAAATTATTATTTTTAATTAAAAAAATTTAATTAAACCAAGAAAATTTTCCAATATGATTATAATTTCAGCAAATTAATATAATTTTTTGATTCATTGAAAAAATCATATTTAAAAACTACCATAATTCAATTATAATATCATATTATATTTTATTTTCCAATAGTATATAATATATTCTATTAATTAATGATTAAAAACAATTTGATATGAAAAATCTTTTGGAAGCCATACTTTTTTAGCAATAAATTAATAAAAAAATAAACAAAATTCATACCGAATTGCTAAAAACAAAATTATATATTCTAATAAAAAAATATATTAAATTAATATAGTAATAAATTTTAAATTTTAAGCAAAATAACTAATGCACCTTTTTAATGGTGGATTTAATTGTTTAATTAATATTGCTATAATATGGGATTAGGATAAAAAAAAAAACAAACTCTATCACGTGATTATATGATTGAAGACAGAATAAAAATTCTCAGAAGGGCAGCGCAAGTCTCTTCAAGGGAAAACAATGCGCAAGTATGGTGCATCATCACAGGTAATGAAAAGCTAATCGATGATATAGCCTATAATGCAATCACTGCTAAAGATAGAGTTCAAATCATATTTAGAGAATCCATAAAGCTTTTAGACAAGTATACTGCTAAAAGATTTGATTGCCTTATGCTTAAAGGAGAATCCTTGAAAATCAGTGAATTAAGAAATAGATGTGCAGAAAATGGAGGTGCATCAATAGAAATCACACAAGTCCATATACAGACTGTCCCTAATTTACTGGTTCTTGTTGGTGATGAGGAATCCATGAAAGGTTTCAGTGGAGAAACCGAAAGGCAAAAGACAAAAGTGAATATTTTAGCAGAAGATCACACCACCAGCTTCATTAAGGCAGAGCTTAATACAAAAATCAAGTTGCCTTCATTCTTAAGAAACACAGTTACACCATTATTTGATATGAGCGATATTGTCCTATCAACCATTTTAGTTTCTGTTGTAGAAGAAAAGGATATTGAGGAAGTAAAATTAATCAGCCAAAATTTCGGCTTATTCGGTCTTGACTTGAAAAAGACAATCCAAGATAAGGAAAAATAAAAGATTCAAGACAGCCCAAGCAGAGAAAGCCAAAAACCAGAAAAAACAAATGCACCACAAACTGAAAGCTCACAGGAAAATGAAGCTAAAACAATAGAAAGCACTAATGCACCACAAGATGAGAATGTGGAAGAAAAACAGAATTCCCTAGAAGAAAACTAAGCTTAGGAAGACACAATAACACTCAAGAAAACCAAACTGGAAAAGACTCAACAGCCACTCAAGAAAACCAAACTATTAAGACACAATATCCCCCTAAAGAAAACCAAATATAATCCCTAAATTTTTTAAGCGGTTTTAATATTGAAACTTGAAAATAATCAACTATTTTTTTAAATATTTTTCATAATATTATACAAAAACTTATTATTAATAAAAATTAAAAATAACATTATTATAGAATTAATTAATGATTTCTTGAGAATTATAGGATTTTAAAAAAAAATCGACATAATTAATCAACTCAAAAATCTTAAATTATATAATCTAAAATAAAAATAATAAAATAAATATAATTCTATTTTATCAATGGAGGAATAAATTTGAGTATTTTCGGAAATGAAGACGCTATTGAAATTGAACCAACTAGAGTCGTAAAAAACAGTTTAGGTATTGACTTAGGTACCTTAAACACCGTAATTGCAAAACCATCAGGAGATAAATTTGACTTATACCAAATTCCTTCTGTAGTTGCTGTTAAAAAAGATGACCCTTCTGCAGTGCTTGCTGTTGGAGAAGAAGCTAAAAAAATGTTAGGAAGAACTCCAGAAGACATTATTGCAGTAAGGCCACTTAAAAAAGGAGTAATCGAAAATGTTGCTCAAGCACAAGCATTACTCATTAGAGCAATGGAAATTGGTATTAACGAAGGAGAAACTGTAGGAAGAATTGTTATTGGAATTCCTGGAGATGCTTCTGAAGTAGAAAAGAATGCTGCAGAAGAAATAGGTAGAAAAGCTGGTGCTGAATACGTATTAGTGGTTAGCGAAGGTTTAGCTGCTGCTATTGGTGCAGGATTGCCTATTGCTGAACCTAATGGAACCATGGTAATTGACATTGGTGCAGGATCTACTGATTTAGTGGTTATTTCCCTTGGTGGAATCAATGATATTGAAACCGTAAGAGTTGGTGGAGACGACATAGACAACAGAATCGTAGAATTGGTTGCAGAAAAATACAATGTTGCAATCAGCATTCACGATGCAGAAGCTGCAAAAATAGAAGTTGGAATGATCCATTGCAGTGAAGAATTTGAAAACTTAGAATATGAAGTTATTGGTAAAGACTTATCAACTAACAAACCTAAAAAAGTAGTAATTGACTCAATGTTAGTTGCAGATGCAGTAGAACCAAGCATTAAAGATGTTATTGGTGGATTAAATCTCATCTTAGAAAGATTACCAGCAGAATTAATGATGGGAATCTATAAAAATACTGTAGCAGTCGGAGGAAGTTCCAGATTAAGAGGTCTTAAAGAAAGAATCTTCGATGAATCTGATATTCCAATTCAAATTTCCGATGACCCTATGACTGTAGTTGCAAAAGGAACTGCAATCGTAGCTGCTGAACCATTAGCTTTAGAACCGGAAGTACGTTTAAAAGCTATGAAATAAATATTTAACAATTTCAAGCGTTAAATAATACGTATAAATACTATGGATTGTTTTTACAATCCATAATATTCCTTTTAACCACCATAAAACCATATGCTATTTTTAAGATTTTTCTCTATTTTTCAAAAACTACTTTTAATAAATGGAATTTATAGAATTTGATAACATGGATACATTAGGATTAGATGAAGCAGGAAGAGGTCCGGTTTTAGGACCGCTAGTTGTTGCAGGAATCGTAATACCTGAAAAGAAGGAAAAGATCATTGAAAGAATGGGTGTTAAGGATTCCAAAAGATTAACTCCAAACAGAAGAGCTGTATTATACCGTAAGCTAACTAAAATGTTTGATTATGAAACTGTTGTAATCACTGCACAAGACATAGACAACTTAAGGGCAAGAGGAGTGAATCTTAATGAAATAGAAAAGCTAGCAATGAAAAAAATAATAAATAACCTGCGTGCAGACAGAATCATCATAGATGCATTGGATGTAAAGGAAGGCAGGCTTCAAGATGAAATAAGCGAGTATATAGGACATAGCTGTGAAGTTATAGCTGAACATAAGGCAGATGATACATACTTAACTGTTGGAGCAGCTTCAATCATAGCAAAAACAGAAAGGGACATGATTCTTGAACAAATCAATAAGGATTACATAAGGTCTACCAAAGATAAGGATGGAATAGGATCAGGATATCCAAGTGATCCAAAAACAAAAAACTTCCTAAAGAAATTCAAATATGATGAAATGCCGGACTTTGTAAGAAGAAGTTGGGGAACAGTCCAAAAGATCAAAGAAGCTGAAGAAGCAGAAAAATTAAACTAATCTTAGTGAATAAATTCTATTCTTAAAAGAGATAATGAAATAATTTAAAAAGAGAAAAAGAGAAAACAGTGCATCAATAATAAATTAAAAACTGTAAAAATAGAAAAAAGATTAAAAACTAACTTAAACTAAAAAATAAAAAAAGATAAAAAGAAAATATATTTATTCTGGATTAAATCCCGCTATATTCCATTTTCCATCAAATATTGCTGCTACTGAAGAAACAGGATTTTCAAATTCAGCAAATGCACCTTCATCAAAAATGAACTTACATGCAGCATCTGGGTCTTCTGCAGAGAAGGCTACATCTTCAGGACTGTTTTTCTCATAAGTGGAAATGAATTGTGCTTTGCCATCATCTATTTTTTCAACTAAAACCTTACTGTCAGTAACAATTCCAATATAAGCTTCAAAGGAATCTGGATTTCCATTTACAACTGCAGCAATTCTTGGAGTGTTGTAATCATCTTTTTCATAATCCATAGTGATTAATGAATATGCCATTGCATCTCTTATGTTCATGCCAATAGCTATCTTATCTGCAATTGGATTGGTATGAGAACCATTTGAAATAATTGCAATATCACCTACTGTTTTTACACAATCATAAGCAATATAAGAGTTTTTAAAAATATCTGTTTCAAATCCTTCCTTTGGAATGATAGCTGCTTCATCTTCAAGAACCTTTACTTGTCTGTTTGGAAAAGATCTGCTTGAAACTCTATAAGCAACATATGGTTTTCCATCTTCTGTTTTACCTGCTGAAATAATTCTGCCTAAATACATTTTTTACCCCTAAAACAATTGAAATTATTAAATCAATTATAATCTAAAAGATTTGAATCAAAACTTGATTTTAAATAATTAAACTTAAAAAAATTAAAAAAATAAAAAATAAAAATAAAAATAAAAATCAAAATTTAAAAGAATTTTGATTAAATGCCAAAATCAATCACTCTGGACTATGAACTGCCTGTTGAGGAGTCATTCCAGGAGGTGCTTGAATAATGATGGCATGCTCTTTCGTTTTTATCTGCACATCACCTTGGTCTAGAACATTTGCATGAACACCAATAGCATTTCCTCTTATTTCAGAAGACATGTCTACACCATTTACAGTAACCTTCTGCAATCCTGCAACTGGAATCATATAATACTCTGCATCTCCAGTGCTGTCAGTCATATTTGGCTTTCCAGTACCAGTTCCAGTATCGTTACCATTAACTGCCGCTGCACCAAAACTACTTGTTACCACTAAAAAGATAAGCAATGTAAATAAAATATCGATGAAAGGAACCAATTTAATCTCAGGTTGATCCTGATTCATCTTTTCCTTATGACGCTTAATGTCAATTGCCAAATTATCAGCCCCTGAATTATTGTCTTAACTTACTTTCAGTAATTTCAGACTTTACATCACATTTCTCTAGAATAATATTACTGATACTCTTTTCAAGCATACTAGGCTTGAATGAAATCTGAATATTTGAATAAGGGTCGGAAATTTCCTTTACGCTGACAATACCTTCAGCTTCTTGAAGCGCTTCAATAACACAAGGCAATCTTTCATAAACTCTTATTTTAATTACCGCATAACTCCAATTAGTCATTTTAGTAGCTAATTCAATCTTATCCATTTCCTGATTAATTAAACCTTTGATATAAGTGTATAATGGCATAAGAACAATAGCTACAGTCAATCCAGCAATTGTAGTGATAAGAGCAAGATAAATACCTTCCGCCATAGCTGCAGCATCAGGATTTACACCTAAATTCTTAAATGTCATCCAAATACCCAATACAGTACCAATTAAACCTAAAAATGGAGCAAGTTCAATAATGGTTTTTAAAGCGCTGATACCATTTGTCATTTTACTCATTTCAACAATGAAAATCTGCTCCATACTCTCTTCTACTTCTATCTTATTTTTATACCCTATTTTTAATGCTTCAGACATGATCCTTGAAACAGGATTCTTATAGTGACTGATATTTTTTAAAGCTTCAATAGCTCCTCCCTTTTCCATAGAAGAGGTGATTGTCCCCATAATCTCTGTAGCATCAATCTTACTAATTTTTCTAAGGTAAAAAATCTTCCTTATAGATATTAACAGACCATAGATACCAAGCAAAAGAATTATATAAGTGATAATACCTCCGCTTTGGAGCATCCCCATAATCATGTCAAATCCACTGGTAAGCATTTCAATAAACATAATATCCTCTTATGAAATTAATTAAATAATTCATTAAAAATTATTTTTCTAAATATATTTTCTAAAATACATATATTATATTTCTAAATATATTTTCTAAAAACATATATCATTTTTTAAATATCTTTACTAAAATAAATATATTATTAATTTTAGTTTATAAATATTTCATATTATTAAATATACTAATATAATTTTTATTATTTTTAATATATAAAGCATATTGTTAAATTTTTAAAAAAAAATAAGGCATATTTTTAATATTTTCACATTTCAACAACAATAGTTTTTTATATACTTATAAATAATAAATTAAAGTATGACTTTAAAATTATATGGATTAAAAGAAATTCCTTTAGTTAAAAAAGGAGATAATATAGCTAAGATTATTGAAGAGGATTTGGAAAAGGAAGACATTGCCCTTGAAGATGGAGACATTTTGCTTATTGCTGAAACATTGATTTCAAACGCTGAAGGAAACATCATTAAGGTTGATGACATTGTTCCATCTGAAGAAGCTATCGAAATAGCTGCAAAATCTAAAAAGGATCCAAAGATTGTGAAAATCATTCTTCAGGAATCAAATGAGGTTGTTGCAGTTGGACCTAATTTCATTGTAACTGAAACCAAACATGGATTTGTCTGTGCAAACTCTGGAATTGATGAGTCTAATGTCGAAGAAGGATTGGCTACACCTATACCTAAAAATCCAGACAAATCTGCTAAGGAAATCAGAGAATACTTAGAAGAGAAAACAGATAAGGAAATTGCAGTAATAATAACAGACACCCAAGGAAGAGCATTTAGAGTTGGAGCTATCGGAACTGCAATCGGATGTTCTGGAATAAATCCCCTTTGGGTTAGAATTGGTGAAAAGGACTTGTTTGGAAGAGCCCTTGAAACAACTGAAGTTGCTACTGCAGATGAACTTGCAGCAGCTGCATCCCTATTGATGGGACAGGCAAATGAAGGAATTCCGATTGTTTTAATCAGAGGATTTGAAGCATTTGACCATTTAAGAGATACTGAAACTGGAATCAAACCATTGCTTAGACCTAAAGAGTTTGATGTATTTAGAAAATAATTAATATTATATTTTTTCTTTTGAGTGTTGAGAATTTAAAAATAATTTAAATAATTTATTTTTAATTTTTGAGTGTTTAATATGGTTGAAATTGATTTTAATTGTGAAAGCTGTGATTTTTCATTTAGGGATAAAAGTTTAATCTTTTATTTAGACACAGATTTAGATGATTTAGATTCTATTTTAAATTTTTATTCCGATGATGAAAAGTCAAACAGCCACATAGACCTTATTGAAGATGGACATAATAAGGAAAATTCTGATAAAATGACAAAATCATTAATTTCAGGTTTCCTCTATGAGAATTATTGTCCAAACTGCAAAAAATTGATTAAAACCTATGTTCCAGAATCAAATGAACTTTTCACTGTGAAAGAAATTGAAAGGATATTGGCTAAGGAAATTTCTAAAAATCTTAATGAAGAAGAAAAGAAAACATATAAAATACTGTTTTTTGATTTTAAAAAGACATTTTATAAGGATAGGAGAAATGTTTTGGAAAATAATTCCTGTCCAAACTGCAATAATGAAATGTCTTTAGTGATTTCTGAAAAAACTCCATGCCCAATGTGTGGAGGGCAATTAAAAGAAGAATTTTAAAGTTAATATTATAAAAAAAGATAAAATTTTGATTTAAACTATTAAATAAGAAATTTAAAAATTTATCTTATAAAACTAAAAAAAGAATTTTATGCAAACCTATTAAACGAGATGTTATCATGATTACAATACTTTCTGGAGGAACTGGTACTCCAAAATTGATTCAAGGAATAAAGGAAATCTATCCTGAAGAGGAAATAACAGTTATAGTGAATACTGTAGAAAACCTATACATGTCTAGAGGATATATTGCAGCAGACATTGATACTGTAATGTATACCTTTGCAGACATTATCGATGATGAGTTTTGGTATGGAATCAAGGGAGACACTTTCCTTGTTAGAGAATATCTAATGGACCTTGGAACAGAAGAACTTCTTAAATTGGGAGATAGAGACAGAGCAACCAAACTTCAAAAAGCAATCCTGCTTGAAGAAGGATGGACATTAAGTGACATCGTAGAATTGCAAAAAAGCAAATTAGGAGTTAAGGCAACAATTATCCCAATGAGTGATGAAGAGTCTGAAATAACTATTGTAACCAAGGAATATGGAGAAATCGAATTCCATGAATTCCTAATAAAATACCAATGCAACTGTGATGTTCTTGAAGTAAAGTACGGTGATGTCTCTCCAAGTCCAAAGCTTATTGAAGCAATAGAAAAAGCAGATAAAATAATAATGGGACCATCAAATCCTATCACTTCAATCAGACCAATCATTTCAATCAAGGGGGTTGAAGAGGCATTGAAAGAAAAGGATGTTATTGCAGTATCCCCATTTGTTGGTACATCTGCATTTAGTGGCCCTGCAGGACAATTCATGAATGCCTTTGGTTTGGAAACATCTTCAAAAGGAGTTGCAGAGGTTTATAGGCCATTCCTAAAAACACTTGTCATAGACAATCAAGATGAAGACCTTAAGGAAGAGGTTGAAAAGATCATTCCAAATGTCATAGTGACCAATACTTTCATGAAAACAATTGAAGACAAGGTCAATCTTGCAAAAGTGGTTTTAGATAAATAATCATCAAAAATAAAAAGGGATAAACAGATCCTAAAATTTAGAAAAAAATCATCAAAAATAAAAAGGGATAAGAAATACTAAAATTTAGAAAAAATCATCAAAAATAAAAAAGGATAAACAAATCCTAAAAAATACATAAAATAATTATTAATAAAAAACTTTAGAAAAGTATTAAAAAATAAACTATTTTTAAAAAAAATATTTCCTAAATGCTTAAAGTTTAAATATGATTTTAGTTATAACTAAATATATTACTATTAGGTGAAAATATATGATACAAATGACTTTGATACAAATCGATAATTATGGTCCATGGACAGTAACTCCAAGACCACGTACAGAATCTGACCTTCAAATATTACAAGCAGAACTTTTTGCAGATGTACAAAGATTGATAGCTGCTAAAAAAGGTTTAGTATTCTTTACAAGATTTGATAATCTACTTGCAGTAACAAACGGTCTTAATGAAGAAGACCACATGAGAATTCAAAGATCCATTAGAAACAGATACCCAATCACAATCAGTATGGGTGTAGGAGCAGCAGAAACTGCACATGAAGCTCAAAGATTAGCAACCATTGCACTTCAAAAGGAAGGTGGAGCTCAATCTTCTGGAAGAAAAGAAATACTAGCAATCAACAATTTAATTGAAAACCCAGAAGACAGTTTCGTACAAGCTGCACATATTGATATCAACAGTGTTACTGAAACTTTAACTGACATTGAATCTGCTTTTGATACAATCTTTATGGTAAACAAAGCTCAACATTACCTCATGACCAAGTTAAGAGAAAAAGGAGCATTATTGTTCTTTATTGGTGGAGACAACTTCATGTCCCCATGTAATGGCTTAAGCGAAGATGACCTTACCCAAATTCTTAAGGAAATCTATGATGAAATCGGAATCGGTTTAAAGGCAGGTATTGGTAGAGCAGACAATATGGAAGATGCTGCATACATGGCAGACATCGGACTTGAAATTATTCGTGCAGGAAATAATAAAGATTGGATACATGTAATTGAAGAACTTTAAAAAAAATCTTATTTTCACTTAATTTAACTCTCTTTATTTTCCTTTTTTTATTTTTATTTTTTAATTTTTAACTATTTTTAAAGAAAAATTATTTATGAACTATTTAAGGAAGTGTTAACATTAAAGTACTTGCACCTATGGCAGGAATAACAAATGCGGAATTTGCAATGAAACTCATACCTTATGGATTTGACACAGTCACCATTGGAGGATACAATACTGACAATGAGTCAATAGAGGCTTGTGAAAAAATCATAGCAAGAGGTAGAAAAGAGTTCAATTATCCTAAAAAAGAAATCTATGAAGTAATTGAAAATGAAGTTAACACAATTAAAGACAGTTTTGATGTGACAGTGAGTGCAAACTTAAGAGGAACAACTCCAGATCCATTGATTGAAATAAGCAAAATAAAGAACTTGGACATAATTGAAATCAACTGCCATTGCAGACAGGAAGAGCTTGTTGCAGTTGGATGTGGACAAAGCATGTTGCTAAGACCAGATTTGGAAGATTATGTCAAAGAGGTTGTCAAAAAATCAGAATCAAAAGTTTCAATGAAAATGAGAGCAAATGTAGAAGGTGTTGACAACCTTGCAATAGCTAAACTGGCAGAAGACTGTGGAGTAGACTATCTGCATATTGATGCGATGAAAAAAGGAGTTAGAGATGCTGATTTTGACTTAATCAAGGAAATATCAGAAAATACAAATATTTTCATCATTGGAAACAATTCAATCAATTCCATTGCACAATTAGAAAAAATGTTGAATGCAGGAGCAAATGGAATTTCAATAGCTAGAGCTGCTATTAACGGAAAATTAAATTTTGATTTGAATGAAATTAAAATTTAATTATTTTTTCTTTTTTTTTTTGAGTTTGTAAAAAAGTTTAGGCTTAAAATCATAATTTGATTTTTACTTATAAAGAGATCTAATAAAATTATAATAAGCCTATAAAATTTTACAGCCACCTTTTTTTAAATTTTTATACATTTCGATAAAATTACGTACTATTTTTATACAATTAACTTTTTATAAAAAATTTTTTTTAAATTTGAAAAATATTCAATTTCTGAACTAATATATGAATAAAATATATTGTTTAAAAAAATTTATATTAATAATGTTATATAAATAATATTAAAAAATAAACAATTTTTAGGAGATACAACTATGAAATTCCAAAGATATGCCACTTTGGTACTGATACTCTTAGTTTGTATGATTAGTATCTCTGCAGTTAATGCAGCAGATGATTCTACAAGCGGCATTATCAGTACTAGCGATAATGAAGAATTAATTTTAGATGAAATAATCAGCGATGATGTTTCAACAAGCACTGATGCTGATGATATAGAACTAAATTTAGCTGACAATGATGATGTAGATGAAATTATTTCCAGTACTGAAGAACCAGCATTAAAAGAAGAGCAAACAGGTTCATTTACAGATTTAAATAATCTTATTGCTAGTGGAAATGCTGATAATCCAATTACTTTAAACCGCAATTATAAATATACTGATGATGATTCTGATTTTAATAACGGAATCAATATAAACCATGCGATAATAATTAATGGTGCGGGATTTACAATAGATGGATCAAATAAAGCACGTATTTTTAATATAACTTCAGATAATGTCATATTCAATGACATCACTTTTATCAATGCTTACCGCATAGGTTCCAATGGAGGAGCCATTACAGGAGATTGTACTGCAATAAACTGTAACTTCATAAACAACACCGCTGAACTCAGAGTAGGAATAACCGATGATGGCACTGTAACCTTCTTTGGTTCTGGTGGTGCCATGATGGGAGGTACTGCAATAAACTGTAACTTCATAAACAACACAGCAGGCTTGCTTGGAGGGGCTATGTTTGGTGGTAATGCAATAAACTGTAACTTCATAAACAACACAGCAGATCAACAAGGAGGGGCTATTTATCAAGGTTATATGACTCTTTGTAAGTTTGTAAATAATGAATATTATGATACTGGAATTACTTCTGCTAATTTTATTGCTCTAGACTTTACTTCCACCTATAACTCTGGTGAAAAATTAATATTCAATGTACTAGCTGACAAAAAACTTTATGATGGCCTTAACACCACCATTAAAGTTTATCAAGGTGACAACTTAGTAGGAACCTATTATGGATTAAGTGGTAACCAAGGAGGATGGGCTCCTAATTTGAATCCGGAGAATATAAAGTGGTCTTAAGTCTCGAAAATATTGCAGGAATCAATGATTGCACAATTAATATAAAAATTTTAGGTCAAACTACCATCAAAACAAACAACCTTGTAACTGCTTATAATAGTGGTGATAACTTCATTATTACCTTAAGTTATGGTAAACCTTTAAGTGGAGTTGCTGTGACTGTTGATTTCAATGGTGCTGTAAAAAATTATACAACTGATAATAATGGTCAAATAAAAATATCTACCAAAGGATTAACAGTAGGAAATTATAATGCTAAAATCTCTTATGCAGGAGAAGGTTGCTACTTAGGATCAACTGCTAGCGCTGTTGTGAAAATCAACAAAGCTAAAACTAAAATTACAGCCCCTGCAATTACTGCAACTTATAATAAGTACAAAGATTTAGTAATTACTTTAAAAGACAGCAATGGAAAAGCTTTAAGCAACGCTCAAGTAGTCATATATCTAAATGGTATTAAAAAACTCACTACTGATAAAAATGGACAAGTAAAAATATCCACTAAAGACTTGGCACCAAAAGCATATTCAGTAGACATCTTATATAATGGAAATGAGAACTACGTGGACTCCTCTGCTACTACAAAAATAACAGTTAAAAAAGCTACTCCAACATTGACTGCCAGTGCAAAAACCTTCAAAGTTAGTGTAAAAACTAAAAAGTACAGCATTACTTTGAAAGACAACACAGGAAAAGTCATGAAAAACACTAAAGTTACTTTGACTGTCAATAAGAAAACCTATACTGTAAAAACTAACAGTAAAGGTATAGCTACCTTCTCAATTACCAACTTAAATAAAAAAGGTAAATTTACTGCAACTGTTACCTATGCAGGAAGCAGCTACTACAACAAAGTAACTAAAAAATCAGTGATTACTATAAAAGCTTAAAATTAAATTAAAAGAGTTTAAAACCAAACTCTTTTTTCTCTTTTTTATTAATTCATTCCTTGTTCAAATTATAAAACGCTTTTAAGTTTTCCTTATCTTCTTCAGATAAGTTATGCCAACGAATGTTTTGTACAGCACCCTCCAATGCCATTAATCTATTTAAACATGCACTATCATCTATTTCTTTAATTTTTAGCCATGCCTCTTTACTTCCAAGATTGATTAATTCATCGACAGTGTTTATCCCTACATCATTTAACTGTTTTTCAAGTACTTTTCCAATATTTGGCAGTTTAGATAGTTCACCCATTTTAATACCTCACTAACTGTTAAAAAATATTATTGTATTTCATTTCCCCTTAAATCCATTTATTTTAAATTTGTATTTTCAGTTTATAAAATTTTGCACATTTTCAAAAGACAAACTATATATTAAATGTTATGAATATATATTCATAATAAATATATATTCATAATGAAATCATTATCAAATATATTAAATCTTAATAAATTTTAAGAAAATGGAGAGAATAAATGGTTAGGCCAAAGATAGAAAGGAGAATTGTGAAAAAACCTGATTATACTTGCCTAAAGCATGGAGATGTGCTTGAAAATGATCAAGAAACAATCAAAATGAATCTTGATGAATTTGAAGCAATCAGATTAGGTGATTATCACAATATAAAGCAAAAAGAGGCTGCAGAATTGATGGGAATTTCACAGCCTACATTCCACAGAATCATTAACTCTGCAAGAAAAAAGACAGCAATGTCCTTAATTGAAGGCAAGAAAATTGAAATAAACAATGAAAACTTCCAAGGGGAAGAAAAGATTTACATCTGCAAGGATTGTGGATTTCAATGGAACAATCCCAAAAAGGAATACACAAACTGTCCCGACTGCAAGTCTCAAAACATTGAAATAATCAAGAATGATTTGGAAAGCAAATCATCTGCTCCGCAAATCTTCAATGTACCTGAAGCTTCAAAATATCCTTTGAATGAAAGACGTTCATTTGGAGGATCAGGAAGTGGAAGAGGACCATCAAAAGCATGCGAATGTCCTAACTGCGGTTACATAGCACCAAAGATTAGAGGATTCCCATGCAGAAACATAAAATGTCCTGAATGCGGAACACCATTATGCGGTTCAAATCATAAGGAAAAAAGCTAATGAAAACAATGAAATTTGATAGAAATGTGTAAAAATATCAAAATTTATATTAATAATATCGTTTATAAATAATATACATATAATTTAATAAATTAATTTTTGATATAAATCTAAAAATAAATTTAATGAATAAATTTAATGAAATATCAAAAAATCTAATAAAAAATTAAAATAATTATAATTACAACAATTATCAGGTGGGCTTATGTCTTTCATAACTTTAAAAAATATTAATAAGTTATTTAATGGAGAACCTGTTCTTAAAGATATTAACTTAACTATAGAAGAAGGTTCTACCTTAGGTATTCTCGGTAGAAGTGGTAGTGGAAAATCTGTTTTAATCAATATGCTAAGAGGTACAAAGGAATACGCTCCAGACAGTGGACAAGTAATCTTTGACTTGGCAATTTGTGAAAACAAAAAATGCTTGCATGTTGAACCTGCTTCAAAGGCTGGTGAAAAATGTCCAGAATGTGGAGCAGAATTAAAAGCTAAGGAAATTGACTTTTGGAATGCTGACAGATTAGAAAAGGCAGCAATCAGAAGAAGAATTTCCATCATGCTTCAAAGAAACTTTGCATTATACGATGAACAAAGTGTAATTGAAAACGTATTGAATGCAATGGGTGACGAAGGCAGATACGAAGAAGAGAATATTTACAACGCTATTGACTTATTGGAAATGGTTCAAATGAGTCACAGGGTTACTCACATTGCTCGTGACTTAAGTGGAGGAGAAAAGCAAAGGGTATTGCTTGCAAGACAATTGGCTAAAAATCCAATGTTGCTTTTAGCAGACGAACCAACAGGTACCTTAGACCCACAAACCGCTGAAAAACTTCACCAAACCTTGATTGAAGGTGTAAAGGATGAGGGAATCAGTATGGTAATCACTTCCCACTGGCCAGAAGTTATGAATCAATTAGCTGACGATGCAATATGGTTAGACAATGGAGAAATCATTGAACATGGTCACCCAGATGTCATCGTTCCAAAATTCCTTGAAACAGTTCCTCAAGCTGAAAGAGTGGAAAAAGTTGAGCACACCGAAGAAATCATTAGAGTAAAAGACATCAAAAAACATTACTACTCAATTGAAAGAGGAGTGGTTAAGGCTGTAGACGGCGTAAGCTTAACAATCAACCAAGGAGAAATCTATGGTATTGTAGGTCTTAGTGGATCAGGTAAAACCACATTAACCAGAATGATGATTGGATTAACTGAACCAAGTGCTGGAGAGCTTGAAATTAAATTAGGTGATGATTGGATTGATATGAAAAAGCCAGGCCCATTAAACAGAGGCCGTGTAACTCCATACTTAGGTTTATTACACCAAGAATACTCATTATATCCTCACAGAGACATTTTAGGAAACTTAACTGATGCTATCAGCTTAAACTTACCTGCAGAATTTGCAAAAATCAAAGCGGCACATATCCTTGAAACCGTAGGATTTGAAAAGGAAAAATCCATGAGCATTTTATCCAAATGGCAAGATGAGTTAAGTGGAGGAGAAAGACACAGAGTAGCTCTTGCACAAGTTCTCATTAAGGAACCTAATATTGTAGTATTAGACGAACCAACAGGTACCATGGATCCAGTTACAAGAATCATTGTAACCAATTCCATCTTAAAAGCAAGAGATGAATTGGACCAAACCTTTGTAATTATTTCTCACGATATGGATTTCGTATTAGATGTTTGTGATAAGGCAAGCCTAATGAGAGGAGGAAAACTCCTCAGTACTGGAACTCCAGAAGAAATCGTTGCAGAGTTAACTGGTGAAGAAAAAGCAGATATGATTAAAGACCATTAACCCAAGCTTTTTTGGCCTTCGGCCAAAAAACCTTGACCAAAATATTTTCATTTGATACTTTGGTAAAAATCTTTTAATTTTCTTTTTTTTTTTATTTAAATTATTTACTATTTTTTATTTTTAAATTTATTTCAATACATAAATTCTTATTTTTTAAATGAAAATTTTAACTTTATTCCAATACAGGAATCATTATTTTTTTAAATGAAAATTTTAACTTTATTCCAATACAGGAATCATTATTTTTTTAAATGAATATATTCTGTAAATAATTTTTTTAAACTTTTTAAACTATTTTTATTCAAATTTCTAAATTTTTTTAAAAACTTATATTAATATAAACAAACAAAATTTATAATGTTATAATATTAATTAAATAAAATTTATTAATATTCATTAAATTATTTACTAAAAATTAGAGGAAAAATTATGGTATGGGAAAATTCACCGTCACATATTTGTAGAGGAGGAGATGTAAGAGGACTCGCATTCTGTTGTCCTCCAGTAAAACCTTGCCCTATCATGGGAGCTTTAAGAGAAGTTGGATTGACTCCTCAAGAATTCTTAGACATCAAACAAAAATTTGCAAGTGAAACAAGATTAGGAGAAGGACCAGCAACTTGCTTCGGTTCTTTAGTATGGTGCTGCAAAACTTCAAAACCTTGTCCTTTAAGAGACATGACCTTAAACCAAATAGGCATGAGTGAAGAGGAATATATGGATTTGAAAAAGCAATTATCAGAAGTTATATTAAATGCAGGAACACCACCTACATCAAATGAAGCAGTCTTTGCACTTTCACAAACCTTTGACATTAGTGAAGCTGAAGCTGAAAAGGTCCTTGCAGACTGTAATAATGACTTAAGAATGGCTGTAAAATTACTTAAGCTTAAAGAATTGGAAAAGAAATAATCTTTCAAAACGTTCCATCAATTGGATAATTCAAAATAATCATGTGATAATATGGGATTGACTTCTCTCTTTTTTGAAGTTGAAAACAAGAATGTTTTCATTTTAGGCACTGGCGAAGTGGCTACTAGAAGAGCACATCGCTTTTTAGATAAAGGTGCCAATGTCATTTTAGCAGGAAATTCAATTGATGATGAATTAACTAAAAAAGGTGCCATATTAACACCCTTAAAAGACCTTGAGGATATGGTTAAATGGAGCGACATAGTGATTACCGCAAGCGGTGATGAAAAGCTATGCGAATACATAGCATCAATCAGTCAAGGAAAACTAATAAACCGAGCAGACAAGCCAGAAAAGGGAAATATAATAGCACCAACTACTTTTTTAATAGATGATATAGAAATATCAATTTATACAAATGGGCAAAGTCCTTTAATGGCAAGAGAATTGAGAAAGAAAATCCAATCCATAATCACTGAAGAGGATATTTTAGAAATAAAGCTTCAAGACTATGCAAGAAAACTCTTAAAAGAAAAAATAGATGAGCAAAAGCTAAGAAAAGATTATCTGGAAAGCATTCTAAATAATGAAGAAATAAGGATTTGCTTAAAGGAAAATAAATTAGACGAAGCTAAGAAACTTGCTGAAAACCTCATAAACTCTGAGCTATAAAAAAATATTTACTTAACTTATCAAAAAAATAAAGGAGAATCAAAATTGATAATCAATATACGTGTAGACCATACTCTTGCAGATATAGAAACTATGGAAAAAGTTTCAAAAGACTTAAAAAAATTGTTTTCTGCAATAAAAGAAGAAATAGACATAAAAGAATATATTGAAATCAATACATGCAATAGATATGAATATTTCCTTTATACAGATGATTGCAAAGACTTGGACTTGGATTGTGAAAACAAATATATCATAATTCAGTATAATGACGATGCAGTATTGCATTTATTCAGAATGACTTCAGGTCTTGAATCCATGATTATCGGCGAAGACCAAATCTTAGGCCAAGTTAAGGATTCCAAAAGGAAAAGCGAAAGGGAAGGCCATTGCGGCAAGAAATTAGATGCTGTCTTTACAAAGGCAATTCATGTTGGCCAAGTTGTAAGAAACAAGACCAAAATCAATCAAGGATCAATCTCAATCGGTTCTGCAGCAGTTGACCTTGCAGAAGAGCATCTTGGAGATTTGCAGGACAAGCATGTTCTTGTAATAGGTGCAGGTAAGATGGGAACCCTTGTAGCAAAGGCATTAGCTGAAAAGAACTTGAAAGCCATTTTTGTTGCAAACAGAACATATTATAAAGCAATTAAATTAGCTGAGGAACTTGATGGAGAAGCAATTCTTTTTGATAATTTAGAAGAAAAATTGACTAATGCAGATCTTGTAATAAGTTCCACAGGTGCACCTCACCCAATTGTAAATAAAGAAAGATTATTAAGGGTATTTAATGAAAAGATACCTGAAAAAATGATTTTCATCGATATTGCAAATCCAAGAGACATTGAAGAGGATGTTAAAGAATTAGGAATTGACTTGTTCAACATTGATGATTTAAGAGGCATTGCAGAAAAAAATAAAAAGCTTCGTGAAAAGGAAGTTATAGAAGCGGAAAAGATAATTGAAAATGAGTTTGATTTGCTTAAAGAATCCTTCAATTTAATTGAAATAAATGCATTACTTGGTAGTTTAAGAGAGTCTATGGAAGAGATAAGACAACGTGAGAGTCAAAAAGGTATAGTTAAACTAAATAAGGTAGATGCAAAGGATATAAAAACCATAGATAAGATGACTAAGTCAATTGTCAATAAGATATTTTATGACATTTCCGAAAACATTAGAAAAACTGCAAAAAACAATGACGAAGAGTTCATAAGAATATGTGAAACTATTTTAAAAGTAGATTAAGATTAAAACTTTAAAAAAAAAGTGATTTTAGAAATAGATCAATAAAAGATTAAAAAAAAAAGCAAAAAAAGGCCAAAAAGGTCAAAAAGGCTAAAAAACTATTTTAAAAATTATTAAAAGAGAATGTTTTATTCAAACATTCCTTTAACTTCTTCTTTTTTATATTTATTTAACTTTAATGCAAAATAAACATCATCCAATGTTACTGTTTCCTTATCATTGATGATTGCATTATGGAGAGCTGTTTTCAATATTTTTTCCTTAATGTCTCTGCCAGACATCCTTTTGGAAAGCTTGACTAATTTTTCAATGTCCAAATCATAGTTTAATGGATAAGTGTTAAGATTCAATTGGATGATTTCCCTTCTTTCAATATCATTTGGCAATTTAAATTCAATTTCCTCTTCAAAACGACTTCTAATTGCAAAATCAATAGTTGAAGGATTATTGGTTGCTGCAATAGTTACTACACCATCATTTGGATTGATTCCATCCATTTCAGTTAAAAGGGAATTTACAATTTCAGATACATCTCCCCTTAATGATTGGAATGACCTATGCAATGCAATAGCATCAATCTCATCAATAAAAATCAGAGACGGAGCTGACTTCAAAGCAGTTTCATACAATTCATGAATCTTGGTTGCTGCATCTCCAACATGGTCTCCAATCAAGGATGTGGCCTTGACTAAAAATAAGTTAATGTTCAATTCATTTGACAACGCCTTTGCAAGCATGGTTTTTCCAGTTCCAGGAAGACCATAGAACAAAACATTCTTAGGAGCCCAATTGCCGAATTTCTCAGGGTCTTGAAGATACTTGTAAATCAGCTTTGATTTCTTTTTGGCATTTTCCTGACCTACTACATCATCAAAGAAAACATTGGATTTGACTCTTTTTACATTATCAGTCTTTTCTTCATCATTAGTGATTATTGTTATGGAAGTGTTTTCTCCGATAATGGAATCTTCAGGATATGCAGTAATGATCTTAAATGCAAAGTCTGGAATGATCTTTTGATCAAAAAGATAAGAACCTGTCTTTACACTTGTTCCTCCCCATTGATCTATTGCATACTGTTCAAAAAGAACCTTATCGGATATCTCTAAATTATGCCCTTCCAAAAGACCAAAATTAAATGGATAACCTGCAGTTTCCAATACAAGAACTTTAGTTTCATTCTCAACCAAATTAGGTTTATTTATAATGGAAACTTCGGATTTCTTTTTATTTGAACTTTTATTTTCAGATTTCACATTTATCACATCATTGTTAAAATTTAAATTGTTAACTGTTTAAAATTTTAAATAAATTTTATTTAATTATTAGATTAATTATTATATTTCTAACCATATTTAAATATTTTCATTAAAGGAAATATTATAAAAAAATTATTTAAATATGGAAAAAATGAAAAATAGAAAAAGATCCAATAGAATGAAATAATAATGGAAAAATAAAAGAATTAGAGAATAAATGAAAGAATAATATAAGAATAAAATAATAAAAGAATAAGAAAAAATAAAAGAATAGAAAATAAATGAAACTATAAAAAAAATATGAATAAAATAAAAAGAATAGCAAACTATCCTTTTTTTTAAAAAAAAACTATCTTATAATCAATTTAGCTGTTTTGTTAATGCTTGAATATGTACTATCCCCCGCATATTTAGCTGTGAAAGTGTAAGTTCCCTTTTTAGTTAAACTTACATTAACTGTTGCAACTCCTTTTGAATTTGTTTTTGCAGAGTATGTTTTTCCATTAAGGGTGAAAGTGACCTTCTTATTAGGAATTAATGTTCCTTTGTTTGATTTAAAGGTTGCAGACAATGTTTTTGTCTTTGCACTTGCAGTATAGGATTTGCTAGGAACTGTTAAGCTTGGTGTTTGTGTTTTTACATCGATTTTTGCAACAACAAAGGATGCATTGTAGCTGTCATTTCCAAGGAAGCAGATTGCAAAGGTGTAAACTCCTTTGTAACCAAGGTTGATTTGAAGTTGTGCATAACCCTCTCCATCAGTAACAATTCCATCCTCATAATCGTAAACTACACCGTTAAATCCGATTTTCATTGGAACATTTGGCAATGGATTGTCATCCTCATCCACTAATCTCCATTTGAAGAATTCTCCAACACGACCATCGTTGTTATAGTCTATAGCAGTGGTATATAAATTTTCAAAAATGATTTTAGTCCCTTTTCTTAATCCAGGATTTTGATAGAAAACAGCCAATTTATCACTAACACTCAAACCATTATTATCAGTATAGTTAACTATGATGGTACTGTCATCAGAGATAGTTAAATTAGCCTTTCCTTCATCATCTGTTTGCAAGCTAGATTTTTCACCATTGACTATTGCTTCAACATTTGCATGGACTATAGGATTGCCATCTAAGTCTTTAAGATCAATGAAAACAGTATTCCTTTCTACACTGACATTTATGGTGGCATTTACTACAAGAGGTTTTTCCATTACTTTGAATTCATAAAGGGCAGTAGAGGTTTTATATAAATCATCTCCAATGAAACTTGCCACAATACTATAATTGCCTGCTCTTAAACCACTGAGAATTCTGGAATCATAAGACATTACAGTATAATTAAGGACAAATGGATTTAAAGAGCCTAATTCACATAAACTAACATTGAATAACTTGTTTAATAAACTATTGTTTAAATCAGTTATCTTAACGTTTATCTTAGCATCTTGTCCATAGACAATATCCATTACATCGATTTGAATTTTGGTATTTGTGTATACGGTAAAAGGAATTGAATCAGTAGTGTATGAATCATATCTGTCGGTTCCATTGTAAACAAAGTAAATGGCATGAACTCCTATGCTGTCACAGACATATGAATAATTTTCACCAATATGTGTTGTACCTACTTTTACATTATCTGCATAGACATCAAGGTCACAGGTAAAACCAGAGTCTAGACTGTAAACCTCAAATACTGCAGATTGACCTATTTCCACATTATTTTCATTAAGATTAACTATAATAACAGGATTTATCTTATTGACTCTGATATGAACAGTTTCAGTAGTGAAATTATTGTATATGGCATTGCCAGCATATACAAAGTAAAGGGAATGATCCCCTACATCCATACCGGTGAAAGTGAAAGTCTCATTAATGTTTACTGTACCCACTTTTTCATCATCTACATAAACATCAAGAATTGCAGAATCAAGAGTGTCATTAGCATTAAAAGTCAAATGAGATTCCTCATCGATTGAGATGTCATCATCATCCACATTGCCAGTTATATTGACATCCCTTTTAGTTGCATTGACTGTAATGACAGATGATTCTGCAGGAGTGTAATTCTCATTTCCTGCAAAAACTGCTTTGATGTTATAACTGCCTTCACCTAAAGCATAAAAGGAAAGAAGCACCTTTACATTAAAATCACCCTTATAAACATCATTGATATAAAGGCTTATGTTTATATCATCTACAGGTCCGTCTAAAGAACTTGCATTAAAGATAAGTTGTACTTGCTCTTCAACTTTTATATCATATTTTTGAGCAGCAATTTCTAAAAACAATGGCTTTCTATGGGCATATGTGACAGTAAGCTCTTTAGTGGCAGGATTATAAAATTGATTTCCTCCATAAACGAATTTAATCGTATTCTTGCCAAGAGCTAAATTCTCAACAGTGATAGGATATTCATCATCATCAACAATGTATTTCTGTACAAAGCGGTCATTGAGATAAAGGTCCACATCACAAAGAACATAAGGACTTTCTCCATCAAATACTCCAATAGTTAAATTTACCTATTCTCATCTACAATAGCAGGGCAATTAACAATAATCTCAACATCATCAGGGTCATCATTTAAAATATAATCATCTGAATTTTCACTTAGATTTTTATTCTGATTTTCACTTAATGCATCAGTATCCTCATTAAATATATCATCTTCTGCAGACACAGATAATGGGCCATCATCCTCATTAAAGTCATCTTCCTCTGCAGAGACAGTTAATGCATCAGCATCCTCATTTAAAATCTCTTCATTTGAAGTGCTGATTAAATCAGTTTTCAAATCCTCAGGTGAAGAAATAGAATTATCTGCACTTAAGTCGCTTGCTGCAGATACCATTGCAATACTTAAAAAGAATATTAAAAGCATTGACAGTAACATCATTCTTTTATTAAAGCATTCCTCATTTTATCCCCCCAAAAGATTAAATGGTTAAATTAAAGTATCATAAAGCTGCTTCATTCGTAAAGCATCCTGATCTATCAAAGGTGTTTCACAAATGATAGTGGCTTTCCAATCGTTTTCAATTAAATTCAATAGAAGATCCTTAATGTGAGGACCATATTCATCATCTTCAGCTAAAGTATGGTGCTTTTTTTCACCTTTGTCAGTATATTCAATTGTAGTGAAATGACAATGCAATCTATCAATATCCAAATTGTCTTCAAGTTTTGAAAAGATGCAATTGTAATCTTCCTTTTTATTTAAAATTCCCCTTCCTCTCGCATGAACATGAGCAAAATCAATAGTCGGCTCAAAATGGTCAAAGCTTGCACACATTTCAATGATTTCGTCAACATTTCCTAACTGGGAACGTTTCCCAGATGTTTCAGGTGCAAAAGTGAAATTTTCTATTCCCTCTTCTTCACACCTTTCCAAAAGTCTTGCATAAGTCTTTTTAGCCAAATCCATACAGACTTCAGGCTTTCTGCTGGAATAAAAACCAGGGTGGAATGCAAGCCTATAAGCTCCCATGAATTCCCCAACCTTTGCAGATTGAACTAGCCTTTCAATGGAAGAATCAATTTTTTCCTCTTCTTTAGAGCATACATTGATATAATATGGGCAATGCATTGACATTAAAACGCCATATTCATCAGCACAGTCTCTAAGCTTAAGTGCAGAGGATTCTCCTATTCTAACCCCATATGTTGATTGGTATTCAAAAGCGTACAATCCAAGAGGGCCTAAGAACTTAGGAGATTCAAATGCCTTTCCATTAAAATCAATTGGTTTTCCAGCTGGACCAAAAATAACATTATCTTTCATAAAAACACCATAAACAGTAAGTATGATAAAAATACTTCATAAATCTTGAATAATTCAAGACAATGAAATAAATTAAAAAAATATTAAAAAAATAAATTAAAAGATAAAAAAAGAAGAAATTAAATAGAAATTCCTATTTAATTTAAAATGATTGATTTAAAAAATTCCCATTGCCTTATTGGTTTTAGCAATGGATTTTTCATTGTCAGATTCCATTTCCAACATTGCACGAATAGCATCTACATTTTCAGGGACTACATCAGATTCTTGGTGTACCGCTTGCATGTAGAACAATTCATTGTCAACAACGTTTATGGATTCTTTCCATACTGGAATCTCATATAAATCGTTTCTGCTTCTTCCTAAATCTTTAGCATATTCCATAAGAGCTGCAGTTGAGTCTAAGCCAGCTGCTGCTTCAACCACCATAACTCTGGAACGTTTCTCAAGGACGTCAATGACTTCATCATTGGTGACTTCATTGCCAATTTCAACCATAAGGTTGTGTTGGTGCATTAAAGTGGTAGGAACAAGTAAAGCCATAGTAGTTACATCAATGCCTTTCATTACAGTCTGTACATCAGGACCGTGGTGAGAAGGCACTTTTGGAGGGTTAGGAACAATAGCGTTAATAGGACCTTTCTTAACTTCAGATGGGTCAGATCCTCTTCTAACCATTACAGCACGAACCTTTTTAATATCCACTAATGGATTAAGGGTGTGTAAAGTACGGGTTAAACCAGTGGTGTTACAGGATACTACTCTAGCATAGTCAGCACCAAATGAATCATCATAGTTAGAGAAGGAGTTAAATGACAATCCAGTTAATTCATGATCTTCTCCACCTTGGTAAATAGCTTTTACACCAGCTTTCTTATACATTTCAAGGTTTTGAGGACCGATGTTTCCTGGAGTACAGTCAACTACAATGTCCGCTTCTTGAACCATATCTTCAACAGTACCTGCAATTTCAATTCCTGCTTCCTTAAAGAGATTTTCTCTTTCAGGAATTCCAATGTATAAAGGATAACCTTTTTCTTCCACTGCAGTTTTTGCTTCAAAGTTTGGTCTGGTCTTACTTACACCAATAATTTTCATATCATCTTGAGCAGCTACAGCATCAGCCACTCTTTTACCAATAGTTCCAAATCCATTAATAGCTACAGATTTCATTTTTAAACTTCCTTAATAGAATTAAATTTTGAAAAGCTAAAAATCATTTATAAAAAATGTTTTAAAACTTTAAAATTTTTAAGTTATATAAAATTATAATTAATTGTTTAAAAGTTTTAACAACTTTAATTATATAATTTAAGTTTTATTATTTAATCTATATATAATTTAATATTTAATCTACAATCCTTTTTAAAGAAATCAGTGTAAATAAATTAGTCCTATTTTAATTGATTTCCACCATTATAATATTAAAAAAAGGAAAAAATAAAAGAAAATAAAATAAAGTAAATGAAAACTAAAAAAAGGAAAAAATAAAAGAAAATAAAATAAAGTAAATGAAAACTAAAAAAAGGAAAAAATAAAAGAAAATTAAAAAAAAAGTAAATGAAATAAAAAAGAAAAATTAGAACACCCATTCCTGACTTTCAGGAGCTGAATGTTTCTTTCCTTCTTCATCAATATAATATTTAGTTCCATCGCTTCTGTGATGTATGTAAACATGACAGTCATATCCTGCCTTATCAGAAAGGTCTAAATCTTCTACCCATTCTGTAACCCCATTGTTATTAGAACTGGAAGTGCTAGAAGCACTGGATGCAGAATGTTCTGCCTTAGTAATTGCCTTTGCAGTTACAGTGCCATTTCCAACAGCAACTTGTGTACTGTCATCAGTAGCCAATTTGACATCTGCACTATCCAACACATTTCCTTCCATATCATAAAGGGTTACAATTGCACGGTCAGGATATTTGGCAAATGAATCCTTGCTTTCACATACAACGCTGCCATCAGAACCGACTGTTTTTGTAGACTTATCACCATCATTCAAGTTTTTTCCATCTCTGCTATATAGAATATCCACAGAGATGTTTTCATTAGAATGATTGGATCCTACATTTATAGTGCAAACAGTCTTTGCATCTAAAGAATGGTCTGTTGAAAAGCTAGCGTTTATAATATGCATAGGTTCTTTTTCTGCAAATAAATTCAAATCGCTGCCAGAATTCAAGTAAATGAATATGCCTATAACAAAAGTTGCACATAATAAGGCAACAACAATAATTATTGTTTTATTATTATCTAATTCCATTTTTTTCACCCCCTAAAATATAAAATAAAAAAACTAAAAAACTAAAATATCTTATTTAAGAAATTTCTGATTAAAAAACTAAATATCATATTTAAAAAATTTAGGATTAAAAAATTCAAAAATCTTAAAACCATTAAACATAGAAGTCATTCCAGTAAAACAATGCCATAACAGAAATAGCTGTCATTTTCCTTATCAATTCCTAAAATATCATATCCATTATTTTCTATTGTCTTATGAATGTCTACACCACAGGCTTCACCAGAGGGACGGGCCTGATTTGGATATTTGCATTCATCCAAATTGCATTCCTCTCCTTTTGAATGACAGATCATACATGGGCCTGCTCCCATTCCAAATGCCTTATAATATCCAAAGTGAGCACAAAGATTTTCAATATCACAGGATATCTTGCTTATTCCTCCAACATCATCTTCAATGGAAGCTAAACTGACCTGAAATAGGATTGCTGTTTTATATGAATTCACCATACCTATAAACTCCTCAGCCTTAGGAGCGTAAGGGGGACATACAAGAGTTTTTCCATAATTAGGACAGCCAAATTGACATTTTAGTCTTGTCCATGGCTCAACCACAATGGTTTTTGTGTCAATGTATTTAAATTCAAAATTCTTATAATCCTTAGTTAAATCATTAATCTTAACTGACAATTCATCAAAATCGATCATAAAACAACAACCTAAAACATTCTTAATTTTAAAATGAAAATCCCTTATTTTCCAATATGAGGGATTCTTTCATTTGTATTATGGCGAGCCCAATTGGTACCCATGCTTGAATAGAAATTCCCTACATTTCTTTTGACATTAGCAGTTAAAGAATAGTTAAGTCTGACAATCAAACCAGGAGTGTCATTGGCAAATCTTGATTTCACATATTTGACAGTTAGCCATTTAGTCGGCATTTTATCAGCTCCACCGTTGTATTCTCCTCTTGAATTTGAAATCAAGACATTTTTACCGTCTTTGCTAATGTCTACAATCGCCAAATAGTGACCTCGAATATGGAATATTAAAGCAGCCCCCTCCTTTTTTAAGTTCTTTAAAAGCATCATTTATGCCACTTTTATAATAAAATGAACATTTAAAATGATTTTTCTCCAATGCTCTTTTAAGACCATCAGGATGGGATCCATAGCCTCTCCTAGCACCAGAAAGCTTTACCAAATAACTTTCACATACATAATTTCTTAAAACTTGACTGCACATGCTGCTTGATGTAGGACCACATGAATAAACAAGATTCTGTTCATCTCTCACTTCAGCGTATGTGTAGGATTTGCATTTTAAGGATACAGTGATTTGAGGCCAATAATCTCTTTTATTCATTTTAACTATTTTGGTATTAAGTGCCCTTTCAATCACATTCCACTTTTTACGGTAAATGATATGATTCAAAGTAGGTGCCCATTTAGATTGGAAGAAAGTGTACTTTGAAAGCTTGTTATTTAAAAATAAACAGTAACTTCTCTTCTAATAACACTTAAATATTGTGACTTATTTAGAGAGTAGATCATTTGTCCATTAGCAAGAGCATAATTTCCCCCTAATACATCTACATCTGGACGGCCATTCACTAATGGAATCTTATTCTTATAAGGGCTTTTTATATCTCCCACAACACCTTTAATAGTTTTCTTTGCTAAAGATGGAGCAATTTTTGAGTTTCCATTAAAAACAGCAGATATGTTTATCACTCCAGTACCTGCTTTAGGCTTGAATATCATTATTCCTTCCTTATTTGTGGTTTTATTGAACTGCTTGCCATTAACAGTAATCTGTAGAACCTTATTTCCAATGAGTGATTGATTTTCACATCTAAGATAAATCCTCAGATAACCATTTGTTAAAAGCTTTGCATTTCCAATGCTAATTGCACTTGCTCTTGGAACATATAAATTCAAGGATTTTATAACTGCACTATGGTTTTCATCACCATTATAAGTAATTTTCAAAGGATAAGTTCCAAGGGCTAAATTAACCTTAAACCATGCTTTTCCTTGTGCATTGCTTACTGCACTATATGTCTTTCCATTAACTGCAAATGAAACTTTTTGATTAGCCAATCTATTGCCTAATTCATCTTTCAAGTATATGTAAAAATATTTGCCATTAGCCACCAAATTGCTTACAGGGCTAATAACTGAATTAACTTTAGAAGAGCTAACTGGATCCACTGGTTCTTCTTGTGTGATTACATCATCAGATTTTGCTTGTATTACCTGATTGCTGTCTTCCATTTCATCTTGATTAGCGACTTCAGTTTCATCTTGCATTTTTTGAATAGGGACATTTTCCTCTGCATCAAGAATTTCATCACAGGAATCATCAGATATGACTGTTTTTTCTTCAATAAGTCCAAGATCATCAATGGAAGATTCTTGAACGTCTCCATCGACTAAACTGACTGACAATCCATTGGATGGGATATCATCAGATGCATTAACAGCCCCCAATGTTAAAATAAGTAAGAAAAACAAACTTATTATTAAAATATTCTTTATTTTCATGTTATCCCCAACAAAAAATTCAATAAATATTATAAAAATTAGCAATTGTTAAAAAAATTCCCCAATAATTATAAATTTAAAGTATAGATTTAAATATTTGTCTATTTAATTTCGCAAAATTATAAGAAAACAATAATAATAAATTTAAAAATTTAGCAATTAAACTCATAAAATCATAAGCAAACAACAATAATAAATTTAAAAATTTAGCAATTTTACCCAATAATAAGCAAACAACAATTATAAATTTAAAAATTTAGCAATTTTACCCAATAATAAGCAAACAACAATTATAAATTTAAAAATTTAGCAATTTACCTCATAAAATCATAAGCAATCATCAAAATCTTCAATGATTAAAGTGTTTAAGTCATCATCAGATATGTCTTCAATATTCACCAACCTATCTGCTTGATTGGAAAGAACTTTCTCAAAAATGTTTCTGACATATCTTCCGTTTGCAAAATTATCTCCTCTGCATTTATAAACATCTTCAAAATGACCTTTTAAGAAGGATTCTGCCTTTTTATCAAGCTTTAGATTTGATTCTTCCTCCATAGAAACGAATATGTCAAACAATTCCTGAGGATTATAATCTTCAAAGAAGAGATGCTTATTGAATCTTGATTCCAAACCTGGATTGGAATGCAAGAAGTCGTCCATCAGCTGAGGATAACCTGCCACTATAACGATAAAATCATCACGATTGTCTTCCATAGCTTTTAGAATGGTGTCAATAGCCTCTTCACCAAAATCATTTTCACCTTTTGAGGATAGTGCATAAGCTTCATCAATGAATAAGATTCCACCCATTGCCTCTTTGATCTTATCTTGAGTTTTAATTGCAGTTTGACCTACATAACCCATTCCTTCTTGTAGTATTTCCCCTACTTTTTGTTCTAGTTTTAATTGCAGTTTAACCTACATAACCTGCGACAAGACCACTTCTATCAGTTTCAACCAAATGACCTTTAGACAATAATCCAATTTTCTTATAAATTTCAGCAAGCAATCTGGCAACAGTTGTTTTACCAGTTCCTAGATTACCTGAAAATACCAAATGCAAAGACATGTCCGGTTGCTTTATGCCTCTTTCTTCCCGGATTTTTCTAATCTGAATAAGGTTTATTAAGGAATTAACATCACTTTTAACATTTTCAAGACCAACCAGATTGTTTAATTTTGCTAAAATATCCTCTAAGCTTTCTTCTTCAACAGTTTCTTCAGCTTCCTCTTCTGCCTTAGTTTCAGCATCCTTTTCATCATTGGCATCTGAATTTTGATTATTTTTAAAAGCGTCAGGTACACTGTCTAAACCTTTTTTAAATTTATTCAATGAATTATTATCCAAGTCATATTTTGACTCATCACCATCATTTTCATCAAGTTTTTTGCTGGAGAATATGTCATTTAAAACATCCATATAATCAGTGTTAAATGAAGATCCATCAGCAAACATATCATCATTGATAATCTTTAAATTCTCTTTTGAGATTACATCCTTAAACTTATCATAATTAATTATATCTTCCAATAATTCGGTGTTCAATGCATTGCCCATAAGCTGATAATTATAAGTCTTTAAATCATCTAAATTACGTCTTAAATTAATCATATAATTATCAAAAGCAGTTTTCAAATCACCACAATTATTAGAAGCATCATCTGAATCTTTGCTAGAATCATTATTTGAATTGTCTTCCAAATTAAGGAATTGTTGACCTATTCCCCCATAAATGTTAAATAATGATTCAACTATCTCTCCAGAGTTAGGATTCCTGTTTTCCTTAACATATTTGTCAAATTCATAAAAAACAATGAATGATGAAGGCAAGGAGTCTTCATAATCATCAAAGGAATCAGATGATAAATTATTTAAAAGATCATCTTTAGAGAAGTTTATGTCTAAAATGTAATTAATGAAATTCAACTCATCATCACTGATTTCCCCATCATTAAGACCTAAATAGCTTAACCAAAGAAGTATATCATTAAATAAAATAGAATCAAGAGTTACATTATAATTCTCTTTTGCATAGTTCCATAAAGGTGCAGAATCTTTATTTAAGATATTAGAAGATTTTTTTGAAAAATCATTAATTTTTCCAATGAGACTTTTTAAAAGCTTGCAATCTCCATTGTCCATATTATTCCCCCTAAACAAATTTAAATAAAAGGAGTCTAAGATATCATCTTAATAAATAATTATATATTTTAACTAATAATAAAATTTTCTAAATTAAGATTGTGTTGAAAATTAAAAAAAGTACATAATAAAAAAACATAAAAAGAATTTAAAAATATAAAAAAAGAATTTTTAAAAGAATTAGTAAAAGAATTAGTAAAAGAATTAAAAAATGATAAAAAAAAGAATTAAATAAAAAAGATAAAAAAATTATTAGAAATTTAAAGCATATTTTTTGATTTTAGAATTATTTCATCTGGTTTTTCTATTTTTACTTTTGATTCATCAGAGCTTTGCATTTCTACTCTTGAGTCTCTATTTCTTTCCTTAAATTTTCGATATATTATTCTAAAGAACAGATAAAAGATAAAAATATAAAATACAAAAATCAATATAATCCATTGCAATACTTTTAGCATATCCATTTTATACCCTCCTAACTTTTAAAATAATAAATCCTGAATTCTTTTTAGGAAATATTTTAATTGATTTCAACCGAATCATAAAAATTAATTTATGAAGTATAGGTATACCCTTATGGGTATACGACAAATTTGAAAAAAAATAGATTAAATTCTTTATGAAAAAATTCTAAAACCATAAAGAATTTAACCTATATTCTTGAATAGTATTCTAATATTGTAGAGACATCATTTAAAGCCTCATCACTATCTCCAGCTTCAATTGCATTCTTAATACAATTTTCAAGATGCCCTTCTACTATAATATAACCTACTTTGTGTAAAGCAGATTTAGAAGCATTTACTTGCATTAAGATATTCTCGCATGGAATATCTTCATCTATCATACGATCAATTGCATTCAATTGACCTATTATCTTTTTAATTCTTCTATGAAGATTATCAGAATCCATACATTGTTTCAAAATTACACCACCAAAATAATTGATATACCTATTAGGGTATACCTATATTAGAGTTGAACTTTTTAGTATATAAATGTTTCGTGAAATTGAAAATATTGAAAAAAAAAAAATAATCTAAAAAATTAAAAAAATCTAAAACAAAAAAATACAGATGAAAATAGTTTAAATTAAAAATTAAAAAAAAAAAACAGCGGTAAAATACTGATTAAAAAAAATAGTTTAAAATTAAAAACTTGAAAAATAATAAAAATAAGATAATTAAAATAAGATAATTAAAATAAGATAATTAAAAAAAATAAAATAATTAAATTAATTAAAAAATTAATCTAATTATAATTGACCAAATTGTCTTAATTTTTCTGGGAAATATGTATCTACTACATATTCAAGCCCATATTTGGAGAAAGATTGCTGTTCTGCTTTTTTACCTATCTTAAGCATTTTCTTAATTTCGGTTTGCCAGAACTCAGTTTGATACCTTGGGTCTTTTGAAAGCTCTTTCAATCTTAAAACGTCGATATCTTTCAATGGATCAGTTGGAAGATCATATTCAATGATGTCAGTAGCGGTTACTCCCATAAATTTAGCATCAGGAGTAGCCAAATCATGATTTACATGAGCTAATTTTGCACTGCCAGAAATAATTACCTGGCCAATGTGGAATCCCCAAGGGTCTCCGTCGTTACAGATATATACAGGAAGGCCTAATTCTTCATTAACCCTTTTAATAAATCTTCTTGTAGCACGAGCAGCTTGACCTTTAAGTCCTACAATCAAACAATTGAATTTCTTATAAGCATCCTCTTGAACTAACCTGTGGAACATCCCCATGGTTTCCACTGCAAGTACAAAGTCAGCGCCACAATCCAATAGTTCAACTTGGTCAATGGTTGGAGAAATGGTATAACCTGATTTACCAGCTCTTGAAGCGTTGATTTCATAATCTCCATCAAGCAAGGTAATGTCACCATATACAGATGCACCGTCTTCCTCTGGCATTAATCCTAAATCTTCACGGGTAGCACCTAATGCAACTTCCAAGTCTTCACCTACAATGTTAGACTCTTGCTGGTTATTGAATTCAATACCCCAACCTTCTGAGATATAATACATTTCCCTGATAGTTGCGGTTTTGTCTCTTAAAACCAAATCCTTACAGAAATTAGCAACATATACCATTTGACCTAATTTTCTGATTTGCTTTACATTACCAAGTGACCTTTTACCAAATCTGTCACCAAGAATGTAGTAACGTTTATCTTGATCATATACAATATTACCAGTTCCTCTGGAAGGAATTCTTAAGGTAGGAACTTTTTCTTTTTCAATGTCTTCTATAATTTCCTGACCAAAAGCCTTGAGTTTATTAAAGGTATATTGTCTTCTTTGCTCTTTGTGAGTATGTTTATGAGTAGTAGTTTCTTCAGACATCTAATCATTCCTCCTGGTCTTCTAAGTCAAATAATGTAGATTGTTCATCCTTTTTGGATTTTCTTGGCTTTTCATCATCAAATAATGCTTCATCCAAATCAGATTCCTGAACCCTATCCTTACGGCTTGAATGTTCCTTGTCTACTACATGACCAAATTCGTCAAGCTCTTCAAGTAAGGAGTCTACGTAATCTTCCTCTTCTTCCTCTTCTTCAATTTTTTCGCCCATCAATTCTGCTAATGCTCTTCTTGTAACCTTAGCAAGAACCGGTTTATAATCTGGAACACCAGTTTCAGCAAGTGCTGCTGCTTCTTCAATAATAACAGGAACATAATCTTCAAATATCTTGGATCTCATTGCTTTTTCCTTTGCAGCCTTTTTGGATCTGATATGTCTTTGAAGTTTCCTTGCAATTTTCATGGTAGCTTGTCTAATCTCATGAACAATCTCTGGCTCTGGTGCAATACTTTGCTTACCAGTGGATAGATAAGGAACTTGAGTTGAAATGATGTTTACAAATAAGGTTAGTGGAGTATTGTCTAAATCCCTTAGACCGTATCTTCTCCAGTCAATGGATCTTAATGATTCTGTAATTGCACAACTTCCTGCATCAAAGGTCAATGGAACCCTATTAGCAAACCTTAAAATCTCGGATTTTCTTTGTTCATTTACAATTCTACCTGCATCTCCACCATAAGCAATACCCGCTTCGACGATAAATGCAACCCCACCTTTATAGGTGACAGGGCTTCTTGTAATTGTAGTGATGAATTCAGGCTTTAGGATTAATTTCATACCCTTTTCAATTTGCTCTTCACCAATAGGAATAAGTCCTGAAGTAGGAGGAGCCATGAATTTCATTTTGCTGAATGCTTCAACCATAGCTTCCGCTTCTGCCCAAGTCATGTTTTTTGGACGTCTTTTCATATCAATACCAGTGATTTCTTCAAGCTCCTTAATTTTCTTAGCAGACATTCTTGACAAATTGGTAGTCAACATGCTTTTGTAGTTTCTCTTATCAGTGGCTTTTGCAATATGGGTGATATCGTCAGCAGTTACACCTTTAGGGTGAGGCAATACTTCTTTAGGCAATACAGGGACAATTTCTGCTGCTCTTTTAAAGATGTATTTATGTCCTTTAGGATCTCTAAAGGTAATTTTTGCATGTGGGTTAGCAATCATGGTTCTACGAATGTACTCAAATGCACCTTGTTCAGCTAAGGAGTATGATACTTCCTTGAATTGAAGCTGGATACAAACACCAGTGCTTTCTGGAGTGAAATATTCTGTTTTGATAACATCCCCAACATTGTTTTTCACATCCATCTTAAATTCCATTTTGACTCCCTTGAGCTCACCTTTTTCTTTCCAACCGGAAATTACATGGGTAGACTCACCAGTAGTCATTTGGGATAAAAGCACACAACCACTACAACCTAAACCTTGTTGTCCTCTTGATTGAATGTTTCTGAATTTAGAACCTGCAAACATCTGACAGTATACTTGAGTTACAAATTCTTCTGGAATACCTGGACCATTATCTGAATGCCTTAAAAGATAATGTTCCTTTCCTAATTGCTTTAAATCAATTCTGATTTCCGGTAAGATTCCTGCTTCCTCAGCAGCGTCGAAACTGTTTGTAATCAATTCGTGGAATACAATAGTTAAAGATCTTATTTTACCGGAAAATCCTAACATCTGTTTATTTTTTCTAAAGAACTCTGATGGAGTTAATTGGTCAAAATTCTCAAAGAGTTCTTGTGCTTGTTGAGACAAATAAAACCTCCTTTACATATTTTTAATTAATTTAAAAATTAATTAAAATAATAATACTATAAAAAATTTTCCTCATTAAATATATAAAATTATTATTTTTAAAATGGTAATGTATTAATAAAATTATAAATTTAATAAAAATCATTTTAAATAAAATGAAAATTTTATTAAAATTAAACAATAATTAGTTTTATGGAAATTTTTTAAAGAAAGATGAAAAAATTACTAAAATTTTAGACAAAGTAATAATGAAAAAATTATAAAAGTGTGTCAAAACCATAGTAAATACAACACTATATATACATATGTACTTGAAAGTATATAAAAGTTTTCAATTAGTATAAAAATTTTAATAAAAATCTCACCACATACCATAAAAAAATAGGCTAACTATAATTAAATTACATCCCATCAAAAAATTTAATATAAAAATGTTAAACCATACATATATCTTTAATGAAAAATAACAATTAATTAAGAAAATTGATTCGAAACAATAAAAACATTTTCAAATTGTAAAAATAAAAATTTATTAAAATATTAAATAAAAATGAAATTTTTAATTAAAATCTAAAATTAAATTAAAAGCTATAATTTAATTAAAAGTTATAATCTAATTAAAATCCATAATTCGAAAGATAATTAAAAACAATTAGTGAAAAAAGAAAAAGAAAAAATAAAGAATAAATAATAAAAGATAAGTGATTTTGAAAATAAGAATAAAAAATTAAAAAAAAGTAAAAGGAAAAAATTATTTTTAATCTAAGTCATCACGGAATTGAATCTCATCTCTTTCTATTCCAACAACTTCCTTAAATTCTTTCATTTTACGTTCGTTTTTCTTATTTTCTAAAAATGAATAGACAGACTTATGTCTTGATCCATTAAGAATCATTTCAACTGCCTCTTTAGCGACCATAACATTTTCAAGTTCACCAATCAATGAAACAGTTTTTCCATAAATAGCCATATCCACTTCAGCCATATCAACAATTATTTCTCTTGTTTTCCCATCTTTTCCAATAATCCTACCTTTATATCTTGCCATAGCCTTTTTGGATTTTCCAACATACAAAGGCAATTTAATTATTTCCAAATAAGTATCATCTTTATTTAATTTTAATGCCACTCGAGGATTGAATCCACGAGCAATAGCTTTTACAATATGATTTGCTTTCCATACACCAAGAGGATCTTCCATATTTTCATCAGGATAAATAGCTACGGTACATTCCTCACTATCTATATCTAAATGAGTATTGGTTGCATTTTCTATTAATTGTTTGGTTTCACCTTTTGTTCCAATTAAAGCACCTACTCTATCTGCAGGAACTTTAAGATATTCAGTTTCCGGCAATTCATTCACCTCTTTGATTCTTAAATATAAATTCACTTCGTTTAGCTGTCGATTAAAACAGCTTTAAATAAATTATTGAATATCCGATTAATTCTAAATTTAATTCTAAATTAATTCAAAATAAATTCTAGATTAATCCTAAATTTAATCTTTAATTAATTATAAATTAGTTATAATTTAGTTTATAATTTAGTTTTTATTTTAATTTATAAATTAGGTTATATTTTAATTTATAATTTAGGTTATAATTTAATATTTATAATCAGATTTAATAAATATTTTGATAAAAAAATCTAAAACAAACATTTTAATTAATTAGAACACTCTATGGAAACCTTTAGGAACATTAAAAATATTTATTTAATATTTATAAAAAATAGATTTCCTAAGAGCATTTGAAAACTAATATTCAAATTAGTGTTTTCCTATTAAATATCAATTAGTCCTTTATCAATCGATTGGTCAAATCTTCAATGGAAGTATCTACACCCATCTTTGAAAATTCAAAGCTAATGTTCTTCATGTCTCTTTCAAGGAGTTCATTTGCAATTATATGGTCTTTCACAACAGATTGGGAAACATCAATAATTACAGGTTCCTCATCAAAATTGAGAATATTATAACTTGACAAATCACCATGAATCAAATGAGCCTTATTTATGAACCTATCCATTTGATCCACTAACTTTTCATAAAAGTCATTTGGGTCTTCAGGGGGAAGGTTCTTGACAGTTGGTGCAGGATTGCCATCTTCATCACCAATAAATTCAATGATTAGAACATTGTTCAAGCTGGTTATTGCTTCTGGAACATATACTCCAGCATCCTTAAGCCTTGTCAGATTACGAAACTCCTTGTTAACCCAATTGTTAATCAATTGTCTTTTATTGCTTGATCTAACATTAAAACGTGGGTCTCCTGCAATGTAATATTGCATTTTCTTAAAATCAGAAGTAGCTATCCTATAAATCTTTACAGCAACAATGGAACCATCCTCTTTTATTCCCTTTAATACATTAGCTTCCTTTCCAGTACTTATTGCACCATTTAAAACGTCTAAATGTCCTTGATTAGCTAATTTGTAAAGGACTTGCAATGTTGCCTTGTCAAAGATTTCACTAGATACCTTCCTATCTTCAGAATCCTTTATTCTCTTTTGTGAAATCAATTTTTGAATTTCTGCATCAGCTTTAGCTACTCTTGGATTTTCTTCCATAAAAACACCATTTTAAAATTAGAAAATTCGACTAAAAAAAGTTTTTGAAAACATAAAAACAGAAAAATGATATAAATAGAAAAATAATATTTAATAAAAAAAGGATAAATAAGGTAAAAAAAGTAAATATTGCATTTACTGAATTTACATAGTTAAATAACCTTTTCTTTCAAGCCAATTGGATTCGGTTCTTGTGTATCTCCAAATTACATCCGCTTTTTCATAAGATTGGAAATCCCATGGTTTTACAAGAACTACATCACCTTCACGTATCCAAATTCTTTTTTTCATTTTACCTGGAATACGTGTCATTCTGATATTTCCATCAGCACATCTGACTTTAATTTTTCCATGTCCCATAATCTGTTCTACTACTCCAGGAATTTCACCTTTTTTTGGAGTTCGAACTCTTCTATATTCTTGTTGTTGATTATTTTGTGGTTTACTCAAAAATTCTCCTCCTACAGATTCTCCAAATTATTTATAACACATCATTTTCATAATAAATTAATAATTTATGAATTAAATTAAACAAATATTAAATATACTAATTTTTAAATTAAAATAATTTGTCTTGAAATAAATTAATATACTGATTTGCATTATAATTTTTATAAAATAATTTTTTAATTTAAAAATTTTTAAATAAAAATATTGTCTAAAAGCAAAGTTAATAATTTATTATTATATATTATATATTTCTTAATATAAATACTAACAAGATAATTTATAAATCTTTCCAATTTTTTGATGAAATTTTTACACAAATATATACACAAAAATATATAATCTAATATATATTAAAATACATATTATAAATAAAAAACTTATTATAAATTATAAAAAAGGTTAATGCATTCAAAAGAATGAAAAACATATTATAATTATAAAAAGCATTAATAAATTCATAAGGTTATAAAATGGGTGTAGAATTTTTAAAAATCAAAGGAGTAGACGAAGCAAAGGAAATCATTAATGAAAAATTTAATGAACTCTATACTCCACAATCTGAAATCATTGATATTTCAGAAAGCAACAATAGAATAACATTTAGCAAAATCGAAAGTGAAATTGATTTTCCACCATTCAATAGATCATTGAAGGACGGTTTTGCAATTAAAGCTGAAGACAGCTACGGTGTTAATGAGGAAAATCCTAAAAGGCTTAAGGTCATTGACTTTTTAGAAGCAGGTTCATTTAGCGATAAAACTGTTGAACTTGGAAAATGTGTTGAAATCAGTACAGGTGCACCAATTCCAGAGGGTGCAGATGCAGTGGTCATGGTAGAATTCAGCAATAAGCCTGAAGACAATAGCGAGCTTGAAGCAGATGAGATTGAAATTTTAACAAGCGTTACACCTACCCAAGATATTGGCCAAAAGGGTTCAGATGTAAAGAAAGGACAAACAATCCTTGAAGAGAAGATAGTTCTTAATCCTCCTAAAATAGGTGTGATAGCAGCTCAAGGAATAGATAAGGTGGAAGTCTATAAAAAGCCTAAAGTTGGAATTATCTCAACTGGAAATGAATTATTGACTAATCAGGAAGAATTAAAGCCTGGAAAAATCTATGATGTTAATAGTGAAATGATTAAGGCTGCAACTGACAATTGTGGAGCAGAAGGAGAATGCTTAGGCATTGTTAAAGACGTTTATGATGATTTAAAAACAAAAATTCAAGATTCCTTGGAAGAATGTGACATTTTATTATGCTCTGGAGGAACTTCTGCAGGTGTTGGAGACAACATAAGACATATTCTTGACGAACTTGGAGAAGTTCATATCCATGGAATTACAGTCCAACCTGGAAAACCAACCATTCTTGGAGTGGTAAATGGAAAGATAGTCATTGGCCTTCCGGGAAATCCAGTCTCAGCAATCGTAATATTTAATGTATTCGTTGCTCCAGCAATTAAGAAATTAGCTGGATTTAAGGATGAAGAGGAGCAAAAAACAGTTAAAGGAACTTTGGCAAGAAGAATCCATTCACCGATTGGAAGAATGCAATATCAATTGGTAAGAGTTGAAGGAGATACTGTTTATCCTATTTTCAAGGATTCTGGAGCTATTTTCTCTCTTGCAAGTGCAGCAGGATATACAAAAGTTTCTAAACAGACTGAATTGCTAGAGGAAGGAGAGGAAGTTGAAGTGATTTTGTTTAATTGATTGTTATGCAATTAAAAAAAAATCTATAAATTCAAAAAATCAAAATAATAGAATTAAAAAAAACTCTAAAATTCAAATAATTAAATAAATAGAATTGAAAAAATACTTCTCCTAAAATTCAAAAAACAAATAAATAGAATTAAAAATTATAAAATAAATATTAATTATCATGCTTAAGGTGTAATCATGGAAATTATAGAAAAAACAATAGAAGACCAAAAAGTAGCTATCATGAATTATAAAGGTTCTTTAAATGATATGGAAGTTTTGATTGGTAAATTAAGCGGTTGGATTGAAGTTGAAGAGATTGAAACCATTGGAGACTTATTTGCCATATACTATAATAATCCAAGAACAGTTAAAGAAAACGAAGTTGTTTATGATGTAGGAATTCCAATCAATCCAGAATTAGACCCTGATGAAACTGAAGAAATAAGAATAGTGACTCTCATTGAACATAAAGTATTATCTGGAATGCATTATGGAAGCTTAGATAACATCCAAGAAACCTATAACATCATGGCAGAATACTCTGTAGAAAACAAATATGATATTATAGGATCCCCTAAGGAAATTTACATTAAAAACAAATTTGAAGTTGAAAATGAAGAAGACATGATAACTGAAATTCAATTGCCAGTTATTAAAATGGGATAAAAGTAAAAAAAGACACAAATGGGATAAACCACCCCATAAATCTTAAATTAAAAACTATTATAAAATGGGATAATCCAACCCATAAATCTTAAATTAAAAACTTTTAAAAAGAAAAAACACAAACTGCTAAAGGATATGATAAAATGGCCAAGGAAAAAAACACTCAAAGATTATCTGCAAAAGAAGAGAAAAAACTTAATGAAAAGGTAGATAAACTAATCGAAAAGAATTTTGCAGATTTTTCATCTCAAGACCAATTAGAAAACTTTATCCAAGATGCTTTTGATAAAAAAGTCTCTAAGTTCAATAAAAACTTAAAGAAAAGAGAAAAGGAAATCAATCAACAGGTTGCAAAAGCATACAAAACAGACACCAAAAGAATAGACAGAAAAATGAAGGAATTGGATAAAAAAGTCAATTTAAGATTTAAGAATATTGGATAAAAACAGAAAAATTTATCATATCCAATCAAATATAAAAAAAGTAAAAAATTTGGTCAAAGGTTTTAACACCTCTGCCAAGTAAAAATATTTTTTCTCCATGTTTGCGTTGCCGAAAGCAACAGAAAACTGGGGATTAATTACCAACAATCCTTACATCATGCAAGAGCAATTTAGGAACAATAAATGATCCTCTTTGCTTTATCTCATCACCTACAGCTATAGCATCACCTAATAAATCATATATATTACCAGAAATCATAGCTTTTTTAATAGGTTTCCTTACACCATTATCCAATAGGAATGAATTGCTTGCTTCTACTGAAAAGTCACCAGTAATTTGATTTGCAGTATGTGCTCCTAAAACATCTGTGACTAAAAATGCATCATTGATTTCAGATTCCAAAAGGCGATTCTTAAAATCAAAAATAATATTTGAACCGCTTACAGAAGGGGTTCCTGCATAAGAACCTCTAAATCCATTTGCAGTGCTTTCTACACCATCCTTATTTGCAGTGTAAATATCATAGAGATAAGCTTTTAGAATTCCATCTTCAACTAAAGCAGTTCTTTTGGAAGCAGTTCCTTCATCATCACAAACAGCAGAACTTAAACCGCCTTCAACAGTACCATCATCAAAAATGGAAAGATTTTCAGAGACTATCTTTTCACCGATTTTCCCAGCAAGTCTTGATCTTCCTCTTTGAACATTATCTGCACTGAACCCGCTCATGAAAATTGACAATAAGCTAGTGACTGCATGATAATCCAAAACAACATCCTTATTTGAAGTTTCAATATTCTCTCCTCCTAAAGAGGATTTTGCTAAATCACAAAGGTCTTCAGCTAATTTGATTCCATCTAAATCATAAAAGCAGGAAGAAGTTGAATCATAAGCAGTTGCCAAATCATCATCTTTTATGGCATTGATGGAAACACCTAATGAAAATCCAGTAGACTTGTCATAAGCTTCCACACCATTAGAATTGACAATCAATGCTTCCCCTTCTGCTGCAGAAAATCCTCCAGAAGTTGTTTGACAACCATGATCATCAATGCAATTCAAAACAGCCTTTAAGGAACTTGTAAGTTCATCCAAATCAAGTCCCCTGAATTTCTTATCAAAAGTGCCCTTGACTTTTGGCAATTTTTCCACTTGAGCAAAAGAGAAGTTTTCATCCTTAGAATTGAGCTTAGAGTTTAAATAAGCATTTTCACAAGTTTTTGCAATCTCATTCATATCAGAAGTGAATGCAAATCCAACTGCTCCATCCTTAATAACCCTTATTCCGATTCCTAAGCTAATTTCTTCTTTAGCAAAATTCAAGTCAGTCTTTTGAGAGTCCAACTGCAATAATTCAGTGTTTTCCAAATAAATTTCATAATCATCAGAATATTTTGAAATTTCCCTTTTTGCCTCTTCAGCCAATTCATATATCATATTATCACAAGTAAATTTAACAGTAATTCTTATTCATAGAATAAAATTTAACAGTAATTCTTATTCATTGAAAACAAATTTATCAATAGCTTCAGCTACACCGTCACCATATTTTTTTTCACAGACATAATCAGCCAGTTCCTTAAGCTCATCAGAGGCATTGGCCACTGCAACCTTAAATCCTCCAGCTGCTAAAAAATCAATGTCATTTTCACTGTCGCCAATACACATGATGTTTTCAATATTATAATCCAAAAGTTTAGCCAATTCCACTAGTCCAGTTCCCTTATCCACATCAGGGTCGGTTAAATGAAGTGCGAATCCACTATCATAAACTTCCACATCAAAATCCTTTAATAATTCCTTAAGTGGTTCTGAATCCATATTCTTATAGAAAGTAATTTCAGAAACCCTTGCATCAGCACCCTCTACAATTTTAAATGGTATTTCATCTCCAAACTTATCATATAAAAAATCATATGCCTTTTGAGCTTTAGAAATATCTCCTAAAACAATTACCGCATTGTTATTATATCCATCTTGATAAATGACTCCACCATTTTCACAAACCAAACCACCACTGGTTCCAACTAATGTAGCAACTGCATATGCAAAATGAGATATGTTTCCAGTTGCAATTATTACCTGAATGCCAGCAGCTTCAGCTTTACGTAGAGCATCCAATGCACTATGACAAATTCTTCTTTTACCATCTGTAATTGTTCCATCTACATCTACAGCGATTGCCTCTATTTTAACCATAAAACCACTTTATAATATTATAAACTTATCCAATTATCTAATCAGCAAATAAGAAGTTCATTAATTAATATTATCTACTATATCTATGAGCAATATTACAGGTTCCTTCCTTACTTACCATACATGCACCAATAGGATGCATTGGATTGCAAGCCTTTCTAAATAGTTTACAGTCAGTTGGCTTAGCCATACCTCTTAATATAGGACCGCAGATACATCCTTTAGGAGCTTCAGTAACATCTTTAACTTCGATATCATACTTTTTCCGAGCATCCCACTGTGAAAACTCATCATTTACATCCAAGACAGAATTAGGTATTTTTGGGAAACCTCTCCATTCTCTGCTTTCCACATGGAAAACTTCTTCCATCATTTCCTTACCTATTACATTACCTTCAGTCCTTACAGCACGCTTATACTCATTATCTATTCTTGGAGTTCCATTATCGATTTGCCTTAAGATCATGTAAACAGACATTAAAATATCCAATGGATTGAATCCAGCCACTGCTTGAGGAATGCCATATTCAGTGGAGAACTTTTCAAATGGTTCAGTTCCTAAAATTGTACAAACATGTCCCGGTTGAATCAAAGCATTTAAATTGGTTTCTCCAGAGTTGATTAAGAAATCAAGTGCCGGAGGAATCAATCTGTGACATGAAATGATTGAAAAGTTTTCAGGAGGTTTCTTTAATAGTTCAGATGCTGTTGCAGGAGCAGTTGTTTCAAAACCTGCAGACATGAATACAACATCATTATCAAGTTTTTCTGCAATTTCAACTGCATTTGGAATACCATAAACAACCCTTACATCAGCACCTTCAGCTTTTGCTTCAGCTAAAGAGCCATTTGAACCTGGAACCCTTAACATGTCTCCAAAAGTGGTTACAGTAACTCCCTTTTCTATCAATTGTAAACATTCATCAATTTCTCTTGATGGAACTACACAAACAGGACATCCAGGACCTGCTACAATCTCAACTTCAGGAGGAAGCAAAGACCTGATTCCATGTTCCATAATAGTATGTTCGTGAGACCCACAAACATGCATAATCTTAACAGGAGTAGCTAAATCATTGATCCTTTTTATTAAAGTATCAGCCATCTCTTTCATACTAGCCATTTTAACACCTTGAATTATTTCAAAAATAAATCATCTAATTAATTTTTTAAAATTGGTTAGATTAAAATTCTTAATTCAATTATCCAATTAATTTTCTTAAAAATGATTAAATTAAAATTCTTAATTCAATTATCCAATTAATTTTCTTAAAAATGATTAAATTAAAATTCTTAATTCAATTATCTAATTAATTTCTTAAAAATGATTAAATTAAAATTCTTAATTCATTTATCTAATTAATAAAATTTAATATTAATTAATAATATACTATTATTAGTTTGTCTTAATTAATAATATTTTTTAAAATTCAAACAAATTAAGAAATAAATATTTTAAAAAAATTAAAAAAAATTTTAATCATAGAAATTACTTATAACAATAGCTAAAGGTTTTAAAATGTATAAAAATAATAAGATTCTTGTTGTAATACCTGCTAGAGGAGGTTCAAAAGGCATTCCTCGTAAAAACATCCGTCTTCTTGGAGGAAAGCCTCTTATAGCACATACAATAGAAATGGGAAATACATCAAAGTATGTGGATAACATCGTTGTCACAACAGATGACAATGAAATTAAATTCATAGCAGAAAAATTTGGTGCAGAAACCATAAAAAGAGATGGAAAACTTGCTGAAGATTCCATTCCTTTAGACCCTGTAATATATGATGCTACAATTCAAAAAGAAAATGAGATTAATGAGGAATTTGATGTAGTGATCACTGTCCAGCCTACTTCCCCACTACTTAAGACAAAAACCTTAGATTTAGCTATTGAAACATTGATTGATTCCAATGATGAAGACAATAAGGACGAAAGCGAAAGATATGACACCATCATAAGCGTAGTTAATGATAGACACTTAAGCTGGGGTTATGACGAAGAGAATAAAAAGTACTTCCCACTTTACAAAGAAAGGGTAAACAGACAATATCTTCCAAAAGCATATAAGGAAACTGGAAGTGTTTTTGCAACAAAAAGGGAATTTGTAACTGAAAACAGCCGTCTTGGAGATAATATTGGACTTATTGAAATATCCAAGCAAGAAAGCATAGACATTGACAACTATGAAGATTGGTGGGTAGCTGAAAGAATCCTGAAGAAAAAGAAAGTCCTTATTAAAGCTGATGCAACCCACGAAATAGGAACTGGCCACATTTACAGAGGCTTGTCAATAGCTTCCAAATTAGTTAACCATGAAGTTGTATTCCTTCTTGATGAGGCACAGCCATTGGGAATTGAAATCGTCAGCAATAACAATTATCCTTATATAACACATAACAGCGATAAAGGGGAAGGAAAGGAAGCGGATGAAGCAGGAAAAGAGGAACTGATTGAAAAGATAGTGGAATATGACCCAGATATTGTAATAAACGACATACTTAACACCAATTCCAAATACACTAAAACCTTAAGAGAGAAAGGATTCTTTATAGTGAACTTTGAGGATGTGGGAGGAGGAGTGAAATATGTTCATATGGTATTTGATGCATTACATGAACACAAGATACCTCTTCAAAACCTTTACTCAGGACATAAATACTATATACTAAAGGATGAATTCTATTATCAATCATTTAAGGAAATTAAAGAGGATGTGAATAGGGTGCTCCTTACATTTGGAGGAACCGATCCGAATAATTTAACTGAAAAAGTATTGGAAGCAATTTTAGATAGCAAATACCAAAATAAGATTGAAATTATTTTAGGACTTGGATATGCAAACAAAAAGCAAATCCAAGATAAATACAAGGATAATGATAGAATAGAAATCCATGAAAACGTTAAAAACATGAGCGAACACATGCATAATGCAGACTTGATATTCACATCAGCTGGAAGAACCATGTATGAAATAGCTTCACTTGGAGTTTCTTGCATCTGCCTTTGTCAAAATGAAAGAGAATTGAGCCATATCTTTGGAAATGTAGAACATGGTTTCATTAATTTAGGATTAGGCTCTGATGTTTCTGCGGAAGAAATTAGGGAAACATTTGAAAGCACAATAGAAAACTATCCATTGAGATGTGAAATGAATAAAAGAATGTCTGAAGTAGACTTAAAACATGGATTTGACAATATTAAAAAGCTGATTAAAAAGGAATATAAGAAATGGAAAAATGAAAATAAACTATAATTAATGATAATGAATGATTATTAATGAAATAAATGATTACTAAGAAGAATAAATGATTATTAAAGATAATAAATAATTATTAAGGTTAATAAATGATTATTAAAGATAATAAATAATTATTAAGGTTAATAAATGATTATTAATGATGATGAATGAATATTAAGAATAATAAATGATTATTAAGGATAATGAAGATTATTTATAATAATGAATGATTTTAAGGATAATGAATAAAAGGTGAAAATATGAGCATATTCAATGAAGAGCCATTTTTAATAGCGGAAATTGGTGTAAATTACTATGATATTGCTAAAAAAGAAAATATAAGCAATATGGATGCTGCTAAATTAATGGTTAAAGAGGCAAAAGATGCAGGATGCAATGCAGTTAAGTTCCAATCATATAAAGCGAATACAATAGCTTCAAAAAACTCTCCAGCATATTGGGATACAAATGAGGAACCTACAACTTCACAATACGAATTATTTAAAAAATTCGACTCATTTGGAGAAGCAGAATATAGGGAAATCGCAGATTACTGCAATGAAATTGGAATCATGTTCCTATCAACACCATTTGATTTTGATTCAATAGATTATTTGGATGAATTTATGGATGTCTACAAAATATCCTCATCAGACCTTACAAACATTCCTTTTATTAGAAAAATAGCCAAAAAGGGAAAAGACATCATAATATCAACTGGAGCATCCGATCTTGATGAAATAAAATTGGCAATTAACACAATAGAAGAAAGCAATGAGAAATACACAAATGGAGATGCTGGAATAGGAATCATGCACTGTGTCCTTTCATATCCAACAGACAACAGAGATGCAAACCTATTGATGATTAAAAACCTTAAGGACTTATACCCCAACTATGAGATTGGCTATTCAGACCACACAAAGCCTGATGAGAATATGCTTATCCTAACAACAGCTTATCTTTATGGGGCAACAATCCTCGAAAAGCATTACACTTTAGATAAAACATTGCAGGGAAACGACCATTATCATGGAATGGACCCAGAAGACATTAGAAAATTCAATAAAAACATAGAGCTTATCAAAACAATCAATGGACAATATGATAAGGTTCCTCTTCCTTGTGAGTCAGAATCAAGAAAACAGGCAAGACGTTCCATTATTGCAAAAGAGGAAATTAAAGAGGGAACTGTCATAACAGAGGATATGCTCACTTACAAAAGACCCGGAACAGGCATTTCACCAAGTGAAATAGCCAATGTTGTTGGTAAAAAAGCAAAAATACTCATCAAAGAAGACGATTTAATCGAATACGAAAATCTGGAATAAAAATGATGATAAGTGGGAAAAGCTAAAAAAGAAAAAGGCTGAACAAAACAAAAAGACTTAAACCAATCAGAGAAAATAAGGAATTCTTATGACTTTTACAGTAAAAGAAATTTGTCAAAATATTTGGAATCTTGAAGAGAAATATGAATTGAATCATAAAATGATTCAAAATTGCTACCCTTGGCAATTAATTAGAATGTATTTATATTACGAAATAACAAGAAAGACAAATGTCTTTGAATCTGCTCAACAGTCAAGCCTTTCCCTATTTGATAAAATAAATTCATTCTTGCCTTTTGTAAAAAACAGCATCTTATCAAATCCTTTAAGTGGAAAGGAAAAAGCGGATGTTTTGATATTTGACCATCCAAGAAAAGTCATATTTAAAGATGAATATCAGGACATTTACAGTTATTTCCTAAAGGACACATTGAATCAATATGGAAAAAGTTTTGAAACCATAGAATCCCCATACCTAAATCAGCATTTTAGAAGCAAAGAAAACATTAAGGAAAACAATGTGAAATTCAATGATAGAAGTCTTTTAGGTTCATTTATCAATAAAACAAGAAATAGGGGAAAATTGCCTTTTACAGAAGATGAAAGGAAATTGATAAATACTGTAAAGAAAGAGCTTGAATCTATTTTTAAAATTGAAATTGACTTGTTTAGAATTATTGAAGATCATATCCTTAATTTCCATTACGATTATAAAAAATATATTGAACTTCTTGAAAAGAGAAAGCCTAAATGGGTTTTCCTTGTTGTAGCCTATGAAAACAAGGCATTGGTTGCAGCATGTAAAAAAATGAATATAGAAATCATAGAATTGCAGCATGGAACCATAAGCCCATACCATTTAGGATACAGTTATCCTGAAAATACAATGAAATCCAATGGCGAGGTAAAGGAAATTGAATACTTCCCAGATAGGATATTGAGCTTTGGAGACTACTGGAAAAATGCTTGTCCATTCCCTATAGAATCTGACAAGATCATTTCAATGGGCTTTCCATACTTTGAGGAAAATTCAAAGATATATATGAAAATAGCTGAAGAAAAAAACAATCAAGATGGGGAAAACAAGCAGATACTATTTATTTCACAAGGAGTTATCGGCAAATATCTGTCCCAATTAGCTTATGAAATAGGGACAAAGACAAATGACAATTATAAAATAATCTATAAACTGCATCCAGGAGAATATGAAACCTGGAGAGAAAACTATGAATACTTGAATAAGGCAGTAGATGAATTTAAAAACTTTAGTGTCATTGACAAAAGCCAGCACCCATTATATGAATTGTTTTCAAAAAGTCATTATCAAGTAGGTGCATTCTCTACAGCAATCTATGAAGGGCTTGCATTCAATTGCAAAACTTTTATCATAGATGTTCCAGGAGTGGAATATTTAGATGACCTAATCAGCAAAAGCATTGTAAAAAAAGTTAAGAATAGTGAAGAACTAATAGATTATTTAAATGAGGAAGAAATAGATTTTAAGGAATATGATAAGGATTATTTCTTTAAAAGCTATGACGAATCTATATTTAATGAAATTTTTAAATGATTATCAAATAATTAAAAAAATTATAAATGATAATTAATCATCATTTTAAAAAAAAAAATCTTAAATGATAATTAAGCATCGTTAAAAAATATAAAAAAATCTTAAAATAATAATTAAGCATCGATAAAATAAAAAAAAAAAAAAAAAAAAAAAAAAAAAAAAAATCTCATCAAATTATTATAAAAATAAAAAAGTGATCAAATGAACGAATATGTGCGATTTATACAAAGGATAGGATTAGTAGGATTGACAAACATCCTAATCTCCCTCAGTGGTCTAATCTTTATTCCAATCATTACAAAATCATTTACCACAGCAGAGTATGGTATGTGGGCACAGGTAAATACTACAATCGCACTCGTTCCAAATATTGCAAATCTTGGTCTTCCATACACTATGGTAAGGTTCCTTTCTGCAGAAAAGGATAAGGAAAAGATTAAAGACTCCTTCTATCCAATGATCACTTTAACATTTATTTCAACATTGGTCATTTGCGCATTGTTCCTTATCTTTGGAAATCAAATCGCAAATGCATTATTCAATGGAAGCATGCAGATATTGTACATTACAACTGCAATTTCATTCTTCGCCTGCATGAACCTTATGCTTATCACTTTCTTTAGAACATTCCAGCAAATGAAAAGATATTCCCTATTCCTTGTTCTTCAAAGCTATATAGGAGTATTTGTAAGCATATACCTTACATATGCAGGATATGACATTGAAACTGTTGTTCTTGGTCTTTTAACAGGCTATGTAGCAGTGTTCATTATGATGTCAATTTTAATTTTAAGATACCTTGGAATCGGAGTTGGAAAATGGTCTAACCTAAAGGAACAGCTTGAATTTGCAATACCTACCATTCCAAGCAATGTTTCAAGTTGGGTAGTTGATTCAAGCGACAAATATGTGATTGGAATTCTTATAGGATCTGTTGCAGTAGGCTGCTATTCACCAGGATACGCTTTAGGAAGCATTCTGCTTATGTTCCTTTCCCCATTTGCTGTTCTGCTACCTGCTATATTGCCAGAACATTACGAGAAAGGGAATATTGAAGAGGTCAACAAATACCTAAACTATTCCATGAAATACTATCTTCTACTTACCGTTCCAGCAGGAGTGGGAATGAGTGTGCTTTCAAAACCATTGCTATACATAATCACAACTCCAGAAATTGCTCTTGGAGGTTATTTGGTTACTCCATTTGTTTGCCTTGGAGCAATATTCATGGGAATGTATGGAATTACAAACAATATTCTCATATTGGAAAAGAACACTATGATTCTTGGAAAGTTATGGATCATTGTAGCAATTTCAAATATAGTTCTTAATTTAATCCTTGTTCCCCACTTAAATATCATTGGAGCTGCTATTGCTACACTCCTATGTTATATTCTTGCATTTAGTGTAACTGCAATTGCAAGCAGGAAAACCATGAAATTGCCATTCAATGGAAAAGAGATTTTAAAAATAGCAATTGCATCAGCAATTATGGGAATTGTAGTTTATATGATGCATCCAAATGGAATTATTAATGTGTTGATATCCATTGCTGTAGGAGTAATTGTATACTTTGCAATCATCTTCATTTTAAAGCAGTGACAATGAAAGAAATTGCAATCTTTAAAGATTTGATTCATTAAATTAAGGCTGAAATTAATTTAATTGAATTAAATTTTTTTGTGAGAAATCACATTTGTGCAAAAGTGAAAAATTTTTCTAAAACAACTTCACATTATCTAAAAAAATACTCATTTTAAAAATAATACACATCCCATTTATCAGTTCGCCTTTTGATACACTATTTTTATGTTAAGACTAAGAGGGATATTTTTCAAAAATTAAAATGAAAGCAAGTACTTACATGCAAAAATCTTTATATTCATACATTAATAGATAATTAATTAACTTAAGCAAGAGCACAATGAATTTTTAAAAAGTGAAAACTTGATAAGGAGGGGTCATGTCTCTCAAAAATGGAATAAAACTTAAAAAAACAATGTTTGTTGTAACTACAAAATGTAATATAAAATGTGACAATTGCAATTCATTCATCAATAAATATATCTTCCCAATATCCTATGATAGAAAAACTTTAGTGTCTGATGCTAGGAATTTATTGGAATTTGTTGATTCAATTGAAGAATTGGTGATTTTAGGTGGAGAGACTTTTTTAAATCGAAATTTAGATTATCTATTGGAATATTTATTTGAAGGAGAATACTCAAATAAAGTTGAAACTATCACAATCTCAACAAATGGCACAATTATTCCAAATATTGAAACATTAAAAATTCTAAAAAAGCATAAGGAAAAAAACACCATCATTATAAGCAAATATTTTGACATGTGCGAAACCATTGTTCCGGAATTAAAGAAATTTGATATAAATTACGTTATTAATGAGCAAGTCCATGGCGAAAAAATGGAAAAATGAATTTGCATCATAGGTCTGAAGAAGAATTAGATAAATTGTATAAAGGCTGTTTCTTTAGAAATGAATATGATGGTTTAGTGCTCAATGGAGAGCTCCACATATGCCCAATATCTGCCCACGCTAAAGATTTGAAAATTATTCCAGATTATAAATCAGATTACCTTAAATTTAGAGAAGGTTCAGTAAGTTCAAAAATCGAAGGATACGATGTTTTTAATAATCAAAGCCATTTGCAATGTTGTGACCATTGCGAAGCAGTTCTCAATGAAATTGTGGAAAGAACTTACACTTGTATGCATGTTAAATATTCCAGAATAAATAAACTTAAAGCACAATTAAATTCAATTGATTAAAATCTGACTTTAGTTTTTAAAGATAAATCCTTGAAAAAACATTAAAAAAAAATGGAATGTCTTAATAAAAAATAAAAGAAATAATAGACTAAAAAATAAGAAATAAACTAAATAAACTTAAAAAAATCTTAAAATAAAAAAATTAAGAAATAATAGAAAAAAGATTAAAAAAATCTTAAAATAGAAAAATTAATGAAACTTAGCTTCTTTTTTTAATTCTTCATAATGATCCTTGTCTCTTGAAGAAAATACCCTTGCAGGGTGTCCACCGGCAATTGCATACTTAGGAATATCACTTACCACTACACTTCCAGCTTGAATGATAGCTCCCTCACCAATAGTGACTCCAGGAAGAACAATTACACGATTTCCCAACCATACATTATCTTCAATGATGACATCCTTTGAAATAACCGTTTCATCATAAGGAATGGCTTCCCCTTCATAATTATGGCTGTCAGTGATTATCATGCATTCAATTCCAGAATGGAAATTATCCCCAATGACAACATTGGCAGTTCCTTGAATTTTCATTCCATTGAAATTGACATTGTTTCCAAGACTTGTTTTAGGAGTGATATAGGAATAATTATTAACAGTTAAATCATATCCACATGATTTAGAAACTCTTTTTACTCTAAAAGTATAATATTTTCGTTTAATTGATTTAACAATGCCAAAAATCTTTGAAATCATATAATCACATAAATCCTTTTAAAAATAAAATTTATTAAAATATAAAGAAACTAAAAAATTAAAATTGAATAAAAAAAAGAAAAAATTAACTTATTATAATACAGAACAATCTGCAGAATAATAAGATAATAGTCTTGCTATTTTAGCAACAGTCAATTCATCAATTCTTTTTTGTCCACGAATCATCTTATTGAACAATTCATCAATGAATAAGTCTTCATTAGTAAGTATGACGTTCAAGATAGCTAAATCATCATTTACAAAACCAATAAGAGGTTCAATGTAAATTCCACTAAATCCTTTATGATCTAAGAAAATAGCTAAGTCTTCATTTAACTCTAAGGCCTTGCGTTTGATTTGACTATTGTCTAAGAAATGGATTTCCTCATTTCCAAATTCAAATCTTGTTTGTTGGTCTTTATAATCAGTTTGAAGCTCTAAGGTATTTTTTCTGTCTATATAATTTTGGATTGAAGCAGAATCACTTACCATAGAGTCAGTTTCATTATCTGATTTGACCTTATTCTTATAATCCTTAGAATCATATCTTTTGGAAAGGATAGTGAATACTCCAGTTTGTCCAACAACCACATGGTTGATAATATCCTTAGATTGTGGTGGCTGAACAGCATAGAATACATAAAAGTCATTTGGAAGAGCAAGCAATCTTTCACGAATGATTCTTCCACGTGCAATATAATTGTTGAAGGCATATCTCTTATAGATACCAAAACTTAAAATAAGCACGCCTAATGCAACACCAATTAAAGCATACCAGAGTTTGCTTATGAAGAAATAATAGGCAGCGGAAACAACTAAGGCAAATGCTCCAATCAATATGTAAACATCTGCATAAGTTTTCTTAGGTTCATAAGTCCTATTTTGAGCCTTAATTAGCTCAACTGTCTCTTGAGTAATCAATGCATCATCTTCACTTGCCTTTAGGTTACCTTGTATAACGCTTTTTTCTCCTCTTTTGATTAAGCGTTTAACTGGACTTCCCTTGTAGAACTCTTTTTCCATAGACCTTAAATAATCATCCTTAAGGGAATCTGATAAGGCTACATAGTATTTATAGCGTGCAAGCTTAAATGCCTCATATTCCTCAGGGCTATCAAAGACCATTTCATTTTGAACTCTTGCAAATAATTTTTGGTCTTCTTCAGACAGCTCTCGCCTGCTTAATGAAACTGGAGATTCAGGCATTTCATCTTCAGGAATGTCAGTGACTTCAACAAGCTTTTGCTCTTCTTCAACTTCCTCAATCTCTTCAGCAGGATATGCAAATCCAGTGGCAATATCCCTTGAAGTTTCCATATACCTTTTTTCAGCATGAATAGGAATAATCTCATCAGCTTCTCCAAGTGAAGAGTCATATATGGAACCATATGAAATCACCTCATCTTCAACTTCATATGTGGAATCATCAACGATGTACTCCTCTTCATAGGAGTCATCTGCATATTCCTCCACATAAGCGGTTTCTGCATGAATAGGAATGATTTCATCATCAGAAGCAGAAAAATCAGCATAATTAGATTCAGCATGAATAGGAATAATGTCATCTTCAGAATCAGCAAAATTAGCTTCCATATGCATAGGCACTATTTCATCAACATATTCAGTTGTATCAGGTTCTGCATGAATAGGAATAATCTCATCAACATCAGAACTGGAATAATCATCAAAATTAGCTTCTGCATGAATAGGAATAATCTCATCGACTTCAGTGAGTGGGTTTTCTGTGAGTGGGTTGTCTATAAAACTAGAAGGAGCAGCAGCATCTACAGATGCAGAGCCCATATTTGAAAGGTAATCCAATGATCCTCCACAACTATTACATTCAAATTCGTTTATATCGTCATTTTCGCTTAATTGATATTTCAATCCACAATTTGTACAGTAAACAAGTACCAAATCAGAAAATACCTGTGGATTATAATCTGAGGAACTTGGTTCTTCATCAGTTGAGAATTTTTCCAATTCCTCTAAATTTCCAGAACAAACAGAACATTCAAATGCGTCAATATCATCTGCACCGTCAAGCTGATATTTTGCACCACAATTCTGACACGCTACAACTTTCATCTTATCCCTACTCACCTTATATGTGATTGATCATTTGATAAAAAAAATATAAAAATCACACTTTAATTTAATAATAATATAGTATATATAATTTATCAGATTTAAATATTATGTATTTATTTTACTGAAAAATCATATTTATTAGATTAAAATTAGAAAATTTAATAAAATATTGATTTAAATTATAAAACAAAATTAGATAAAATATTATTTCAAAAAACAATTATTTTAAAAAGAAATAATAATGATGCAAAAAAGAAAAAGTTTAGAAATGAAAAAAAAGCTAAAAATTTAAAAAAGGAAATGATAGTTTAAAAAAAGATAGACATTGAAGATTTAGAAAGAATTTAAAAAAAAAGTGAAAAAAATAAACCCTAAAAAACATTGAAGATTTAGAAAGAATTTAAAAAAAAGTGAAAAATAAAATCATAAAAATCTTTTATAGATGCTTATGATTTGATTGTTAATCATGTCCCAATTATACTTTTCATTAATGAGCTTCCTGCCATTTTCGCCAAATGAATTAGATAATTCTTCATCAAATAAAAGCTTTTCAATAGCTTTTCTCAAGGAATCCCTATCATCATCACAAGCGATGCCAACGTTACCATCGACCCAATCATGAATATGATTGTTTTTTGTTAAAACCAATGGTTTTCCACATGCCATTGCTTCAAGTCCACTTGATGTAAATGACTCGTATTTAGAAGGCATTACAAATAAATCTGAGTCTACTAAGGCTTCCTGCTTTTCCTCTTTATACAAGAGACCAGTAACGATCACATTCCCTTCCAATGAATACTTCTCAATCTTTTCTTCCAATTTAGATAAATATCCATCATCAGGACCAACAATAGCTAATTTAATAGAAGAATTTTCATCATTATCCCCATTATCATGAATCAAATCATTGAAGGCATCAATCAATAAGTCAAGTCCTTTAATCTCATGGAGCCTACCTACAAAAAGAACTAATTTATCATCATCTCCAATATTGAATTTAGATTTGAATTTGCCCTTTTCAGGAATATTTTCATACTCTTCCAAATTGATACCAAGAGGAACAATTTCAATTTTATCCTCATCTACACCCATTTTCAGATACTGTTCCTTTTCAACTTCAGTTAATGCAAATACACATGATGCATTATGAAGAATCCTAAATCCGAATGCCTTATCAAAAAGATTTTTCAATCCTTCCTTTTGGAAAAATGGAAGTACAGATCCATGAGCCTGTACAATATATGGAATATTGTTTTTTCTAGCAAAATGACTTACAATTATAGCCAATGTTTGCCTATGTTCGTGAATATGGATGATTTCATAATTCTTAATATCCTTTCTGATTCTAAAAGGAGCTGCAAGTGGTGTGTCTAACATTGTAGCAAGCTTAAATCGATTTGACAGGTTTTTAAAGTAATCAACCTTGATGCCATCTACATCAACATCATAACGACCATTAGGGAATTTTAATCTTTCCTTACATGAATCTGAAGTAATCACCTTTACATCATTATCCTTGCTCTCCTTAGATGCAATTTGATAGCTGGCATTAACTACTCCACCAGCAGATAAGCAAGGGATAAAGAAATGTGCAACATGTAATATTTTCATAAAATTCACCATATTAATTATTTTTATTATTAACTTTTTATTAGTAACTTTTTTTATTAACTTCTATTATTATCATCTTATCGGCTTTTTATTACTAACCTTTTATTATTAGCATTCATTATATGCTTTTTATTGCTAACTTTATTAGCACCACATTTTCACCATTATTAAATTTCATCCAAATTAAAAAAATTCTTAATTATTCCGTTCATACAAGTATAATCCATCCTTATCATAAATCATGGTATAATTCACTAAATCAAAATTGCCATCGGAAATGTAATAGGTTATATTGCTTGCTTCCAAATAGTCTAACTGATCATCCCTTAATGCAATGGCATTATCCTTTAAATACCAATTAAGAGACCTTTGACTATATGCTGCAATCTCTTTTGAACTATAATCAGAATCATAATTAATCAGATAATCTGCAATCACTTTGTTCTTATTGAAATCTTGGTCATAATGAACAGTTCCAGGGAATGTGAAGGCAGAGAATACACAGAATATAATTAGGATTATTGGAATAAGATTTAAAATATTTTTACTATTAATCTCTAAAAACTTAAATCTTTGAGACAATTCTAAAATTCCATCAAGTGCTAAAATAACAAAGTAAATGAAAGATGGAAATACAGTAATAATATATCTGTTCACCTTAATGTTCAAAAATGTGAAAAAGATAAAGTAAACCAAAAACCATGCAATCATAAGGACATTTAATGAATAATCATCTCTGGAAATGCCTTTTTTCCTAAAGATTGAAAATAGGATTACAAAATCAACCAATAGAAGGCCAATTGTTATGATTGAATTAATCCTAAAGCTTAATACTGCAGCTACAATAATTCCAATGAATATAACTGCAACAAAGCAGTTAAAGACCAGTTTAAAAGATTTGTTTTTCAATCCTTTTTCTGAATTTTTTCCATCATCAATAGCTAAATCATTATCAGAACAATTATCATAATCCTCATCCAAATCATCTTTTTTTCTGCCCTTAATTAGTTTATATGCAGATAAAACAATTCCAAACGCAAACAATCCAATCAACAAGTATGAAAGATATGTAGAACCAATCAAAACAGGTATTACATTGTCAAAAATCACATGGTCTGCAAATAGGAAATTTGGGAAATCATGAAGGTAGAAAAATGTGTCATCAGTATATGCATTATCTATTACCTCACCTTTAGACCCAGATGCAAATGTAGAGCCTTGTGTTAAGAATGACAAATGTGAGCCAGAATTTATGATTGCTGCGGAAATCAATGCAAATAAAACAAATGCCAATACACAGGCTTTTAATATGTTTCTAAATTCTTCCCATTTAATGTATTTTTTTAGTTTTCCTAGAAATTTCTTCCAATCTAAAAACAATAAGTCTAAATTAGTGAAGAAATCATGATAGGAAAGATAGTAAAGTAATATCAAAGGCAATAGGAATAATGTAGTGTAGCGTGTGAAAATAGCTAAAACCAATAATGGAAAAGCCAACAGATAATATTTTGAATCCTTATCAATAGCACAAATGATGAAAATCATTGTCCATATTGATAGGCTTACAGCAGGGACATCCAATGTTCCATTAGCCCACCAAAGAAGATTCAGAGAAAAGCTTCCAAAAAGGATTCCTCCACAAAGGCTTAACAAAGAACTGAACCTGTTCTTTAAAAATACATATATTCCAATATTTCCAAAAATGGCAAATGCGCCAGTAACTATGTAAAGAGAAACTTCAGACAATAATCCTAATCTAAATAAAATAGATGTTAAAAAGCAGATTAAAGGAGATAAATAGAGATATTCTCGAGTAGCACCATAACCTGCAAGGGCTAAAGAATTAGTTAAGTAAATAAATACATCTGAACAGTATAATCCAATATTCTCATTGAGGTTTATAAGGGAATATGTTATGATGATGCTGAAAACTGTTAAAATAAATAAATAAAAACAATCCTTTCGGGAGATATTCAAATCTTTGGAAATATTCTTAAAAATCATTCTAACACTAATCCCATTTATTAATCAAATTTAATATTGCATCAACTAACACTATTCACAAATCCAATTTAATTTGCATCAACTAACACTATTCACTAATCCAATTTAAATTATTCACTAATGCTATTCACCATCATAATCAAAAACAAATAAAATAATAAGAATTATAAAATTTGTAAAAATAATAATTATAAAAAAATACCTCATTAAGCAAAACTGAAAATATTAAAAGATCCAACTACAAATGCTACAAAACTGATTAGCATCGCAATCTTAAGATTTTTAGAAACCTTTGCACATGTTTCTTCCGGAGGATTCAATTTCAAGCTATAAGTGCTGTATAGGAATATGATTATTGGAATTATCATGATAATCATATATGAAATATTGAAAATCTTGAAGATATAAAGAATTGGACACATCAAAGTAGTTACAACAATTAAAATAATGGAAATGATTGATGAGATTTTCTTTCCATATAAAATAGGAAAAGTCCTTGCCCCTTCCAACTTGTCTCCTTCGATGTCCTCCATATCCTTAACGATTTCACGAGCTAAAGTCATAAAGGTTGCAAATAATCCTAGGTATATTGAAATGAATAAGATCTTTAATGAATTAGTTGCACAAGCTATGACAGTACCTGCAATTACAAAGCAGAACCCTGTTAAAGTAGCAACAGTGATATTTCCAACTAAAGGCATAGCCTTTAAGTTTCTTGCATAAAGATACATTATGATTACAGCAGGAATGACGATTACAGAAGGCCAAATTGAATTAACTAAATAGCTGCACACTAAACTTAATGCAACTCCAATTGCAAATAGGAAATAAGAATATTTTCTTGCATTTTCAACGCTTATCCTTCCAGAAGGAATCGGACGACTCGGCTTGTTGATTGCATCTATCTTATAATCAAAAACATCATTTATAGTATTTCCTGCAGCTGTACATACAAAAACAATCAATGCACAGATGATTATAGGCAAATCATAATAATGGCCAACAAACATCATCAAGATTACGGCAATAGCTGCCATAACTGCATTTCCTGGACGAATAATTTCTAAATAAGCGTTCATTAAATCCCTCTGTAATTTCAGTAATCCATATCAATATAAAATATATTATTTTTTAAGTATAAATTTATTTATTATTCAATTATTAATTATTTTATTCTTTACTAATTGACATTTATTATTTTTCATAAAAAAGCCACCACTTACTTTTGGCTTATCTTTTATTCAATTCATCTAATAAAACAGCAAATTTCTTAGCCATATTTTCCATGGAATAATCTTTAATGTCAATGTCTGAATTTAATTCAATAGCCCCATTTTCTATAAATTCATTATAAAGTTTTAATAAGACATCTTTAGTTGACTCCAAATCTGAGACATGATATCCCACATTAGTCTCTTCAATCAAATCCTTTAATGAACCTTCCTTATAGCCAATGGATAAGACAGGTTTTCCAAGTGCAAAGTATTCATAAATCTTTCCTGGAATGAACATCCTTTCCTTCTCATCATTCCATGAAATCAATAGAAGTATGTCACTATCCAACTGCTTTTTCAACACATCTTCGTGAGGGATTTTTCCTCCAATTTTTACAATAGCTGAAAGACCGTATTTAGAGGCAATCTCTTCTAGATTTGTGCTGTCTCCATAAAATTCCAGAGACAGTTTTGATGAGTCCAACTTATTTTCATCCCCTAATTGACAAATGGCCTTAAAGAGATTTGTAGGATTCCTTTTTCCACCATATAAAGATCCTGCATAAATGAATTTTAATTTATCAGACCTTGATAAAGCATCATCTTCATCATTAACTTCATCAAAATCCTTATTTTCAATGATTGAATTTAAGAATCTAAAGTCATCCTCATCATAACCAGATAATATTGGAACTATTCTGCTCTTTGGGTGTAAAGTGGATAATGTTTTTCCTGCCAAATCAGTTGTAGTTGTCAATACATCCACATTTTCAAATGTCCTTAATTCCAGTTTCCTTTCAAAATGATTTCTTATAAAAGTGTGTGAAACGTAGGGATTCAAGTTCCAGAGATCCCTTAAGTCTGCAATCCATGGAATACCATAATTGTCCTTTAAATCCTTTGCAATTGTGTGGCAGGTTATAGGCCATGAAGAGCTTATGATTCCATCAATTTCCTCTTCTTCAATAATCTTAGAAGCTGCATCATATGCAGAATTATGCCAATATTTCATCCCATCAGGATATGCAAAAACTTCTCCTGCAATTGAAATAGCCTTTGAAACCAATGGATTTGAAAAAGAGCTTGAATCCTTTAGCATTTCTTTGGAATCATTTGCTTCATCATATGCATCAGATTCCTTGCTAAAATCTGCATTAATGTCTTTTTTAGAAGTTTTGGAAGGTTTTAGCTTATTAGAAAAATGAGCAAACATATCTTCATATTCTGTGTAGACTATTCTGCAGTTTAAATCATTGTTTTCTTTTGGAATTGAACCTAAGTCCGGAACAATCACAATAGGTTCCCATCCAAACTGAGGCAAATATTTTGCTAATGCCCTTAAACGCTTTGAAGCAATTTCATTTACCTGATTGAAATAAAATGCTATTAAAATTACTTTACCCATTTAACCACCAATAAAAAAAAGTCATTAAGAATACAAATTATATATAGAATATAAAAAGATTTATAAACTAATTAAAATATATTAAAATAACATAATTTATAATTTATTCAATGAAGTTTATATAAATTTATGAAAATATCTAATTGAACATAATTTAAAAAATATTCCAAATTGGATAAAAATTAAAAAATAAATTTAAAAGAATTATTAAATAATTATTGTATTTACTGGTGAAAGAAATGAGTAAAATTAAAATAGCGGTTGTAGGAATTGGAAACTGTGCAAGCTCTCTTATACAAGGACTTTTTTATTATAAGGATAAAAATCCTGAAGATGCAATTGGTCTCATGCACTGGAAAATTGGAGATTGGAATCCAACTGACATTGAAGTAGTTGCTGCTTTTGATATTGATGAAAGAAAAGTAGGCAAAACTGTGGATGAAGCAATCTTTGCAAAACCAAACTGTACTACCATTTTCCAAGCAGAAATACCAAAAAGCGATGTAGTTGTTCAAATGGGACCTGTCCTTGATGGTGTAAGTGAACATATGTCTGAATTTGAGGAAGACTACACATTTAAAGTTGCAGACTGTGAACCTGTTGATGTTGTTGAAGTCTTGAAAGAAAGCGGAGCAGAAATATTACTCAGTTACTTGCCAGTAGGTTCTGAAGAAGCAGCAAGATTCTATGCACAATGTGCATTAGATGCAGAAATTGCTTATATCAACTGTATGCCAGTATTTATCGTAAGTGACCCAGAATGGGATGCTAAATTCAGAGAAAAAGGAATCCCTACTGTTGGTGACGACATTAAAGCACAAATTGGTGCAACCATTACTCACAGAACTTTAAGTAATTTATTTAAAGAAAGAGGAGTGAAATTAGTCCACACCTATCAAATCAATACTGGTGGAAATACTGACTTCTTAAACATGCTTAACAGAAAACGTTTAGACTCTAAAAAAGAATCTAAAACTGAAGCTGTTCAATCAGTTCTTGCAGAAAGAATGGATCCTCATGACATCCACATTGGTCCAAGTGATTACGTACCATGGCAAAAAGACAACAAGATCTGTTTCTTGAGAATGGAAGGTAAAACCTTTGGAGATGTACCAATGGATATTGAACTTAGATTAAGTGTAGAAGATTCTCCTAACTCTGCAGGTTGTGTGATTGATGCAATCCGTTGCTGTAAATTAGGTTTAGAAAGAGGAATCGGTGGACAATTAACATCCATCTCATCTTATGTTATGAAACATCCTCCAATCCAATTTACTGATAATGAAGCAGCAGCAAATGTTGAAGCATTCATCAACGGAGAAATAGAACGTTAAGATTTATTTCTTAACTTTTTACTTTTTTTCTTTTTACTTATTTTACTTTTTACATTCTTAGCTTCTACTTATTTTACTAATTAACTTAAATAAAAATTAATAACTTTTTTTACTCTTTAAAATTAATTTAAAAAATAACTAAAATAAAAATTAATAACTTTTTTTACTCTTTAAAATTAATTTAAAAAATAACTAAGATAAAAATAATAACTTTTTCACTTTTCACTGTTTTTACTAATTAACTTAAATAAAAATTAATAACTCTTTCACTTTTCACTGTTTTTACTAATTAACTTAAATAAAAATTAATAAATTACTTACTAATTTACTTGATTTTTGATATAATCATCTAACTTTTTTTATTTTTCTAATAAGATTCAGTTAAATTAATTTTTAATACAGTAAATTACTATTTTTAATTTTTTTAAGGAACAAACTTCACATATAAACTAATTAATTTATTATTAACTATTAACATAAAATAGATAAAATTTATTAGTAATTATAACAATAAATAATAATATAATAAAAAATAATCTTATGTGATTAGAATTTATTGTTAAATAAAACATTAACAATTTAATAAAATTTACTAAAATTTTAGAATATTAGTGAGGTGTAAAGATGAAAGTAAAAATTACAGAAACTGCATTCAGAGATGCTCACCAATCCCTCTTGGCAACCAGAATGAGAACAAGAGATATGGAGCCTATTATTGAGGAAATGGATAAGGTTGGTTATCATGCTATTGAAGCATGGGGTGGAGCTACCTTTGATACTTGTATAAGATATTTAAATGAAGACCCATGGGAAAGATTAAGAATATTAAAGGAAAATTTTACAGAAACTCCATTGCAAATGCTCCTCAGAGGCCAAAACTTATTAGGATACAAACATTATGCTGATGATATCGTAACAAAATTTGTAGAAAAATCCTATGAAAACGGTATTGACATTTTTAGAATTTTTGATGCAATGAACGATATAAGAAATATGGAACAATCCATTAAAGTAGCTAAAGCTCAAGGCGCTCATGTTCAAGGAACTATCAGTTACACTATCAGTCCAGTTCACACTGTAGACAAATTTGTAGAATTTGCTAAAGAGCTTGAAGCACTTGAATGTGATTCAATAGCTATTAAGGATATGGCTGGTTTGATTAGCCCAGCAGTCGTATTCGAATTAGTCAGCAGATTAAAAGAAGAAACTGATTTGCTCGTAAACTTACATTCACACTGTACCAGTGGTATGACTCCTATCAGTTATTATGCTGCATGCCAAGCAGGTGTAGATATTTTAGACACTGCAATCTCACCTATTGCTTGGGGTACTTCCCAACCACCAACAGAAAGTATTGTAGCATCACTTCAAGGAACTGAATATGACACTGAACTTGATTTGAAAATTTTAAATCAAATTAAGAAATACTTTGAAACCCTTAGAGAAAAATACGAAGGATACATCGATCCAATCAGTGAAAGAATTGATACTGATGTATTGATGTACCAAATCCCTGGAGGAATGCTCTCCAACTTGATTTCACAATTAAAGCAACAAAATGCTTTAGACAGATATCAAGACGTATTGGAAGAAATGCCTCGTGTAAGAGAAGACATGGGATACCCTCCACTTGTAACTCCAACAAGCCAAATTGTTGGTATTCAAGCAGTAATGAATGTCATTAATGGGGAAAGATACAAAATCGTATCTAACGAAGTAAAAGATTATATGAAAGGTTACTATGGACGTTCTCCAGCACCAATCAATCAAGAAATTGCTAAAAAGATCATTGGTGATGAAGAGCCTATTACCTGCAGACCTGCAGATTTAATAGAGCCTGAATATGAAAACTTCAAGAAAGAAGGGGAAGAATTAGGAATCATCAACAAAGAAGAGGATGTTCTTACCCTTGCAATGTTACCTCCAGTAGCTAAACAATTCCTTAAAGGAGAACTTGAAGAAGAAGAATTCCCAGAAGCTAAAAAAATCGCAGATGTTGGCGATAATGACTTAGGAGCTATTCCAACCGAATACTCTGTAGAAGTTGATGGGGATGTCTTTGATGTCAAGATCATACCTACAGGATACTTGCAAATTGAAGAGAAGAAAGGTGGAAATGTAGGACCAGTACAAGGTGCACTTACTGCATCCATGCAAGGTATGGTACTTAAAATCAAAGTAAATACTGGTGATAAGGTACAAAAAGGTTCTGTAGTAGCAGTTCTTGAAGCTATGAAAATGGAAAACGATATCTATGCTGAAGAAGACGGTATTGTTGAACAAATTTTCGTAGAAGAAGGAGATACTGTTAATGCAGGAGACAGCTTAATGCTGATTAAACCTTTAGATGAATAATGGTAATTCTTATTACCATTTATTATTTTTTTTTAGAGATTTTCTAATCTCTTTACACCTTATTTACTTAACTAAAAAAAAACTATTTTTATTGAAAATTTCTAAATAACAATATAAAACTGCTCCTTTTAAAAATATTCATATTAATTCAAAGTATTTTTATTTAAAAAAAGATAACTGAAATTTTATTTTTAAAAAAAAGATTATAAAAAATTATTAGAAATATCGATTTAATTACTTAAAAAAATATAGAAAAAAGAATTGAAATTATCCATTTCCAATTCCTAAAAAGAAATAGTCATATGTGTTTTGTAATGTATCTGGTGCCATCCAAGGATAAGTTTTTGCCAAATATTCCTTTATTTCATCAGCACGTAAAATAACATCTGCCTTATTGGCAAACTTCTGAGAACGGAAATAATCATTTAAGTCATCACTGATTTCACGAGATTCCTCATATAAATGCATCAAATGAGGTATTGGAACATGAGGCAAAACCTCATGAAGAATATCTGCTGGAATCAAATCAAAATGATTGGCAATTGCAAAGTTAAAGATTACATTCAACAAAAGATCTTTTGTATCGAGAACAACACGTTTTGGAATATTTTGAGCCTGCTTTTCAGTAATCACACCATCCTTTAAAGCACTATCAACATCTGTTTCAACAACTATCTTTAAAGAATTATTGAATCTTCCCCTTTTTATCTGAATAGCAAAAATAACCATGCAGACAACAGACAAAACCGCACATAGCAAAGATAGAATTAGCACTATGTCTGATTTGATAGTAAATTCATTGTAAATCAATGTTATTAGAGCCACTATGATAAAAAGTCTGGACAACAATGCCAAATTTAATCTTGGAATTTTCATATTTTCACATATAATAATTATGATTAGTTTTATTTAAATAATTCTATTTTATCTTTAGATATTTTTTTAGAAGTTTTAAAAATTATAAACTGAAATTTCATATTAAATAATTTTTCAACCATTTCTAAAAAATTATAAAAATTCTACTCCCTATTATTTTCTATAAAGTCACGAATCATAGTATTTGCAACATCTCTGATTTCGATTAAAGGAATGTCCTGCTCTACAGATATTCTACGCAAATCCTCATATTCAGGCCTATGAGAAATGATTTCATCACCAATTAATCCTATCTTAAAGTTAATTGTGTAGATATGATTTCCCACATTAATGTCTAAAGGAACAAACTGCCTTTCAGCCACTCCTCTATGAGTGTTTTCAGAAATTCTAATTCCTAAAGTGCCGGTTTCCTTAAACAGGATATTCACCAAATGGTCAACTAAACGTGGCTTGCAAATGATCTTAATCAAATGACCTGGCCTGTTTTTCTTCATGGTAATTGGAACCATTGAAACATCAGAAGCCCCTTCAATCAATAATAGGTCAAAGAGGAATCCTAATTCTTCACCAGACATATGGTCAATGTTTGTTTCAATAACGCAAATCTTATGTTTCTCATTTGTTTGCTTTGATTTGATGACTCTCAAAACATTTGGGAAATCAAAGTCTTTTGAACCGCAGCCATATGCAATCTCTTCAGGAGACATCATAGGAGCAAATTCCAAAAACTCATCACAGAATTCCATATATAATGCACATCCTGTAGGAGTTGCCAGTTCAGAGTTTACAGGACCTCCAATGCATTTGGCTTCACCTTTAGAAAAGTCTCCAAACTCACTATCAGACAATCCTTTAAGAATGTCTAAAGATGCAGGAGCTGGAACAGGGATTCTGCCATGAGCAGTTTCAACAACTCCTCCCCCAACAGCAATAGGAAGGCCAACAACCTTGTCCTTATCCATACCTAAATCAAAATAAGCACAAATAGAACCTAAAACATCTGCAACAGCATCTGCAGCACCTACTTCATGAAAATGAACTTCATCTAAACTTTTTCCATGAACCTTTGATTCGGAAATGGCTATTCTTTTAAAAACTGATTTAGCCATTTCAACCATTTCATCAGTTAAATTTTCAATTTCGCCAAATTTTAAAAGGTCTATCTTTTCAATAAAATCTGAAAAATGAATATGATGGTTATTCTCATGCTCTTCATTAAGTGTTTTGACATTACAAAATGTTGCATCAATACCTGCCTTATCCACTTTAGATAAGGACACTTCCACTTCACCAAAATCAAATGCAACATCTTCCATGAGATTCTTTACCTTGTCTTCATCAGCTCCCAAATCAACAAGAGCTCCAATAATCATATTCCCAGAAATTCCTGCACTCTGTGGATCTATAATATAAACCATAAAATTACATCCCTGTTATAAAATAATCATTTAAAATTCAATTAATTTCAATTCTAACAATGATAATGATATAAATTAATTTATATAAAATCTTCAAATTAATATTTATAATTATAATTAAATAATATTTGTTATATAAATATATTTAAAAATATAGATTAAATGATTAAGGATAAAGAAATCATTAAATAAGATAAAAAACCATTTAAATAGAATAATAAAATCATTTTTAAGATTATCAGACAATTTAAAAGAGGAATCTAATTGGCTAAAAAAAATAAAAACAAAAAGGAAATTGCAAGCATCAAAAACAAATTGGTTAACGGAGAACTAATAAGAAATGAAGATGCATTGTATATAAACAATCCAGATTATTTTTTAACTTTCAGCGATTTGGAAATAAGCGATGGAATCGACATAATAGAAAATATCATGATTCTCTCAAACAATTACATAAACTTTAACAGACAAAATGAGGATGATGACTTAACTGATGTCGAATTAATGGAAATCACTGAAGAATATAAAGAAAATAATGCAATTGAAGGAGGATATATCTGCCAAAGATTTGATAAGGAAGAGCATATCATCAATAGCTACGATGACATTACAGTCATTACAGTCATTTCCAATGACCTTGAAGTGCAAGACTTTTATAATGATTTGAAGGTTGTAAACAGTTGGAAAGGATTTGAAAATGCCAAACTTAATTTTGGACAAATAATACTGTTGAATCATGCATTCAGTCCTAAACTCCTTATACAACTTTATAAAATTGCAACAAAGCAAAAGGCAAGATTCTTTGAATCCCTTCACTTTCCAATCCACATAAACAATATACTAAACAATGAAGATTTCCTGGTGATTGCATCTAATCTTCCAGAGGAAACCTTAGACCAGGATTATATTATGGAAATTGGCTTGGACATAACCAATATGGAATACGAAGATGATGAAGTTGACCTTAAGGAATTTACCCAAAGAATAGAGGATGCTGTTGTCATCAGCTGTGAAGATGCTTTAGAAAAAATCAATTTAAGCATAGGAATATTAGATTATCTTGTCAGCGAAGGAATTCTCATAAAAGATGTTATTGAAGTTGGAATGAGCCTTTTGGAAGGAATCGAAGAAAGCGATGAGTTAAAGGAAAAATTAGAAAAGCAATTGCTTAAGTCAGTGAAAGATAAAAATATCAACGCCCTTTTAATTGGAGCCATCCGCATGGAAGAGGACTTTAATAAAGGAAGAGTTCGTGAAATTAATTTAAATGAAAAATTGGTTCATTTTTACCCAGATCAACTTATTGGAGCAACAATTGCAAATCAAATAGCTGGCACTAAGGCCCTATTAAACTTTAGAAGATACAGCCAAAGCAAGCCAGGAATATTATATGGATTAGGACCTATATTATCAAATGCATTTGCAGGATTAATCGCTGGTTGCATGACAAAAATACTTGATGAATAAAAAGATATGGATTTGATGATATGAAAGAAGAGAATAATGATGATTATTTTGAAAAGCAAAATCCCTCTGTTTTACGCTCAATTGGAGGATTGCTTACTTTTTCAACTATCCTTCCATTAAACATTTACACAACAATCGATGAAATGGCTAAAATGACTTGGTTTTGGCCAGTTCTTAATGGAATTGTTGGATTGCTTGCAGCGATAATTGCATATGTTTTAGCAAGATTTATCCATTTTGACCCGCTCCTAATAGCTGCAATCGTTTATGGATTCCTATTGCTAATCAATGGATTCAATCATTTTGATGGATTGATGGACTTTGGAGATGGGGTGATGGTTCATGGAAGCCCTGAGAAAAAGCTAAGCATTATGAAAGATCCTATGACTGGAGTGGGAGGAATATCCACAGGATTCATTGTAGGAACAATTACAATTGCTGCATTTGCATCCTTAATCAATTATGCTTACACAATCAATTTCAACATGATTTTATTGATCATTGTTGCTGAAATCGCAGCTAAAATAGGATTAACAACCTGTGCCATATGTTCTGCATCAAGTGATGAAGGAATCGGCAAATATTTCATAAAATATATGAACTTAAAGAATTATGTTGCTGGATTAATAATATGCTTAATATTAGCTGCAGCACTTAGCCTAAAAGTAGGATTCCACATAGGAATAATAGGAATTATTGGAGGAGCATTTGGCGGTTCATTAACTGCATTGATTGCTAAAAGACATCTTAAGATTGCAAATGGAGATGTCCTCGGAACTTCAAATGAATTAGGAAGACTTTTCTCATTGCTTGGAATGTTAATGGCAATTTCAATAAGTTTTAGTGCTTTAATTTAAATATTATGCAACAATAATAAAATAATAAAATAATAAAATACAATAATCAAATAAAAATAATAAACTAAAATAATAAAATAATAAAATAAACTAAAATAATAAAATAATAAAATAAACAAATAAACTAAAATAATGAACTAAAATAATAAAATAATAAAATAAACAAATAAAACAAAAAAAATTAGGAATTTATACTAACTATTTAATGAAAAAATAAAGAATGACAGAATTAAAGAGTGAAAAAATGAATATAAACGTTTTAAGATTAGACCACAGAATTGGAAGAGACACCCGTATTACAACCCATGTTTGTTTGACTGCAAGAGCATTCGGAGCAAGCAAAGTATGGTTAGCTGGAGAGGAAGACCATAGCATGATGAAAAGCGTTCGAGACATTGCAGATAGATGGGGAGGAGACTTTGAAATAGAATATAACAATTCATACATGGAAGTCATAATGAACTGGAGAGAAAATGGTGGAAAGATAGTTCATTTAACAATGTATGGATCTCAAGCTCATGAAATTGTAGATGAAGTGAGAGAAACCGGTGATGACATATTGATTATCGTAGGTGGGGCAAAAGTACCTACAAAAGTTTATAAAAATGCTGATTGGAATGTTTCTGTAACTACACAACCTCATTCTGAAGTTGCTGCACTTGCTATTTTCCAACATCTATTAATGGATGGAAAAGAATTTGATTTGGAATTTGAAAATCCAGTATTTGAAGTTATTCCAACTGCTCATGGAAAAACAGTAAATATCCATGATGAAAATAGAAAAACCAATAAAGAAGAATAATCTTTATTTTTCTTTATCTTTTTTTAAAAATAGTCTTTTTAACATACATCCCATAATTAAGAAATAAAATCGCCTTAACGTTTAAACACATATCCCTAATTAAGAAATAAAATCATCTAAACGTTTTAAGGCTTTCATCTTATCATACTTATCTAATTTTGCCTGATAAAGAGCATCCTTTACAGTTGCTATAGAATGGTCATAAACATCTCTGCCAACAGGATATGGGAATCCATCCTTTCTCCGTGACTGAAGGAATATTTAACTGGATCTTTCCAACTTGCAGGCTCACCAAAGACCAAATCAGATATTAAAGCTAAAGCCCTTATCTTTTTAGGGCCAATCCCCTGAAGCAAAATCAAATCTTCATATTTTTCAGGCTGAATTTCCCAAGCATTTTTTTAAGACTTCAAACTCCTTATCAGATAAATCCATATCTAAAACCTGATGGTGAGCAGGCAATGTGAGGGAATTGGTCTCTTCAATGCTAAAGTCAGTGAGCAAAAGTTGATTAGAATCTTTTCTTTTAAAATAGCTTCTTAAATAGTCGGGATTGTCATTGATTAAATCAACACTGATTTTTTTGAGCTTCAGCACTATCCTTTGAAGCCATATTTAATGCCTTGCTTTCCTTTTTATCACAGGAAATTCCATTATGTGGGTCTTCTAAAAAACTGGAAACATTTTCTCCCATCCAATGATAGCGCCTTGCATATTTTGTAGCTGTGTTCATCCCTTGCTGAACTACTGCCCAATTTCCCTTTTCTGTAATGAAGAAGTTATGAACATATAATGTATAGCCATCTTGAATACATGAATTGTCTACCTTTGCAGACAATTTGCTTGAATTAATCATGTCAGTTACATTGGAACTTTTTAGATTGAATATTTCTCCAACTAATTCAATTCCCTGAGGAGTTTTTCGTGAAGCGGTTCCCTTTCCTCCAGAGATAAAAATTCCATGCTTTTCAGGATCAATTGAAGATTTCAATGCACCGAGAGTTGTTGTGGTTGTACCTGAAGAATGCCAATCAAATCCAATGACACATGAAAATGCTTGAAACCAGTAGGGATCAGATATGCGGTTTAAAAACTCATTAGTGCCATATTCTTCTATAACAACTTCACTGATGGCACCAGATAGCTTTGTCATCCTGTCAAAGAGCCATCTAGGTGTGTGACCTCCATGTAATGGTAAATTGGTTGTCCCTCTTCGTTGCATAGAATATCTCCTTAAGGTTTAAAAAAATATTAATATTTAAAAAAGTTTTTCTAATTATTATTTTATAAAAAATAGTATTTAAAATTAAAAAGAGCATTTGAAAAATAATATAAATCTCCATAAATTCATAGATTATTTTAAAGATTCCCCATGTGCAATAGCTACAATACCTGGAATATCCTTTACTTCCAATTGGAAAAATGCTTCCATTCCTTCCTCTTCATAGGCAACACATTTTTTAGAGATTACATTGTTTGTTAAAAGTGCAGCAACAGGTGGGGTTACAATAGAAACAGAATTATGCTCATTTAAGCTTTTTTTAGTCTCTTCAGATAGAGACCCTTTCCCAATGTGAAACTTAACTCCTGAAGCAGATAATGTGGGAATTGATGATTCGATTTCAGCCTTATTGCTTGTAGTTGGAGCAATCCCTGCAACACTAAAAGCGGTATGCATTATGACCATGCCTTCAAAATCAAATGGATATTTCTCTATATCATCATTTTCTATGGATTTGACTAATTTTGGCAAGACTGCATCTCTCCCACAATACATAATCCCAGAAAGGGATATCTTATCTCCAACCTTCAAATCATTTATTACATCATCACTAATAGGAGTAACTATTTTTTTCATATAATTAAATATTTTTTTTAGAATTTATAAAATTTTCCAATATCAAAAGTTCCAATGAAAAAAAATAATGAGAAAGAAAAATTAAAAAAAATAGTGAAAAATAACAATTGAGCAAAAGCAAAAATATGATAAAAAATTTAAGTTAATTTAATTAAAAATAAGCCCAATTAAATAAATGTTGATGAGGAATAATATTAAAAATATACAAGGAATTTTCAATATAATAAAGTACAATAGCATATAATAAAAAATTTTATTGGAAATATGTATATGTGAAGCCTAAGAAAAATTAAATATTAGAAAAAAATGAAAAAATGATAAGTGAAAAATAATAAAAAATTGTGAAAAATAGAAAAAATAGAAAAAATAGTCAAATGATTAAAAATAGAAAAAAATGAAAAAATAGAAAGAATAGTTAAATGAGTAAAAATAAAAAAAGTTAAGAATTTAAAATAAAACAATTATTCTAAATTACCATCAACTACACCAAGCTTTTCTTGGTCTTTATCATATGAAGAACCTATCAATTCACCAGATTCGGAGTCATATTGGCGGAAACCTCCATCTTTGTAAGTGACTTCACGATATGATCCTTCACCATTTTGGCTATTAGGTTTAACAATTTCACTAACAATATCGCTGCCGCTTCCACCATTTGAAGAACCGCTTGAGCTATCAGATGAAGTAACTTGATCTACCTTATCTGCTACTTTATGAAAAGTGCCTGAATCATCATTATCAGCAACATTTGCAATATCATGCATGAAATTTAATGCAAAAGCACCACCTACTAAAAGTACAACTACAATAACTATTAAAGCTAAAACAGAGCCTTTCATTTTATCACCTCGTTTAATCTTTCATTTATTTTATTAGACATACCTATTAAAATAGTTTTCTATTACAATATGAAATAGCAAAAAAATAAAACAATATTCATTTGAAAAAAGGAAATAAAGTCAAAAAAGAATAATAAACAATATTCATTTGAAAAAAGGAAATAAAGTCAAAAAAGAATAATAAACAATAAGGATTAAAAAAAGAACTAAAAATAAGAACCAAAATAAAAAAATAAAAAAAAATTAGAATAAAAAAATAAGAAAAAATAATAGAATGATAGAAAGTAATAAGAAAAAGAAGTAAAATAAAAATAAAAAAATAAGAATAAAAAAATAAATAAAAATAATAAAATGATAGAAAATAATAATAAATAAAAAGAACTAAAAAACCTAAATAGACTTAGAAATCTCTTCTAAATCATTTATAAGTTCAACTAAATGCTCTTTTTTAATATGATTCATTAAAATAACCCGAATTGCTTCAGGATAAGAGGAGCAAGAAACTTTCCAATTTTTATCTTCAAGCAAATTAGCCAAATCATCAGTTTCAATATCTGGATGATTGAAAGCAACTATATTCAATTTAGGCTCTATAATCAATTCATAACCTAAATTTTTAAGATTTTCTGCAAGGAAATGAGTTTTTTCCATAGCTTCAATAGCATTTTTAGCATATCCTTCTTTTCCTAAATAGCTCATTACTGCATAAGTTGCAGCTGAAGCGGCACCTAAACGGGTTCCAACAATAGTGGATTGATGCTTGACTGTCAAATAAGGAAAATCAACAGATATTGCGTCCAAATAGGATTGGTCTCTAAATAATATTCCTCCAGAAGGAATTGGAGAAAGCCCCATCTTATGAGGGTCAACAGTAATTGACCTTACCCCTTCAAGTGAAAAGTCAAAATCAGGAAAATCATATCCTCTTTCTTTTAGGAAAGGAATTGTAAATCCTCCAAATGCTGCATCCACATGCAAGTGAATATCATTTTCAACTGCTATTTTTGACAAGTCTTCAATTGGATCTATCATGCCTAATTCAGTAGTTCCTGCTATGCCTACAATAGCTACAGTATTATCATTAACACACTCTTCAACGCATTTGGTGTCAATGAGGTAATTTTCATCTAAATCCACACGAATCAATTTTAAATTTAACATATCTGCCGCTTTTTTGAATGAAAAATGAGCAGACTTAGGAACTATCATCTCACCATTTTCAATTCCCTTATTATCCCTTGCAAGATTTCTTGCAGATCTTATTGCCATAATATTGGCTTCAGTGCCACCAGTAACCATATGCCCTGCAGGATTTTCAATGGATAAAAAGGAACCAATCATTTTCAATACGGTATCTTCGATTAATTTAGTTCCTTTGAAAAGACCAGGATCCCCTAAATTAGAATCAATAAATTTAAAAAAAGCCTCTTTTGCAATAGGATGTGCTTCTGTACACATAGAACCTAAGATTCTTCCATCAGAATATTTGCAATCCATTGCTTGAAATTTATCTAATTGAGAAAAGATCTCATCATGGAATATTGGTTTTTCATTCATAAAAATCACCTTAATTTTAAAATAAAGAAATATTATTTTTTTAATGTTATCCCATCATAAAAATCGATAGAACTTAAGCAATCATCAAATAATAAAAATAATATTAAAAAAATAATAAGACATAAAAAGAATAAACAAACTGTTAGAAATAAAAAAATAAAGATTTAAAAGATTTAACTTTTAAATCAATAAATTTAGAATTATAACTGTTTTCTTGCTGCATCAAGCATGATTTTCTTTTCAGCTCTTGCAACAGTTTTTCTTACTTCTTCTACTGCATCAGTATTGGAAGATACACTTGTAATTCCAAATTTAACAAGTTTTTCAACGATATGAGGTACACTACCTGCTTGACCACAGATACTGCATGTTACACCTGCTGCTGCACAATGCTTAATGGTTCTTTCAATTAAAGCCATTACTGCAGGGTGTTCTTCTCTGTAGTGTTTTGCAACAAGGTCATTGTTTCTGTCTACTGCAAGAGTGTATTGGGTCAAGTCATTGGTACCAAGACTTACAAAGTCAATTCCTTCTGCAATGTATTCATCAATTAAGATTGCAGCTGCAGGAATTTCAACCATCATACCAAATTCAACATCCACTTGAGGTTCCATACCTACTTCTCTACATAATTCCTTAGCTCTTCTAAGCTCGGAAGGATGTTGTGATAATGGAATCATGATTCCAATGTTTTTGTAACCTTTATCGTGAAGCTTTTTGATTGCTTTGAATTCAGCTTTTAAGATTTCAGGTTCATCCAATTCTCTTCTGATACCTCTCCAACCTAACATTGGGTTGTGTTCTCTAGGTTCATCTTCTCCACCTTCAAGGGTGATGAACTCATCAGTAGGAGCATCAAGAGTTCTGTACCATACAGGTTTTGGATAGAATTCATCTGCTACTTTTAAAACACCTTCAGCAATTGTATCAATCAATTTATCTTCATCACCATCAAGGATGAATTTTTTAGGGTGGACACCAGTAGATAACATCATGTGTTCAGTTCTGAGTAATCCTACTCCATCAGCACCAGTAGCTGCTGCTTTAGGAGCTGCTTCAGCCATACTTACATTTGCTTTTACTTCAGTAACAGTGATTAAAGGAGTTGCAGATACTTGTACTGCAGCTTCAGCGGTTTTTTCACTTTCAGCACCTTTGATGATGCCTTTGTATACTAAACCTTTTTTACCGTCAGCAGTAACTTCATCGTTTTCCTTTAAGGTAGTGGTTGCATCACCAGTACCTACTACACAAGGAATACCTAATTCTCTTGAAATAATAGCTGCGTGACAGGTTACTCCACCTTCATCGGTTACAATACCAGTAGCTCTTTTCATAGCAGGAACCATATCGGGAGTGGTCATAGTGGTGACCATTACGTCTCCTTCTTGGACCTTGTCAAGTTCATCAAGTTCTAAAATGACTTTTACAGTACCTGATGCTAAACCTGGACTTGCACCAAGACCTTTGATTAATACTTCTAAATCTACTTCCTCTTCAGAGGATTCATCTTTAGCATCACCTAAGGTAGTGATTGGTCTGGATTGTAATAAGAATAAGTTTCCATCATGGAATGCCCATTCGGTATCTTGAGGTTTGCCGTAGTGACCTTCCACTCTTTTAGCCATTTCAACAAGTTCAATTAATTCATCATCAGACAAGACCCTTTCGTTTCTTAAGTCTTCAGGAACATCAACTTGAATGGAGATTCCTCCTTCTTCATTTGTAAACATGGTTTTCTTGTCACTGATTGTAACATTTAAGACCTTGTTGGTTTCTTTATCTACAGCATAGTTATCAGGAGTTACAGATCCACTTACTACAGATTCACCAAGTCCCCATGATCCTTCGATTAAAGCAATGTTTTCACCGGTGGATGGGTTTACAGTAAACATTACCCCTGCCTTGTCAGAGTCAACCATTTGTTGAACAACTACTGCAATGTACACTTGAGAGTGTTCAAAGTTGTTTTCTTCTCTGTAGAAAATAGCTCTTGCTTCAAATAAGGAAGCCCAACATTTTCTTACATATTCGATTACGTTTTCTAATCCTTGAACGTGTAGGAAAGTATCTTGTTGACCTGCAAAGGAAGCTTCTGGTAAGTCTTCTGCAGTAGCGGAAGAACGAATAGCTACATCTGCTTCATCTTCCCCAACTCTTTGGGATAATTGGTTGTAAGCTTCAATAATATAAGTTGAAATATCTTCAGGTATAGGAGTTTTGATAATAATGCTTTTAATTTCTTCAGCAGCTTCTTGAAGTTCTTTAGTGTTATTAATATCGATTTGGTCTAAAATATCCATAACACTATTAAAAATTCCAGTATCTCTCATAAACTTATCATAAGTTTTAGAGGTTACTACAAATCCTGGAGGTACAGGAATACCTGCTTGGGTTAATTCACCTAAATTAGCACCTTTTCCACCAGCAATACCTAAATCATCTTTGCTTAAATCTTCAAATTTTTTAACATACATTGTTTTTCCTTCCTTTAAACACAATTATTAAACAATTTACACTAAAATTGAATGTTAATAATGTTTGGATATTAACTTAAGATCCAAAAAATATAATTTTGATGAAAAAATTAAAAAAATAAAATTATTAAAAAAAGAAAATAATTAAAAAGCAAAAAGCTTATTTAACTAATTCTGCTCCTTTTTCTACAACGATTCTGCAGGATACAGGCATTTTCATACCTGCTCTTTTTAAAGCGGTTTTAGCGTCTTCGAAGTTTTTAGGGTTTACATCAATAGACATGATCTTTTGATTGGTTTTTACTAAAGCTTCTACACTGATTGCTTTACCGAAAGCATTTCTCATACCGCT
>NZ_CACXNW010000003.1 GCF_902769175.1 uncultured Methanobrevibacter sp.
TCTATAATAATAGATTGTACTTCATTGTATATAAATTTAAAGGAAAATAAGTTAAGAAAAAAAGTGACTGATGGTCATAATCGTGACACACCCTCAAATATTGAAAAAAAATTATTAAATTAATAAAAAAAACTGAAAAATAAATCTTAATTGTTTAAATATGGAAAATAGGGAGAGATAAAAAGATAATGAAAAATTTTTTTAATAATTAAATTAAATATTAATATATTGAATAATCTTATAGGAGTATAATTTATAAGGTGTAATCCATGGATGCAAAATTGGAAAGGAAATATACATTTTTAACAAACAAATATAACGAGCTGCTATTGCCAACATTCTTTATGGTAATGTCTGAAAAGGAATGTGCAGTAATTGACGTTATTATCATAGGTTTTCTATTGGGACCTGTACAATTATCAGTAGTTAATTTAGCGTCTCCAATGACTTACCTTACCGGTATTTTCTATATTCTATTTGGTCAAGGAGGAAACTTATTAGCGCTTAGGGCCCAATCACAGCTGCAGCATGAGAAAGTGAATTATTATTTCACCCTTTCGATTGTTGGAATATTGGCATTTACCTTATTATATGTTTTGTGTATCTTTCTTTTCGTTGACAATATACTGATGTTTTTCAATACACCTCAACAGATCTTTAATATAAGTAAGGAATATCTATTGATGCTGATGTTCTATTATCCATTGAATTGTTACATTTTGGTTATTTCATTCTTCATTCGTGGAGACGGATTCCCAAAAATGCCATTTTATGCAGTATTGATAGCAAATATCGTAAACATCATTTTCGATTTGGTCTTCCTTACGGTCTTCCACATGGGAATTGCCTACACTGCTTTAGCATCTGTAATATGATATCTTGTTGGTGCAATTTACATTACCACATACCTGTTTAGAAAGAATGCTTCCTATAAATTGATTTCACTTGCAAAATTCAAGATTAAAGAGATTTTAATTTCATTAAAGGAAATCGTACTCAATACTCCAGAGGTTATTGGAACAATATTCTTTGCATCTAAAATGGGCTTATTGACCTATTTATGTTCAAGCTATTTAGGTGTAGCAGGGCTTTTGGCATTTTTAGTTTATGACAATAGTGAAACCTTTGTTTACATATTCCTGTCTGGAATCATGAAAACCATGTCTCCAATTGTAGAGGTACTGCATAAAGAGCGGGATTTTGAAGCGGTGCAATATATCATTTCACGTTCATTGAAACATGTGCTTCTTATCTCTTTGCCAGTGAGCATAATATTCTTTATTTACCCGGAAATATTGTTGACATTATTCAATATTGTTGACCCCTATTACAGCGAAGTGATTTGTTTAGCTATACGTATTACTTCATTTTCATTAGTGGGCCGTTGCATGTCTTACCTGATGGCAAATTACACCCAAGCAATTGAACAGAACAGAATTTCCTCCATAATCACATTTTTAGAGGAATTCGTCTTTGCAGTTGGCGGTGCATTAATATTGACAAGACTTGTTGGTGGAATAGGAATTTGGATTTCCATATTAATAGCAGAATGTCTCCCAGTATTGGTTTATGTTATTTACGTAGTTAGACAACAGTACAAATATAAGGATATTATACACAGATTCTTCATGCTTCAAAATTCAAATCTAATCACATTTACATTAAATAGAGATATGATGGGACATGCTGATGATTATATAAATGATGAAACCCATCAAAGAATGAACTACATTGGAAATGCTTTTGGAGAGAATGCTACACTCATTAGAAAATGCCTTAGGGAATTAAGCAAGGATATCTTTAAACATGATGAGGACCTATAGGATATAGATTTCACAATAAGGACAGTGGATGATTATCTTTATATTGTATTGACCAATGAGGGAATACTATATAATCCTTATTCAAATGAGAACACAATGAAATCAGACAATTTCACAGAATTAACCAAATTAAACTGTAAATTTGATTATGATGAAATCCTCGGATTCAATAAAACATATATCATATTTAAGAAGTAAATATTATGATGAAATCCTCAGATTCAATAAAACATATATCATTTTTAAGAAGTAAATATTAATTTATTTTCTTTTTTACTTTTTTATTCTCTTATTTGATAAATTAAGCCTTAATTTTAATTTTTTCTATTTTTAATCCATTTTCTTTTATTTTCTCATCTGCATAAATTTAAGCTGTTTTTAATCCTATCTTCTTTTTTAAAAAAAAAAAAATCTTTTATTGATCTACTTTTTATTCTATTTTTACAAAAATTATAAATAAAAACTGCTGTTTTAAAAAATATATTAACAATCGTTAGTTTTATATACTGATTTTTTCATAATATAATATGAATTTAACTAACAAGTGTTAGTTTAATAAAAATTTCATTTAAATAAAACCATTAAGAGGAGAATATGGCTAAAAAGAATACAAAAGAAAGGATATTTGAAGTTTCTATTGATTTATTCTCACAAAATGGATACGATGGAGTTTCCATACGACAAATAGCTAAGGAAGTAGGAATAAAGGAAAGCTCCATATATAACCATTACCAAAGCAAGGAACTTATTTTGGAATCGATATTAAGCTATTACATTAATGAAATGCTTAAAGAAGAAGCACCTATAATGCAATCTGGGGATAAATTAGAAAGGGATTTTGACCAATTCTACAAGGAAGGGAGCAATCGATTCATATCAAAACTCTCTGAAGAGAAAATGATGAAAATTACAAGAATTTTCTTAGTTGAATCATATCATAATGAAAAAATAAAGAATTTTGTAAAGAAAGCGATTATAGAATATGCAATTGATGGATGGAAAGAGATATTTGAATTGATGAAGGAAAAGAACTTCATAAAAAGGGATGCTGACATCAAGCAGCTTGCAGAATCATTTTACTATTATGGATTATTCCTATTATACGAGCATTTCATAATAAATTATCCGGAAGATGATGAAAAATTCCTTAAGGATTTCGAAAGAAGAACAACAAACCATATGAAAATTATCTTTAATTCTGTAAAGACAGATAGGGAAAATAATGACAGCCATTATCTAAAAGAAAATGAATCATCTGAAAGCACTAAATTAGAAGAGGAAACACTTGATAAAAACATTAAATCAGAAGAAGAAATGTCTGATAAAACCATTAGATTGGAAGAGGAAAGAGACTATTCAAAAGTGGAAAATCTGGTAAGGGATGCATTTTGGAATGTTTATCGGCCAGGAGCTTATGAACATTATATTGTGCACAATCTAAGAAATGATTCAAGCTTTATAAAAGACTTGGCATATGTAATAGAGGAAAATGACGATATTCTTGGACATATAAACTATTCCAATGGACAATTGAACCTTTATAAGGAAAATAGGTATGGAGTGGAAATCAAGCTAAATGAAGGAAGCCAAAAGGCCACTGTTCTTGGCCCATTAGCTATAAAAAATGATTGTCAAAACCAAGGATATGGGTCAAAATTAATCAAATTCACTTTAAGGCTTGTTCAAGAAAAGAACATTCCCTTTGTTTTTGTAATAGGTGATGAAGATTATTACAGAAGATTTGGATTTGAAAGCGCTTCCAAATACAAGTTTTTCTTGGAAGGAACAGATACCAATGATGAAAATTCCTTCTTCATGATAAAGGTCTTTGAAAAGAATTTCAAGAATATTGATTATGATAAGGGAATATTCTACAATCCAAAAGTCTTTGATGTTGATGAAAATCAGATAGAGGAGTTTGATAAAAACTTTGAATATAAGGAAAAGAAGGTCCTTGAAGGACAATTGGAATTTTAAAAAAAGGTCTAAACTACAATTAGAATTTGAGGATAATTAGAATTATAATAAAGACTATACAATTAGAATACTAAGAACTAAAAAAGGTCGGCAATTAAAATTATAAAATAATTAATTAAAAAAGAGCAAAAGATTAAAAGGGTGTGAAAATGAAATATCTGATAATAAATGGATCTCCAAGAAAGAAAAATACATGGAGCATGGTAAAACAGGCTAAAAGCAATTTAGGAGAAGATGCAGAATTTGAAGAAATCCAATTGATGAAGGAAAAGATACCTCTATGCAATGGCTGCTTTAAGTGCATTATGGAAGGAGAGGAAAACTGTCCCCACTATGAACAAATCAATCAGATTATTGAAAAAATAAGAGATTGTGACGGTTTGATAATAGCTTGTCCAGTATATGCAATGAATGTGACTGCATTGCTTAAAAACTTATTTGACCATACAGCCTACATATACCATAGGCCAGAATTCTTTGACAAGAAGGCATTGGTTGTCGTATCTACAGCAGGAGCTGGTCAGAAAAAGGTAGCAAACTACATTGATGAAACCTTAAGGCATTGGGGATTCAATAAAATATATCAAATAACTTATGCATTTGGTGGAAATGAAGACATCAGCATTGAAGAGATAAACAAGGTCTCCCAAAAATTCCACAAGGATGTTAGCAGCAAAAAGCTACATTCTCCAAAATTTGGAGATATAATATTTTACAATGTTTGGAGAACTATTACTCCAAAAAGCGAATCAATGAAAAAAGATAAGGAATATTGGGAAAGGACTGGTTTAGTAAACTATGAATTTGCTCCAAATGTAAAATTAGGATTCATTAAAAAGTGCTTTGGGAAGATAATGTATTTTATCCTCAATAAAGTTATAAAATAAAAATAATCCATACATTGCAATCAATGAAAACAAATAACATGATAGATTTATTGAATAATGACTAAAAATATCAATTGCAATTAAAAAAAAAAAAAAAAAAAAAAAAAAAAAAAAAAAAAAAAAAAAAAAAAAACAATGCTTAACAATAAAAATATCAAATGCATTTAAAAAAATCATGATTTAACAATATAATAAAACAAGTGATTATATGATTGGAAACAGTTGGGATAATGTTTTAGAGGAAGAATTTAAAAAGGAATACTTCATAAGGATAAGGGAATTTGTAGACGAGGAATATAAAACCAAAACAATCTATCCCCCATATGAAGATATCTTCAACGCCTTTAAGTTATGCCCAATTGACAATGTGAAAGTGGTCATCTTAGGCCAAGACCCTTATCACGAAGAAGGACAGGCTCATGGACTTGCATTCTCAACTCCAGAAGGCCATCCAATACCAAGATCCTTGAAAAACATATTTAAGGAAATCCAATCAGAATACGGATATCCAATTCCAGATTCCGGATGCCTTGAATCATGGGCAAAGCAAGGAGTGTTTTTGCTCAATACTGTGCTTACTGTTGAAGAGGGAAATGCAAACTCTCACAGCAAATGCGGATGGCAGACCTTTACAGACAATGTAATCAAAATATTGAATGAAGAAAATCATCCAATCGTATTCCTGCTATGGGGAAAGCAGGCAGAACTTAAAAAGGAATTGATTACAAATCCTAATCATTTAGTCCTTATATCCTCACACCCTTCACCATTCTCAGCAAGAAGAGGATTCTTTGGATGCAATCATTTTAGATTAGCTAATGAATTCCTAAAGGAAAATAATCAAAAGGAAATTGATTGGCAAATCCAAAATATACAGCAAAAATTGATTTAATTTCATAAAACCAATATATGCATCCTTTTCAAACTAATTTAGCTATGAATTGAGATATTTTATAAGGAGTTCTTCCTTTAAAAATATCTTTAACATCTACATAAATAGATCTTTCAGCTAATTTTAATTTTATTCCAAGAGCAGTTAATGAATCACCGCCTAAGTGAATGAAATCATCATGAATGCCAATTTTCTGATTAAATATCTCTTCGAATACCTCAACTACTACTTTTTCACTTTCATTTCTAGCATCTGCGCATTCAGATAAACTATCAGAGATAGCACCATTTTCATTTCTAGAATCAGGATATTCAGATAAAATACCAGAAACCCCATCCTTTTCAATTATAGCATCTGTACATTCAGATAAAATACCAGAAACATTACCTTCCGTATCAGATACATCTTCAGAAACTTTAATTTTTCCCTCTAAAATATCAAAAGGACCATAATCAATATCATCAAGCTCCTCTTTATACAATATCTGAATAAATATTTCTTTAATCACATTTACAAATCGTATGATATTCTCTCTTGAATATTTATCTGAATAATCAACATTAACCAGATATCCATCTTCTAAATCATTTATAACACAGAACAATTCGCAGAATAGGTCTCTTTTATCTTCAAAGAACATTTCATCACCTATTTCTGGCAAATCATTTAAATCGTAAAGGTATGCAAACATTATATCCCTATTTAGATTAAATTCATTGGATAATAAACTATAAGGATAAACAGAATATTTCATAGAATCTATAAGCAAGTTTGAAACATCAGTCAAATATTCCCTTATAGGTTTATTGCTGCAGTCAATGACAATCGGTACTGTGCGAGCAAATGAGTCAAAGGATTGGAGAACATATGATTCCTGACGACCATTTTCAATGAAAGAGAAGAATGATGTATCGCTTCCAGTAACTCTGGATAATGCATATGCAAATATTGCATGCAACAAGATACCTGGAGTGATTCTACATTCCTGAGCAAACTCTTCAAATTCTTTCCTTATGCCTCTGATTGGAAGACAGACGCTTGCTCCTGAACCTCCAATATCTTCCAATAATGGCTTTGAATCTCCAATATTGGAAAGATTTTTCTTATAGAATTCATATGCTTCCTGATAAATGTTTTCAAATTGAACCTCAAATGAGTCCCAACTATTATATAGAAAACCTAAATCAATTGTTTCATCCAATTCTCCATTAAGGGACTCTTCTAGTCCTTTTAAAAGAACTTTTGCACTTGTAGCATCATTGATTAAATGATGAACATCAACAAATATTGACTTTTCCCCATCATCATCTATTATATAGAAACGAGCAAGGTATTTTGTCAAATCAAATGGTTTTACAAGTTTCGAATAGTCAATTTCATCTGCCCTATCAATCAATGGGTAGGAACCGCATATTATCAAAGGAATATCCGGGCTCTCAAGTACTCTTCCCTTTAAAATAGGATACTTGTCAATAAATCTGAAAATGGCATTTTCTATTTCCTCAAATGACTTTTCACCACAAGAAAGGATAGTTGGAGTTGCATAGGCAAGCCCTCTATCATACAATATTTCATCTAAATAAACGCCTAATTCCGCTTCTGACATTTGATAAACCAAAGCGTCTTCAAACTTATAATTGCCTAAAAATTCCAATTCATATTTGATATTTCGAATGAATTCGCTAAATCCATCCCCAAGATATGTGTCTTGGGCATAAATTCCATCAATTAAGTAGGAGTCATTTAAACGAGATATGTTGAAGGTAATTCCATAAGCAACTTGGTCCTTTTTAAGGTCCAATGCCAGATTTTCACCTATAGATTCAAACATTTCATTTTTAAATGTAAATTCTGTGCTTAAGAAGTTGAATGAAACTGGACAATGCCTATAATCCAATTCATTTGACTCATAAATTAATGATTGGTAATTCAATCCTAAATGTTTGATGCTCTTAAGTGCAGTTTTTAATTTATAAACATCCTTAACTAAAGAGACATTGTCATATTCGGCATTGACATTTACCTTAACAGGGTACTGGCTAGTAAACCATGCTATAGTATGTGAAACATCTGCTAAACTTTCATCACGACCATAAGACTCACGATTGAAAATTATATCTTGATTAAAAGTATTTTTATATGCTCTAGCTATAGCAAATGCCCAATACTCTTCTTCAGATAATCCTAATAAATTATCTAGATTAAACTGAACATCAACATTAAAGTTAAAGCTTTTTGAATCTCCTTTTATTAATGAATCATCCAGCATATTATTTACTTCAATCCAATGTTCCTTTTCCTCAACGGAAATATTTTCAGCTAATTTCTTAACATCGCAAACCCATGATTTGTAAGGATATGGCCTTAAAATATCAATTTCCATATCTTTTTCCATGGAATTATAGATGTGAGTTAGATCATCTATCAAAATACTCCAACTCACTCCATCAATAATTAAATGATGAATAACCATTATGAGATATGATTCATCATTATAATGAAGGAGATTGACTTTAATCAGACTATCCTTTAAATCTATTGACATTTTGGATTTGCTAATGATTTCTGAAATATTTTCTTCAAAGCCATCATTGATTTCAATTTCATTTATTTTAGATATTTGAGCATCAACAGGCCTAATCTCCTGAATAACATCCAAACCATTCACATCAACAGACCTAAACTCCCCAACAACATCCAAACCATCCACATCAACTGACCTAAACTCCCCAACAACATCCAAACCATCCACATCACTATCTGATGGTTTGATTTCTTGAATTGTAGATTTTCCTATTGAATAACTTGCCCTTAACATATCATGAATATTGGTTAACTTATCAAAGGATTTCTGCAAAACATTAATGTCCAATTTCTTATTTGCCTTTAAGACAAACTCTTGTGTAAAGTCATTTGCATTTATTTCTTCAAAGAAGAATTTTTGAATAGGCAATAAATCAATGCTACCTTCAACAGCATCATAGGATACCTTATTACTTTCGGATATGTTTTGAGCTATTAAATATGGAGTTTTATAATCTAATATATCCTTAGCAGTGCAAAAGATATTATTTTTTGAAACAATGAAATAATACGAATAGACGATATAGAATCACCACCCAAACGCATAAAGTCATCATTTAATCCAATGTCCTTTTGATTAAACACTATATTAAATGCATCCACAATTGCCCTTTCATTTTCAGTGCTTGGTGGAACATAATCTGTACGCAAAGCATTTATGTCTACTTTAGGCAAAGCTTGCCTATTGACTTTGGCATTAATGGTTAATGGAATTTCATCTAATTTAATTACAAATGAAGGAACCATATAATCAGGTTTAGATTCTGCAATATACTCACATATTGAATCTTTTAAATCTCCAGCTTTACCACTTACCACATAGGCAACCAATTCATTATTGCTTCCATTTTTGATAGTTTGAACTGTAACATCTTCCACATAATCTATTTCACGAATAATCTTTTCAACTTGAGACAGTTCAACACGATTTCCCCTGATTTTTACTTGGCTATCTTGACGGCCAACAAATGCAAATGAACCATCTGACAATACTCTCACCAGATCTCCAGTGCGATACAATAAACTGTATTCTTCATTATTGTCAAATGGATTGCTAATGAATGACTTTATGTTTTCATCTTCACGATTCAAATAGCCTGCAGCCACTTGATATCCAGATATGCATAATTCCCCTACTGCCCCAATTGGGACACGCCTTAATTCCTTATCTATGACATAAGCTTAGTGTTGTAATTTAGCTTACCTATTGATGATGGGTCTATCTTATCTGAATTGTCTATAGATGTTACAAATGAAAATGTCTCTGTAGGTCCGAATCCATCAACTAACTGATAATTATTAGTGTTATCATATTCCCCTAATTTTTCACCTCCTACAAGCAAAACCTTTAATGAATCATTTTCAACATTTTCCATGAAAAGCTTTCCTAATTGAGTGGTCATCATAGTATGGGTGACCCCTTGTTTAATTAGGTAATCGTTTAATTCATGGACATTTAGCTTAATGTTTTCAGGGATAACTGATAGACAGGATCCTGAATAGATGGATTGGCCTATAGCTAGTGTTCCTGCATCAAAACCGATTGCAGCATACAATCCATAAACATCATCATTGCCAATGCCATAAGTGTCTTCATAATATTGTGAAATATTAAGGAGGGATTTTCTAGTGACTTTAACTCCTTTTGGAATGCCAGTGGTACCGCTAGTGTATAAAATGCAAGCCACATCCCCATAAACAATAGGCAGGCTTGATAAAGAGCCAATATTCCCCTTAATATCTGAAATATTTAAAAGAATGATATCATCATTTATTAGATTAGCAGCCCTCTCATAAGTGATGTCACTGACAATGAGCACTTTAACCTCTGAATCATTTAATATGAATTTTATTCTCTCATCTGGAAGGGCTTCATCTAAAGGAACATAAACTGCCCCAATTGACATTATTCCCAAAGCAAGCAATAAGTACCACTGAGACCTTTCAACTAAAAATGCTATGGCATTCTGTTTTTTTACCTTTAACTCAACCAATTGTTTGGCTATTTTTTCTGCAATAAAAGCCCCTTCACCATAGGACAATGAAATATCATCATATTTGACAAGCTCACCATCAGAATGCTCACTAAATTTGACAAACTCACCATCAGAATGCTCACTAAATTTGACAAGCCCACCATCAGAATGCTCACTAAATTTGACAAGCTCACTTTCAGGATGCTTGCTAAGATGGTCATTGAATGCATCTAAAATGTCTTCATATTTCAAATCATATTCTGTCTGATTATAACTATCCAACAGTTTTAAGTCCCTATCTGAAATATAATCAATCTCGGATAAGTTTTCCTTTTCTAAAATTTGGATTATGATTGCCCTAAAGCTTTCTAAAAATCTTATAACAAGCTCATCAGAATATTTGTCACATGAATCTATTCTGATTAAATAGCCGTCATCCAGATCATTTACAACACATAGAAAGTCTGAAATCAAATCCATGCCCATATCTTCAATCACCAACTCATCGCCAATGTCAGAAACATCATTTAAATTGTAGTTATACTCAAATGCAAGATCCATATGTAAATTAAATTCATTGGCAAGCAATCTGTAAGGATAAACACTATGTTTCATTGAGTCGATAATCAAATCGGAAACATTGTTGAGATAGTCTTTAACAGAATCATTGCTGCAATCAACAATTATTGGAATTGTGCGGACAAACATTCCTACAGCATTTTGAGAATGGGGTTCATTGCGCCCATGCTGAGTGTATGTGTAAAATACTTTGTCACTAGCTGCAAATCTGGAACAGGTATATGCAAAAGTTGCATTTAGGAAGTTGCCTATGGTGATTCCAGTGCTATGGCAAAATTCTTCAACAGGATTTTTAATGCCATGAATAGGAAGCATAATACGATTTTCACTACCTCCACCATCAAACAATATGGAATTTACCTCATCAATATCTGAAAGGTTTTTAGCATGGAAATCATGTGCCCTTTCATAGGATGGATCAAATTTGGATTCAAATGAGTAAAAGCTTTCAATGGCAAAGCCTAAATCAATAGTATCATCAAATTCGCCATTAAATATCTCATCCAGTTCCTTTAAAATCAGCATTCCAGTTGTCGCGTCATTGATGATATGGTGCATATCATAAAATATGAACTTTCCATCATCATTTGCAGCTATGAAAAATCTAGCTAAGGACTTATCCAAGTCAAAAGGCTTGATAAGTGATGAATAATCATCAGTTTCGACTATTTCAATTGAAGGATAAGAATCACATACCACAAGAGGAATTTCTCCATCAACAATCCTGCTCTTTAAGATTGGATGCTTTTTGATAAGGCAATGAATGGCATTTTCCATTTCCTCCATTGAACTGTTGGATTCACATTTATAAATTCCAGAAGCAGAATATGCAGTGCCCTTATCATTTACCTTTTCATCTAAGTAAAGCCCTAATTGAGATTCGGACAATGGGCAAATAATTTCCTTAAATTCATATTGGCCTATGAATTCAAGTTCATATTCAATGTTTCCAACAAAGTCTTCAAATTTCCAAGCAAGATATGTGTCTTCAGGATAATCTCCATTGAATATGTACTTATCCTCCAAGCGTGAAACATTCAAGGTGATTCCATATGAAATGGAATCGAAGTTTCCTATTTTAATTTCATCCTTAGATGATAAATAATCATTAATGGTTTGGAAAATATCATTTTTAAATACAAATTCATTGCTTAAAAAATTAAATGTCACTGGACAATGCTTATATTCCAATTCATTAAGGATATAAACTAAAGATCCATAATTCAAGCCTAAATGATTAAGATTTTTAAATGCATTCTTTAAGGTACATACATCATTAACCAATGAAATGCCATCATATTGACAGTTAACTTCAACATTAACTGAGAATTGGCTTGTAAACCATCCCACTGTTCTTGAAACATCAGCTATATTCTCATCACGACCATGTGATTCCCTATTGAATATGATATCCTTGCCATAAGTCTTCTTATAGGCTCTAGCAATAGCCAAACCTAAATATTCCTCTTCTGTTAATCTTAATTGATTATCAATCCTGAAATCTCCTTTGATATTCAAAGCAAAAACATTTGATTTGCCTTTGATTAAGGAATCATCCCACATCTTATCCAGTTCTATCCAATGCTTCCTCTCATTTTCAGAAATCTTTGAAGACAATTCCTTAATATCCTCAACCCATAGCTTATATGGATAAGGCCTTAGGATATCGATTTCTGAACTTTCCTTAATGAGATTGTAAATATGTGACAAATCATCTATCAAAATACTCCAGCTCACTCCATCAATGATTAAATGATGTATAACAAAAATCAGATAAGATTCATCATTGTAATGTACTAAATTGATTTTTATTAGCTCTTTTTCAATGTCAAGACTATTAAATGACTTAAAAATAATTCTTCCCAAATCATTTACAAAATCATCAATAGTGTTCTCTTCGATTTCACAAACACGTGTATTTAGAGGTAATATTTCCTGAATAACTTTTCCGTTTTCTCGCCTATATACTGCCATTAGCATATCATGAAGATTGGACAGCTCATCAAATGCTTTTTGCAAATCTTCCAAATCAAAGTCAATTGCAGACTTTAAAATAAATTCCTGAGAATATTGATTCTTGTTTATATTATCAAAGAAAAATCCTTGAATTGGGTGCAATTCCACTTTTCCTTCAACTTCATTATAAATAACCTGTTCTACATCCCTAATGTTTTTAGCTATTGAATATGGTGTTTTATAAGTCAAGATATCTCGCGGAGTGCAAGTTATTCCTTCTTTCTGAAGTAAAGCTATAAGACGAATAACTGAAATGGAATCTCCTCCAAGGCGAACAAAGTCATCATATATTCCTATGCCTTCCTGATTGAAAACCCTTTCAAATGATTTCACTATCTTCCTTTCATTTTTATTTGTTGGAGCTGCATAATCACTGCGCAAGCTATTCAAATCGATTTCAGGCAGTGCATATCGGTCAACTTTACCATTGACATTTAATGGAATCTTATCCAAGGAGACAATGTGTGAAGGGACCATATAATCTGGTTTGCATTCGCTGACATAATCCCAAACCCGTTCCCTAAGATTATCAATCGGCTCTGATGTGACTAGATATGCAACAAGCTCATAATTTCCATGATTTCTTATTGTTTGAACAGTAACATCACTAATATAATCTATCTCACGAATAACTTCTTCCACTTCCAATAGTTCTACACGGTTTCCTCTGATTTTTACTTGACTGTCACGACGGCCGATAATTCCCAAGGAACCGTCAGCCAATATACGAACAATATCCCCAGTACAGTATAATCTATTGTAATCCCCATCCACATCAAATGGATTTTCAATGAATGCCTTTGCATTTTCATCATCACGGTTCAAGTAGCCTTGAGCAATCTGATAACCTGCCAAGTATAACTCACCTGCTGCACCAATAGGGACCGGATTCATATTGTTGTCCAATACATATGCTTTGGTATTGTATATCAAATGCCCAATTGAAGAGGCATCGATCTTATCCGCTTTTTCAATGCAGCTTACATCAACGCAAGCTTCTGTAGGACCATATGAATCAATGAAATGGTAATTGGAGGATATGTTGATTTCCCCTAACTTTTCTCCTCCTGTGAATAGGTATTTTAGAGTATTGTTTTCCACTTGGCTTATGAATAGTTTTGCAACTTGTGTTGGAAGATCTGCAAATGTAACTTCATGTTCAATTAGATGATTGTTTAATCTATACATATCCAGCTTAACGTCATCTGGTATGATGTCTAGTGCTGCACCACAGCATATTGGAGCAAACATACACTTTATTGCAACATCAAAGCCTATTGATGCAAATAGACCATATACATCAGATTCTGTTAAGTTATAATAGTCTGAAGGGTATGTGGAAATATTCAAAATGGATTTTCTAGTAATTTTAACCCCTTTAGGAACACCAGTAGTACCACTAGTGTATAAAATACATGCCAAATCATTATAAGTTACATCTAAAGAAGATAAACCACCAACAACACCAGAACCAGAACCAACACCTAAAGAAGATAAACTATCAATACCACCAACAACACCAGAACCAGAACCAACACCTAAAGAAGATAAAGATTTAAGATTCTCAGCAATATGAGATTCATTTAAAATAACCAAATCATCCGAGATGCTTTTTGCCCGTTCATAGGCACTATCGCTTACGATTAGAACCTTAACTTCAGTATCCTCTAATATGAACTCAATCCGTTCATCAGGATGGCTTGTATCAAGAGGAACATAAACTGCACCTAATGATAATATAGCTAAGGCATCAAAGAGATACCATTCAGACCTTTCAGTTAAGAATGCAACTGCATCATTTTGTTTTACACCTAATTCGCTTAATTCATTAGCGATTTTATCCACTATAAAAGCCACATCAGCATATGTATAAGCCTTATCCTTAAATGATACCAACTTATTGCTTGGATACTTAGCCAAATTATCATTAAATGCATCCATTATATCCTCATATTCCAATGGATGCTCTGTTTGATTATAGCTATCCAAAAGATTTAGATCTTCCTCTGAAATATAATCAATATCTGATAAATTTTCCTTATCTGAAATTTGGATTAGAATTTCCTTAAATACGTTTAAAAATCTGATTATCAGTTCATTTGAATATTTTTCATCCGAATCTATTCTGAGTAGATATCCATCATCCAAATCATTTACCACACATATAAAGTCAGAGATTAAATTAATTTCCAGATTCTCTATAATCAATTCATCTCCAACATCACTTACATCATTTAAATTGTAGTTATATTCAAATGCCCCATTAAGATTTAAATCATATTCATTAGCAAGCAACCTAAAAGGATAAACGCTATATCTCATTGAATCTAAAATCAGCTCTGAAGTCCTTTCTAAAAAATCATCTACAGAACTGCTGCTGCAATCGACAATTATTGGAACTGTTCGAGCAAACATTCCAAAAGCCTTTTGAGCATAAGGCTCATAACGTCCATGTTGAGTATATGTGTAGAAAACCTTATCATCACCTGTGAAGCGAGAATAAGTGTAAGCAAAGACTGAATTGAAAAAAGTGTTTACTGTGATTCCCTTTTTATGGCAAAATCCTCTAATTTTATTTTTAATGCCACGAATCGGAAGCATTATACGATTTTCCATTCCCAAGTAATCATATGGCAATGGAGACACATCATCAATATCCGAAAGGTTTCTATTGAAAAAATCATGCCCCTCCTTATAAATATCCTTATATTGTGCCTCAAAGGAATTATTGCTTTCATAAACAAATCCCAAATCAATGCTATAATCCATATTGCCTTCAAAAATATTATCTAATTCCCTGTGAATCAAATGCCTATTGGTACCATCACTGATTATATGGTGAATATCAAATAATATGGACTTTTCATCCCCATTGCATATTATATAGAAACGTGCCAAATATTCATCTAAATTAAATGGTGCAATCAAGTCTCGATAATTATCAGCATCTCTAAATTCAATCAATGGATAGCTATCACATACCAAAAGAAGATTTTCATCCTCAACAATGCGACCTTTTAATATAGGGTGCCTATTGATCAATTCGTCAATGACTTCCCTAATCTCATCAACAGACTTATCCAGAGGACACTTGTAAATGCCTGCAGTAGAGTATGCAGTACCCATATCACGAACCTTTTCATCTAAATAAATAGCTAATTGGGTTTCAGACAAGCAAGATACAATGTTTTCCTTTTCCAATGAGTAATTGCCTAAAAACTCTAACTCATTTTTCATATTTGCAATGAACTCTTCAAATTTATCCCCTAAGTATGTGTCTTTAGCATAATTCCCAACAATGACATAATTGTTTCCGACACGGGAAATCTTTAAACTAATTCCATATGTTGTTGATTCATACATACTCATATCAAGATTATCATTTGAAGTGAGATACACATCAAGGGATTCGAAAATCTCATTTCTGTAAACAAACTCATCGCTTAAGAAGTTTAAAGTCACAGGACAAGACTTAAATTCCAATTCATTGCTGCCATAAATGAGAGAGCCATAATTTAGCCCTAAATGTTCAACATCCTTAAATGCATTCTTAAGGCTATAGACATCATTCACTATGGAAATACTGTCATATCCATTGTTTACATTAACAGGCACAGGGAATTGGCTTGTAAACCAGCCGATAGTCCTATTGACATCTGCTAAACTTTCATCCCTACCATAAGACTCCTTATTAAAAATGATATCTTCACCATAGGTTTTCTTATATGCGCGGGCAATGCCTAAAGCAAGGTATTCCTCTTCCCTCATCATCAATAGGTTATTTGCATCAAATGATGATTCAATATTAAAACCGAAAATTTGGACTTTACCCTTAATTTTTGAATCGTTTAAACGACTATTTATTTCAAGCCAATGCTTCTTTTCACTTTCTGAAATATTTGAAGCCAAATTTTTCACATCTTCAACCCATGACTTATATGGGTAAGGCTTTACTAAATTAGCATCTTCATTTTCTAAAAATAGGGCATATAAATATGTCAGATCATCAATTAAAATACTCCAGCTAACTCCATCTATAATCAAATGGTGAATAACGAAAATTAGGTAAGATTCTCTCTTGTGATGCAGCAAATTAACTTTTATTAATGATTCGTTAATGTCAAGTGAAGCATTGGATTCGAAAATGATTTTTCCTATTTCCCTTTTCAAATCACCATCTTCCATATGAATCTCATTAATTTCACAAACTCGAGTATCAGCTGGAAGTATTTCCTGGATTGGCTTGCATCCATCATCATGCCTATAAGTTGCCCTTAACATATCATGGGTTTTGGACACGCCATCAAAAGCCTTTTGAAGAATGTCCTTATCCAATTTAAAATTTGATTTTAAAATGTATTCCTGGGAATATTCATTGGCATTGACCTTATCAAAGAAGTAACTTTGAATAGGGAGCAAATCAACTTCCCCTTCTGTTTCATCATAAGAAACATGCTTGATTTCCTGGATATTTTGGGCAATTGAAAATGGAGTCTGATAATTGATTATGTCTCTTGCATTACATGTAATGCCTTCTTTTTGAAGAAGGGATAAGACACGAATGGCAGAAACGGAATCTCCACCTAAACGTATGAAATCATCATATAAACTAATTTTTTCCTGATTCAAGACCTTTTCAAAGGCATTGACTATAATCTTTTCCCTTTTGGTTTTTGGAGCAACATAATCTGCATGAAAACCACTTAAATCCACATCAGGCAAACTGTTCTTATCAACTTTGCCGTTAATGTTTAATGGGATGGAATCCACCTCAATGACATATGAAGGAACCATATAGTTTGGCTTAGAGATACTGACATATTTCCTGATTATCTCATCAAGATTGTCTACCTCAATATTGCTGACAACATAAGCCACCAATTCATGTTTGCCATTATTCCTAACTGTTTGAACAGTCACATCCTTTATGTAATTTGATTCGCGAATGACAGACTCAACTTCAGATAGCTCTACACGATTTCCCATAATCTTCACTTGGCTGTCACGACGACCGATAATGGCGATTGAACCATCAGGCAAAATCCTCACCATATCACCGGTACGGTATAGCACATCATATCCTTTACCATTATCAAAGGGATTCAATAAGAAGGCACCTTTTGTTTTTTCTTCATTGTTTAGATACCCTTCAGCTATCTGATAGCCAGACAAATATAATTCTCCAACTGCACCTATCGGCACACGTCTACCTTCATCATCTAAAACATAAGCTTTTGTGTTGTAATTCAAATGTCCTATTGCGGAAGAATCTATCTTTTCGGAATTTTTAATGGAAACTACGTGTTCAAATGCTTCTGTAGGACCGCAAACATCAATCAAGGTATAACCTTTAGGACTTTCAAAGTCTCCTACTTTTCACCGCCAACCATTAAAACATCAAGGGAAGTGGAATCATTGCTTTGCATAAATAATTTGGCTACTTGTGTAGTGATCCATGTATGTGTTACAGATTGGTTTATGAAATATTCATTTAATCTCAGCATATCTGTTTTATAATCATCAGGAACAACAGAAAGACAAGCTCAGGAATATAAAGCCACATTAATATTGAAACTGGCTACATCAAAGCCAATGGAAGAGAATAATCCATATACGTCACCATTATTTAGACCATATTTGTCAACATACCAATCACAAACATTTAGAATGGATTTTCTAGTGATGTTTATTCCTTTAGGAGTGCCAGTTGTACCGCTAGTATATAATACACAAGCAACATTGCCACAGATTGAATTCAAATGAGAAGCTTCCCCAATATTCTCTTTAAGAATATCTGAAGCATTTAAGATAATGGCTTTGCCAGATAAATTCTTAGCACGTTCATAAGTTTCATCAGTGACAATAAGCACTTTAGAACCAGTATCTTCCAATATGAATTCTATACGTTCATCAGGGAGATTAAAGTCAAGAGGGACATAAATGGCACCTACAGATAAAATACTTAAAATGTTAAACACATACCACTCTGACCTTTCAGTTAAAAAAGCAACAGAGTCCTGTACTCCAATGCCTTGGTCATTTAGCATTTTAGCTATTTTATCTGCAATGAAAGCCCCTTGAGAATAACTGTAATTTCTATCTTTAAAGGATACAAGCTTATTTTTGGGATATTTTTTAAGATTATCATTGAATGAATCCAATATGTCAGCATATTTTAAAGGATGTTCCGTTTGATTATAAGAGTCTAATTGCTTTAAATCAGAAATACTGGTATAATCATATCTTTTAATACATCAACATTTAAAATATCATGCAATATTGATTTAAATGAATATAAAAAACGATTAATGGTATTTTGAGAATATTTTTCTGAGGAACTAAGCTTCAAAACATAATCTTTATCCTTTTGGAGGATATTTGCATTAAAATCATATGATTCTATTTCTTCGGACATTAAGTTAAAAACAATGTTTGATGATTCATCAACCCTATTTTGATCATAATAATCAATAGATTCCTTTACACTATCAATAAAAGCAGACACCTTTTGGTTTTCGCAATTAACAAACAAGGGGAGAGGATCTGAATTTTCATCAATAATATCAAACAATACCTTGTCACTGCAGACAAATCTGGATAATGTATATGCAAAAGCACTTATGAATAGGATATCTTTATTTTCATTAAAGGTTTCACTGTTCAAATCCAAATCAATGAAACTGAAAGAAGGAGAATTTTCCCCTACATCACTTAATAATACCCCCACTTCTTCAATATCAAACATTTTTCATCACTTCACTAAAAATAAATTTTAAAGAGCATTTTACGAATAGGACATAATATAAAAATTCTGCAAAGATTCAGATTATATCTCTTAAAAAAACCATTTATTTCTAACAACTAATTTATTTATCATAAATAAAAATAATTGTTTTATCAAGAACGAATGATTTTTTATACCTTATTTAAAAAAATAAGGAGAAAAATATAAAGTTATTAAGAAATGCTAATTCTTACTTTATATAAATTTTTAATTTTATATAATATATTAATATCTAATTTTATAAAAATTGTCCATATCCAGCTAAAAATCACCCACATCTAATATAAAAATCACATATCCCTTATAAAAATCTCCTAAATTCATTATAAAAATTGTTCATACCCATCATAAAGCAATCGTGTAAATATTGCTTTTTATAATAATTTATTAATTTAAACAAACAGAACTATTGATAGAACTTATTGAATTTACATTAACAAGAATTTTCGAGTTAAAAACATGGCTTATGAAAGAAACTACGATTTAATCAATAGGAAATTTAAGGAATTGTTTTTTCCAACAATGGGAGTTGTAGTGGCAGGAAATTTTGCCATACTAATTGATGCGATTCTAATCAGCTTAATTTTAGGTCCAAATTATCTCTCTGTCATCCAGTGTGTGGAACCATTTGCATTATTTTTCACAGTCATCTATTGGATGATTGGAATGGGAGGCAGCATTTTATGTTCCATTGCCAAAGCGGAATTTGATGATGAAAAAGGCAATGCATTGTTTACAGTTTCTCTTCTTAGTGTAGTGGCACTGTCATTAACCATAGTAGGGCTTTCATTATTATTCCCAGATTCCATTGCTCAAATACTATGCAATTCAGTTCAATTAAGACCTTTAGTTAATCAATATATTAGCGCATATTTAATAGGAGTGCCCTTTTTTTGTTATATGATTGTAACAGCATATTTCATTAAATCATTTGGATTTATTAAACTGCAATTTTGGGCATATTTATTATGCAATATTGTAAACATAACCTGCGATATTGTCTTTATGAACTATCTTGATCTTAGCATTGCAGGTGCAGGATTAGCTACCACTACTGGATATATAGTATCTGCAATAATCATATCCTACTATTTCATAAGTCCTAAAAAGTCATTGAAACTTATAAAAGTAAAATTGTCATCAATGCTTGGTTATTTTGTAGAAATCTGTAAAACTGGAATATCCATTGCATCAACCCAATTATACGCATCCATCAAATTTTTATTTGTAAATGCCTTAATATTAACAATTGCAGGAGAAATGGGATTGGCTGCAATGAATATTTGTTATAATGTATTGTTTTTAGTATTGATATTCCTTCTCGCCGTTACACAGTCAATTTTACCTATTGTTTCTGTATATTATAAAGAAGAAGACTTTAATGGGGTAGATTATGTGACACATAAATCATTGAAAATTGTCATTGCCCTTGGAATCTTTTTCTCATTGCTGTTTATTGCATATCCAGAAACCATATTAACCATATTCATTTTAAATAGTCCTGCAGAGATTCCAATGGTAGTGGAGTCTGTCAGATTATTTTCATTATGCTTTGTAAGTTATGCAATATGCTATTTATATATCTTTTATGCACAATCAGTCCAATATAATAAATTGGCAAATCTGATTTCACTTTTGGAAGGTCTGATTCTTCCTATAATCATTACCTATCTTTTTGGGTATTTATGGGGAATCAAAGGAATATGGATTGGATTTACAGTTGCTGAATCTTTAACTGTGCTGTTTATTTATATCTATTCAAAATATTATACTAAAAAATCCAATCATGAATATTCTGGCTTTTTCCTAAATAAAAGCAGTGATGAGGGAGAAGTATGGGAATTTATGTTAAAAGGAACAGAAGAGGATGTTTCAAAACTGAGTGAAGAAATTAAAGATCATTTGCATGAATCAGAATCTGGAATGAAAGTTTGCTTAGCAATGAAGAGATGCTAAGTCACATTATTGAATTGAACGAAGAAGTGGATTTAATCGATATCCTCATTAGAAACAAAGAGGACAAAGTATTAATTTCAATAAAATATTCAGGAATCCCATGCAACCCATTAGAATATGAAAACTTAAAAAATAGGGAAGATGAAGAGTTGAATAGAATCATAAATTCAATGGACCTTTCTAAAATGAAAGATTTATTGGAAATTGCTGACAATATTGACTATTCCCAAATACTGGAATTAAATAATGTTTTAATTACAATCAAACACTAAACACAATAAAACAAAAAAAAACACCACAATAAAAATATTTTAATTACAAACAAACACCAAACACAATAAAACAAAAAACGCCACAATATTGTTTATCAATAAACTGTTTCTTAGGAAACATTTATAAATGACAAAAATCATAAAATCTAATAGACTAAAGTATCGTTCATTTATAAACAGTTTCTCAAGAAACATTAAAAAAACAAAATGTGATAATATGAAAGACTATTCACAATTAGATAAATTTGATTCAATGCCTTTTATAGCACTAATTCATCACATATCCAGAAATAAATTAAGATATGCTCAGAAAAACCCAAACCGCATAGATATGGTTCATGAAGGCCAATATTTAATGGCAATATATAATAGAAAAAACCTATCTCAAGATGATTTGGCAACACTTTTTGGTCAAAGCAAGGGAACAATAGCTAAAGCTTTAAGAAAATTGGAAGACCAGGAATATGTTGAACGGATCATTGATGAAAACAATAGAAGGAAATACATATTGAAAACAACAGAAAAGGGAGAAATACTAGCTATCCTATTAGAAAATGATTTAAAGGAATGGGAAGAGCAAGTTGGAATAGACAAATTAGATGAAAATGCAAAAAATCAGCTAAGGGAAATAGCTAGAAAAACAGAGGAAATACTTGAAGAATAAAGTATCAACATATATTTCAGAATAAAAATTATTCATAACACTTACAAACAGGGATTAAAATGGCAATAAAAATGTGGAATTAATGAGAGGAGCACCAGAAATAGCTGTTAAAAAGCTTGCTATACCAATTATGATTTCAATGCTTTTAACAGCATCATACAACATCATCGATGGAATATTTGTAGCAGGACTTGGACAAGCTGCAATAGCAGGTATGGGATTTGTAACACCTATATTTATGATATTGAATGGTGTAAGCGTAGGTCTTGGAAGCGGTGCTACAAGCAGCATCAGTCGTTTTGTAGGAGCAAAAAACCACGATGGGGCAAACCAGTCTGCAGCACATTCCCTTTTAATATTCTTGATTGCTTCAATAATCCTTACAGCAGTATTGATTTTTGTCCAAGAGCCTTTGCTTAGAACCTATGGAGCAAGTGGCCAGTCCTTAGCAGAAGGTATAAAATATGGTACACCTCTATTTTTAGGATTATTCACATTCATATTTGCAAATGGTGGAAGCGGAATCCTTAGGGGAGAAGGAGATATGAAAAGAGCTATGTATGCTGTTATCGTTTCTGTTTTATTGAATGCAATACTTGACCCTCTATTCATTTACACACTTGGACTTGGTTCAGCAGGAGCTTCCCTTGCAACCATTGTAAGCTCAGTCGGATCTGCTACAGTAATCCTATACTGGATTCTTATTAAAAAGGACACTTGGGTTCAAGTGGATTTAAAAAACTTTAAATTCAATCCAGAAATAGCTAAAGACATTCTAAAGGTAGGTATTCCTGCTTCAATGGATATGTTTATGATGTCCTTTGCAGTTAGCTTATACTTGATATTCATATCTACAATCGGTGGAGAATATGGAATAGCTGCATTTACATCAGGTCAAAGGCTATACCTATTTGCAATTATGCCTCTTACATCAATCGGTACTGCAGTAGCTGCAGTAAGTGGAAGCGCATATGGAGCAAGAAATGGAGATTACCTTTCAAGAACTCACCTTTATGGGGTTAAATTTGGAATAGCCTTTGGAACAGCAGTTACAATAATCCTTGTAGGATTTGCACCTCAGCTTTCAACCATATTTGCGTATACTCCTGAAACTGCACCATTAGTTCCTGAAATTACTAGATTCCTGCAAATAGCTTGCTTATGTCTTCCATTAACTGGAGCAGGAATGACTTCAAGCTTCCTATATCAAGGAATTGGAAAGGGAACAATAAGCTTAATGTGGACAATCATCAGAGAGGTCATCTTTACAGTCACTGCTACATACACCCTTGGAATAGTATTAGGATGGGGACTTGTTGGTATTTGGACTGGACTCTTCTTAGGAAGAGCCTTAGCAAGTATTCTAAACTTCCTCTTTGCAAGATTCACCATCAAGAAAGTAAGAGAAGAATTCGGCAATTAGTTCTGCTTATATTTAATTGATTACTGTTTTAGCAAAGTATGAAATCTTTAAAATTAGTTAATTAAATACAACAAGAAAAAAGAATAAAATCTCAAAAAAAAATCCAATAAAAATAGATAAAACATAAAAATCTTAAAAATTAGCCAATAAAATAAAACAAGAATAAAATCTCAAAAAAAATCCAATAAAAATAGATAAAGCGTGAAAATCTTAAAAATTAGTTAATAAAATAAAACAAGATAAAAATTATTTAAAAAAAAAATAAAAAAAAAGAAAGAAAATTTAGGGAATTAAAACATTCCACGTAAATTTATTTAATTTAACATGTCAGAATCGAGAGATTTGACGATTTCACCAGATGGGCTGATGTAATTAATTTTTACATAAGCGTCTTCACTTTGTTTGAGGAAAGAGAAGTAAACAGTTCCGGAAGAACCACAGGTATTTAGGTGATCTTGAACATATTTTTTGGTCATGAGAGTTACACCGTGAGTTTCTGGAGCAACTTCCCAGTGATAACCGGTTCCTGCGTTATATTTTGCTGACATTTTTATTACGTTGTTGTTTGGTCCAATTTGACTTGCGTCAATCTCTGCAGCTGCAACACAACTTAAACCTACAAATAATGAAAATAGTACTAATACTACAGCTATTTTATTGAGTTGTAATTTCATTTTTTTTTACCTCCATAGTTATCAAACATATTAAAGTATTAACATATTCAATCACCTAAATTGGAAGTGATTTCATGTGATAATTTTTTAATATGTTAATCATAGTTTATTTTGATAATATATAAAGTTTATCGCATGCAAGTGCTTACTTTCATAAAAAAAGAACAATTTAACGTTTATATTAATCAAATCAAATGAAAAATAGAGTATTAGTGATTTAAAGGATTTAAAATAAGGAAACAAATAGGATTTAGGCCAACCTAAAAGAAGATATATTCAAAAAAAATTCAAACTATAAGACTTTTAAAATTTTGCCACCCCGAAACTTTTTTTAGAAAATACACCCTCCAATAATCAATTGTTTTTTCATAAAAATTTTAGGAATGACTAAATCTAAAATAACTTACAAGACATGACATCATCTTGAATTCCACAAGCTAAAAAACCATATTGGTAAAAAATTTAAAGAAATAATTATAAATTATTTAATAATAACTAAAAATTTTAAATGAATATTTAAAAAAAAACTAAAAAATATGAAAATAATATAATATTAAATAAAAATTTACTTAAATCGTTCAAATAAAAAATATGAAAAACAATATAATTTTAAACAAAAATTAAATGAATCACTCAAATAATAAATAAAAGAATAATTTAAGATAACATATATACCATAATATTAAACAAAAATTAAATGAAAAACTCGAATAATAAATAAAAAAATAAATTAAAATAATTATAATATAATATTAAACAACTAAACTATCTATTCAAATATCTTTAGAATAAATGTTAAGACAAAAAAGATGAAAAGCGGGATGAAAATATGACAAATGATAATGCCATGCATAAAAAAACTTTAGATACGAAAACACGTAACTTAATACTTGTTCTATTTTTAATAGGAGTTTTTATGGGATCATTGGATACTGGAATTATAGGTCCTGTCCTTCCTTCAATTGAGCAAACCTTACATCTGACAAGTAGAGAATCAAGCTGGATATTTACACTTTTTGTAATGGCATTTATGATTGGATCTCCAGTTATGGCTAAGTTTTCAGACTTTTATGGAAGAAGAAAGATCTTTATATTAGATGTGATACTGTTTGGAATAGGCTCCTGCCTAATTGCATTTTCCATGAACATAGAATCAATATTTTTAGGCAGAATCATACAGGGATTTGGCTGTGGAGGAATATTCCCTGTAGGTGCAGCATTCATCGGTGATGAATTTCCATTGGAAGAGCGTGGAAAAGCGTTAGGAATTCTTGGAAGCGTCTTTGGAATATCTGCAATCGGAGGACCATTGATTGGAGCAGCTTTAATACCCTATGGATGGAATTGGTGCTTTACAATAAACATTCTAATTGCAATTTTCATCATAATATTCGCATGGCATATCCTTCCAGAAGTGGAGAATGAAAGAAAACTGAAAATCGATTACTTGGGAATCATTACATTAAGCCTTATTTCCATATTCCTATCCTACGGGTTGAATCAAATAGACTCAAGCAATTTCATAAATAGCCTATTCTCTATGAAAGTGCTTCCATTTTTAATAATATTCATCATTTTAATCCCAATTTTCTTTAAAGTGGAAAAAAGAGCAGAAGAATCTCTTGTAGCAATACATATACTTAAAAATAGGGAAATACGTATTGCATGTATTGAAACTTTATCTTATGGAATAGTATACTCCTCAGCAATATTCATCCCATCATTAGTTATCCTTTCAATGGGCTTAAACGACCAGCTTGCAAGTTTAATGCTGATTCCAATTTTAGGAGCCAATGCAATTGGAGCACCAATACTTGGAAAGATATTGGATTATGTAGGATCACGTAAAATCATGATGGTTGGAACCATATTGCTAACCATTGGCTTGATTGCAATTGCAATATATCCTAGCAACTTTATACTCTTCCTTATAGCAGGCCTTTTAATTGGAATAGGGCTTATCACCCTCATTGGAGCTCCTTTAAGATATATCGTACTTACTGAAGCAAAACCATATGAAAGAGGGCCAACATCCTTGAGTTTGTCTTGGGTGTTAGTGTTATCAACGAAGCAAAACCATATGAAAGAGGGCCAGGCCAGGCAATTGTGAATATGCTATCAAGTGCAGGGCAATTGATAGGAGGAGCCCTTATTGGAGGAGTAATTGCATCATTTTCAGGCATTTTAGGTTATAATCTTAGTTTATTATTAGCAGCAGTGGTTTCATTCATTGCATTCCTATTCACTTTAAGATTGAAAAGCCGAGACGAACAGATAGCAACCATGAAAGCAAACCAATAACCCACACACTAAAAAAACAAAAAACAGAAACATATAGCAACCATGAAAGCAAACCAATAAAAAATTAATTTAAAAATCAACCTCTCTATGCTAAATAAAAACTCAATTTAAAAATCAAGCATTCTATGCTAATTAAAATATATAATTTGATTATTATTAAGTTAATATTGAACTAGAAAAAACAATTTTTGCAAAAAACATATATTTAATATCAAATAAATATAAAGAAATAGTTAACTTAATTTAGGTTAAATAAAATTAATAAATTTTGCGACTCTGAAAAAAATAAGGTTTAGTGTGAATTATGTCTAATGGTAATAAAAATCAATGGGGCAGCAACATGTCATTTATCTTGGCTATGATTGGTTCAGCTGTCGGTCTTGGAAATATTTGGAGATATCTGTATGTTTTGTACTATAATGGAGGTGGAGCATTCTATATCCCTTATCTAGTCGCCATTTTGCTTTAGGTCTTCCATTTTTAATCTTGGAATATGGTGTAGGATACCATTTCAGTTCATCATTTGCAAAAGCAATTAAGACAATACATTCCAAATGCGAATATCTTGGATGGTTATTGCCAGTAGCCGTATTCATTATCATGATTTACTATTCTGCCATTCTCGGTTGGGACGGTATTTACATACTTTTAAGCTTTTTTAAAGGATGGGGATCAAATCCAAATGCTTTCTTTAATGGTTCACTTTTACAAGTTTCAGAATCTCCTATGGGCTTGCTGACATTTATTCCATTAATTGCCCTTGCCATGCTTATTGGCTGGGGAATGATTTGGTCCATTTCTCACCGTGACCTTGGGTCAGGTTTAGGTAAGGTATCCAAGGTTTTAGTGCCATTGCTCTTTGTCATTATGGTTATTGTAGTTGCAAGCTCTCTTATGCTCCCAGGAGCAGGGATTGGATTGCAGGAATTGTTCAGTCCAGAATGGGAATCACTATCTAACTTTGGCATTTGGCTAGGAGCATTTGGTCAAATAGTATTCTCCTTAAGTTTAGGAATGTCCATTGCATTTACTTATGCCAGTTATACACAAGACAATACTGACTTAGTTACAAATACATTTACTGTTGCCTTTGCAAATGTTCTCTTTGAAAATTTCTCTGCTTTAGGAGTATTTTCAATTCTTGGCTATATGTCACTTCAAACAGGCACTCCAGTAGAGCAATTGGTAACCCAAGGAGCAGGATTGATATTTGTAGTTTATCCTACCGCATTTAATGCATTAGGCAGTTGGGCTAGCATATTAGGTCCAATGTTTTTCATTGCAGTTTACATTGCAGGAATTACCAGTATTTTATCCACAATTGAACCTTTATCATCTTCAATTCAGGATAAGTTCGGATTAACCCGTAAAAAGACAATGACCATCTTATGTGTTGTTGGAGCAATATTGTCCATGCTATATGTAACTGCATATGGTGAATTGCTCTTGGATGCTGTAGACACAATCATCAATCAGGGAGCAATAGTTTTCAGTGTCATTATTGAATGTATCGTATTTGCTTGGATATATAAGGCTGAAAAACTGACTTATCTACTGAATGCCCACAGTAAAACAATCAAAGTAGGGCGAAAATGGTTGATTACTGTTAAATACATCTTGCCGATATTCCTATCAATTGTCTGGATAGGTGGTTTAATGGACTTATTCCACAACGAAACCCCAAGTGCACTAATAATGATGGCTATTACATTGGCGATACTGATATTAACAACAGTCATATTAACTCGCCTTCCTGCGAAAAACCCAGATTGGGAAATTGAAGAGAAAAGATGTTAAAAGAAAATCCTCAATGGATTTTGATTTCTCAATCAAAGAATCCATGAATGTTTTAGGTTAATTTATTAACCTAAAAAACTATTTTTTTTAACTTTTTTAAAAAAAGATAACCAAATACTAAACTTATTTTTAAATAGGATAAATAAAACCAATTCAAGAAAAATAAACCATTAAATAAAAATATTAGTGTGTTTTTTAAAGTAAAACACTATTTGAAACAAATTATTAATAGTTTTTTAAAGTAAAACACTATTTGAAACAAATTTATTAATAGTTTTTTAAGAAAAAATATTATCTGGTGCAATACATATGAATCATAAAAACCAATGGAACTCACGAATAGTCTTTCTTTTATCTATGATTGGTGCCGCAGTTGGATTAGGCAATATTTGGAGATACAGTTATGTTGTCTATTCAAATGGTGGAGGCACATTCTTCATCCCATATATAGTGGCAATCCTAATCATGGGAATCCCATTTCTCATATTGGAATATGGCATTGGATTTAAGCACAAAGACTCATATTCAAATATTCTAAAGGGAATCCATCCAAAATTAGAGTATCTGTCTTGGGCATTGGTTTTGGTAATCTATTTTGTGGTGATCTATTATCTGGTTATTGTTAGCTGGGATTTGGTTTACCTCGGATCAAGCATAAATTTCAATTGGGGAAGCGATGCTTCACTCTATTTTGTAAATGTTGTTGGAGGTAGCTCAAATCTATCAAATATGACAACATTTCTTCTCCCTACAACCATTTCCATGGTTATTGTATGGTTTAGCGTATGGTATATTTCACATAAGGACTTGAATGAAGGAATAGGAAAGGCGTCTAAAATCCTCATCCCATTGCTTTTTGTATTGATGACATTCATCATCATCATCATCTATGCATTGACCCTTCCAGGAGCGTATATAGGTATAGAAACATTGCTGAAGCCTGACTGGAATATGCTTTGGAACATAAACATTTGGCTTGCTGCATTTTCACAAATAATCTTCTCTTTAAGTATGGGAGAATCCATTTCACTAACATATGCAAGCTATTTGCCTCAAGGATCCAAATTGACAGACAATGTTTTGATTGTTGTCTTTGCAAATTGTGCATTTGAAGTCTGCACTGCATTTGGAGTTTTTTCAATTCTTGGTTACATGTCATATTCCTCTGGAACACCTATGATTGAATTAATCAGTGAAGGTACAGGGCTAGTATTTGTAGTTTTCCCAAGAATCTTTAATGTTATGGGACCTATTGGACATATAATTGCTCCATTATTATTCTTAGCAATTCTCTTTGCAGGAATAACTTCAGCCGTTGCAGTATTTGAACCAATGATAAATTCAACTAGAATGAAATTGAATTGGTCTCGTAAAAAGACAGTTACTGTATTGTCTATAATAGGATGCCTAATATCAGTATTGTTTACATCAGGAATCAGCAGTTATATAGTTGGAAAGGTAGATGGATTTATAACAGAGTTTTGTATCCTTCTTATGATTGCTCTTCAAAGCGTCATGTTTACATGGTTCTACGATATTGAAGGATTGATTCCAATATTAAATGAAAACAACAGAGTTAAAGTGGGAAAATGGTGGATAGTTATCCTAAAATATATATTGCCAGTTTTCCTATTCATTATGTGGTTTAGCGGAGTGTATGACCTGCTTTTAAACATCAATCAGTTTGAAATTATTGTTTATAGCAGTATAGCCATTTCCATTTTAGTTACAAGCTATGTCTTTACAAAGATAGACTTTAACTAAAAATTTTATTTTTTTTTTTCAACTTTAAATAACTTTTATAATACAAATTCAACTCAAAACTAATTTTACAATAAAGAATAAAACTTAAAACCATTTTTACAATACATATTCAACTTAAAACTATTTTTAGAAAAAAGAATTAAACTAAAAATAAATCCAAGATGATTTTAAATTTTTTTCAACAAAATAATAAATGAGTTATTTTATTTTAAGCTAAAACCCATTTTACAACATTTTCATAAAAATCTTAAATAGTAAAATTAATACATTAATTTTTATAAATAAGAAAATATAGTTAAATGAGTAAAGATTATCTGAGGGAAAACTATGAAAAATAAAAAACTATTCTTATTTTCAATATTTTTCATCTTCATAATTAGTCTTGGGGCGGCATCTGCATCTGAGGATATGGCATCTGAGAATATGCTGAATGATGATCTAAGCATGAATCCAATAGATCAAAGCATAGATGAAAGTATTGACTTAAACATAAACACAGATTTTCAAAGCGGAAACAATGAATTGATTGGCTCAGATTCAGATTCCCAATCCAATGCAGATACAGAACCTGCAAGTGATGGAAATGAGGGAGAAACTGCAAACACTGGTGGAAACGCTAGTACAAACACTATCCAAACAAACAAAAAAAGTTTCGAATACATTCAAGAACTGATTGATAATGCAGCACCAGGATCAACAATCAAGCTTAGCGGAAGCTATGCTGGAACAGGAAAACAAATTGTAATCAATAAGGCAATAACCATAAGGGAATTGGTGGAAAAGCCACATTAAATGCCAAAGGGCTTTCTAGAATATTTTACATAAAATCCAAAGGAGTCCTTTTGGAAGACTTGAACCTAATCAATGGTAAAGCAAATAAGGGTGGAGCAATCTATGTCGAAAGCAATAATGCAAAGGTATATTCCACAAAAATCCACAAGTGCATATTCAGAAACAATACTGGAAAAAGCGGTGGTGCAATCTACTCTGGAGCAAACATAAAGATTACAAGAACAAGATTTAACTTAAACACTGCAAAAAGCGGAGGAGCCATCTGCTGTGAAGATGATGATGACATCAACAAGGACATAATGTACATAAACAATTCAGTCTTCTATAAGAATAAAATCTATAAGGAAAATCGCGCAAATGGACGTGAAGTTACCTATAACTCTGGAGGAGCTGTATTGACAGACTTCAAAAAATCATATATCTTCAATTGCAAATTCAGTCAAAATAGAGCAACAACAAAAGGAGGAGCAATAGGTCTTACAAGAAATCTCAATTGCATAAACTGCAAATTCTATAAAAATTATGCAAGCACTGGATCAGTTATTGATGTGACTCCAAATATAATCGATTTTGAGGAATACAGTTTTGACGGAATAATAAATGTTAAGAATTGTGTTTTAAGCAAAAACAGTGCAAAAAATAAGATATTGCTACGTTGCGATTATTTAACTGCTAAAATGAACATAGTCAATCTTGTTATCAGCAACTACAAATATACCATAACAAATAAGAAAAACCATTATTTCTATGTTAAAATAATTAATAAAAAGACTAAAAAAGCAGTTAGAGGAGCGAAAATAAGATTCAAGATAAAACCTTATTCAGAATCAAGCAAAACCACAATTAACCCTTAAAAAGACCAATAAAAAAGGTAAAATAACCTTTAATGCCCGTTCCCTTATTAGAAATAAGTACTTATATGACTCATGCTATTTCTACTTAAGCTTTGTAAATTCAAAAAATTATTTCTATATGAATTCAGGCATTATAGATAGGGTTTAGATTTGTTAAAGAATCTTGAAAAAAAGACTTTGATAATTTGCTAAAAAAAATCATGAAAACAAAAGCAGAAAAAATAAAAATAAAAAAAATATGAAAATCTGCTAAAAAAAAAATCATGAAAATAACAGAAAAAAATATAAGAAAAAAAGTATTAAAATTATTGAAAGTTGCTATTATAAAATAGCATCTTTCATTGATTTGACATAATTTACAAGAGGTTCTCTTGCATTTTCTCCATGCTCTGCAATAATATTAACAATTGCACTTCCTACAATAAACACCATCTGCTACTTTTGAGATATTTTCTGCCTGTTCAGGTGTGTTTATGCCAAAACCAACTGCTGCAGGAACATCAGTAACTTCTTTTATATCACTTATTATTGATTTTAAATCAGTTTTAATCTCACTGCGCATTCCAGTAACCCCTAATGATGAAACAACATAGATAAAACCACTTGCTTCCTTGGCAATCATTTGTATACGCTCTTTTGAAGTAGGTGCAATCAAGCGGATGATGTCAATGCCATACTTTTGGGTAACTTCAAGGATTTCATCCTTTTCATCATAAGGAAGGTCAGGAGAAATAATTCCGCAAACGTTTTAATTCCTGACATCTCTTAAAGAACTTATCATATCCATAATAGAATACAGGATTAATATAAGTCAAGAATACCAACGGAACATCAGACTTTTCCCTTATTTGTCTGATTGCCTCAAAAACATCCTCAGTATTTGTATTGTTTGAAAGAGCCCTTAGGTTTGCCTCTTGAATTACAGGGCCTTCTGCTACAGGGTCTGAAAATGGAATTCCAATTTCAACAAGGTCACAGCCTGCTTCAGCCATAGCCAATACATATTCAACAGTCTTTTCAATTGTAGGGTCACCTGCAGTTAAAAATCCGATAAAAGCCTTTCCATTGGAGAATGCATCACTGATTTTAATTTCATTACTCATCATATCACCTTTCAAAATCCATTCCTACAATTATTCGTATAATTCAACTCCCTTATATCGAGCAATAGCTGCTACATCCTTGTCTCCACGACCTGAGACAGTAATGACAATTATGTCATCCTTATCCATATCTCCTGCAATTCTCATGGCATGGGCTATTGCATGAGATGATTCAATAGCTGGAATGATTCCTTCCATTCTTGACAAGTACTCAAATGCTTCAACTGCTTCATCATCTGTAGCACTTACATATTCTGCCCTTCCAATATCATGCAAATAAGCATGTTCAGGACCAATTCCAGGATAGTCAAGACCTGCAGAGATTGAATATACTGGAGAGATCGGTCCATAGTTTCCTTGACAGAAATAGGATTTCATACCATGGAAAATACCTAATTCCCCTTTTGCAATTGTTGCTGCATGGAATTCTGTATCAATTCCCTTTCCTGCAGCTTCAACACCGACAAGCTTTACATCTTCATCATCTAGGAAGTTGTAAAAGGAACCCATTGCATTGCTTCCACCTCCAACACAAGCAATAACCATATCCGGAAGTCTTCCTTCCAATTCCAATGTCTGCTCCTTTATCTCTTCACTGATTACTGCCTGAAAATCCCTTACGATTGTTGGAAATGGATGAGGATCCATAGTGGATCCGATTACATAATGAGTGTCATCAACTCTTGAAATCCATTCTCTAAAGGCATCATTAACTGCATCCTTAATGACTTTTGAGCCTGTTGTAACTGTATGGACCTTTGCTCCAAGAAGCTCCATCCTAAATACATTCAATGCTTGACGTTTAGTGTCTTTTTCACCCATAAAGACTTCACATTCCATTCCAAGCAATGCTGCTGCAGTTGCAGTAGCCACACCATGCTGACCTGCACCTGTTTCTGCAATTACCCTTGTCTTACCCATCTTCTTTGCAAGAAGGCATTGTCCAAGCACATTGTTTATCTTGTGAGCTCCAGTATGATTCAAGTCTTCACGCTTTAGATATTCTTTGCTCCGCCAAGGTCCTCTGTCATTCTCTTTGCATAGTATAATAAAGAAGGTCTTCCTGCATATTCCTTTAAAAGAGTGTTTAACTCTTCTACAAATTCAGGATCTTCTTTAAAATGATTATATTGTTCTTCTAAGTTCAGGAGCTCATTCATTAGTGTTTCAGACATGTATTGTCCACCATGAACTCCAAATCTTCCTCTGCTCATATTTTATCTCCTGTTTATGGTCTATTAATTAATCTGTAATTATCAACAATTCTCCAATTAAAGTTCAATAAAAATTATCTGTAATTATAAACAATTCTCCAATTAAAGTTCAATAAAAATTATCTGTAATTATCAACAATTTTCATTATTTCCATGATTTTTTCTTCATCCTTAAATCCATCTGTTTCGACTGAGCTGCTTAAATCAACTGCAAATGGATTGAATTCTTCAATAGCTGAACTTAAGTTTTCACTATTCAAGCCACCAGCTAAAAATATGGAATTTTTAAAGAATTCGCTGTTCTTATCAATCAAGCTCCAGTCAAATGTTTTGCCGGAACCTTTTCCACTATCCAATATGAAATAGTCAGATGCAGAATCTCGCCACTCCAACAGTTTTTCATTGAAATCATTATTCCTTTCAGTGTCTTTAATTTCAATTGCATTGATAACAGGTATTTCCTTTCCAGTCTCTTCAATTGATTTATCTTTTAAATCATTTATATAATTTTCATCTTCATCTCCATGAAGCTGAGCGATTTCAATAATTCCATCCTTGAATAAGTCTACAATAAGCTTCATATGTTCATTTACAAAGACACCTACAGGGACAATTTCCTCACTTAAACTGTTTGATAATGTTCTAGCTTGCTCATATGATACCTTACGTGGACTTTCAGCAAAAACAAAACCTATATAATCCGGCTTATAATTATTTGCCATTTCAATATCTTCCAGGCGTCTCATTCCACAAATCTTAATCTTAACCATTATAAAACTCCAAAATCAAAGACTTACTCAACAAATCATTAACCATTTTTCAATTCAACAACTAAAGACTATTAGCTGCAATCCTAACCATTCTTCAAGTCAAAGATCAAAGAATATCAACCAATGAACTTATCCATTCTTCAACTCAAATATCATAGACTTCTTATCATCACTTTTCATTAAAGTTTCGCCAATTAAAACTGCATCAACATTATTTTCCTTTAATCTGGTCACATCTTCAGCTGTTTTAATGCCGCTTTCAGAAATAAAAATTATATCTTCACTGACTAATCCCCTTAAGTTAATGCTGTTTTCAATATCCACTGTAAAATCTGCTAAATTCCTATTGTTTACTCCAATTATCCCTGTACCAGCATTCATTGCAGTTTCAATTTCAGTTACATCATGTGTTTCAACAATTGCAGAAAGACCTAAGTTATGAGCTAAATCCAAATATTCCTTCAATTGATCATCATCCAGTATTGAAACAATCAAAAGAATGGCAGAAGCGCCTAAAAGTTTAGCTTCACAAATCATATATTCATCTATTGTAAAATCCTTTCTCAATAGGGGGATTAATACGTTTTCAGAAATTTCCCTTAAGAAATCATTTGATCCTTGGAAAAAATAGGGTTCTGTTAAAACGGATATTGCAGAAGCTCCAGCTTGCTCATAATCCTTTGCTATTTCAATATAATCAAAATCCTCAGCAATCAGTCCTTTTGAAGGAGAAGCCCTTTTGACTTCAGCAATGATTGCAATTTCAGGATCTTTTAATGCTTCCTTAAATGGAAAATCCTCACTGATTTCTAATTTTGACGCTTCTTCCTTTAGTTCATCTAAAGACTTTTTGCTTTTAGCTTCAATCAATCTTTCCTTAGTCTTTGCAACAATCTTTTCCAACATAATAATCATCAATCATAACATAGGTGAATTAAAAGTACATCAACAATCAACTATTTCTAACTTCTTGACTTTATAATTATCCTACAATTATTCTCTGTTTGTAACTTCAATGAACTTTTCAAGCTGATTCAATGCCTTTCCAGAATCAATTACCTCTTCAGCTAACTTGATTCCCTCTTCTAATGAATCCACTTTTCCTGCAACATATAATCCAGCTGCAGAATTCAATAGAACTGCATTTCTTTTAGGACCTTTTTCCCCATTTAAAACAGCTAATGTAATCATTGCATTTTCCTTAGCATCTCCTCCAACAAGGTCTTCTTTGGAAGATATATCCATACCAAAATCATCAGGAGAAAGTTCATAGGTCATGGTTTCGCCATCCTTAAGCTCACATACTGCAGTCTTATCACTAGCTGAAATCTCATCCATTCCATCCAATCCATAAACAACCATTGCAGATTTAACTCCTAAATTCTTTAAAACATCAGTGAGAGGTTCTATAAGTTCCTTTTCATACACTCCCAAAACTTCCATTGATGCACCTGCAGGACTGGTCAATGGTCCTAAAATATTGAATATTGTTCTAATTGAAAGTTCTTTTCGAACTCCTGCAACATATTTCATTGACAAATGATAATTTTGAGCAAATAGGAAACATAGGTTAATTTCCTTTAAGCAGCTTAAGCTCTTTTCAGGGCTTATGTGAATATTGACTCCTAATTCTTCCAATACATCTGCAGCACCACATTTGCTTGAAGCAGATCTGTTTCCATGCTTAGCTACTGGAACCCCTGCTGCTGAAATGACAATTGATGAGGTGGTTGAAATATTGAATGTGTTTGAACCGTCTCCACCAGTTCCAACAATTTCCAAAACGTCTTCATCATTCAATAGCCTTACACAATGAGCCCTCATCGCTTCTGCAGATGCTGTGATTTCATCAATTGTTTCGCCTTTCATTGACATTGCAGTTAAATAAGCGCTCATTTGAACTTCACTTGCTTTACCGCTCATGATTTCATCCATTGTTGCATAAGCTTCATCATAAGTTAAATCTTCATGTTTATACACTTTTAAAATAGCTTCCTTAATCATAAAATCCCTTTTCATATCTTTTCAAATCAATTCTTCTATAATTATAAAATCCCATTTTATATCTTTCAAATCAATTCTTCTATAATTATAAAAATTTTTTCTGTTTTTTTTTCATTTTTAATTATTAAATCATTTAAATTTTTAAACATTCTTAAACATTTCTTTGTTCCTACATTACCAATAATTAAATCTTTTTAAACCTTCTTAAAAAACTATCCTTTTATTGGATTTTTAAAAAATTCTCTATAATTGCCATTCCATCAGGAGTCAAAACGGATTCTGGATGGAATTGCAGTCCATAAATATTAAAATCATTATGCTTTACAGCCATTATCTCATCATCATCTGCCTTTGCCAAAATATTCAATTCACTTGATAATGTGTCCTCATCAACTGCTAAAGAATGATAACGGGCTATTTGAATAGGACCTTTAATCCCTGCAAAAAGATTATCATCATTAAGTTCAATGACAGATGTCTTGCCGTGCATCAATTCTTTGGCATGTATGATATCAGATCCAAATGCTTCACAAATGGCTTGATGTCCAAGGCATACACCTAAAATTGGAACATTAAACTGATTATACTCCTTTACAATATCCTTACAAATCCCTGCATCCTTTGGCTTGCCAGGTCCAGGAGACAAGATAATATAATCTGGATTTAAGTCCTTGACCTCTCCAACAGTCAATTCATCATTTCGAATGACCTTTATCTCATCGTAAATCTTAGCCAAATCATCCTTATTTCCCAAATCATAACCATTTATATTAGCTAAAGCTTCCCCTACAAATTGATATAAGTTATAGACAAAGCTATCATAATTATCAACCAATAGAATCATAGAATCACCTTTTATGCTAATTGAACCTACTGATTCAATTATTCAATTCCTCCGTCTGCAAGTTTCAAGGCATTCATCACTGCCTTTGCCTTATTGTTGCATTCTACAAACTCATTCTCTGGAACGCTATCTGCAACTATTCCTGCACCAACTCTAATGAAGACCTTTTTATCCCTTGCAAATGCTATTCTGATTGCTATGCAAGTGTCTAAATTCCCTGTCAAGTCAATGTATCCAATGGCACCGCCATAAATTCCTCTTTTATTGTCTTCAAGCTCATTGATAATCTCACATGCCCTTATCTTAGGAGCTCCGGATAATGTTCCAGCAGGCAATATGGAATCAATAGCTGAGAGATAGTCACAGTCTTCCCTAAGACTTGCTTCAACTGTAGAGCCAATATGCATCACATGGGAAAAGCGGACAATGTCCATATATCTGTTTACCTTCACTGATCCTATTTCACTTATCTTTCCAATGTCATTTCTTCCTAAATCAACAAGCATATTATGCTCTGCCCTTTCCTTTTCATCTGCAAGGAGTTCCTCTTCCAATGCAATGTCTTCTTCATCTGTCTTTCCTCTTGGACGGGTTCCAGCAAGTGGGAAAGTGTATACATCATTATCTACAAGCTTTACAAGAGTTTCAGGACTTGCTCCTGCTATCTCTATATCATCACTTGAGAAATAGAACATATATGGAGAAGGATTTGTAGTTCTAAGAACCCTATAAACATCAAATAAGCTTCCTTCAATGTCTGCCTCTATCCTATTTGACAGCACCACCTGGAAAATGTCTCCTTCCCTAATGTAATCCTTAGCCTTTTCCACCATTTGACAATACTCTTCCTTGGAGAAAAGGTATCTGAAATCGGATTTTAACTCAATAGGCAAATGCTTGGTGATTTCCTTTCGACACTTATCCCTTTCTTCCATAGAGGTGATTTCCTTCATTTTCTGACTTGCCTTGATTGTCTTCTTATTGGTTAGATGGTGATTGAATTCATCATCCAATAATTCAACAATGTTGTCTGCCTTAATGACACTGATTATGTCCATTATATCATTGCAAGCTTTTTTATAGTTTTCTTCAATGGAATTGCCTTCATCTTCTTCGCCGTTTATTGGCATATTTACAATAACAACTATCTTTTGCTTATAGTTGTCAAAGGCGATTACCTTATCAAAAAGCATAAGGTCTACATCCTTAAAGGCATCCTGATTTTGAGCGTCCAAATTAAGTGACTTTTCACTGTACTTAATGTAGTCATAAGAGAAGTAGCCTACCAATCCACCTGAAAATGGAGGAATGTTTTCCAGTTTAGGAGACTTGTTTTCAGCAATTATTTGCCTTATATACTTGCCAGGATTGTCGGTTTTGATGGAAAAGCATTGGTCTTCCCCATCCTCTATTTCACAATCACTAAAGCTTGACTTGCCTTTGATTGTAAGATTTCCATCCTGACAGGTCAATTCAAGTATTGGATTGAATCCAAGAAAGCTGTATCTACCCCAATTTTTAGAATCCTCTACACTTTCAAGCATGTAGCAATGGTTGCTTAAAATTTTAAGTCTTCTTAAAACTTCTATTGAAGTCTTTGTGTCTGAAAATATTTCATAGCGAATTGGAATCATCTTATATGATTTGTCCTTAGCTATCTCTTTTGCCTCTTCAAGATTGGGATAAAACACTTCTAAACCTCCTTTTTTAAATATTCAATAATTTTTTAAAATAAATTATTCGTATATGACAAATACCATTATTAAATTTCTTTTGCAATTTATTTTTTAAAATAATTTTTTAATAAATGACAAATACCATTATTAAATTTCTTTTGCAATTTATTTTTTTAAAATAATTTTTTAATAAATGACAAATACCATTATTAAATTTGTTTATGCAATTTAAAAAACTTGTGAAAGAATCAAGCATTCCTATTGAAATTTTTTAAATAAACAAATAATTTTTTGACAATAATACAAACTTTCAATTAATGTATAATTTATTATGTATAATGTACTATTTAAATCTTTGTTGTACAAAAATATACATTTTATTTTAATTTAAAATAATGAAAATCATAAAAGAAAAAGGAGTTTTAAAAAATATAGAGGAATAAGCTTAAATACTAAATCCTAAAAATAAAAAAATTTATATAATCTTCGAACTAATCTATATAACAATATTATATTTAAAAATATTAAATTAATTTTAATTATATAGATTTAAACATTTGATTTATGTTTAATAGATTTATTAAAGTATTGTTTTATCCAATTTAACTAAAAAGGCATCATATGAGATTTAATTACCTATCAAGACAAGATATGAAAATCATATTGCACTATCTTGGAATACTTATGGAGGGAATAGGATTTATATTGTTAATCCCAGTTTTAGTGGATTTCTACTACTATGAATTCATTTACCCAAATGGAATAATCTCTCCATTGATTTCAATAGGATTAGGTTTCATGTTATATGAAAAATTCAAGCAATATGATAAGCTTAAGTTTAAGCATAGTATGATCATATCAAGCCTTGCATGGCTGTGGGCAGGATTTACGGCAGCGATCATAATGGCCCTGGTCATAGACATATCCTTTTTAGACGCTTTTTTTGAAAACATTTCTGCTTGGACAGGAAGTGGTTTGACATTAATCAGTGATGTGGAATCATTGCCTCATTCCATCCTATTTTTAAGAAGCCTGGAACAGTGGGTAGGTGGACTTGGAGTGGTGATTGTTTTTATAGGAGCGCTTATAAAACCTGGAACTTCTGCATATAGATTATACAGGTCTGAAGCAAGGGATGAGAAAATAAAGCCAAACATAAGAAATACCCTTAGAAATACAATAAGAATTTATGTATTTTACACGGCTTTAGGAATTGTACTATACTATTTGGCTGGGCTTCCATTATTCGATTCTGTAAATCTAACATTTACAACCATATCCACTGGTGGAATGTCAATAAAAAATGCCAACATTGGATTTTACCATAACAATATCATCTATTTAATCACAATGTTTATAATGATTTTAGGTGCTACAAGCTTTACAGTCCATTATAGAATGATTAAAACAAGAGGAAAATCCTTGATAAAGGATATCCAATTCCAATTTATGATTATAGCAGTCATAATTAGTGGACTGTTGATTATGCATATAGCAAATTTAGCTCCAATTGATGCAATGTTCCATGTTATTTCTGCAATAACAACAACTGGAGCAAATATAGCAAGCCCAGATGATATGGTTGGATGGGCTCCTTCAGCCTTAATAATTATAATGATCTTAATGGCAATGGGTGGTTCTTCAAGTTCTACAGTAGGTGCTATAAAGCTCGTTAGAGTCATAACATTCCTAAAAGGAATTCATCTTACTGTTAAGAATCTAATAACCCCTATGAGAGTTGAAACCACAAAAATCAATAACAAGAAACTTGGTGAAACAGAGATTAAGGAAGCTTCAACATATATTGCGGTTTACCTGTTCTTCCTGATAGTCGCTTGGATAATATTGACTTTCTATACCAATGACCCAATTATGACATTATTTGACGTGACTTCTACAATAGGTAACGTTGGATTAAGTACAGGTATAGTGAATGGAAGTTTGGATCCATTTCCAAAATTGGTTTTAATCTTCTTGATGTGGTTAGGAAGATTAGAGATAATCCCTATCCTATTAACAATCAGATTAGGATTTGGAACATTTGGACAGAGCCTTAAATTAGTAAAAAGGACAATAAGAAAAAGGATATAGTTTAATTATTGAAAAAAAGCAAAAAATAAACTTATTTAATTTATTATCCTTAAGGTAATAATTAAATAGAAAATTAACTATTATTCCTTTTTTTAAAGCTAAACTATTAAAAATAGAAAAATAAACTAATTATTCCTTTTTTAAAAACAGATCCTATTGATTAAAAATAAAAAAATAAACTAATTATTCCTTTTTTTAAAATAGTTTTTGATTAAAATAGAAAATAAAATCCACTTCCACCATACAAAAATAGCTAATAAAAAATAGAAAATAAAATTCTATTAGTTTAATTAAACCAACGATTAATTAAACAATAGAATCATTATAAAACTTATCTTTTAATTGGTGGTACGTAGCGTTTTAAGAGCAGTGACAAACTAATTACAGTAACTGAACTTAATGCCATAGCTAAACCAGCCCATTCTGGACGGAAAACTATACCAAAGAGTAGGAAAAGTAAACCTGCAGCTGCTGGAACAAGTAGCATATTATATGCAAATGCCCAAAATAGGTTTTCCTTAATCCTTGTCATTACCTTTTTAGAGAACTGAATGGAAGCAACAACATTTTCAAGGTCTCCTTCCATAATTACAATGTCTCCGCTTTCCATTGCAATGTCTGTACCATTTCCCATTGCAACACCAACATCTGCTTGAGAAAGTGCAGGAGCATCGTTGATTCCGTCACCAACAAATAAAACTCTTTTTCCTTCTTTTTGAAGAGCGCTTACCTTATCAAGCTTGTCATTAGGCAAGACATTTGCCATTACATTATCAATGCCAACAGCATTTGCTACAGCAGAAGCTGTTTTCTCATTGTCTCCTGTAAGCATATAAGTTTCAATGCCCATCTTATGCAATTCATCAATAGCATTTCTGGAAGATGGCTTAATCTTGTCCATCAAAGTGATGATTCCATTTATTTCACCATCAACAGCCATTGCAATAGTTGTTTTTGCTTCACTTACAAATACATCAAACTTATTTAAAACATCTTCAGTTACAGAAACTCCTTCTGCTTCCATTAATTTAAGGTTTCCAGCGAATACTGGTTTTAATTCACCATCAATAGCCACATTTGCCTTAAGTCCCTTACCTGTAATGTTTTCAAAGTCTTCAACATTGAGAAGAGGCAGATCATCCTTTCCTTCATTTGCCAATTTAAGGTTATCCTCCTTAAATCTGCTTAAAATGGATTTTGCTATTGGATGGTTTGAATTGTTTTCAACACTTGACAATATTTGAAGGAACTTGTCCTCATCAATACCAAATGTTTCAATATCCTCCACTTCAGGCTTTCCTTCTGTAATAGTTCCAGTCTTATCAAATACAAATACATCAACATCTTTAGAGCTTTCTAAAGTTTCTCCGTTTTTAATAAGGATTCCATATTCTGCTGCCCTTCCAACACCTACAGTAACTGCTGTTGGAGTAGCAAGACCTAATGAACATGGACATGCAACTACAAGAACTGAAATAAGGCAAGTCAATGCAAATAGCAAGCCTGAATGTGCTACAAAGTACCATAATAGGAATACAATAATAGCTATGGTCAATATTACAGGTATGAACCATGAAACTATCTTGTTTGCCAATCTCTGTACAGGAGGCTTAGATCCTTGAGCCTTTTCCACAAGCTGGATGATTTGTGACAATACAGTTTCGCTTCCAATCTTTTGTGCTTCAATCTTTAAGGCACCATCCTGATTTATAGTACCTGAGAAAACATCCACTCCTGCCTTCTTAAGTTTTGGAACAGGCTCTCCTGTAATCATTGCCTCATCAACATAGCTTTCACCATCAACTACAATTGAGTCTGCAGGAATCTTTTCACCTGGCTTTACAAGCAAAATATCTCCGATATTGATGTCTTCAATATCAATCTCCTTTTCAACATTGTTTCCTTCATCATCAACTGTTATTAATGTAGCAGTCTTTGGCTGAAGGCCAATAAGCTCCTTGATTGATGAGGAAGTTTTTCTTTTAGCCCTTGCTTCAAGATAACGCCCTATTGTTAAAAATGAAGGCAACATGACTGCAGATTCATAAAACATAAAGCTAGAGTCTAATACTATATTGAATGTGCCTAGAACACTTGATACGAAAGCAACTAGAATACCCATTGAATACATTACATCCATATCCAGATTCTTATGTTTAAATGAGTTCCAGCCTGCCTTTAAGATAGGATAGCTTACATAACAGAATGGGAAAATAGCTATAATCAATGACAATTGTCCCATAGTCAAAGGAGGTATTGTAAACTTAAAGTGCATAATTGCCATCAATATTGCTGCAGATACAAGACCAACAACGATTCTGTATAATTTGCCTCGTAAATCCTGCTGATACCTTTCCTCCTCATCCATTACATCAAGCTCGCCATCAAGGCCAATGTATTCAAATCCCAAGAATTCAATGGTCTTTTGAATCTCCTTAAGATTCAACATATCCCTGTAATACTTAATGGTGACCTTTTGATTAGATAAATTGGCATTTGCTTCCACTACCCCATCAACACGTTTAGGCAGAAACTTTTCCACATTATTTACACATGAAGCAAAATGCATGCCATCAATTTGAATAACAACCTCATCTTTTGGAACTGTAAATCCTACAGATTCAACTGTCTGATCTATCAAATCTGGAGATAGGTTATTGTTAAGAACCATATGAGCCTTATTAGTGTTTAAGTCTACATTGATGGATTCAACTTCATCAAGCTTGCCAAGTGATTTTTCAACAAGAAGGGAGCATGATGAACAGTGCATACCATCAACGGGAATATCCAATTCTTTTTGAGCCATATAATCCTCCTAATAATAGTTAATGAATAATAATTTTTTTAAAAAACATTCCTAAAATGTGATAAAAAAGTGATTATTCTTAAAAACATTTCTTAATATACGAATTAATATATCTATTGTTATACCATTTTTTTAAAAAAATATAAAATAATTAAAAAAACAGCATTAGAATACAAATTAGTCAAGTTTTAAAAAGAAATGAAAAAATAAGAAAAAATAATTAAAGATAACTATTGAACTTATTCCACTTCAAATCCTGCTTCTTTTACAGCACCTGCTAAGTCTACATCAGAAACTTTTTCATTGTCGTATTCTACTTCAACCTTATTTGCATCTAAATCGACAACAGCAGATTCTACACCATCTAAATCCATCATGCAAAGTTCAACAGCTTTTGCACATGAAGGACAGTGCATTCCTACAACTTTTACTTCTTTTTTATCAATTGCCATATTCTCACCTATAAAAAAATATTACTTAAAAGCATTAGTATTATATTATTATATGTATTTAGCATAATATAAGTTTTTGGTATGCCTAAAAAACAATTTAAATTAACATTCAATAAAATAAGGAATAAAATCATAAATAATGCAAAAAATTTAAAAATCTTTTCAAAGAATAATAAAAAATTTAAATAAAACTGAAAATAAATCAGTTGAATATTAATAGTATGAAAAACATACAATATAGTATGAACGAAGCAGACTTTATCCAACAAATTATGTCACAAGCTAACTTGAATGAGGAACAAGGAGGTATGGTTAACGAAATTTTCCAAAATAACTTTATCGGTGGGGAAAAAAACAAAAACATGATAGTTAACTTGATTGCTGAAAGATTAGGTATAGACAAGGCACAAGCTGAAATGATCTATACTATCGGTGCAGGTCTTCTTGCAACCGGTGTCTTAAACAAAATCATGGGAATATTTAAGAGAAAATAGGTTTATTTTCTCTTCTTTTCTTTTTTAATGAATATTTAAATATCTGCCATCATTACTCTTTTTACTAATAAATAATTATAACATCAATTATTTACCCATTACTCTTTTTACTAATAAATAATTTAACATCTATTATTTACCCATTACTCTTTTAAAAAAAAATATTTATCTTATGCAACTACCCCATTTAAAAAATAGGCTTATGCTTTAAGATTCTTCCATCTTGGATTACTGTTAAAACATTATCACTATCTGCTAATGACTCTATTTTTTCAATAGGATTCTCCTTAACAATAATCATGTCGGCTAATTTTCCTTCTTCAATAGAACCTAATATGTTTTCCTGATTGAAGAACTTAGCACCTTCAATGGTTCCTGCTTGAATAGCTTCAAGCGGGCTTAATCCTACATCAACAAGCTGTTTCAATTCACCAAGGTTTCTTCCATGATCTATTACACCTCTATCAGAACCCATCAGGAAGTTTACTCCTTCTTCATAAGCTATAGCAATGTTTTCCTCTTGGATTTTCGCAACTTCCTTAAGCTTTTTGATTTTGCTTTCTGCAAATCCATCCCAAGCAGGGAATCCTTCCTTGATAAGGACATGATGAACAATCAATGTCGGTGTGAGATACATTCTCTTTTTGGCAAGCAATTGAGCTGCATTCCTATCAATGAAAGTACCATGCTCAATTGATTTTATCCCTGCCTTTGCACATCTTTCAATTCCTTCCAAACTATGGCAATGGGCAGCTACCTTTAAATTATTGTTTTCTGCCTCATCAACAATTGTTTTCAATTCCTTTTTATTGAATTGTGCAAAATCTGGAGAAGTGTATGGAGAGAGAATTCCTCCACTTGCCATAATCTTAATAAAGTCAGCACGTGCCCTTATGACTTCACGGGTTTTCCTTAATACCCCTTCTACACCATCACAGGTTCCTGCAGGAAACCCAGGATATGTTATTTCCATATCATGGCCTGAATTCAAGTAATGGTCAAAATGGCCTCCAGTGATTGCTAAAGGCTTTATTGAAATGTTCAATCTTGGAGCAGGGAATATTTTCTTCTCTTGAGCCATCTTAACTCCAATGTCTGCAAGTCCAGTATCACGAACAGTTGTTACTCCTGCATCAATTGTTGCCTTCATGTTTGCAATAGCATCATAAAAATGCAAGGCAAGAGGATCCTTCATTACATCTTCCTTATGAAATCCGTTTGCCATGATATGAGAATGGGAATCTATAAATCCTGGCAAAAGATAATCGTCTTCACCATCGATTACTATATGGTCCTTGTATAATGAGGATTCCTTTGTATGCATAGACTTTATCTTGCCATTTTCAATTAAAACATGTCTTTCGGGAATAGGCTCTTCACTGAAAGGATTTATAATATTTACGTTTTTAATGTATATAGAAGACATTTAATCACCCTCTTAAATAATAAATTAATTAAAACAATTACTCCAAAATATAAGTTTTAAAGCTGTTTAAAAACTGTTAAAAAGACAATACTCAAGTTTTAAAAACTATTTAAACAAATAATTCAAATTGTTTGCAATAAAATGCTAAACAAGTTTTTAAAAGCCCTTTTAAACAAAAACACAAATTATAATAAAGTTATTTTACCATTATCACTATCTACTTCAACTACTTTACCATTGACCAATTCTTCAACACTTGATGGAGAATCAACCATTGGAATATCAGACATAATAGCTCCAGTTGCTATAATTGGCTCTACCTTTAAGCAGATGATTGCCTTTGGAGCAGTATTGTTTTTCATCATTTGGAAAATAACATAGGACCCTACAGTAGATCCTTTTCCTCCTGGAATGAAAAGCACTTTGTCCTTAATGGATTCTCCTTTCAATTCATGATTAGGGTCAATTACAATACCGGTTTCAGGGTCTACTCCACCTAAAAAACTAATTGCTTCATTAGAGACTATTAATTCCCCTTCCGCTTTTCCTTTAGAAATATTTCTGCATTCAATCATAAAATCACATGTGAAAATAAATTTAATTATTAAAATATATGATAACTCTTTAAAAATTATCGTTAATTATAATTAATTTATCAGTTCTATTATAAAAATTTTAAAAAAGGATAGGCAAATCTAATAAAACAGAATGACAAGAAAAAAAAGTTTTCAAAAAATTTATAAATAATTAAAATATATTTAAAAATAATAGTCATAAAAATATGACTAAATTAGGTGATAACATGAATCGTTTAGAAAATAAAATAGCAATTGTAACAGGTTCAACAAGCGGTATAGGAATAGGAATAGCAAAACTCTATGCTGCTGAAGGTGCAACAGTGGTTATCTGTGGAAGAAGAGAGGAAAAAGGTCAGGAAATCGTTGATAAAATCAAGGAAGCAGGAGGAGAAGCATTCTTCCACTTTATGGATCTTGATGACATATCTTCAATTGAAGCATTATTCAAAGATGTAGATGAAAAATGTGGAAAAATTGACATTCTCGTAAATAATGCTACAAATGTTAGCCTACAAGACGGCTCTGTAACCGAATTAACCCTTGAAATGTGGGACGCTATGTTTACAAGCGACCTTAGAGGAACATTCTTTGCCATAAAAACAGTTATTCCATACATGCAGAAAAATGGTGGAGGCTCAATAGTCAATATTGGTTCTATGGCATCAACTGGTGGAGACCTCGGAGCAACCGCATATGCTTGTGCAAAAGCAGGAATTGACATGTTAACCTCATGTGTAGCACTCCAATATGGTAAGGACGATATTCGCTGCAACTGTGTTCATCCAGGACTTATTGTAACTCCCCAAAATGAGGCATTTGTTGCACAAGAATTAAAAGACATCTTCCTTAGCAATATTGAAGTGAATAGATACGGTTGCCCAGAGGATATTGGACATGCATGCGTATTCTTTGGATCAGATGAAAGTGCATACGTAACAGGCCAAATCATAAATGTTGATGGCGGTATGAACTCACACGTACCTACTGTAGCACAATTCCGTGAACTTGGATCTAGAACTTGGTAATTCAAACTGAGCCAAATGGATTGATTAAAGAAACTGAATGAAAAATATTAATAAGATTAATGCCTAATATTTTTATAGGTGAAATTTCTATGACTGATGCAGAATTAGCTTTTAAAACTGGAAGCATATTTAATAAAAAGATCACTTCCGCCTTTTGGTCCTCATTCAAGGGCAAATATGGAAGGGTTCAAGTTGAAGTATTAGTATTTCTTTCAGAAGTTGAATCTGCTCAGGCATCAGAAATTGTAAGGGAATTAAACATTTCCAAACAGCATGTTTCACTTATTCTAAAAGAATTCATTTCAGACGGATATGTGAAAGTGGTCAGCAATCCAAATGATAAACGAGCAAACCTTGTTTCAATTACCCCCTCTGGACAGGAATTCCTAAATGAGCATATCGAAATAAGTAATCAAGTCTTTAATGATATCGTTTCAAAAATGAATAAAGATGAAAAAGAGAGATTTCTTGAAGCAATGGATACAGTATATACCATACTCAATAATGTGGATTAAAACTATATTTCCATATAGATTTAAGTCTTATTTTATTAAAAATAATTCTCTTTAACTGGATTTAAATCTTATTTTATTAAAAATAATTCTTTTTAACCCTATTAAAAAAATAATAAAAAAAATACTTATTTTGTTAAAAATAATTCATTTTACCCCTATTTTTTTAAAAAATATAAAAAAATCATTAGTTTATTAAAAATTAACCATTTTAACTATAATTTTAAATATCATAAATAACATAACAATTGTTATAAATGATTACGGTATATTAACTTAATTTAGAAAATAAATATATATTAAAAATAAAATACAAATTAACTGTAATCATTTAAAAATATTTAGGATTGAAATAATGAGCGAAACTATAAAAATTTTAACAATTCAAGACATTTCATGTTATGGACAGTGTTCAATAACAGTTGCACTTCCTGTTGTTTCCGCTTTTGGAATAGAAACTGCAATTCTTCCAGCTGCTGTTCTATCTACACACACTTCAGGATTTACTGATTTTACTGTTAGAGACTTGACTGAAGACCTTCCAGAAATTAGAAAACATTGGGAAAAGGAAGGAATTTCATTTGATGCCATTTATACTGGTTTTATTGCATCAAAAGAACAATTGGATTACATTAAAGACATTATCGACTCAAGATTAAAGCCAAATGGACTTGTATTTGTTGACCCTGCTATGGCAGATCATGGCGAATTCTATAATGGATTTGACCAGGAATTTGCAGATGCAATGGGAGAGCTTTGTAAATTAGGAGATTTTATCCTCCCTAACACAACTGAAGCATGCTATATATTACATAAGCCTTGGAAAGAAACATTTTCAAAAGAGGAAATGTTGGAAATGGCTAAAGAGCTTTCATCATTTACAAACAGATATGTTATCCTAAAAGGATACGAAAATGATAACCATGAAATGGGAATGATTATTTTCGACAAGGAAGATGAATCCATTGAAATCGTATACAATGATAAGGTGGATTACGTTTCTCATGGAACTGGAGATGTCTTCGCCTCATCCTTTGTAGGATCAACCATGTTAGGCAAATCACCTTCATCTGCAGCAAAAATTGCTGGAGAATTTACCAAAAAGGCAATTGAAAAAACTGTTGGTGATGAAACCCATACATATGGAGTTAAATTTGAACAGGCAATTCCTGAACTTTACGATTTGCTGAAAACATTTTAAATGGACTTAAACTTGAAAATCCTGAACTTTAGGATTTAATGAAAACATTTTAAATGGACTTAAACTTGAAAATCCTGAACTTTAAGATTTAATGAAAACATTTAAAATCATTCCAACTTTTGATTGGAAAAATAAATTAAAATATTAAAAATTTAAAAAATATTAAAAAAATTAATTAATCTACCTTTAATGTGGGCATAATATGGAATATCGAACTGGTCTTTTTTCAAATGCAGTTATTTGGTTTGGAGTTGCAATATCCGTTTCTGAAATAGAAGTGGGGATACAACTTGCCACTTCAGCTCCAATTGATTCCATATGGCTGCCATTGATACTTGGCCACATTATAGGTGGAATACTACTATTTTTTACTGGGCTTGTAGGTGCACGTCTTCGAGTGAATGCAATGGAGACCATCAGGTCTACTTTCGGCAATTTTGGATCTAAATTCTTTTCATCACTGAATGTAATGCAGCTTATAGCATGGGTTGCTGTCTTAAATGCCCAAGGAGCTGCAGCGATGATGGGATTGAACTTGCCTATATCCTTTGCAATGACCTGCATTATCCTTTCAGCAATCATTGCAGTATGGGTTTATGTTGGACTAAGGCGTTCATCAAAAATCACAACTGTCATGATGGTAGTCCTTACTGCTTTGCTTGTAATATTATCTGTTAAGTTGTTGGGAGTCCATATATCAAATGCCTTGCCTATTGCAGGAAAGATAGACTCTACAGCATTAAGCTTTTGGAATATTTTTGAAATATCAATAGCTATGCCAATTTCATGGCTTCCTGTAATTTCAGACTATACAAAGGATGTTGAAAACCCAATTAATGGCACATTGATTTCCGCAGTTGCATACACTATAGCAAGCCTTTGGATGTATTTCTTAGGTATAGAAATCGTTGGAATTGGAACAACCAGCATTGCACAATCAATTCTCATTGCAGGCCTTGGAGCCCAAGGAGTGCTGATCCTTGTTCTTTCAACTGTAACCTCCAACTTTGTAGCAGCAAATTCAGCAGGAGAATCAGCAAAGGCAATTTACAATAGGATCAATCCAAGAATAGCTGGAGTTGTAGTGAGTTTCTTAAGTGCAGTCCTTGCAATTTCTGGAATTATGGACCACTACATTGGATTTTTATATCTTATCGCTTCAGTATTTGCTCCTATGGCTGCAGTGCTTATGGTTTCATTCTATCTTTCAAAAGAGGAAACAACAAATGCCAAGACTTGGTACTGGAACATATTTGCATGGCTTGCAGGTTTTATCGTTTATCAATTGACAGTGAACATGAATTCAATTTTCTTAGGACCAACATTGCTTGCTATCATCACATCAGCTATACTTGCATATATTCCAATTTTAGCAAGAAAAAAGACTCAATTAAATTTTACTGGAAAATAAACCCAAATTAAACCTATTAAAAAGATCCATTAAATTTACAGAGAAATAATTCCAAATTAAACCTTTAAGAAATAAGTTTCAATTAAATTTTTCTTGGAAATATGCTCAATAAAAAAACATTAGTTTACAAATCTAAAAAAAATAACCTAGTTTACAAATCTAAAAAAAAAAAATAACCTAGTTTACAAATCTATAAAAGTTATTAAAAAAAAATAATATTACATGAGTGAAGAAAATTTAATGGAAACCGGTAGGCTTGAAGCATTTTATGATGCGATCATTGCAATTATTGTAACTGTGCTTGTTTTAGAATTGCCACAAACTGCAACTGCATCCCTTGCATCAATTTGGGCTTTGAAAACATCTTATTTTGCATATTTGATAAGTTTTTTAGTATGTGCTAACCTTTGGCAATACAATCATATAATCTACAATCATGTTGACAAAATCAATACTAAAATCATTTGGCAAAACATAGCATTGATGTTTGTATTCTCCCTAGTTCCATACTTGACCATATTTGTTGCAAACTATCCTAACGAGTTTATTCCACAAGCATTATATGGTCTTGATTTCATTATTGTAGATATAATCCTATACTTTATGGCAAAATCCCTACTTGAATTAAATCCTGAAAACGAAGAATACTTGAAAAGTGCATTGAATGTTAGAGATGCATTGTATATTCCATTAGCAATATTCATTGTAGGATTCATTATAGCAATACTCGGATATCCTATTGCAATCATTATCTGTTGCTTAATCACAATTTTAAGGTCATTATATTCTTCCTTGAAAGATTAAACAAAGGTCAATTAATGTTACAGGACAGAATTGATAATATTATGGGATTTATCCATTATCTAATTAAAAAATATTAAAAATAAATACTAAAATTAAATAATAAAAGTAAAATAATAAAAGTAAATAATAAAATTTAATTATAAAAACAAAATATAATTAAATCATTTACTGATTGTCGACAAATAATTAATTTTAAACAAGTGGAACCATGTATATAACTAAGGATAATCGATTTGAAAAATACGAAATAATCAACAAGAATGTTTTAAAATATATAGTGATTATTCTAATGCTAATCGATCATATATGCTCTTTTTTCCCATTCACAAGTACACCTGTTATTATTGTTGGAGTAATAAGCCGTTTAACAGCTCCGACAATGGCATTATCCATTGCTGAGGGGTATTATTATACAAGAGACATTAATAAGTATATGAAAAGGATGTTGATATTTTCAATAATATCATATATTCCATATAATATGTGTCGTACAGCATATATTAATCCATTCCACCTGTATCCAGGTCCTATCATTCCAAAGTTCATGAGTGCCAGAGAAACTGTGTTTATAGATCCAAATGTATTCATATCATCTATAAATTCCACATTGGCCATCAATGAATCAAGTTATACTAACCTTATTCTTTGGTTTGATTACAATCTATTTATGGGATAAAATCAACATTTCCAAATATTGGAAATTGATTATCACACTATTTATTCTTTGGCTTTCAGCATTCTCTAACTGGGATTACTACATCATATTATTATGTTTAATCTTTTATTTCTTTAGGGAAGACCCTAAGAAAATGTGGGCTTTATATACAGTTGTAGCATTGCTCTATATATTTACAATAAGATTGTTTGCCAATCCATTCCATTTTGCTTTTACCATGGACTTCCAAATACATAAGCTAGGAATGTTTTTAGTGCCATTGTTCTTCTTAATGTATAATGGTAAATCAGGAAAGAAATCTGCATTCAATAAATGGTTCTTCTACATATTCTATCCAGGACATTTGCTTATTTTAGGCATTATTAGGTTCATTATGTGAAAAAAATAGCATAATAAGGAAAAAATAGATTAAAAAATTCTATTTAATTATGAATAATGAAAAAAATCGATAAATAGATTAAAAAAAAAAATGTTTTATTAATGAAATAATGAAAAAATGAAAAAATAGATAAAACAGATGTAAAAATTCTATTAATTAATAATATGATGAAAAAAAGATTTAAATTGAATAAAGGATGATTAGTATACATCCTTTTTCATAACTTCCCTTAGAACTGCTGTTGCATAAGACCCCTTATCAATGAAAAATTCACACATCACACCATCTTCAGTTGCCTTTGCACTTGCATCCCATACTTGGAATCTCATAGCTCTTCTAAGACCATGGCTTCCTAAACGAGGCATTTTAGGTACTTCAAAGTCATCCCTTGTTAATCCATAGCCAGTTAATATTTCCTCTTCCATTTTGCCAACTTCTCCACCAGCAAATGGAACCTTTGTACCATACAATGGACAGGTCTGATTTATTTCAAAGGAAGACACCATTTCCTGAAACTCTTCATTTGTTTTGTCTCTCACGATTCTTTCTTCCTTATCTATTACAATGTCTCCTTCAATGTATTTGTCCATTCCCATAGCTACCCTTTCGCTTACTGCTGCATTGAATAAAAATGATTGATAAGCATGAACAAACATTCTTTGAAGAGGCTTTGGAAGTGCATGGATAGCATTCTTATATGCCTTGTCTGACAATTCCACTTTGGATTTATCCACTTCTTCTGGCTCTATTCCCTCTTTTTCTGCTATCTTTCTAATGGCTCTTCTTTCCTCTTTAATGAGAACCTTAAGCATCATCTTTTCATAGCGCATTCCAGGATGCATCAATTCCAATGACTTTTCCCAATCTCCATCATCATAAGCTTGACGAGCTGCTCTTGCTTCTTCACCTTCTTCTGGAGAAGGATTTCCAATATACCTTCTTACTGCTTCCTTTAAGTCATTTTGAATAAGGGCTTCTCCAACCAAATGTGTGTTGGTTCTTGGCTTACCGAATCTTTGCCATCCAAAGTAATTAGGAACTCCTGTCTTTTCAAGGGTCTTTAAGATGGCATCTGCCCTATTGGCTGCATCTTCAATAGCTGACTTTCTTATCTCTTCATCTTCAGAATCCATTCCTTCAATATCCTTAACCAATATTCTAAACTTATTTCCCTTAAGCTGACCCATTCTTAACTTTTTTCTGGCTCTTATGAACTTTAAGAATTCAGTATTGTGAATGGTTCCTTCCAATGCCTTGACCTGATTGAACTGTTCTTCTGAGTCCATATTTGCTATACAAATCCATTGACGAGTGATGGCTTTCTTGTCCTTCATTCCTGCAAAGCCCATTCTTTTTCTATCAATATGAAGGTCTCTTGCAATATCAAGCAAAACGTCAAGGGTGGTTCTTCCTAATTTTTCAATCCAAATGTAAATGTTTGGACCTTCTCCATCAGGAATCACTTCTGGGATTTCCTCAACATAAAAGTCTTCCCATCTGTTTCTAATTGTTCCGCCGATACCTTCTTCCTTTGTAACATAAGTATTTGCATTAAGCATGATATTCCTCTAAAAAGCCATTTTGAATTCTGATAACTAAAATAAGATAATTCATTCATAATCTAAAAAATTTTAGAAAGAATTGTGAAAATAGTTAAAATCAGTCATTAAATATAAAAAATGCCCTGGCCGGGATTTGAACCCGGGGAATGGGATCCGCAGTCCCGCGTGTTATCCAAGCTACACCACCAGGGCAGGAACAAATGAAAAATAGTAAAAAATAGTTAAAATAAGTAATGTACTATTATAACATAATTATATTTGTATATTCCAATATATAATGTTTTGGCTAAAATCATATAATAAAATAGAAATTTATAATTTTTGTTTATGTATTGGAAAAAGAATGAATTAAAATAAATATTAGTTTATAGGAGTAGTTTCCATAGTTTCTAATAGCTACATTGACCCTATCAGCACTTAGATAATCCCCATTGGAAGATAAAACCTCTCCATCCAATTGATTGGTTTCTGTAAAAGCATAAGGGTAATTCATTTCATCATCTAAGAGGTATCGGCTGAAAAAATCATCTAAAATCAACTTAACCTCTCTTTTTGAGGAAATTGAATTATTGTTTATAGATAAAATATAAGATATACTCTCCAATATAGAATGGTCTCTGCCATCAAGATTAGAGGACATGATTTCCATAATGTCTTGACTTGTTTTAAAATCATTGTTTTCTTCACTTAAAGAGGGAATTTCAATGTCGGTTACCATATTAAATGCCATTAAAACCATAAATAGTATTAAAATTGAAAGCAATGCATCCACCAATGATACAAATCCCTCATTATCTTTAATTAAATTTTTCATAAACTCACATTAATGCTATTTTTAAGTTTATATTTTATTTTATAGTATAAAAAGTTATTTAAAGCACTTAAATGATTTTAATATTGATTTAAGATTGGAATATTTAGTTAAATTAGAAAATAATAATTGAATTGAAAAAAATAATGAAACAATAAAAAAAACAATAGTTAATTAATTTCTTTAAACAATATATTGCTAAACTTAAATATTATGAAAACATATTATATCTTAAATAGGGGATGAAAATATGAATATGAAAAAATTTTTAATTTTAACATTAATAACAATATGCGCCCTAGGAATATTATGTGGAGCTGCAGAAGCAAACCATACATTCAAAAAAGGCGGATATAAAATGAAAGTAACAGACAAACAATATAAAAAACTCAAAAGATCCAGTCCTTATTCCGTTATCATATACAAAAGAAAGTAGGTACAAAAACAAAAAAAACATATAAATATAAGACAGTGAAAACCGAAACATACCGAACATATTATGATAAAAATGGAAATTACAAAGGATATAGGATATTCACACATCACAATGGTTACTGAAATAACATTAATGCAAGATGGGTGGGAAATACATACAAATATAGAACATATTACAACAATGATGGAAGCTATTTCGAAGATGAGATATGCTACGATAAATGGGGATTCACCAAAAAGACTAAAAAGAATATTTGGATGGCTGCAATGAAAGATGCCAGATATGGTGATAGTAAAATCCATGTAGAAATCTATGATTTCAAACCATTTTGAAGTTTAATTAATTTTTTTAAAGTGTTGAAAACAGGATTATGTTTTCAAATCACTTCTCTTTTTTTTTAATCTGAGTCTTATAACTCACTTATCCTCAGAAGAAAATCTTAATCCCTCTGATTCCATAAACTTTACATTTTTATAACATTCGCTTTTATACCATTGCCTTAATTCCAACTCTTCTTCATCTAATGAATCAGTATTTTCCTTATCAAAAAATCTTATATTTCTTTCCATAATGCTTAAGTTATTGAGCATATTTGGAGAAACCTTTAAAGGATTTTTCTTATAGAGACCAATAATATAAATAACCATAGCCCTGGAAGCAAAATAGGAATCAGGATAATGGTCTACAAATTTATCTGCAAATGATTTCATATTCTCTAAATTATTGACTTCATATTCTGCTTTAAATCCTTTCGCCAAATCCAATTCATCATGCTTTTTAAAGCTTCCAGCAATCTTTTTTAATAATCCCATAAAAATGCTCCTTTTTAAAAATAAGAAAGTGAATAATGAACTCTGTTTGCTCATTTAATAGCTGTTATAGTCATCCATTGAACAAACTTATCTGAAAATGAAAAGTGATCATAATCATCCTCGATTTTTTTAGCCTTCCCATCAATTTTAATTATCTTCTTATTGGATTTTCCCTCTTTTAAATAAGTTTTAATGCCTTTATAATCATTGTTTGCTAAAAATTGGCACAATTGATCATCATCATATGCAGTCATTTTCATAAATCGTTCAAATAATTTTATTAAGAAAAAATCTGAACCATTTGTTTCACAACTTATTAAAAACATTCCACCAGGCTTAAGAACCCTTTTAACTTCATCAAAGGATTTTTCAATATCAGGCCAAAAATAAACCGTTTCAAATGCAGTGACTATATCAAAGACATTATCTTCAAATGGCAAATCCAATACGTTTCCTTCTAAAACTTCAACATCCCCTTGCAAAATCAAATCCCTATTTACTTCACGGGAAAGATTTACACTTTCAATACTATAATCTATGCCATAAACCTTCTTTGCACTTTGAGCCATCCGATTGATGTTTATTCCTCCACCACATCCTATGTCCAATATAACATCTTCTGGAGAAATATCCAAATGATTCAAACCCCATAGGGAAACTGGAGTGTGTTCCTTATTCATTGTTTTAAGTATAATATTACCTAATTTCCCTTTCGGATTTCCCATATTTTCAAAGAATACCATTTTGACACCAAAAACGTATGATTTATGCTTATTTGAAAAAATAATGACTAATTAAATATTTTTACCATATAAAACTTAAAGTTTTTTAATCCTATTTGAGTAATTGATTGATGAATTTCATAAAGTGAAAAAAATAGAAAGATTAAAAAATAAAATAAAAAAATTATTAAAATAATTTAAACAATAAAAACAACCATTAATCATTTATCATTGCTTAAAAAAAATTATTAAAATAATTTAAACAATAAAAATAATCATTAATTATTTATTATTGCTTAAAATATAATCAATAACTCTTTCTTTTTTCTTGATTGAATTATCAGCTGCCTTTTGGACTTTTTCCTTCATGATTTCAAAGTCTTCAGGAGTTGTGTCTCCAACAAGCTTTTTGATTTTAGTGTATGCAGCTTCTCTAAATAGTGGAACAAGCTTTTCCACTTCTCCATCTTCCTTAATGAGTCTTGGAGAGCCTTCATCGTCCACTTTACCGATTTCTGTAATGTATACTCCAACATCAGAAACGACTTTCTTAACATCTTCTGCAATTTCAGGAGGCACTACAAGCATAAGGGAGTCAGTTGAAACACCAAGAGGATCAATATCCAAGTCTTCAAGCATATTCAATACATTTGGAGCTACAGTGGATTTAATCTTGTCATGATAGAACTCCAATCCTACACCAGTTGTTTCACAGATTTCATGAGCATCTCCTCTAAGACCACCATTGGTTACATCTGTCATTGCATGAACATCCTTAACAAGGTCTGCTGCAAACAATGCCTTGGAAGCCTTAACAAAGCTTATGTTCATTGTATCCCATACAACATCAAAGTATCCATTGTAAAGTGCAGTTGTGGTTATTGTTCCACCTCCAGCACCTTCAGTCATGAGAATTATGTCACCTTCAGTTGCTCCTTTTCTTGCAGTTGGAGGGTGCTGTGAAACACCTACGCTTCCTACACAGCTGACTAACCTGTCACCAAGAACCATATCTCCACCTACACGCAAAGTACTTCCTGCTACAAGAGGAACATCAATAAGCTCAGACACTGCACATACACCTGCAGTATAATCAAACAATTTGCCTATATCACCATCATCAGCTAAATGCAAGTCACTTAAGATAGCTACAGGGTCGGCACCCATTACACATACATCCCTTAAAGTAGCTCTGGTTACATGGAAACCACCTAAAAATGGATATTCACTAAGTCTTGAATGGATACCGTCTACAGCAGTGGTTATGTAAACGTCATCTCCAGGAGCAGGGACCTTAACCACTCCACCATCATCTTGAGCATTAGGATCCACTACAGACTGAACCTTAGTACTTTTAACAATCTCTGCAATCTTTCTGTGTACAAAGAAGTCTCCTGCACCACGGGAACCTACACCCATTTTTCCCATTCCGACATTAGCCTTTGGCACAGTTATGATGTCCTTTAAAAATTCATCTTCAGTATTGTTAAGCTCAAGTGTAGTCTTGACCTCATCAATGACGCTTTCAGCCATCAAAATTGAATGTTCATCTGAAATGTCCTTAAATTCTCTTATTCTTTCTGCAAGGATAGACTTAAGCTCTTCTTCATCTTCGCCTTTGGTAAGCCTTCCTCTTACAAAACCTTCTATATCCATGTTTACACCATTAGAAATAATTATAAATTTTTGAATTTTAAGTCTTATAAAAAATAATTATGTTAGAAATTATTATGAAAATATTCAAAAGCTAACAAAATTTATGCATTCATTTGGACAAGCTGCAACACATACCTTACAGTCTCTACAAATGTAACCATCCTTTAGAGATGAATTACCATCCTTAATAATAAAACTGTTGTTTGGACAGACTGCAACGCACCTCTCGCAAGCTTTACAATTTTCTCTATTAATCTCAATATGAGATTCTTCCTTAACTTCTTCAACCTTTTCTTCCTTAACCTTATCTTTCTTAAAAAATGAAAATAATCCCATAAACTTACTTTATTAAAACAAATTAATAAGTTTTTATTAATGAATTTAAAAATAGGTGAAAAATAAAAAGAATCTAAAAGATAAAAAAAAGAAAAATTCAATAATGTTAAGAATCTAAAAGATAAAAAAAAGAAAAATTCAATAATGTTAAGAATCTAAAAGATAAAATCAGAAAAAAAAAATGAAAAAATAATAAAAGAAAAAGAATAATCGAATTTAATCAAATTATTCCTCAACTTGAGACTTATTTCTATACTTATAAATAAAAATCACACTTACAATAACTGTTGCAACTACAGAAATTGAATTAGCAATGAATGGACTCAAACGGAACCCTTCTGGAGCTTGCAAGATATATCCGAATGTAATCAATGTACATAGGACTGCTGGAGCAAATGTAACAATATATGGTTTTTTCTTTCTCATCAGATATGCTGTTCCTGAAAGAAGGACTGCAGCACCTACCAATAATTGTGCCCAAGCAACATATCTCCAAACCAAAGTGAAATCAACGAATGTCAATGCAAAACCGGCAATAAACAAAGGCAATGCAATTTTTAATCTGGAAGTTAATTTTCCCTGGTCTATATGCAATTCATCAGCTACAGTTATTCTAGAGCTTCTAAGTGCAGTGTCTCCTGTAGAAATTGGGCAAACAACAACACCAAGAATAATCAAGACCACACCTATTGGATTAAGTAATTTTGTTGCCATTTCATAAACTGCCACTGTTGGAGCTGCTGCATATCCTGCAGCAAGTTGTGGTTGGACATGGAAAAATGCCAATGCGATAGCTGCCCAACATAAAGCGGTTAAACCTTCTAAAACCATTGCTCCAAAGAACACTGGCCTTGCATCATTTTCATTTTTCATACATCGTGCAACAATTGGTGATTGAGATGCATGAAAACCGGAAATAGCTCCACATGCGATTGTGACAAACAAATATGGGAAAATGTTTTTATCTGTTAAGTATAATCCTTGTGTTGTAAATTCTGGTATTGTATATGCTGGATTTAGAATTAATGCGCCAGTCATTAGTATTACCATTACTAAAAACAATATTCCGAAAAGAGGGTAAAATCTTCCAATAATCTTGTCAACTGGGAATAGTGTTGCAACCAAGAAATAGACAAATATTATCACTGTCCAATAAAATACAGGAGTGTTTGTCAAACTACCAATTAATGCTGCAGATCCAGTTGAGAATACTGCCGCAACAAGAACCCCAGTGACGACAGTAACGATTGCAATAAATTTTTGAGCTGTTGTTCCTAAATACTTGGATATGATTCCAGGCATTGTAAGACCATCGTTTCTTAAAGAAAGAAAACCTGAAAAGAAATCATGAACAGCACCTACAAATATTGTACCGAATGTAATCCATAAGAATGCTGAAGGACCAAATAATGCCCCTTGTATAACTCCAAATATAGGGCCTAAACCTGCTATATTTAAAAATTGAACTAAAAATGCTTTAAGTCTAGACATTGGCATATAGTCAACGCCATCTTCTAATCTCCACACAGGTGTTTGTCTATTTTCATCAACACCGACAAACCTTTCAAGGAGTTTTCCATAAATGAAATATGAACTTACCAGTAATACAAAACAAAGAATAAAACTATACATAATCTAATATTAAATTTTTTAAAATTTAAATATTTCCTACTAAACCATATTAATAGTTGAGAAAAGTATTTAAAAAAAGAATTTAAGAATGTCAAATTAAAAAAAAAAAAAGAACTAAAAAAAGAACTAAAAAAATAGATTAAATCAAATCAAACTATTGGAAATATTCATAAGAATGCTCCTAAAATGATCATACTCTTCAAGGCCTATGATTTCCTTAATCTTATTGTCCCACTGGACATGGTAATCCATAACTTTTTGTGCTGTTTTTTTACCTTTTTCAGTAACCTTTATCAACTTTTTACGCTTTTGAGGAATTCTTTCAATGAATCCCTTTTCTTCCAGCTTTCTCAAGTTTCTTGTTATTGTACTTTCATTTAGATGAAAAGCTTGAGCCAAATCCTCTTGAATTATTCCCTCATTTTTATAGATTGTTATAAGAAGAGGGAAAAGACCAAAGCTTAAGTCTTCACCCTTAATTTTTTCATTCAAGTATTTGGCATGTTCCCTATACAATATAGACACTAAAGGAACTGTTGGAACATCATCATCAATCATTCTAATTCCTCCACATTAAATGAACTGTTGGAACATCACCATCTATTTCCTTCACAAGATTATGATGCAATAGCTTCATTATCATTCTTTGCTCCTTTAATCAATCTGCTGATATACCACTCAATGGCAGCATAACCGATTAGAGAACCAATTCCACCACCTAAAAGCATACCACAGTAGATTCCAAATTCTCCCATATTGAATACAAATCCTAATAAATAGGAAAATATGAGAACCAATATGAATTCCCTAAATGCAGTTATACCAAAGGAGATTGTTCCCTTTCCAATTCCTTGGAAAACATTAGCGGCACTTGCACCAAATGGAACATAAAGGATGAACAGGCACATTATCTGTATAAAGCTTGTAATCAAAGGCTCTAATTGTGCACTGCTTTCTGAATATGAGAATACAAATGCAATTTGGTTTGCAAATACATTCAATAAAATGCAAACTATAATTGATGCAATCAATGCAACCTTAACAGCACATCTTGCAGTGACCCTTAGATTCTCGTACTTGCCAGCTCCAAATGCCACCCCTGCAACTGAAATTGAAGCAGTACCAATACCAATAGCTGGAAGCATACCTACTGTTATTATTCTCCAACCTGCAGTATAAACAGCAACAGCAATAGGTCCTGAAACTAATGTAAGCATGTAATTGACCACTATGGTTAATGCAGACAATATCAATTGCTCTAAACTGGCAGGAATACCTACAACTAAAATGTCCTTATACATTGACAAGTCATTGTGGAAGCTTTCCCTATTGTATTCAAGGTATGTGTCCCTTTTTATAAGCATCCAATAAAGCATAGCGGCAAGGGAAAGAAAGTGTGCAATAATGGTTGCCCATGCAGCACCTGCCACACCTAAGCCAAATACATAAATGAAAATAGGATCTATGAACATGTTTATGATAGCTGTGATTGCAATAGGCAATGTTGCCCTTTTAACATCTCCTTCAGCCCTAAATGCTCCACCAAAGATAGGAGGAAGCAAGACTGCAAATGAAAAGGCAAAAATTATTTGTCCATATTGAATGGCATAATACAAAACGCTTGATGCTCCCATCAACTTAAGCAATGGCTCTAAAAATATAAGCAAAATTGCAGCAACAAATATGGAAATTATTATTCCTAAAATCAGGTTATGTATCGCAGCATTGTTTGCTGAAGATTTATTTTCAGCACCGATATAACGGGAAATAAGGGAATTTCCCCCTGCACCGATACCATTTCCAATTCCAACAAGCACCATGAATAATGGTGTTATGTACCCAAGTGCAGCAAGTGGGTCTGGACCAAGTCCTGCAACCCATATACTGTCAATAATGTTGTTTGCAAATATTAAGAGCATACTTGCAATAATAGGTAGTGATAATTTGTTAATGGCCTTTTTAGGGTCTCCTGTAATCATTTCAATATTTGAATTTTTTTCCATTGCTTGCCTCTTTATAAATAAATAAAAAAATAATAAAATAATAATTTTGATAATAAGATAATTGAATAATTAATGCAAAGTATATAACACTTGCATATGCAATTGTCCTATACTTGTATATGCAAGTGTTGATATATAAAAGTTTTGATTATTAAAAATATGAAGAAATTCTAAAATCAGTAAAATTAGAAAAAAAATAAAAAAAGAATAGTTTAAAATATTATTTAAACTATTTTAAAGCTTCCTCTACAGCTACTGCAACAGCAACTGTTGCACCTACCATAGGGTTATTGCCCATACCGATTAATCCCATCATTTCCACGTGGGCAGGTACGGAACTTGAACCAGCAAATTGAGCATCAGAATGCATTCTTCCTAAAGTGTCAGTCATACCATAGGAAGCAGGACCTGCTGCCATATTGTCTGGGTGCAAGGTTCTTCCAGTTCCTCCACCAGATGCAACAGAGAAGTATTTTTTGCCTTCAAGAACACATTCCTTCTTATAGGTTCCAGCAACTGGGTGTTGGAATCTTGTAGGGTTGGTTGAGTTACCTGTGATTGATACATCAACACCTTCAAGGTGCATGATAGCTACACCTTCCCTTACATCGTCAGCACCGTAACATCTTACTTTAGCTCTTTCACCATCAGAATAAGCCTTTTCTCTAACCACTTTCACTTCACCAGTGAAATAGTCAAATTCAGTTTGAACATAAGTGAATCCATTGATTCTTGAGATGATTAAAGCTGCATCTTTTCCAAGCCCATTTAATATAACTCTTAAAGGCTCTTTTCTAACCTTATTTGCAGAGTTTGCAATACCAATTGCACCTTCTGCTGCAGCAAAACTTTCGTGACCTGCTAAAAATGCAAAACACTCGGTTTCATCACTTAAAAGCATTGAAGCAAGGTTTCCGTGACCTAAACCTACTTTTCTATCATCTGCTACACTTCCAGGAATACAGAATGCCTGCAATGCTTCACCGATTGCAGTTGCTGCATCACTTGCCTTTTTGCAGTCCTTTTTGATTGCAATAGCTGCACCTAAAGTGTAAGCCCAACAAGCGTTTTCAAAACAGATTGGCTGAACAGACTTTACAATTTCATAAGGGTCAAACCCTTTTTCATTACAGATTGCCTTAGCTTCTTCAAGATCTTTAATGCCGTATTTTTCAAGGACTGGAACAATTTGATCTATTCTTCTTTCATAACTTTCAAATAAACTCATGATTATTCCTCCTATTCCTTCCTTGGATCAATTTTTTTAACAGCATCTTCAAATCTGCCATATTGACCGCTTGCCTTTTCAATAGCTTCCATTGGATCTGTTCCATCTTTGATTAGGTCAAGCATAATTCCCAAACTGATGTATTTGTATCCAATGATTTCATCATCTTCATCAAGACCTATTTCAGTAATGTAACCTTCAGTAAGCTCTAAATATCTTGGTCCTTTTGCTTTTGTTGAATAAATGGTTCCAACTTGGGACCTGTGACCTTTTCCTAAGTCTTCAAGTCCAGCTCCAATTGGAAGACCACCTTCAGAGAATGCTGATTGGGTTCTACCATATACAATCTGCAGGAATAGTTCACGCATAGCTGTGTTGATTGCATCACATACAAGGTCTGTATTCAATGCTTCAAGGATTGTCTTCCCAACAAGAATTTCACCAGCCATAGCTGCAGAATGAGTCATACCAGAGCATCCAATAGTTTCAACCAATGCCTCTTCAATGATACCATCCTTAACATTTAATGTTAATTTACAGCATCCTTGTTGAGGTGCACACCATCCGATACCGTGAGTGAGTCCGGAAATGTCACTTATTTCCTTGGATTTTACCCATCTTCCCTCTTCAGGAATAGGTGCAGGACCATGGTCTGCTCCCTTATGAACAGGACACATATTTTCAATTTCTTTTGAGTAAATCATTTCAATCTCCACTTAAAAATCTTAAAATTATATTAAAATTATTTAAATTATTAAAAATGATAATAAAAAATTTAATAATTTTATAATCAATATGTAATTATATTTGTTTTATTCAGTATATAATATTTGATTTTTAAAATTTGGAAGTGAAATTTAAAATTAAAAAAAGAAAAAAGAGAAGAAAACTAATTTATATAAAAACTAAAATTGAAGTATAAAACAAGTAAATAGCACCAATAATAATCAATACAGAAAATACTTTTGGAACATAACTTGCCTTGGAAATCAATTTCTCCAAATCTATTTTTGAAATTGCCAAACATAAGACAAGCAAAGTCAATGCAAATCCCAGCACATAGATAATTATGTTTCCAACTGCATATAATGGACTGTTTGAACTTACAAGCAATGTTATAAGTGAAATGAGATAAGCGCTATAGCAATCTGCCCAAGCGATTGATGTAAAAAATCCTAAAGCAAATGAATTAAGAACTCCACCACCTGATTTGGCACTGATTGATTTAAATGACAGATTATAATCAAAAAACATCAATATTCCTATAATCAATAATAGAACTGCAGCAATGAGCCTTACATATATGATGTACCTATAGAGCATAGCTGTAAAGAATCCAGTCATGAATATGATTATTGTGAAAATGCTGAATAGACCTAATATAAAAGACAATATCTCTGCTTTTGATTTGGTCTTTAAACTAAAGCCTACAATTATTGGTATGGTAGGTATGATGCAAGGAGACAATATTGAAGCCACCCCTGTGAAAAATGAAATAATCGGCATTATCCCCATTTTAAAATCTCCCTTCAATCAAATATTAATTACTGATATCTTTCAAATGAGGCAAATATTCCTCTGGAGGTTCAAAACCATCAATTCTACCTAATTCCCTAGCATTTTCATCAAAAACGACTGTTGTAGGAGTTCCATGAATATTTAATTGAGATGAAAGCTCTGGACTTTCACTTGTATCTGTAATCAATATAATATAATTATCATTTATTTCCTTTTGAACACTAGCATCTGTTAAGGTGTCTTCCTTGAGATACTCACAATAGATACATGCAGCTCCATCAAATATGATCATTACATTCCTATGGTGTGCCTTAGCATCCTTGAATGCCTTATCCAAATCATTGCAGAAATACAATCCATTAATGAAAGATCTATCATAATATTTGGAATCATAATTCATCTTTTTATCTACACTGTCTTTCTCTTTCATCTTTTTATCCGCATTGTCTTTTTCTTTAGAACTGGATTTTTTAATAGAGTCTGCATGAGTATCATTAGAATCTACTAAGCAACTACCATTTTCACAATCGGACTGATTTAGATTTCCAGAATCAGAAACAGGTATTAGAGTCATTGAATCATCAAAAGAAGTAGGAGCCTCCACTACCATAATAATTCCGCATACAAAAACAAGAGCTACAATCATAATAAAAATAAGTTTAAATTTTCCCATGATATCTCCCCCAAACTTATTATGTACATGGTTATTTAAATAATTTTCTAAATAAATAAAAGGATTTGATAAAAAGGAAAAAACTGAACTTTTGATTTTAAGGAAAAAACTAAACCTATTATTTCTAAAATATGTCACAGCTTAGGAAATATAAAGAAAAAAAAGATATTAAAAATTTAAAAGAAGATAAGCAAATAAAAAAAGAAATAGAATAAAAAAATTATTCTAAACTTACAAAGTTCTTAAGTATTTTCAAACCTGGCTCTCCACTTTTTTCTGGGTGGAACTGTGTTGCAAATACATTATCCTTTGAAACTGCAGCAGTTACATCAAATCCATAATCCGCTGTTGCAGATAGATTTTCAGTATCATCAAGGACTGCATGATAAGAATGTACAAAGTAAAAGTCCTTGCCATCTACTCCATCTAAAATAGGACAATTCTTTGTTTGTCTGATTTGATTCCAACCCATATGAGGTATTTTTCTACCTTCAGGAATCTTTGCAACATGTCCTTTGAAGATATCGAGTCCTTTTACACCGGGAGATTCTTCACTTGAAGATAAAAGAACCTGAAGTCCTAAACAGATACCTAAAAATGGCTTTCCATCATCGATATGCTCAAAAATAACATCCTTATACGGTTCAATGTTTTCCATAGCAGTCCCAAAAGCACCTACACCTGGAAGAACAAGATGTTTTGCATTTGCTATTTCAGCAGGATCATCAGTAATAATTGCCTTTGAGCCTATCTTTTTAAAGCTATTAGAAATGCTTCTAAGATTTCCACTTTTATAATCAATAATTGTAATCATAAAATTACCTACAAAATTTGAATTAAATCCTTTATTAAAGTTTAATCTAATAAGTTACAATTTGAAATTAGATTGTTTTTAAGTTTAATATATTAAACTATTTTTAGAAAAAATTATTCTATAATTTAAATTAAAATAACGATTAATTAAAATGATAGATAATCAAATAAACATTAATTTTCTTCTAGCTCCCATTCAATTACTGAACGTATCATCATACCAAAGTCTGAATCAACTATGCTATCTATACCTAATGTCTTAGAATGAGCATCTAATTCAGCTATCACATGACTGTAGCCTAATTCATTAAGTGGCTGAACAAGTCTTGGACCGTCTGTAACTGCAATGGTTTCACAGTCAAGCTCCTCTACATACAATGCATGTGGAACACCTGCAACAATGACCAAATCAGGATTGATTTCTTTAAGATATTCCTCTGCCTTTCTTGGAGTGATTGGATATTCATCTAATCCTCCGGTAATGTATTCAATATCAATTCCAGTTTCATTTAATTCTTTGGTAATATTTACTGCATGCTGTCTTATTCTTGGAAGACCTATGTTTTCATCCAAATTAGCTATGAAATGAAGATTTTCAATATCCTTGTTTGAATTTATATTAGAATCATCAAATAATCTTGAAAAGTCACAATTTAGAATATCTGCAAAGAGATAGGAAGTTTCTTTTTTCGCATTCAATACAAATGCAACATTTTTACCTTCTTTAACCGCATTTACAATGATTTTTGCAACTTTTTCCTTATTGTCTCCAAAATTAGGCTTGATGTATTTGCCTTGAGCCATACCACGAGTCTTTTCAACATGTGTTGCAAGCCTTAGCATTTCATTTTGACGGTCTGCCTCTTCTTGAGGAATTACATCATATTCAACAGCAGCGTTAAGCACTGCAATAGCACCTTCTGTATTGTCTCCTTCACCGAAACCACCATGGGATTCCACTGGCAAAACAACACAATCAAGGCCAAGGTTTTCAATTGGCTCTTTTAAGTCTTCACCAATAATCATACTTGCACAGGTTCCTACGATTCCTATCAATTTTGGATTAAAGGTATCATAAGTCTCTTGCAAGGTTTCTTCAAGCTTTTCTGCAGCTCCCAATATAAAATCATTTTCAGCCATAGCTGTTGTAACAACCCTTACTCCATCACTTTCAAGAAGCCTGCCGGTTCTAAAGCAACAGCCATGAGGACCATGCATGATGATTACATCTGCATTTAAATCCCTTAAAGTGTATAAGGAAGCAGCAATTGGACTTGGACGTGGATGCATCATTTTTATTCACCTAATAATAATTAACAAATTTTAAATAAACTGTGAATTTTAAAAACATTAATAAAATATTAATAAATAAACTCTGAATTTTAAAAATATCAATTTATTTTAATAAATTAATGAGTTACAATCTTAATAATATCTCTGTCTTGAAGTTCATAATCACTTGCAATTCTCATGCTCTTTCTTGCATCAACTGCATGCATAAACTTGTCACCTATATCTGTGTGAATGATATATGCAAATTCACGTGGAGTGGATCCTTTAGGAACTAAGAAAGCATCTGGAAGCACATTTCCCTTTTGGTCTGTTAGCTTATGCTCATCTCCTACAGGATAAACAACAATCATGTTTAAAAGATCAAATACTGCAGTATTCAATGCCTTTTGGATTCCAGTGCTGCCATAAACATCAAGAATATTTGTTTGAATATATTCTAAAGCCTTAATCTGATTGGCATTTAACTTGCTTTCATCTATGATTTCAAAACTGCTGTCTCCTGAAATGTAGGAAATCAATCCTGCCCTAGTAGCATTCATAAGTGCAAGCTCGGATTCAGCAGATGTTGGAATTACACGAGGATACTTTTCCTGCATTCTTTCAATATTTTCATGTGCTCCAGGTAAATCTGCATTATTTGCAATGACAAGGGAAGGTTTTGCAATATTCAAGAGATTGCGTACAAATTCAATAAGGTCTTCATCTTCCCATTTGCCGTAATCAGGACTGACTGTTCTTAAGGCTTCAATTACATCTTCAATTAAAATTCCAGTACCAGACAATTGGTCAAAAAGGACCTTTGAAATGTCCAAATGTTCAGCTTCAACCTTACGGATAAGCCTTACCCAATTCTTGCTTACGATTCCATACATCCACATGACAATTTCATGCTCTAAAAATTCGATGTCTTCCAATGGGTCATGTGAACCAGGATCAACAGGGTTTCCTTCTGCATCAGTAGACCCTGAAGCATCGATTACATGAATGAAAACTTTAGCTTGCATCAAGTCATCCAAGAACTTGTTTCCGAGTCCCTTTCCTTCGTGAGCACCTGGAACAAGTCCTGCCACATCTATCAATTCTATAGGAATCAATCTTGTTCCGTCAATGCATTGAGAGTTGTGTGGATTGCAAGTGACATTCATTTCCTTACAGGGGCATTCGCTTAAAACATGGGCAACAGCCTTATTTGCATCTATGGTTGTAAATGGATAGTTTGCCATTTCCACTTGAGATGCAGTAGCTGAATTAAAAAATGAGGATTTTCCTACATTTGGTTTACCAGTAACTGCAATTTGAAGCATATTATCATTCCTAATTATTATAAATGTAAATTTAATTAAATTTTTATTAATTTTTGTAATTTTTAAATGATTAAAATTTAGTTTATTTGAATTTTAAATAAACTTTTAATTATTATAATACTTTATTATATCTATTTTACAAAGTATAAAAAATTATTTAAAAAATAGTTTCATAATTATGAAACAGAAAAATGATATGAAGATAATATAATGCAGAGAAAATAACTGTTTGATAAGATCAGATATAAAATATATTATAGTGTAGATGGATATTTTGCTAAATATAACCCACTATAGATTATAAAACAACACATCATCTACACTAATCAGGTACAATATTGTATGTGTTTGATATGATCTTGATGCAATCATTACAGTTTGGTCGATATAATGCGATCAATTGCACAATCAGTAGTTAACCTTACATCTACGGTCCTATCATCAAAATACATCTTTCCAAATATACCTTTAAAGCTTATATAACTCACTTCCAGATTAAAGGATTGGCCTTTAGCCAATTTAACCACTTCCTTGTTATTTGGATCTAATAGATAATCTTTAATTTCATTTAAATCTTCTTTGCTTAAACGAAAACGTAGATTGTTGGTAAATGTTACTTCACGTTCTATTTTAGCAGAATTTGCAGATATTTCTTCTGTTTGTTCTGATTTTATGTTTATATTCTCATTTCCTGGTTTGATTATATTTTGATCATTTTTATCAACACCATTATTAATAGTTCCCTTAATAGAAGCTTCATCATCATCACCCTTATTACTAGTTCCCTTAATAGAAGCTTCATCATCATCAATTAAAAGGTTTCTTTTTTCCTCCATTTCAATTTCTTGATCTCTTGAAATAACAGATTTATCATTCCCCTTATTAACCAATGGCCATAGGAATCCACATATTCCTCCAGCCCAAGCACAAATCACACCAACTGCAGCATAACTGGCAACAATATCAAAACGATTACTATGGTCCCTAGCAGAGCCTCCAATAACAGCATCATCAATAAAACCGAAACCTACGCCGATACCGAAACCAAATGCACTAACTGCTACAACATCAATAGCAGCACTAGCAACAGCACCTAAACCAATCAAAGGAATTGCAGCACCAGCAATAAGATAACCGCATCCAAAAGACAAAATACCGGCAGACCATATTAAAGCAGTACGAATAAGAACCTTCTCTAATTCGGAATACTTTTCATAATCGTTTACCAAACTACAACCGGAACAATTAAAAAGACCACAATCATCAGTCTCAAAATTCGCAACAGAAACATCACCAGCACCATTAAAAGCCAAATTAACGCCAGCAAAACTACCATTATAATTATAAATCAAACCATATTCCCCATAGGAATCATTAAAGAAAGTAGAATTGCACATAACTAATGAACCGCCTTCATTATAAACAAGACAACCGCTATTGCTATTGCCTTCAAAAAGACAATTGGCAAAACTGCAAAGGCCCTTATTCACAACAAGATACTTGGCAAGATTGTCAGTGAAATTACAGCCAACAAAACTACAGGAACTTGAAACATTAAAAGCAATGTGATTATAATTACTAAACAGCAAATCAGCAAAAGTGACAGAACCTTTATCAATATTTATGGCATTGCCAAAATTGAAATTCACCTTATGCCCGTTTCCAAGAATAAGCAAATCACCATCATAAGCTAATTTAACCAAATCTACATCACAGTCACAGCTTATGTTCAAAATCAATTTGGAAGGCTCGAAATCTCTAATATCCTCAAGAAGAGTAGGTAAATAATCATTTTTACTTATCAATGCTTCATAAGCTTCACAAGACATGCAACTGCTATTATCGCCATCAAAACCAATCCTATAAAAGAATGATCCATTACATAAATCAATGGAAGACTTCAAATCAGAACAAGCCTCAACAATAGCCCTGCTAACCTTACCTAAAAACTTGCCATCACAATTAATGAAATTACAAGATTCAAACCTTACAAAACCATTGCTTACATCTAAAGCACCACCATTGCCACTGAAACTGCAATTGATGAAATAATTGGAAGCTCCAACACCATACAACACTCCACCAAAACACTTATTATCCAACAAAGAACAATCATTCAAAACTAAAGTGCCGTAATTATGGAAAACACCATTGAAATTAGATAAGCTAAGGCCATTCAAGGTTAAAGAACCACCATAACCAATAAATGCAAAATGGTCATCAATATTAGTGTGGGCAAGCTTAATCTCAGCACCATTACCATTAATAACAATAGGAACAACACCTACATCCAAAGCATACCTCTCAATCCTATCCGGAATACCGTAATGAGGAACATCAACAGTAGGATGATAAAACTCATCCCTCCAATCCAAAGGTCTAATACAACCATCAGCACAGAGCCAATCACTCTCAATCTCATAAACGCCAGGCTGCAAATTAACAACAACTCTCGGACAATTAGGAACCAAGGAATTTAGCAAATAAAGAACACTTTTAAGCTGACCAACATCACTGCAATTAAAAACAACCTCACTTCCATTAGATTGGCTAGAGACACTAGACCCACTAGAAACACTAGACACATTAAACTCACTAGAGACACTGCATAAGCAAGCAGTTGGATCAAAATAGCAATCCCTAAAAATATCACTAAGGTCATCTCTATGATAAATGACAGTCATACTATACTCACAAGCCTTAATAAACCTGGTTCCAGACCCTTTAAAGTCACAATCATGAAACATGTTTACAGACTTTGGACCAGCATATAAAATGCCACCCCAAAACTCCCACCATTTACTGAAATCCTTCTCATATGATTCCATGGTGGCATGATTTTCCCGGAACACACAATGATCAAAACATGCAGTACCATAATTTGCAATAACACCACCAGAAACAGAAGTAGCCTCATACACATCATTAGGAGTGTCATGATCCTGAGGGTCATTATCAAAGAAATATGAGCCAATGCAATAAACAGTACCCTTGTTCACAACACAATGACGGAAATTCTGCAAAGTAACATTAACCAAAGAAAGACTGCCTGTGCTTCCAACATAGATAAACTGATTCTCAGCACCATTAACTACAGATCCCATATTACCATTAATGCATAAGCTAACATGATTTAAATGAAGACAGAACTTATGATAATCACTAAAGCCTGCATCAAAAACCGTATAGGGAGCCAAAGTAACATTAACAAACTTCCAATTAGCTTTTCCAGTCCCCATAAAATCAAAGAGAGTCTTCAAATCACCACTCTTATCCAGCCAAAAGCTAACGTTCTCCTTATCCAAACTCACATTAGACAAATCATCAAAAACCTTACCTTCTCTCAAATAACTTAATGATAGATGAGTATCTTTAAAATTAACATCTGAACTGAATTCAGGCCCAATATTATGCATATGAACAACATTAAGAAAATCTACATCAGACCCATAAACGACACTGGAAAACTCTCCATGATTCAACTCAAAAAAACTATTCACACAACGAACACTACCAGACCCACTGTACAATGCACCGCCATTAGCTGCAACATTACCTCTAAAGTAAGAGTAAAAAGGCTTTGTAACATCTTGATCAATATTAACATAAATGTTTTTCACTGCATAAACAGCACCACCGGAAGGCAAATGTAATATACACTCATTATCCTCAAAGCTAGAATTATAGACAAAGGCATTACTACCAGAGTATACAGCACCACCATATGCAGCCATACCAAAATGACTGCCATGTGCAGTATTCTTTTCAAACAAGCTGCCCTTGGAAGTGAAAACACCATCACAACAAATCGCCCCGCCTTTCTTAAAAGCAGAATTAGAAATGAACAAACCATTATTCAAATATAATGAGCCAGCACAACAGATTGCACCACCATCACCATCATCAACACTATTGCTTATGAAGCGACATGGATAATCATCACTGATATTATTGATGTAAACACTGCCCTTAGCAAATACTGCATCACCACAATCATCAGCATAATTGCTCTCAAAGAAACTGCCATCAACATACACATCAGTATTTGCATATATCGCACCGCCATTATAATCACAGAGATTTGAGCTTCCATCCACATGATTTTTTAAGAATCTGCAGCCCTTTGCTTTCACTGTTCCAGAACTGTAAACAGCTCCTCCTTTTCCACAAGCTACATTGTCATTAAACTCAGCATAATTGATGATAGCATCACCTTCACAGTAGATTGCACCACCATCATGATCATCAACCTTATTGCTTATGAAACGGCACAATACACTATTATCATTATAGTTTATGTAAAGTTTGCCTCTTGCATAAATTGCACCGCCCCAATCATCAGCATAATTGCTCTCAAATTCACAGCCATCAACATACAAGTCAGCATTTGCATATACTGCAGCACCATTAAAATCATATAAAGATGAGCTTCCATCCACCTGATTTCTCAAGAATCTGCAGCCCTTTGCTTCGATTGTTCCTGAACAGTAAACAGCACCGCCTTTTCCACGAGCCGCATTGCCAATAAAACCACAATCAGTAAAGTTTAAAGCAGCTTCACAGTAGACTGCACCACCATCATCAATGCATTATTGCCTTCAAAGCTTGTATTTAAAGCACATATTCCTCCTTTTGAGAAAATCGCACCACCATTATCATCATCAGCAACATTGCCTTTAAATAAACAATCCTTAAGGGTTAAAACATTATCAGCCTCATTATAAATAGCACCACCATAATCATCAGCCCAATTATTAATGAAACTGCAGTTAATCAAAGTGTATTTAGCAGAACCGGTAATATATATTGCACTGCCCTTATCAGTGTAATCGTTATGGCCATTGATAATGCAAAGGTTCTTCAATACAATATTCCCGCTGTTGGAATAGAATGCACTGCATCCTCCTTCACCTAAACAATTCAAGGTATGGCCATGACCATCAATAGTCAAATCCTTATTAAACTGAATCCTAGAACCATAATTCCCATTATAATCAAAAAACAAATGCAATGTAGAACCTGAAGAAGCCTTATCTATCTCCCCTTGAAGGACATCAAAAGAAAAAGGCTTAGGACTATGAAAGATTACATCAAAATCACCAATCTTAGGACCATGAATAACTAATTCTGTCCCATTTACCACCTTTGGACCTTGAATATTTAATTCAGCACTGTTTTCTTCTTCATCCTTTACCACAGCATCATTAGACTGCAAATCCAAGTTAGCCATACCCATATTTGAGCTTGAGATATTCTCATCAGCACGAACATTCAAAAGCACAACATCAATCTTAGCTTCTTCATTAGCCATAACACCATCATCACAACCAATACCAGAATTAAGACCATCATGAATAATGCCAACATCACATGAATCAAAATTTCCATTAGGAATCAACTCTGCATTTGAACCATTATCCGCAGCACATACACAATTGATTCCTAATAAAAATACAAGAATTAGTATAAAAAAAGAAATTTTAAATTCCATATATTTTCACTACCACAAAAAAATGTTTAAATTCTTTAAAGTTCCCATCATACACTACAAAAACTTATTTTAGGGAACTAAAAAAAATGTTTAAATTCTTTAAAGTTCCCATCATACACCCAAAAAACTTATTTTAGGGAACTAAAAAAATCAATAATAAGCATACATAAATTAATTATTAAATCCAATATGCCATTTTAATTAATCATAATATAATCATTTTCATATAAATTAATATATGTAAAAGAGAATATATAAACTATTTCGAGTGCAAGTACTTACTTACATCCTTAAAAGCTAAAAAAAATAACTACACAACCACATTTTCAAAAAAAATAATAAAAAAACAGTTTATTTTAGCTATAAATCACTTAAATAAAGTTTTATTAAGCCCTAAATATTTTAAAAAAAAATAGTGCAAAAATAAAATCAAAAAGCATATTGAAAAAAAAATAAGAAAAAAAGAAATAGCTAAATAGCTATTAAATTTAAAAATAATATTAAACTTTTTTTAAAAGCCTACCCAATGTATCTAAGGTCATCTTGAGGTTGTTGTGGTGGCTGTTGACCCATAGCTCTTGAAAACATTTCTTGTTCCATTTGTTGAGCTTGGCTAATCATTTCACGAACTTCTTCAGCTTTTGCTTCAAGCTCATCAGTGCTAACTTCAAGTTTCACTAAAATAGCTAATTTTTGCAAAATAGCTTCAGCTGCTTCAGCATCAATGAAATATCCAGGAGTTTTGCCCATTAAACAAATTCCTTTCATTCCCCTAAGTCTACCTAAACCTAAGAATAAACCAGAAGCACCAACAATACCTCCATCAGAAGATCTGAGTTCAATATCTGCCTCTTTAAGGACTTCAATAGATTCCTCATCAGTTGCAGCTGCTAAAACACGACCGTCTGTACCTTCTAATGGTTGACCGGTAGCAAGACCACCTAAAGTGAATAGCTCTTTAGCTCCTAATGATTCTACAAAATCAAGTACAGTACCGCAAAGCTCGTATTGACCTTCAGGTGCCAAAGCTTGACAATTGCCTACTAAAAATATGAAATCCCTTTCATCCGCACCAGCAGATTTCAAGTAGTACATTTCATTTTTCATATCTTCTACAACTCCCCCTTCTCCAACAAGGACTTGTGGAGGGAAGAATGGAGAATAGATCTCTACAAATTTAGTGGCATCCAATTCATCAATTACATGATCAATTGCTAATTTTCCAACATGACCAATTCCAGGAAGTGCTTCTATAAATATAGGGTTATTTAAACTAACTTCTTCTAATACTTTAAATTGAGTTGTTCTCATAAGATCATCCCCTAAGAACCTTTAATGATAAGATAATAATAAAAATAGAAAAAATAAAAAATAGAATAAATAGTTTAGACTAAACAAAGGATAAAACAAACATTAATCTAATGTTATTCCATCATGAATAATCAAAAACCTCTTATTCCTTATTAAGCATCTCTTTTTTTAATTGTCTACGATATTTTCCATACTTATCCTCAACGGAAAATTTAGGTGGGTAAATCACTTTCAATTGCCCCCCACATTTTGGACATTGAGTTTTAAGTGTGTAAATATTACAAACAGGACACTTCTTCATTTTCATTTTCATCTGATTCACTAATTAGTTTTCAATTTCACGTAAGAATTCTCCTGTACCATCTGCATCCTCTACAATTGAAATAGCTTTTTCAGCTGCTTCCTTCAATTGCTTTTCAGCAACCAAATAATCTGTAGAAGTTACAGTTATTCTGTAACGAGGAGCTCCAACACATTGAACTTCAATATTTTCAGCTTCAGCTGCCATAAGTGCCTTTTTAATAACTTCTACACCATCTGGGTTGTAGTTCTTAATGTCTACATATCCACTGATGTGGACTTCAGGTGATTGAATGTTTTTAACAGCAACTTCAGTTATAGCATCAGCCCATTCTTGACTAATTCCCTCTTCAGTAAGAGTTTCTGCTCCTTCTTCAGCAGAACTTTCGAAAGCACCATAGATATCTCCAAAGATATCCATAATCTCATATCCCACTTCATCATAAGCAGTGTCTAAGTCTTTATCTAAAGATTTAGCAGCTAATTCTAAGAATTTTTCAGCCTTTTGTTCAATTTTCCATTGCTGGATTTTTTTAGTCCTTTGGTCTTCTCTGATTCTTTTTAAAGAAGCGTCTACATGACCTTTTTTAGGATTAACTCTTAAAACACGAGCAACAATCTTTTGATTTTCTCTTACATGATCTCGAATATTCTTTACCCAACCAGAAGAAACTTCAGAAATATGAATAAAAGCTTCTTTACCTGCATATTCTTCTAAGTTAGCAAATGCACCATAGTTAAGAACCTTGTAAACAGTTCCTACAATAAGTTCTCCTTCGTCTGGCCATTCTTGACTTTTTCTTACCAATTAAAACACCGAAATAAAAATAGTTTAGATAAATAATTATTAACTGTGATACAAGCATAAACCTCATATCAAAATATAAATTACTTACCTTTATTCTAAGATCACATAATAATTGAAATTTTATAAGATTGCAAAAGCAACCTTTAATAAAATAGAACAATTATTAATAATTTTAAGCTTAATCTAAAACTTCATCGATGTGAGCCATGATTTTAGCTTTTCCACCACGGGATTTAACGATGGTTTTACCGCAGATTATACATTTTACATCAGAAGCTGCACGATCGAAAATGATTTGCTCGTTATCACAATCTAAACATTTAACTCTTAAAAAGTTACCTCTACCATTACTTGCCATACAAATCACCTATTTAGATATCCACTCAGGTTTTCCTACTCTGAAAGATTTTCTGATGTGGGATTTTCCACATTCTTTACATTTGTATCTTAAATCTAATTTTTTAACCGGCTTGTTACCACCTCTTCGTGCATAGTGTGTTTTTTACAGTGTGGACAGTACGTTCTTTTTTCTTTAGGCATTTTCATATTCTTCACCTTTAATAATTTTCTCTGTTAAAAGACTTTTAGAACTTAATTAACAGATTTTTCAAATAATAAGTTAATTACAACAAACCAATTGGAACTGTTTAGGTTTCCATTTAGCATGAGGATGAGTTATAACATACTGATAAGAACATTTTTCAGTTTCCTACAAGCATGAGAGTATCTACATTTCCTATAAAAATATTCATAGTCCTAACTAAGTAGGATAAAAAGTTTTAAAAACCATAAATTCATAGTCCTAGCTAAATAGGATAAAAAGTTTTAAAAACTATAAAAAAAGATTTAGCAAGTGCAAATCTTAGAATCTAATAATTAAAAAAATATTTTAAAATAAGAAAATATCATATTATTATAGATACATTAATTATATATGATTATTATCTATATATAAACCTTTTGCAATTAGAGATGAGACTCTTTCAAAAACTTTGTTGATAATGTATTAAAATGCAAATTCATATTATGAATAAAAACTAAAATCAACAAAGTTTTTTACAGTCCCAGATAATAGGACTCTTTCAAAAACTTTGTTGATAAACTATAAAATCTAATTTGGATTTAATCAAAAAAATAAATCAACAAAGTTTTCTAAAGTCTCAGTAATGCACTTACATAATAAAACCATCATTAGTTAGGTCTTTAGCTCTTGCTAGAGTATATTTCAAGGAAATGCATTTACATAATAAAACAGTCATCATTCTCTCAGGGATTCCATATGTGTAGTTAATTAACTTGAATCATTCCCTAAATCAATAAATTGGCAATCATCATCACAAGAAGATTCAAACATGCCCTTAACCTTTGATTTAAAATTACAAAAAAAGGTACAGTTGCGTGCATTAGATTGATACATTGCATCACCCCAAATTGCAGTATTGTTGATGAAAGTACAATTGCATGCATTACTACAACTGATTCCTCCACCATAACTACAATAAACGGATGTGTTGTTGATGAAAGTACAATTGCATGCAGTACCACCATTCATTCCACCACCATTATTCTGAGCCCTGTTGCCTATGAAAGTACAATTCCATGCAGTACCACCATTCATTGCTCCAGCATCGTATCCTTCATTGTTTTTGAAAGTGCAATTGTAAGCATCACCATGAGTCATTGCTCCACCCCAAACATATCCAGAGTTGCTGATGAAAGTACAATTGTATGCATTGCCACCATCGATTCCTCCACCAAACTGTGCGGAGTTTCTGATGAAAGTACAGTTGAATGCATTACCCTTATGAATAGCTCCACCATCAGTGCATCCTCGATTAGCATTGAAAGTACAGTTGAATGCATTACCTTTATCAATAGCTCCACCGTCCCGATGGGCTATGTTGTTCTTGAAAGTACAGTTGTATGCATCACCACCAAAAATAGCTCCACCATTACCGCCAATCCTACCATCATAAAAATTGGTTATATTGCTGTCGAAAGTAGAGTTGTATGCAGCGCCACCATACATAGCGCCACCATCCAAATAGGCGGAGTTGTTCTTGAAAGTACAGTTGTATACACTACCATCATACATTGCTCCTCCATAATTAGCACGGTTGTAGAGGAATGTAGAGTTGTATATGCATAAATCTCCATTGGAATAAACTGCACCACCCTGCTTTTCTGCAAAGCATTTTTCAAAGGTACAGTTGATTATGTTACATTTTTTTTAAGCTTTTAAAGAAGATTGCTCCTCCTTTATCATCATCCTTGTTGAATCCATTGATGAATCTGATGTTTTTAAAAGTAACTGATCCGTCAGTGACTTTAAAATAATGATCATGCTTGCTATCTCCAGCTAAATCAATTGTATGACCATGGCCGTCTATGACTATAGATTTATTAATTATAATTATTAGCTTATCCTTGATAGTTGCATAATTAGAATTTAGGTTTAAAGTTGAGCCTTCCTTGGCACTGTCAATTAAAAGTTGAAGGCAATAAAGGTTACCTGGAAGGCTGGAATCAATTATCTTCACCTTGCCTTTGCCTACAATTGGCTTATCGTCTTTGATAATATTTGGATAAACAGTGAAATTAATTAAACTCAAATCTTTTCCAGCATAAATTGTTCCAGCAGAATCATCTGCAACATTCCCCATAAAAGAGGAACTATTAACAATTAGATTACCATTGGCCCATATTGCTCCACCATCATCATTTGCAGAATTGTTGAAGAAAGCACAAGGGTATATTTCAGCAGTTGAACCTTCAACATCAACAGCCCCCCTACAGTCCTCTGCAACATTGCCCATAAAATAGGAATTATTAAGAATTAAATTGCCTTTAATCCATATTGCTCCACCATCATCTTTTGCATGATTCCTTATAAAATGACATTTGCATATTTCAGCAGTTGAACCTTCAACATCAACAGCCCCACTGCAATCACTAGCATTGTTGTTTTCAAATGTACAACCATCTAAATACAAAGAGCCTTTAGAATGGATTGCACCTCCATCGTCACCAGCAAAATTACCAATGAAAGAAGAATTGATTACAGTCAATTTGTTTCCAGTCCTATCGGCTATAGCTCCACCATGTTCTTCAGCCCAACAATTCTCGAAAGTACAGTTGACAATTCTACCTTTGGCATTGCCTTCAAAGGATATTGCACCTCCATTGTCACCATCCTTATTGTAACCGTTGATGAAGTTAATATTTTTAAAAATAATATTACCTGATTTCACTACAAAGTAATGGTCATGTTTGCTGCTTCCCTTCAAATCAATAGTATTGCCTTGACCATCAATAGTGATATCCTTACCACTAGTGATTTTGATTATAAGCTTTTTATCAATTGTTTCAATGTTATTCTTTAAAACAAGAGTGTTGGAATGAACCTTAGGTATGTCTGTCTGATACATAACCGCTACCCTTTCACGTAAAGCCTCTCCTGAATCTGTACCGCTGTTATCCATAACTGACACATATAAATTAAGACCATCCAAATTACTAGCTTCACAGATTACATCAGGAACAGTATCCTTATTTTCCTGTCGATCAGAGCCGTTATCAGAAGAATTATCATCTGATTTTTTATCATAATCCCTAGGAAGTTCCATTTTTGGCATTTCACCATCATCATTTTCAGAACCAGAACCACTTAAATCAGAACCGGAATCATCCACATCTAAAGATTCATCTTCAAATTCCGATGAATCCACTACATCAATTTGATTCACATCAGCAGATGAAACAGCACCTGCTGATAAAATAAGCATAATTATAGAAAAAAACAAAATTAGTTTAAAATTCATTATATCCTTCCAAAACATAGTCCAATAATACTATTCTAAAAACCCCATAAATAAAGTCTTGCAAATGCAAGCATTGTTAACATACTTAAATCATAAATAAACTACATAAGAGAGCATTATAAATGCAAACACAATCCAACATTCTTTAAATCATAAAGAAACTGCAGAAAACTTTTTTTATTTTCAAGAAAAGATGATTTTAGAAAAATATCAGATTAAAAAGGGCCAGGGGATGTATAGCCCTTTTCTTTATAGATATTCTTCTTTGTATAAATTGCATCACCTAGCCATTTAATCGGCCTTAACCTGCAAATCAGTGATGAATGTACAATTAATTGTAATAACATAATCATCTACATTGTCACCTTTTTTTGCAATGTTTTTATTAAAAATACAGTCAGTTGCAGTTCCCATGAACATTGCTCCACCAACATCGGCAGTATTGTTGTTGAATGAACAGTTGTTTGCATAACCTTCACTTAATGCTCCACCATACCTTTCTGCAATGTTGCCAGTGAAAACACTATTATTTGCAATGGCTCCATACATAGCACCACCATATAATGCACTGTTGGAATTAAATGTAGAATTTTCCACAAAACAACCTTCCATATAAAGCATGAATACAGCTCCTCCATTTGTTCTTGCAATGTTGCCAGTGAAATTACAACCTATTACAGATCCTCCATAGACTGCTCCACCATAATTTGCTGTGTTGGCAAAAAATGAACAATTTTCCACAACACAAGCATATCCATTAGGGGCATATATAGCTCCCCCATCCGCATTTGCAATGTTGCCAGTGAAAATGCAACCTATTACATATCCTCCATAGACTGCTCCACCATAATTTGCTGTGTTGGCAAAAAATGAACAATTTTCCACAACACAAGTATTTTCATAAGGCGCATATATAGCTCCACCTTTATTTCCAACTTCATTATACCCATTTCCGTTTAGGAATCTTATGTTCAAGAATTTCACTTGAGCACCTTGGCCTATGTTGAATAGGTGTGCCTTATGTAAACAATCTATGCTAAATCCATTACCATTTATAGTCACGGAACGATTAATAGTGATTCCATTAATATAACGTGAATCATCAAGATAAGTACTATTAAAAACATAATTGCCTGATAAGGTAACTTCACTGTTTTCATTGCCATTAATCACATCATCTAATGCATAAAATGAACCTTTTGATTGGTTTCTGTAAATTTTATCCGCTTTGACAGAATTACCGTCAACAAACACAACATTGCCGTCCAGATAGACATCTTTATATGACCAATCACCTTTTGAGAAAATTGCATCACCATCATCATCTGCCTTGTTTCCTGAAAACAATGCATTTTTTACATAGATATCATTCGTACAATAAATAGCCCCACCATCATTGTCTCCAGCCTTGTTACCAATGAAAAATGTATTAATTGGTTGATAGTGAGTTTGATTGAAATTTATATAAACCTTAGAAGCATCAACTGCTCCACCATAATCTGCTGCATAATTATTTTTAAAGGTACAATTATCAATGCATACAATCCTAGCAAAAATTGCTCCACCAGAATTTTGAGACACTAGTTGTCCAGATGCCCTATTGGAATCAAACAAACAAGTAGTAGCAGACAAATTGCCATTCATAGTAAAAACTGCACCACCTTGCCATTCTGCATTATTTCCCCTAAATCATTATGTGTTTGTTGTTGGTGATATTGATGTTGCCCTTGCCATTCTGCATTATTTCCCCTAAATACTGTATTTTTAATACAGGCTTCATAAAGATAATGAAGTGCACCACCCTCATTGTCTTCAGACTTACTATTAATGAAGAAAGTGTTAAAGGATTGTTTATCTTGATTTTTATTTATATAAATGTAATCGGCATAGACTGATCCACCATAATCATCTGAGGTATTGTTTTCAAAGGTACAATTGTCAATATATACAGTTTCTTCAGAAAGTATAGCACCACCTTGACACTGCTGCGCTAGTGCTCCAGATGCCTTATTGGAATTGAATATTGATCTTATTACATTGACATCTTTTTTACAGAATATTGCTCCACCATCACATTTAGCCTTATTGGAGTTAAAGAGACAATCTTCAATATTCAAAAGGCCTTTTGAAAAGATTGCTCCTCCATTGTCATCACCTGCACAATTGGATTTGAATATACACTTTTTGAATGTTGATGGCTTGTCTGATTCTATATCGATTGCGCCACCATAATCATCTGCATGGTTGTTTTCGAATATGCATCCTTCCGCATACATAGGACCTTTACAAAAGATAGCACCACCATCGTCATCACTTGCCTTATTTCCTATGAAAGTGGAGTTTATCACTGTTAATTTGTTTCCGGTTCTGTCTGCTATAGCTCCACCGTAGTCTTCAGCCCAACAGTTCTTGAATGTACAGTTGATTATTGTACCTATAGCTTTATCTTCAAAGGAGATTGCTCCTCCCTTATCACCATCCTTATTGTAACCGTTGATAAAGTTTATGTTTTTAAAAATCACATTGCCTGATTTGACTACAAAGTAATGGTCATGCTTGCTGCTTCCCTTCAAATCAATTGTATGACCTTGCCCATCAATGGTGATGTCCTTACCATTAGTGATTTTGATTATAAGCTTTTTATCTATTGAACGAATGTCCTGCTTTAAAACAAGAGTGTTAGAATGCTCCTTAGGTATGACTACCTGATACATTCCACTTAATTTTTCACGTATGCTCTCACCTGAAGCGGTACCGCTATTGTCCATAAATGACACATATAAGTTAAAATCTTCAAGTTCATAAGCTTCACAGGCCACATCAGGAAGTGACTCCTTAACATTTAACTTTTCCTTAAGCGCATCAATGCTCTGCCTTAAATCAATTGGAATAGTGCGTTCCCTTATTATTTTTCCAGAATACTCAGAATCCGCTTTCCAAGATTCTTCATCATCTAAAGAATCGCCATTAGTTTCCATAGCATCCAATAAACGTCCTTTGTCACTGTCAACAGAATTGGCAGATTCCTGTAAAATAAGATTATCTTCAACAGCTAAATCTGTGCTTTCAGAAAAATCTCCAACATCTAAAGATTCATCTCCAAATCCCGACGAATCCACTACATCAATTTGATTCACATCAGCAGATGAAACAGCACCTACTGAAAAAATAAGCAAAATTATAGAAAAAAACAAAATTAATTTCAAGTTCATAATATCATCCTAAAGTATAGTATGCTGATATTATTCTAAAAAAATGAATATATAAAGTTTTCCGAATGCAATCGCTTGATAACATGCTTTAAAACTTAAATAAACAACATAGAGAAAGAATTATGAATACAAGCACTTGCTAACATTATTAAAACTATAAATAAACTATAAAAAAGCTTTTTCTATTTTCAACAAAAAAGAATTTAAAAAAATATAAATTTAGAAAAAATATCCAATAAATAAAGGGTTTAAAGAAAAAATAAAGATATTTTAAAAAAAAGCCATATCCAATAAACAAAGAGTTTAAAAAAAAAGATATAATTTAATAAAAAATAGAATGAGAAACATTATCCAAATCACAAAAAGAAAATTAACATCTTAGCAAAGTAGCTTTATTGTTATTGATAAGGATTTGAGCATTGATATTCGGAACGATAACAACATCATTTTCTAAAAAAGGACCATAAATCTTTCCATCTATACCAACCATTTCATCAATGTTTTCACTGATGACAACTGCAGTATTTTTTATTTCATCTTGAGTGAATAATCCTCCTCTTGTTTTGTCAATTGGCTTTTTAGGAGCATTATCCTTTGGTTTTTCAATAGCTTTACTACTTGTATCAAGATTAGAGACTTTGCCTTCTTTTACATCAATGCCAGATGAAAATCCTAAATCAGATTGTGCTGGTGCAGCCTTTTTCAAAGAACCGGAATCACTGTTGAAAGAATCAGACTGTATGGATTCAGCCTTATTTACAGGAGCAGAACCACTATCACTTACAGGTTTATTAAATTCATCAGATCCGACTTGATTAAATTGATTACCTTCAGATTTAACTTGATTAAATTGATTATCTCCAGATTTAACTTGAGAATCATCAGCTTTAGGCTTTTTAGGTTTTGCAAAAATCATATCAAAGTCATCATCACTTGGAGCAGCATAATTGGATCCTGCAGCGATTGAATCATAGAAATTGTCATTATAATCAGGTTCAATATTATCCAAATCGACAAATTGTCTATCAGGGTCTTTAAGAATATCATTTATATCCCCTGATGAGGAACCTTTACTTTTTGTTTGTTTTTTTTGCTCTACTTGAACTTCTTCCTTAGGTCTTTGAACAGTAGATTGAACTTCCACTTGAGGCTTTTGAACAGAAGATTGAACTCCTATCTTTGGCTCTTCAACATTAGATTGAACTTGAGGCTGATTAGTGGATTGGACTTCTGCCTTTGGCTCTTCAACAGATGATTGAACTTCAAATTGACTGTCGTCCTCAACATAAACATCTTCTTGAGATTGAACTTCAGCAGTTTGACCAGGATACATCTGATTAGCTACCTGCTTGTCAATATGTTCACGCTTTTCATCTGTAACCACTGTAGCATTTTTGATTTCATTAAGCCTATTCAAAACTTCGTCAGACTCTCCAAGAGCATCAGAAATCTCATCTTCCAAGTCTTCGCTAATGCTATCAGCATCAGCTTCATTGGATTGGCTTGATTGGTCAAAAGAATCCTCTACAAAAACAGCTTCATCCTCATCCTCATCTAAATCATCATACTCTTCTTCAGAATCCCTAGTGCTGTCTTCAGCATATTCATCTAAAGCAATTCTATATCTATGATTTTTAAGAACATCCATCAAAGAGAAATATAATGTTTCCTCTTCTTCTGTAAGGTTTAATGGAGTTGTATCCAATAAATCAAATTGAGGATTGTCCCTTTTAAATAAAAGAAAAGATCTGTAAATATTATTATTGGCCGCTTTAGTAATCTTAGATTCTCTTTGTTCGCAGATTTCAGTGGCGATTCTTTGAGCATTGTTCAAAAGCAATTGCTCATTTCCAAAAGGATCACTAGCTACAGACTGCTCTAGGTCTTTAATGTACTCACGTAATTGCTTATAAAAATCATTATCCACTTTGGATAGTGAAGATTTATTACGTTCCTCCTTTTGAACTCTGCGTAATACTTGAAAAAAGTCGCCTTGCATAAGAATCATCTAAATAAAGTTAAAGTCAGTTATCCTAATTAATTTAATATAATATTAAAATGCTAAATAATATTCATAAATAATAATCTAAATTATACTCGCAAATAATATTTATATTATACCTATAAATAATTATTTAAATTATACTCGTAATTAATAATCATAAATAATTTCTTTTCAATAAAGTCAATAATGTAAGTCAATGTATAAAAATAATAAGATGGTGTAAAACGTGTTGATTGCTAATAAAAAATAATAAAATAAATTAATTTAAAGATAAATTAATTTATTGAATTTTAGCATTGCTATTGTCTATTTAGTCTTCAGATTCAATTCTTGGAGCGAGTAGGAAACTAAGTTCCCCATCTTCAGCTAACCTTTTAAGACTAAGGGTTAATGGCATATCGTTTCCAAGACAGATAGTAGCAATATCAGAGAATTTTTCTGCTTTAAGCATTTCTCTAATCTTTTCTAAAGAGAAAATAGATTTAGCTTTAGTGTCTATTTTTTCACCATGTAAATATTCAATGTTTGCATCTCCAAACTCACCTTCAGCAGATGCATAGAAGTTTTCCTGATCTACCATTAAAGTGATTTTGTCAGAGAAGATATCCATATCTTGAATAGAGTCCTTTAAAAGAGAGAAAGGAATCTCAAATTCAGTAGGATAATCTAATGAAGGAGGTGCTGGGGAATCATATTCGATATCAATCAATCTGATTTTGAAAGTTCTGGTTGCTTCACCAACAAAGGTGAGAATAAGATTTCCCTCATCTAAAGACATTAAAACACGATCATTAGATTTAGAACGTTTTAATACTTTCATTAATTCATCAGTGTCAATATTGATCTTTTCAGGTTCATCACAAATGAACTCATCAAACATGCTGGATTTGAGTTCGAGATGAACAAAAGTAATATGACTACGGTCTAAGGCATCTAAACGAAAACCTTCACTGTCAGTTTGGATTTGTACTTCATCAACAATAGATGAAATAGCATCAAAACTGGTTTTTAAAATACTTGAATCACTTAATTCTGCTTTAAACATTAAAAATCAACTCTTGATTTAATTTTAAGCATTGATTATTTATTTTATAAATTAAAATAAGCACATATAGCAATATTTCAATTATAAAAAATTATAAAAATAATGCGTTATAAATTTTTCAATTTGTATAAAAATTTATATTTTATTATAATTATAATTTAGTACTTAATCATTTATAAATCTAATTAAATGAAAGAAATTTTTATAAAATTTTAGTGAAAAATAGAATAATTTTTGAAAATAGATAATGAAAATTAATAAAAATAGAAAAAGATTAACATACGACCAAATAAATAAAAATAAATATCAAAAAACAGCACAATTACTAAATAAATACAATTAAAGGTACAACATACAGACTAAGCAAACAAAAAAAATACCAAATAAACAACATACAGACTAAGCAAACAAAAATAAATATCAAATAAAACGGCATACAGACTAAGCAAATAAAAAAACGAGGATTTCCAATACAAAAAAGAAAAAAATAGAATAAGAAAAATTAATCTTTTCTTAAGCTATTATCAAAATTGGTTCCTTCGATTATTCTTCTTTTTTTCTCTGCTAATTCTTCAGCTTTTCTCTGTTTTTCAGCTAATTCCTCTTCAGTTAAAGGGGCTTCTTCATATTTTGATAAATCTACAGATTTTTTGAATTTAGGTTTGAAAATAACAGGTTCTTCCACTTCCTCTTCAGAATCCTCTTCAAAATCATATTTTGCATATTTATCTTCTAACTCTTTATTTTTATTAGCATTTAAACTGGAATCAGCTTCTTCATCAAAGCTTTCTTCAATAATCTCTTCTTCCTCAACATAATATTCATCATCTGAATCATAATCCTCTTGAGAATCCTCTGAAGAGTCATCTTCAAAACCATCATCAGATTGTTTGTCTGTTGTAGAATGAATAGGGCTTATATCATCAGCACCATCATCATAGTCCTGTGAAACATCTGTTGAGTCAGCAGTTTCCTGCCCCTTAGAAGAAGATTGATTTTTTTGAGATGTCAAGTTTGATTTGGAATATAAGGAACTGATATCATCATCAGAAACTTCATCTTGATCTTTCTCATCCATATCATTAGAATTATCAACAGATTTGCCTTTTTTGTCGTCGTCGGAAAAATCAGAGCCTTTATTTCTTTTAAAGATGCTAAAGATAGCATCAAAATCTTCACGAGAGATAGCGTCCTCGGAAAAGTCTTCATAATCAATATTTTTAATGCTGTTAAACGTATCGATAATAATCGAAGACTTTGAAGATGCAAAGAAATTCAATATGGAAAATACCATTATAATAAGACCAATAATAGCTACAATAATAGCAAGCCCTGCTGTTTCTCCTGATAAAACATTGTCGACTACCCTATCAGAACTTGAAGCGTAATAGGTTATTCCAATAAGCAAAATAGTTAAACCTATAATAAAACTAACAATGGAAATAATTGAATTTTTATCAAAAATATCGAAAGATTTTTTAGAATCGGAAGTTTTATCCTTATCATTTATCAATACACCTTGAGCAGAAGATTTACCAATTTTCTCTTCTATATCTTCATCTGCTACCACATTATCACTATTCTTTTCAATGATAAAATCATCCTCATCCGCTAATGCATCATCACTATTTCTTTGGGTGATAAAAGCATCATCATCAATTTCTTCAACACTATCAATAGATTCTCTGGATTTTTCAAAATTATATTTAGAATATTTATCCTCTAAATTAGGTTCATCAAAATCAGCTTCACCACCAATAGAATCAGTATTTTCTATAGAATCATATTCCTTTGATTCATTAACATTTTCTTCAGCTAAATCCTCTGAATCAGGATTGATTATTATTCCTCCATCAAGAGTTTCTTCAACTGAAGCTTCTGATTTATCTAAATCTTTATATTCATTATGAATAGGAACAATTTCCTCTACAGAATCATCTTTCTCATCAGAAGATATGACCTCTTCATCAGCAGATCCATCCTCTTCATTATGAATAGGGATAATCTCATCTACAGAAGACTGATTAAATTCAGAAGATGGATCATCTTCCAATTCCAAATCCTTAAAGACTTCTGAGATGGATTTAGATTTAGTAAATCTAGTTTTCTTATTAGAAGTGGAATCATTTGCCTTGGGAGCAGATTCATCGTTTCCATTAGAAACATCTTCTAATTTACTATTTTTTGAATTAGACATTTTATCTCCTTACTTAAAAATACTAAGAATACTCACTCATAACTTTAATAACACACCATAATATTCTTAGTAAAATCGCTATAAATACGATTAAATGTATAATAAATAAAAAATATTAAATTAAAAACTAAAATAAACATTAAATAAATTATATTATTAATTGAATGATTAATTGAATAGTTTGAATTACTTATTTGAATTTAAATCAAATTAAACAGATTGTTAAATCAAATTATTAAATTAGATAATAATTTAAATAAAAAATTTTGATTAATAATTTAGATTAATTATTTAGATTAAAATTTAATAATAATTTGGATTAAATAATTCTATAAATTTATAAAACTATAATTTATAAAATCATAACCCTATTAACTAATCTCTAAATAATCTAAACTATGCTTAATCATATCCACGCCATTTGTGATGGCATTTATCACAAGTGAAGAAACGAGTAGGTGCTTCATCAGCACTACGAGTTTGAAGCAATTCGTAGGAAGCACGATCATGTCCACATTTAGGACAGATTTCCCTTACAGTGGATTTCATACCGCTTTCGTCTCCCCTCATAATTACGGTATCTTCACTTTTAACTTTTTTCTCAACTGAATATTCTTCGATAACCTCTTCAGATAAATCCTTTTTAAAACCGCAAGAGTTACATTTAAGATAGTTTACAGTTTTTGTTTTAGGTTCTTTTTCTTCCCCATCCGCATTTTCTTCAGCTGCATCTACAGATTCATCAACATTATCTTCATTGTCCTCTTCAATGACTATTTCCTCTTCAAAAGGAAGCATCATACCTCCACAATCTGGACAAAACTCCATAACTTCATCTCTCCTAACATATTAATTAAAAACAGAAATTAAAAATTTTATGAACTATTAAATTTAAACACAAAACAAATTTAATTATAATCTCCGATAATTATAATCTTCTACATTTACCTATAATAATCCGACACCATGAAAATCTTTAATTTCAAAGTTTTTAAATATTGTAAATGATTTTACTAATATATTATATACTTATAAAATAACTTTAATAAGTCATAGTATTTAAAGTTAATTTAAAAATAGGGTAAAAAATGCCTAAAAATTAAGAAAAATTGTAAAAATTTAGTAAAAAATAATAATAATAACAAATTGTAAGTAGATTAAAAAATAGTAAAAAATTTATAATTTTTAGAAAAAAATTTTAATAAAATAGGGGAATTGATTGGAAATTTTTAAAAAAAAATAATACATTATTATGAAAAAATATGAAAAAATTAAAAAATTAAAAAGTTAATGAAATTAAAAAGTTAAAAAATTAAAAAATTAATAAATATAAAAATCTCTATTTTTCCAAATAATCCTTAATTTCATTTAAAATCATTCTATGATCAAATGCAATATCCAAATTGTCTAAATCTTCAAATGAGTATGTTCCAATATCCTTTGCATCATCATCTGCTTTTGCATCATCAAAGTTTCCATGAGCCAAATAGAATACAGAAACTGTATGACGTCTTGGGTCACGGTCTGGGTCTGAATACACATTGAAAAGCTTGATTAATTCAACATCAATTGATGTTTCTTCCTTTGCTTCCCTAATAGCTGCATGTTCAGTTGTTTCACCATAATCAACGAATCCACCAGGCAATGCCCAACAGTCTTTGAAAGGATCGTTTTTCCTTTTGATAAGTATAAATTCATTGTTTTCATTGAAAATAAAAATGTCTACAGTTAAAGATGGAATTTTATATTTTATACTATCTCCCCCTAAACAATAAAATAAATATTATATATAATCAAACATTCGAATATAAAATAAATAATTAATAGCAATCAATGTGGAAAATAACCTAATATTCAAATATAAATTGAATTCAAATAATTCAAATAAAAATAAAGCAGCCAATCTATAAAATAAACTAAAAAATGAAAAAATAGAAAGTAGAAAAAGTTATGATTAACCTTTTCCAAAAAGTTCAGCCCTAAATACCTTCGAGCAATTCTTTAAATTCAGCAGTTTCTTCTTTTAATCTTAAAACTGCTTTATTGAGAGAATCTCTAGGTCTTTTTGTTCTTTTAGTTTTAATGGTCATGATAGGTTCACCGGTAAGTGGGTGATCAATACCATAAACTGCATATTCTACATCATCATCTTCCATGAGATATTTTCTTAAAACATTACAAAGAGAGTGATTTTCCCCATGAATAATCATTTCAAGTTCTAATTTAGTATCTTTTACAACTTCAATTTCCATGTTATCTTTTCCTTAATTAAATGAGCAATCAACTACATTAGGTTTTTTAATAAAATTAATAATCATAATTTTTAGAAACTTTCCTTTTTTCCTTTCTATCACATACAGGACAATAAACTTCAGATTCATTACAAGGATCCATAAAAGATCTGCATCTTGTACACATAGCTTTTACTACACCGGAAGTAATGTCTTCAGTATTTAAGTCAAGGTTGTCTCCCATGATTTTAACAACTTTTGCTTCAATCAAATCTCCGATTCTGAAAGCATCTGTAAGCTTATCAATATAACCTGGGGTAACTTGTGAAATGTGAATAGCTGCCATATATGGAAGAGCCAATTCACGTTCAACGCCTTTTTTAGCATAAATGGTTATTAATGCTCTTTGACCACGTAAATCTTTCACTTCACCGTATACAATATCTCCAACTTTCAATAAGTTTGGACCACCAGATTTTGATATTACTGAGATTTCCTTTTCTTCTTCATCTATTAATACATTTCCAGGAACACCTGATTTAACACTTCCATCATCTTCATATGCTCCTTGACCTGGCAAGAACTGTTCACTTACACTTAAAAAGTCACCAGGCATTACAAAATCTCCAGATTCTATTTTCATCTACACACCTCATAAATGGCAATAAGCCAATTCTTTATATTTTATAATTCCGTTTATAAAATAAGGACAAATTATCCACTCATAAATTATAACTCCGTTTATAAAATTAGGATAATCATCCAAAAAATAAATTCCATAATTCCATTTACAGAATTTATAAAATCATATGAAATTAAATTTGAAAAATTTTCATCCATACACTTCAATAAATGAACTTAAATTTTGACAAATAATCATCCATAAAATTAAATTATTTATATGTAAATTATTTATGTTTTTTAGTAATATATAAAAAATTCGGTTTTTAGAAATAGTTTTAAAAATAACAAACAATTATAGAAGCTCTTTTTTATGATTGAAAGGAATAATTTTAAAAATAACAAACAATTATAGAAGCTCTTTTTTATGATTGAAATGAATTCCAATATGACCAATTGCCAATATTAGACTTGAAATAATCAAAAGATAACTATTTGCATAAATTCCTAAAAGGAAAAATGCCAAAACAGGCAAAGTAGCAAGAGGAAGAGGAACTTTTAAGAAATCCTTATAAAAATCACCCATTGAATAATCAGAATTGAAGTATCTAATCCAAGCAATCTCATACATTACCATTAAGACAAATGCGATCAGCAATAGTAGGGAATAAGTGAATTCAGCTCCACAAAACAATGAAAATATTACAACCAAAATTTGGCCAATACGCTCAAAGGCCAATAAAATCCTGCTTTCCCTTTGAGAATACTTATCATAATCCTTAGGTTGATATTTGGTCCAAATAATATTTGGAACAAATAGCATGATTAGAAACACTAATCCAACAAGCGAAAATTCAAAATTCATATTATCATATCATCTATACAAGAGAAAATTCAAAATTAAAATTTTCATAGCATTTAGTTATTTAATGAATTAATATCCAATGGGATTTTGACATTTTTATGGATAATTCTTATCATTAAAAAAAAATCAATTCATCCCCATTCTATTGATAGTATCTATCTTCAAATAAGATTTCATCTAATTGATACTTTTCCCATTCTCTTTTATTTAATACAATCTCCAACTCTTTTGGTGTGATGACTGGTTTTTTATACATTTGAGAATCGTCTATAGCTATCCTTGGGCATGCAGTTACAACAAATCCTTCCAATTCCATATATGGAAGTAAAACATCAGGGTTTACATGATCCATAAGAAGGATAAATGCTTCCATTCCCTCATCTTCCAATAGCTTTTTAATTTCCTTAGCCAATTTCATTCTATATTGACCTTCTTTAGAGGAAACGATTATTCCCCATTTTGTAACTTCCCTTGCCTTTACGATTCTTGCAAATCTGATTCTAAAAATCCTGTCTGCATAAGCGCTCATTTCACGAATGTCACCGCTGTAAGGATCAATAGCTAAAACCGGAGCATTTGTAAATAGGTAAATTCCTAAAGGATGGAAATTGCCGCTTCCAAGGAATAGGTAAACTTCAGCACCTAAATTCTTTACTGAAGCGAAATTGCAGCCTAAAACCTGACCTTTCCTTGTGCTTCTTGAAGAACCTATAACAATTTCCTTTCCATTGTCTTCCAAAAAGTCTACAATCTCATCAAGCAAATGCAAGTGTTGAGCAGTTGTTGCAATAGCCACTTTAGAATAGTCCTGCAACTGTTCCAAAGCCTCTTCCAAATAATCCTTTACCTTGACATTTGCTTTAGCTTCTATAAACATTGTAGGAATGCTGTATTTTAGGGGAAGTGGAGTGTGGCCATAATGAACAATGAAATCCACAATCCCATTCATTTTCCTGTCTGAAACATCACAAGCTCCAAAGCAAGGGTCTGCAGATACAATCACAGTAGCTTCTGTCTGTTTCTCAATTTCCCTAGCCAGAGCTACAGCTTGCATCTTAAGTCCTTCTGGAAACTGCAATCCTACATTTCTTACATTTAAAGAGTTGATTTTCTTTATAACCCTTTTAAGTTCCATATCATATAATGCCATTTTATCAACTAATAATGAAATGATTTAAATAATAAAAACAGATTTTAATCGCTTTAGAAAAATATTTCCTAAAATGATTAAAACAAACATAATAATAAAAATTAATTAATATTTTAAAATTTAATTATATTAAATAAATTTAATCATATCGAATTAAAATAATTAAATTATTTTGACTAATTGAGCCATTAATTAATTAAAATGATTAAATTAATTGACTAGAGCTTTATTAATTAAAATGATTAAAGTAATCAATCAAATGAATTAAATTAAATAAAAGAAAAGAAATCGCTTACAATAGTGACTCAGCAACAACTTTTCCATCAACAACATCCAATTTTACAAGAGTCCTGATTTTTTCACCGGTAGCTTCTTCAACAACGCCTTTGCCTTCTCCTTTTTCAACAGCTACAACAATGTGAACCAGATTTACACCCATCTCCTTTAATTCATTGATTAAAGCAGTAAGGGTTCCTCCAGTACTTACAACATCATCAACTAAAATGATATTGTCCCCTTCCTTCAAGTCATTGACATATAATTTAGAGGTTGCATAACCGGTATGCTTTAATATTTCATGTTCACCTTCCAAACCATATTGTCTTTTACGGATAACCAGGAAAGGAATGCCAGTTTCCAAAGACAAAGCGGTTGCAATGTGAATTCCCATCGCTTCAACCCCTACAACCTTATCAACATTGGATAAGTCTAACTTCTCATTTATAACCTCAACGATTTCCTTTAAAACTGCTGGGTCCATTGCAGGGACACCGTCACTGATACCATGAACAAAATAATCATAATCCCCTTTTTTAACAACAGGCGCATTTCTTAATGACTCAACTAATTTTTCTAGCATTTTTAAACCTCAATACCATTATAAACCATTATTGTAATCTTTATAATTTTTGTTAACTTTTTAAAATGAAAATCACATAAATTAGCATATTTTAATAATAATCAAAACAAAATTTATGTATCCACATCAATAATTATATAATAAAAGATAAATAAACTTTTATATAATATTAATTTATACATTTAACTTTATAAGATAAACTATTGGTTTGTTTTTTAGTTTTGGAAACAGTTGAGAAATAGTTAATCTATTCAAAATGATTTGAAGGATAATACTTATCCCAATACTGAAATGAAAAAATTAAATATTAAATAATATTGATTAATCATCGAAAAGAAATATGGAGGGGAAAATATGTCAATGTTAGGAAGTTTAGGAGAAAACCTTACAAACACCATGAAAAAATTGGCTGGAATGAGTGTTATTGATAAAAAGGTTGTTAAAGAAGTTGTCAAAGATATTCAAAGAGCTTTAATTCAAGCTGACGTAAATATTCAACTTGTTTTACAATTATCAAAAACAATCGAAGACAGAGCTCTTAACGAAGAGCCTCCAAAAGGAATAACACCAAGAGAGCATGTAATTACAATTATCTATGAAGAAATGGTTAAGTTGCTTGGAAGTGAAGCTAAAGAGCTTGAAATCAATAAAAAACCATTTAAAATATTGTTCTTAGGATTGCAAGGTAGTGGTAAAACCACCACAATCGGTAAATTATGCAAATACTTGCAGAAGAAAGGTTTCTCACCTGCTGTTGTATGTACAGACACATGGAGACCTGCAGCATATGAGCAGTTAAGGCAATTAACTGAAGATATGCAAATCCAACTTTATGGAGACCCAAACAATAAAGATGCTTTAGACCTTGCTGAGAAAGGGCTTAAGCATTTCAAAAATCAAAAGGTCATTATTTTCGATACTGCAGGTAGGCATAAAAACGAAGAGGATCTTATTGATGAGATGAACAAATTGGATAAGATCATCGAACCAGACGAATCCATTCTCGTTATTGATGGTACCATCGGTCAACAGGCTGGAGAACAGGCAAAAGCATTTTCACAAGCAACAGATATTGGTTCAATAATCATTTCAAAATTAGACGGTACTGCTAAAGGGGGAGGAGCTCTCTCTGCAGTAGCTGAAACTGGTGCACCAATTAAGTTTATTGGTACTGGTGAAAGAATCGATGAGTTTGAAGCATTTGACCCTGAAAGATTCATTTCAAGATTATTAGGTATGGGAGACATCAGAAGCCTTGTTGAAAAGGCTGAAGAAGTTATTGATGAAGATGTAGCAACCCAAACCATGAACAACATGCTTAGCGGCAAATTCACTTTAAAGGATATGCAAAATCAGTTTGAAATGATGAACAACATGGGACCTATGCAACAGGTCATGAATATGATTCCAGGTTTAGGAGGCAAGATACCTAAAGAAGCAAGCCAAATGACTGAAGAAAAGATCAATGAGTTTAAGGTCATCATGTCTTCAATGACTGAAGAGGAAATGCTAAACCCTAAAATAATCAAACAGTCACGTATACAAAGAATCGCTAGAGGAGCTGGTGTAGATGAAAACAGCGTGAAGGAATTATTGAAATACTACAACAATACTAAAAAGGCCATGAAAGGTATTGGACGTAGAGGAGTAGGTGGAGGCGCAATGAATAGACTTATGGGCCAATTTATGAAATAGATTCCAATCTATTTCATTAGTTTTTTTATCTATTTTGAATTAAATTTTGAATTTTTCAATGTTTAAACTTATAAAAACAAAAAAACTTAAAACAAACCTTAAATTTTTTTAATAATCAAATTTAAAAATCATTCTTATTTTATATTATTTACAACATCTTTTTAGAGAGGAATTTAATTGAATCAGGAAATATTAGATAAAGCAGAGCAATTAATTAATTATACAAATGGAAATATCTGTAATCACTGCCTTGGACGTAAGTTTTCAGACTGTGTGGACGGAAATGGAAATGAAGAAAGAGGCATTAAGATTAGAGAGGCGCTAAATCTGGAACCATATGCTCCTAATGAAAGCAATAGGGAAAAATGCGCTGTTTGCCATGATTTATTTGAAGACATCGATACTAAAGTTCTTGATTTGGTGAGAGAAAAAATAGAATTCCTCAATGTTGAATTTGACACCTTTGTTGTAGGCTGCAAATTGCCAAAGGAAATCGTTGAAAAGGATCAGGAAATCAGCGACGAATTTGATTGCAATGTTGAAATAATCAAAAAGGAAGTCAATAGAGAAATTGGAAAGATGCTTGAAGCTAATCTTGAACAGAAAGCTGATTTTGATGGGGAAGATGTTCTTGTAATGGTTGACTTTAGAAGAATATTGAATGAAGGACAGGAAAATCCAATTAGAGTCAGACTTCAAATCAATCCAATCTTCATTGAAGGAAGATACAGAAAGCTTATTAGAGGCATACCTCAAACCAAATGGCCTTGCACCAAATGTAAAGGAAAAGGCTGTGAAGAATGCAATTTCACTGGAAAGCAGTACCCAGAATCAGTTGAAGAGCTTTTATCTGAAGTTGTCCTAAAGCATGCAAATGGTTACGAAGCCAAATTCCATGGTGCCGGTAGGGAAGACATAGATGTTAGAATGCTTGGTACAGGAAGGCCATTCGTTCTTGAAATAAAAGAGCCTAAGATAAGAAAGATAGACTTTGACAAGATATCCGAAGAGGTTTCACAAACAGCTAAAGGAAAAACAGAATACCTAAACCTTAAGTTTACAGAAAGAAAACGAAAAGTGGAGATAAAGGGATCATCTCCAGACACCTATAAAGTTTATAGGGCTCTTGTCAAATGTGAGGATGACATTAAGGAAGAGGACTTGGAAAAGCTCCAATCCCTCCATATCATTCAGCAAAGAACTCCTATAAGGGTTTCACATAGAAGGGCAGATAAGATTAGGGAAAAGGAAGTCAAAAATATTGAAGCTAAATTCATAGACTCTAAAACCTTTGAAATGATTATAAAAACAGAAGGCGGGTTATATATTAAAGAGCTTATCTCCAGCGATGAAGGAAGATCCAATCCAAGTGTAAGCGAAGTATTAGGCACCCAAGCCATTTGTGCCGAACTTGATGTGATTGAAGTTGGAATAAAATAAGTCATACCATTTAACTAAACCAAAGATGCTGTTTAGAAAATAATTAAAAAAAAGGAATAAACAAAAAAAGGATTATAAAACCTATTTTAAAAACTGTTGAGGACGTGTCACAATTATTTTTAGTCAAAATTCGATATAATTATATTAAAAATAATTGTGGAACATCACCTATTTCCAAAAAAAGGGAGAGTTTAAAAAACATTAAAATATAAGTTTATAAAAGAGAAACTATAAAACTGAATATATGGTTGAAATTTCAGTGATTATACCCACATACAATATAGAAAAACATATTCAAAAATGTTTAGATAGTGTAATCAATCAAAGCTTTAAAGATCTGGAAATAATATGCATTGATGACAAGTCAACAGACAATACTCTAAACATATTAAATGAATATGCCTTAAAAGACCCAAGAATAACAGTTTATCCAAAAGATGAAAACAAGGGAATAGGCGATTCAAGAAACATATCATTAACACTTGCAAAAGGCAAATACATTTTCTTTTTAGACAGTGACGATTATATAGTGCCTGATGCACTCGAAAAGGCTTATAATATTTCTGAAGAAAAATCCTTAGACATTTTAATGTTTAAGATGATACATTTCTATGAGGACAGTGAAGACTATTTCAAAATTAGATACACAGAAATGAGATATTTAAAAAAAATTGTACAAGATAAGGTCTTCAATTATAAGGATGTAGAGGAATACCTTTTTTACTTATGCGTAAACCTGCAATGCAAACTCTTTAGAAGGGACTTGATTTGCGATATAAGATTTCCAAATGAAAAAATATTTGAGGACACCCCCTTTTTCATTGAAGCCATGCTTAATGCTAAAAGGGTTTATTTTCTCCAAGAGCATTTAACCTACAAATGTGAGAGAAGGAGGTCCCTGTCACATACCCATGACTATAAAAATGCAGATATAATTTATATGGCGGATCATGTTAGTGATGTGTTAAAAAGAAATGACATCTTTGATGAATTAAAAACTAGTTATTTGCAATTTAGAATTAAACACATTACCTATTACTATAGGTATACAAAGTTCAGATATAAATCTAAATTCTATGTTCGGATGAGAAGGGATTTTATTGACAATAAACAGGAATATGATAAAGCTTACGATGACTTATACAAAATATACCAAATAATCTATGATTCTTGCATCAAAACGGAAAATGATAAAATATTTATGCTTAGATCCTTTTGTCAATTTTTAATGCATTTTCCAAGATTAATAATAGATTTTATAAGGGAATATTTAAAATGGAGTTGATTGATTGAATAAACAAGCAATCCTAATAATTGCCCATAATTATTCAAATTTGGAAATACTTAATAAACAATTAGATGTATTGGATAGCGAATGCTTTGACATTTTCATCCATATTGATAGAAAATCAAAAATGAGAATTGAAGATATAAAAAAATGTGAAAACTCAAAGATGCATATTTACAAGAAATTTAGAACCTATTGGGGACACTCTTCACAAGTTTACTGCGAACTGTTTTTAATAAGAAAAGCATTGGAAACAGAAGAAAAATACGATTATCTTCATTTGATTTCAGGAGAAGATTTTCCATTGAAAAAGCCGGAAAAAATCCATGCTTACTTCAATAAACATTATGGAAAGGAATTTGTCCATTTTCAATGCTTAAAACTAACAGAAAAAAAAGTATACTGGAATAAGTATTATAGATTCATAAGAAATCATAATGATGCATCATGGAGTAGAAGGATAGATATTAAGCTCCTGCATTTGCAGATGCGACTTAAAATAGATAGAACTAAAAGACGGGATATTAAACTTTATACTGGTGCTAACTGGTTTAGCATAACTGATAAATTCGCTGAATTTGCAATTTCCAAATCAGAATTAATGAAAAAACTAAGATTCACAGCACACCCAGATGAAATTTATATGCAAACAATTCTTTATAATTCAGAATTTAAGAATAATCTCTATTATCAAGGATTTGATGACAATTATGATTCCTGCAAAAGATTGATCGATTGGAAAAGAGGAAAACCATACATATGGAAAATGGAAGATTTAAAGGAAATAGAGGAATCAAATTTTTTCTTTGCAAGAAAATTTGACATCAATACAGATAGGAAAATAATCGATTACCTAAACAAAAAACTAAAATAAAAAAACAGATAGGAAAATATAAACAACATATATGATATAAGTTTATATAAATCATTAAATACTATTTAATAAAAATATAAACTATTGTACTTAAATTGTAATTAAAAAGATATATAGAAAATATTAGGCAACTTGAAAAATACCTATTAATATTCATAACAAAGAGTGAAAAAAATGGATGATGGCACCAATATTGAAAAAATTTATAAGGCTAGCGATATTGAAGCAAAATCAGACAGAAACATTGAAGAAATAGCGAAAAACCCAAAATCCGCATTATTTAAATTGGCATTTCCTGCAATTGTTTCTTTAGGAAGTATTTTCTTTGTTACATTTATGGATTCAATCTGGGTTAGTGGTTTAGGCCATGTAGAAGTTAGTGCAGTAGGATTATCCAGCCCAATATTCTTATTATTGACTGTTATTGGAATTGGAATTGGTAATTCCGTTAATGTATCTCTCTCAAAGTCTATGGCAGAACAAAATGTCCTGGAATCAAACAGTATTGTTAAAAATACACTAATAATGATTATTGCTCTAGGCATATTGGTTCCATTGATAGTACTGCCATTTTTAGATAAAATACTCTATGTTGTCGGTGCAGGCGTAAGCTTTGAGTACTGTTATGATTACTTAACTATTTTAATCTTATGCATGGGTATCTTCTTCACTACAGATATTGCACCATTCTTTTTAAGATTACAAGGTTATATTAAAGCACCCCTTTATATTACTGCCGCAACCTGTTTATTAAATGTTATCTTAGACCCTATCATGATATATACACTTCACTTAGGAATTAAAGGAGCTGCAATAGCAACCGTGATTTCAGCAGGTACAAGTGCTATCATTTATATTTTGGTGATAATTAGAAAAAAAGGAAAATATATTTCTGTTGGAAATATTGGTTATGATATAGATAGAGATTTTAATACCTTAAAAAAGAACTTAAAAATTGCTGGACCAATAATAGGCCAATCAATCATGTCATTGATTTTTACAATTTTATTAAACAGATTCTTTATATATGAAGGTTTAGTGTATATTACAGCATACACTTTTAGTGGAAAAATAATGTCTTTCATAAGCATTCCATTATCCGCTTTTTCTTCATCAATGCTTTCAATCAGCGGATTCCTAATAGGCAGCCACCAATGGGAAGAAATTAGGGAAACTTTCAGATATTCCTTGATTGTAGTTGAGGTATGTACAATTATCCCTTGTCTCTTATTCTTCGTTGGATCAGACTTTTTAAGCTATACATTATACCAAACAAAGGATATGGTTGTAATAAATCAAATTTCATTAGCAATAAAATTCTTATCCGCATTTCACATATTCCAAGCAGGTGCCACCTTAGTGGATAGTATGTTCCTTTCAATTGAAAAGCCCTTCAAGTCATTTATAATAATATTTGTCGGCATAATTGTAGATCTAATTGTCTTAAGCATAATGGTATACAACTTACATATCATAAATAGTGTTTATTATGTTTTATTGATTGGTTCATTTGTGCAAATTACTATATACGGTCATATGCTCCGAAAAGATTTAGATGAGTTTTTAGAGAGAAAAAGGGCAGAAGATGAAGATGCAGATATAACTCCAAATTAAAGGACTTCCAAATTAAAGGACTGATTGTTTAGACAAAAAACAATCCAAAATTTCTAAAATATTCATTTAAAAAAGATTTTTACAGACCAAAAAATTAACACTTTTTAAAACAACCCCTCACTATTTTAAAAAAAATCATAATAAGATCATAAAATGGTAGAAATTTCAGTTTTAATCCCTTCATATAATGTGGAAAAATATATCCGAGAATGCTTAGACAGCATAGCAAATCAAACCTTCGAGGATATGGAAATAATTTGCATTGATGATGGATCAACAGATTCGATTTTAGATATATTAAATAAGTATGCTTTAAAGGATTCTCGAATAAGAGTATATGAAAACAATGCAAATAAAGGAGTAGCATATACTAGAAACTATTTATTAAGTCTTGCAAAGGGACAATATGTCTCTTTTATAGATGCTGATGATTATCTTGAATTGGATGCCTCTGAAAAGCTCCATAACTTAGCTGAAGAAAAATCATTAGAAATGCTGATGTTTAAGATAAGGCACTTTAATGATTTGACAAAAAAGAATTTGAATTCAATTACAGCGAGATGTATTATTTGGAGAGATTCATTGGAGACAATGTCTTCACTTTTGAGGATGTTAAGGAATTTGCTGCTGAAATGTGTGTCCATTTGCATGGAAAATTGTTTAGAAGAGACCTGATTCAGGATATTGAATTTCAAAGAGGACGCATATTTGAAGATTATCCTTTTTTCCTTGAAGCGCTAATCAAAGCAAAAAGAATGTATTTTTTCACAGAACATCTATACCACAAACGTGAAAGAGAAAAATCAATCATGACAAGTTATGATGAAAGCTATTTGGATTTTGTTGATGTGATAGATTTTTCAAAGGATGTTGCAAAAAGATATGGCATATATGAAGAATTTAAACCATATCTATTTCAATATTATATTCGTACAAATCAATTTATGATAATGCAATTAAGTTTGAAAACCCGATTGAAGTACTTTAAAAAAATGAAGGAAAAATATACCGACTATAAAAATGAAATCGAAGAAATTTATTACGATTTATTCTTTATATATCAGACACTGTTTGATTCATGCCTTAAATCAAGCAATTACATTACATACGAAATAAGGAAAAACTATCTATTCAGAAAAAATAAAGAAAAATTCTGGCAAGAGAGAAAAATGGAAAATTCAGAGTGGGAAAAGAATTAATCTAAAAAATAGAATTTCGAAAAGTTAATGTGGGAGGAATATAAAAATATTATCAAAAAAGTGAAAAAAAAATTAAACATTTTTCAAAAAAAGGCAACACGGTAATAACATGGTTAAAATTTCAGTTTTAATCCCTTCATATAATGTGGAAAAATATATCAGAGAATGCTTAGACAGCATAGTTAATCAAACCTTCGAGGATATGGAAATAATTTGCATTGATGATGGATCAACAGATTCGACTTTGGATATATTGAATGAGTATGCCTTAAAGGATTCTCGATTGAGAGTGTATGAAAACAAGGAAAATAAAGGAGTGAGCTATGCTCGAAACTATTTGTTAAATCTTGCAAAGGGAAAATACATCTTTTTTATGGATAGTGACGATTATCTCGAACTAGATGCCCTTGAAAAAGCTTATAATCTAACTGAAGAAAAATCATTAGACATCCTAATGTTTAAGATAAGGCACTTCAACAACAAGACAAAAAAAGAATTCGAATCTGTTTATACTGAGATGCATTATTTGGAAAAATTCATTGGAGACCGGATTTTCGCTTATGAGGATGTTAAGAAATTTGCTCCCCACATATGCGTCAATTTACCTGGAAAATTATTGAAAAGAGATTTGATTCAGGATATAAAATTTCCAAATCGAAATATTTTTGAAGATAACCCTTTTTTCTTTGAAGCACTTCTCAGGGCAAAAAGAATCTATTTTTTTAGAGAATACCTATGCAACAAACGGGAAAGAAAAAATTCCATTATGGAAAGCAAGGATGAAAGCTATTTGGCAATAATGGATAAGTTTGACAATATTATAGAGATTGCAAAAAGATATGGTAAATATGAAGAACTGAAACCATATTTTTTTAAACACTGCATATCTGTAAATCAACAAAGGATAAGGGAAGTGAATTTAAAAACCAGATTTAAGTTTTTCAAAAAAATGAAACAATATTATATCTGCAATAAAAATGAAATCGAAGAAGTTTATGATGAGATTCCCTTCCAGTATCAAACAATGTATGAAGCATGCATTGAATCCGACAATTATATTACATACGAATCAAGAGTATTATATCGTATAAATAGAAATTTAAAACAATACCGAAAAGATGTGGAAATGGAAAACTTAATTTGGAACAAATAATAATATTATAGTATAAGGTCCTCAAAGGTTCCAATAAATCCAAACATTAGAGTGCTCGCCAAAAATATATTTTTATAAAAATTTATTTCTTTATTTTTAAAATGAATGGTTTTTAGATGTTTTTTTAGATATTTTTCATACTTTTAGCGGATACTCCATTAAAAAAAAAAAAAAAAAAAAAAAAAAAAAAAAAAAAAATATATCAGAGAATGCTTAGACAGCATAGTAAATCAAACCTTCAAGGAAATGGAAATAATTTGCATTGATGACGGATCAACAGATTCAACTTTGGATATATTGAATGAGTATGCTTTAAAGGATTCTCGAATACGGGTCTATGAAAACAAGGAAAATAAAGGAGTGGGATACACTCGTAACTATTTATTAAGTCTTGCAAAGGGAAAATATATCTATTTTATGGATAGTGACGATTATCTAGAATTGGATGCCTTTGAAAAGGTTTTATAAATTAGCTTAAGAAAAAAGACTAGACATGATCCTATTTAAGATAATTCACTTCAACAACAAGACAAAAAAAGAATTCGAATCCAATTACACAGAAATGAATTATTTAGAAAGGAAAATTGGAGATAATGTTTTCACATTTGAGGATGTTAAGGAATTTGCCCCAGAGATGTGCGTAAATCTACAAGGAAAATTCTTTAAAAGAGAACTGATACAGGATATTAAATTTTTAAATGGGTATATATTTGAAGATGTTCCATTTTTCCTAGAAGCACTGATTAAATCAGAAAGAACATATTTTTTTTACTGGAACACTTATGTCACAAACGTGACAGAAGAAATTCCATAATGACTACTTTTAATAAGAAATATTTGGATTACATTGACATAATGTTTTATGTTAATGATGTGGCAAGAGCCTATGGAAAATATGAAGAGTTAAAGCCCTATTTATACCAGCATATAATCCGTACAAATCAATATATGTTATCCCGATTAGGCATTAGAACCAAATGGGCATATTATGAAAAAATGAAAAAAGATTATATTCTTCATAAAAAAGAAATTGAAGATGTTTATGATGAACTATACTATAAATATCAAGCAATATATGATGCTACCATCAAATCAAATAATTTTATTACACAACAAATACGGATAAGTTATCTTTTCCTAAAAAATAAAAAAAAGGTTTGGGAAGAAGAAAAAATAGAAAGGTCAATGTGGCACCCACGATAATTCAATCTGCACTTATGGGATTTTCATTGACTGAGTGTCCGCCAAAACTATAAAAATTATTTCAAAAACATCTAAAAACCATTAATTTTAAAAATAAAGAAAAAAATTTTTAAAAAAATATTGGCGAGCACTCATATGAATAAAAAAAACAGAAATATCATCAAAAACAGAAAAAAAAGAGACTGTAAAATTTTATAGGCTTATTTTAATTTTATTAGATTTCTTTATAAGTTAAAATCAATATTATGATTTTAAGCCTAAACTTTTTTACAAACTCAAAAAAAGAAACCATAGGAATAAAAAAAAAGGATTTTTAATAATCAATCCTAAAAATAGAATCAACCACTAAAAATCACCATTAAAGAAAGGAACCAACTTCCAATAGTCAACCTTCAGTATATCACTATGATTTGTAGACTCAATCAACTTGATTTTATTATTCGGAGATATTAAATCTAATTTTTCATTAATTTGCTCAATTGTAAACAATTCGCCAGTTGATAAGTAAAGAACAGGGGAATTCAATCTTGGCTCCTTAAAGTCAATATTCACATTCTGCAAGGTTATTTCAACAAATTTTTCAAATTTAGTACCTTTTCTTTCAATTCCTACAATGAAATCAAATTCATGGTGCTTCCAATGGACAAGTGCATCCTTATACAATGTCTCTCTTGTATAAAGGACATCTTTAAAGGCTAGTAAACCGTCTATAAGTATGCATTTAGCTGTCTTTCCTTCTTTTTCTAATTTTTCAGCTAAGAGAAGTGAGAATATTCCTCCGGAAGAGTATCCTACAAGAATATCTCCATCGTTGAAAATATCCTTTATCAACTCATAGAACTTATCTAAAGTATACTTGCCATGATTCTCCAATGACTTAATTTCCTCTAAAGACAAATTGAATTTAGGATCGTCTATTGCATAAACATTTCCCTCAAAGTCAATGCTATGGACAAGATTTGAATATTCAAATGAAAATCCTGTCATAGGAGGAATTAAAAACATGTTTTGATCATTAATCCCTTTTTTAATGAGAGAGCATGAATTGTCACAATCAACATAATCTATTATCTGTGCAATACTATAAGGAGTTCTCTCAAGCAATATGCTCCTTGCATTAAACTCAATATTGTTTTTTGAAAGAAATGTTGTGACCCTGATTGATTTTAGGGAATCACCTCCCAATTTAACGAAATCATCATAAATGCCTATTTTCTCAAGATTGAAAACGGCTTTAAATGCATCTACAACTATCTTTTCAGTTTCAGTTGATGGAGGCACATAATCTGACATCAAGCTTTCAAATTCCACTTCAGGCAAGGCATTCTTATCCACTTTTCCATTGACAGTTAAAGGAATCTCATCTAACTCAATGACATATGAAGGAATCATATAATGTGGCTTACGTTCAGTAACATGATCCTTCACTGACTTGACAACAGGAAGAACATCATCATAAACAACATAGGCCACCAATTCATAATTGTCTCCATTCCTAATTGTTTGGACAGTGACATCCTTTACAAAAGTCAAATCACGAATTACAGCTTCCACTTCACCTAATTCAACCCGGTTTCCTCTAACCTTTACTTGACCATCCTTTCTTCCGATTATACCAAGGCTTCCATCAGGCAATACCCTAACCATATCACCAGTACGATACATCTTAGCATACTCTTCAATCTCTTCAAAAGGATTGTCTAAAAATGCATTTGAAGTTCCTTCATCACGATTCAGGTACCCTTGGGCTAATTGACGGCCGGATAAGTATAATTCCCCTAATGCACCTATAGGCACCCTTCGAAGTTCCTCATCCAAGACATAGGATTTCATATTATAGGAAATATAGCCTACAGATGAATGATGGATCTTTTGAGAATTGCTTATATGGGAGACATAGTTGAAAGTTTCAGTTGGACCATAGGAATCAACCAATTGGTAGTTCTCAGGACTTGCAACATCCCCTAACTTTTCACCGATGACAAAGAGCACATCAAGTGGAGCATCATCAACATCCTCCATAAAGAGCTTTCCAAGCTGTGTTGTGATAAATGAATGTGTAATGTTCTGACTAATGAAATAATCATTTAATTTAGCCATATTCAGCCTAGCATCCTCTGGAATGACAGACAAGCATGCCCCAGCAATAATCGATACAGCAATGACAAAAATGCTTACATCAAATCCTATTGCAGTATGCAATCCATAAACGTCATTGCTGTCCAAATCATAATTGTCAATATAATATTGGCAAAGGTTAGTGATTGCCTTTCTCCTGCCTAATACTCCCTTAGGCACACCAGTACTTCCACTGGTATAATGAACGCTTACCAAATCACCATATTCATATTCCAAATAGCTTAAAGTCCCAATATCTTCCTTAACAATATTAGAGACATTTATAAGAATCAAATCATCAGATAAGGCTTTAGCCCTTTCATAGGTATCATCAGTTACAATAAGCACTCTTGAATCAATATCATTTAAAATGAATTTCAAACGTTCATCAGGATGAATGTCGTCTAATGGAACATATATGGCACCAACAGACAGGATTCCAAGATTTAACAATGGATACCATTCGCTGCGAGGAACCAGGAATGGAACAAAATCACCAGATTGGATGCCTGCTCCATTTAAAAGCTTTTTAATCTCATTTGCAATAAATGCACCCTCTCCATAAGTATAGGAAATGTCATTATAGGAAACAAGCTTATTGTCAGGACATTTGGCGAGATTATCATTAAATGCATCTAAAATATCATCATAGATAATTTCCATTTCCCTTTCGTTATAGCTGTCCAATAGCTCCAAGTCGGAAGAGTCAGTATATTCAATGTCTGATAATTTTTCAACACACATCATTTGTGATAAGACCCTATTGTATGTCTCCATAAACCTATTTATTGTAGACTTGGAATACTTGCTTGAATACTGGGCATTTAAAGTATATCCATCATCTTTTTGATTTACGTTCATTATCAAATCCATATTGAAGTCAACAATATTGTCAATTATCTTATTGTCAACATTATAGAATAAATCATCCTTGTTTAACCAAGCAGGGAAGAATTGGAATAATATTTCCATATCCAACTCATGATCAAATATCAAATTCCTATAAGGATAATAATTATACCGAAGCACATTGTAAATTAAATTAGACATATCCTCAACAAATAAGGAGATTTCCTTATCCTCTGTATCAACCAATAAAGGCAAGGTATTGACATACATTCCAATTGAGTCAAAATTGTTAAACCTGTCACGACCATGGTCATCAACACAGAATCCAACCTTATTGCTTCCTGTAAATCTAGATAATGTATAGGAAAATACACTGGTAAAGAAAACATATTCGCTGATTGAATTTTTTCTTAAAAACTCTTCAAGCAAATCACGATCAAAATCCAAATCACAAGATGCGAAGCCTGGACCATCAGGCAAAACATCTTCCAATAATTGGCCCGCGCTATCAAAATCTGATAACATGGAACCATAAAACTCCTGAGCATCCTTGTATTGTTCAGTATTTTTAATTTGGGTATGGAATGCAGAAACCTTTAAGAATGAATCATCGAATTTGATTGATTCTTCAGAGGAATCTGAAATCAAATCAGCCAATTCTTCATTAGAATAGGCAATTAAATCAACTCTTTCTTCATCAAATGATGAATTGCTGAAATCAATGTATCCTCCATTCAGGATATGTTTAAAATCATGTTTAAATACATGGATAGACCTTTCATCAAAAATTAAGTGGTGGAAAACAGAATACAATACATGACCGTCATCATTCTTAACTATTAAAAATCTGCATAAGCTGTCATGCAAATCAAAAGGATCGGCTAAAAACTTATAAATCTCTATGTCATCAGCATTAGACATAACTGAAATGGAAGGCACTCTGCCTTTTACCATATGAGGAATTTCATAATCATCGTTAATGCACATTGAACAAATTGGATGAACCATGAAAAGCATGTTTAAAGCAGTTATTATTTCATTTTCATCAAACTCTTTAGGAATAGGAATTACGAATGGAATGAAGTAGGAATCTACATCCATCCTTGTGGCAACATCCAAATAAATATTCAGTTGAGACTCATTTAAAGGACAGCCTTCATCTATAGAATAAATATCCCACTCAAAAGTATCTTCTGTAATGTTATCTGCAATTGCCTTTGGAGTGCGCAGACTCATAATGTCTGCAGAGGTGACATTGTAATCCTTAAGATAGGAAATCAATTTAATGGCTATTAATGAATCACCACCTAAATTGGCAAAATCATCAAGCAAACTGATTTTTGACATGTTGAATGCATTTTCAAATGCATTGACAATATCCTTTTCAACATCTGTTCTTGGAGCTATATACTCTGTTTTTGAATCATTGAATCCAATATCCAATAATGCCTTCTTATCAACTTTTCCATTGGCATTTAGAGGAATCCTTTCTAAATTGATGATATGTGAAGGAACCATATAATCAGGCTTGTTTTCACTTATAAACTCTTTAATAGAGTCATTATACTTCTCATCACAAACAATATATGCCACCAATTCATGATTATCTCCATTTTGAATCGTTTGAACGCTAAGGTCTTTTACATAATCCAATTGGCGAATAATCGCTTCAACTTCTCCCAATTCAAGACGATTGCCTCTGATTTTCACTTGAGTGTCACGACGGCCAATGAATCCAATGGTTCCATCAGGAAGAATCCTAACCATGTCTCCTGTACGATACATTATGCTATAGCCATCATCGTATGGATTATCAGTAAAAGGATTGTCAAGAAATGCTTCTGCTGTTTTTTCTGGACGGTTTAAGTAGCCGTCAGCAAGTTGGTCACCTGACAGGTACAACTCTCCAACTGCTCCAACAGGAACCCTGCGTAATTCATCATCAAGGACATAGGATTTCATATTGTAATCGATTAAACCTACTGATGAATAGTCAATCTTTTCATTATTTTCAATTGCTGTTACAAATGCAAATGCTTCAGTAGGACCATATGCATCAACCAGCGCATAATCTCCAGAATTATCAAATTCCCCTAGCTTTTCACCGATAACAAGCAAAAGATCCAAATAGCTGCAGTCAACATTATTCATGAATAGCTTTGAAACCTGAGTTGTAATGAAGGCATGGCTAACATTCTGCTCTTTGAAGTATTCGTTCATCCTATGCATGTCAAGCCTGATTTCATCTGGAACCACAGAGAGACAAGCTCCAGAATAAAGAACTGCATTGATGACAAAAATTGTCACATCAAATCCAATTCCTGAGAAGAGCCCATAAACATCATTTTCATCCAAATCATATTTGTCATTATAGAAAGCGCAAACATTTAAAATGGATTTTCTGGTATTTTTAACACCTTTAGGAAGACCGGTAGTGCCGCTGGTATATAATATACAAGCCAAATCATTATAGGAAACCGACAATTGTGACAATTCTCCATTTACATTAATATCTGCCACATTCAATAAGGTTAAATCAGCAAACAGTTCCTTTGCACGTGGATATGTGCTGTCATCAACAATAATGACCTTGGAAGAGGTGTCTTCCACCATGAATCTTAGACGCTCATCAGGATGAGAGCTATCCAATGGAACGAAAATGCTTCCACTTGCTAAAATTCCTAAAATGCTGAACAAATACCATTCACTACGACTAAGCAAGAAAGATACACATTCACCAGATTCAATTCCCAAATCATTTAGATTATTGCTTATTTGAGATGCAATAAAAGCCCCTTCTGCATAGGAATAGGAACTGTCCTTAAATGAAACCAAGGCATTATCAGGATTTTTAGACAAGTTATCATTAAAGGCATCTAAAATATCGGCATAATCCATATCCTTTTCTGTTTGATTGAAGGAATCTAAAAATTCCAAATCCTTTTCACAGACATAATTGATGTCAGCCAATAAGTCAACATCCAAAATTTCCAATGCAATCCTGCTGAAAGCATCAATGAATGACTTGACAAAATCAATGCTGAATTTGTTTGAATGGAAAACCCTAACTGCAAATCTTCCATCATTGCAATCATATAGATTAAACAATAGGTCGCTGTTTTCATCATGCCTTAACTCTTCAATAGAAAAATTATCGCTTTGAATCATGCTAGGAAGATATTGGAATAGAATGCTTGAATCCAAATCATATTCATTAGCTAAAACACGGAATGGATACAAGTCGTATTTCATTGCAGAATTAACCATATCTGCAGAATATCTTAAGAAAGAGCTGACGCTTTGATTCTTGCAATCCAATAGCAAAGGCAAAGTACGAACAAACATTCCTACAGAGTTTGATAAATCGATATGTCCTCTTCCATCTTCAAGCAAATTAAACAAGACCTTGGAAGATCCTGTAAATCTGGATAATGCATAAGCAAAAACACTTGAGAAAAATTGATTGTGAGTGATTGAGTGGCTTTGCAAAAAGTCTCTTAATTTGCTGTTGTCCATTTCCAAACAGGAGATGATTTCTCTACATTCATTGGAAGATTTCAAGTCAGAAATATCTCCATCACCCAAGCTTACAGAAGGCATCAAATCAGAAATATCCTCACCATCAAAACTAACAGAAGGTATCAAATCAGAAACTTCATCACGACTAGCCAACATCATATCAAAGAAATCCTGTGCCTCTTTGGAATAGTCTGAATCCAATATGCTCTCTTCAAATGAAATTTGCCTTAAAATACCATCATCAATTGAATTTACTTTAGAACCCTGTAAAATTTTTAAAAATGGTTCTGAAAGAACATTGGCAGAAGCACCATCAAAAATTAGATGATGATAATCCATACATAATACTGTTGAATTTTCAGTGTTTGCTATCAAAAATCTGGATAGATACTTATCCAATTCAAAAGGTTGGACAAACTCATCAATCTCATCAATCGATCCTTCTTTGATTTCTGGATTGGCATCAAAACTAAGGTATAAATCACCTTCATCATTAACAACACGAGAGGATAAAACAGGATAAACTTCCAATAAACTTTTTATAGCATTTCTTATTTCATCTACAGAATAGGAATGATTGAATTCGATTTTAAATGGATTATTATATTCTGTTTTTGCTTCATACCCCATTTCATCAAAATAAACGTTTAATTGAGACTCAGATAATGGGCATAATCCATCAAATGTATATTTAACATCAATTGTTGTGTGAAGATTCAAATTAAATTTGATTTTGTTTGCAATATTTGCAGGATTTCCAAGTTCAATTAGTTCATTGGAAGATAAGGTTACTCCTGTTTTTTCTTTCAATAAGATTTGCATTTTCATTGCAGATAAAGAGTTGCCTCCAAATTCCACAAAATCACTATCTATCAAAATAATATCCTGATTTAAAACTTCTTTAAAAGCCTGAATAACAATATAAAGAATCTCATCTTCAATATGATCACTATAATTTTGCTTCTTTAACATTTCCTTTATGGAACCCTTATCAATTTTACCATTAACATTTAAAGGAATCTTTTCTAATTCTATAAATAATGAAGGAACCATATAATAAGGCAATTCCATTTTTAAAGCATCTGTTACATCCTCCATATCGACTTCATCATTGATTGTGTAGAAAGCAATGAGAGTATCATGGTCCACATCCAAATAAATCTCAGAAAACTCATTGAATTCTTTCATAATATTTAAAATCTCATCGGATTCTACCCTAAATCCTCTAACGGATAATTGGTTATCCTCACGGCCGACAATTTCAATTTCACCATCAAAATTAAAAAAGCCAATATCTCCTGTACGATACATCTTTCCATTATCACTAAATGGATCATCAACAAAGACTTTCTTGGTTAAATCAGGGTCATTATAATATCCGGAACTTATATACTCACTGGAAATACATATTTCTCCTGGAACGCCTATTGGCATCTGATTAAAATTTTCATCCAGCACATAAACTCTTTCATTTGGGATTGGTCCACCGATTGATACTTTTTCACTACTTATATCATTTAAATCATAAACTTTCAAAACTCCAATGATTATTTCAGTTGAACCGTAAATATTGACTAATTTGGTATGTCTCTCTTTTTTAATTAATTCATTTAATTTTGAACCGACTAAACACAAATAATCTAATTTTAAATCTTCATTTTCATAAATAGGAACCCCTATAGATGGAGGCAAAACTAAACTATTCATAGGATGCTCTTTAAGGGATTTGATCAACAATAAAATATCCTTTTGTTCCCGTTCATTGAAAATCCTAATGCAACAGCCATAGATTAATGTTACAAATATCAGATATGATGCTATAAAACTAAAGCTAAGGAAACATCCAACAACCTCACCTGGAGAAATATTAAAAAAATGTGTTATTATAAAGGGCAAGTTAGAAATTTGCTTATTTAAAATCATAACTCCCTTTGGAATATTGCTTGTTCCTGAAGTGAACATAATGGAAAATAAATCATTGCCCTTAGGGATTATCTCCACATCGACTTCATCATCATAGCTCAAATCTTCAAGAAGTATTGTATCAATATTGAAATTATTTGAATTTGCAACATCCCTTGTTGTAATGATTTTTTCTATCTGTGCAATATTTATCATATATTCTATACGATTAATAGGCAATAAAAGGTCAATTGGAACAAATGCAGCGCCAATTTTATTCAATGCCAATACCAATTCAGGGAAATGATAATCACGAGGAAGCATTAACGCAACATGATCTTTGAAACCAATTCCATAATTCTCATGCAAGTCATTAGCAACTGAATTGCTTGACTTTTCCAAATCTCCATAAGAAACCTTATTTACCCCATCATCAACGGCTATTGCATCAGGATGGGCTAAGGCATAGTCGCGGAAATTTTTTGCAAATACCCCGTCATCATCAATTTCAATTTCCTTTCCCTTGCAAAAATCTGAAAGCAAATCTTTTTCATTAGGTGAAAGAAGATTAATGTCTTTTAAAAGCTGATTAGGGCAATCAATTAGATCCTTTATCAAAAACTCAATATTTTCTGCCATATGATTCATGTAAACATCTGAAAAAAGATCCTGACTATAAACTAAATTCAATGAATTTTCATAAACATTTAATGTTAAAGAAGAATTTTCTCCATTTAATACAGTCACATCTTCAGACAATCCAGTAAAATCATAAATGCCGTATGAATAAAATACAGTATTCAAATAATTGTCAATATCCACTTTTGTATTTTCAGTTGCAAGTTTGTAAACTTTCTTAATTTCCTTTAAATAATCAAGGAATGAATAATCTTTAAAAAATTTAATTTTTAAATATGTGCTTTTATCAAATAATCCAAAATCATTGGATACAACAGATTTTAAAATGGAACCAGGAGATCTATCGATTCTAGACAAATATAGTGCAAAAATTGCAGTAAAGAAATTGAATTTAGAAATATCATGCTCATTTAAAAATTTAGTGGTGGCCTCATTATCAAATGAAATTTCAATATTTCTATAATCATCTGATTTGAGGTTATAGAACTTAACATAATTACCGGCATCTGAAAAATAATTATTCCAAAAATCAGAATCTCTTTTAAAATCATATGAAGATAAATAATCATCTACATCATCATAATATCCTAAAAGGTCATTTTCAACTGATTTATACTGTGGATTATTAAAAATCTCACAAAATTTATTTATTGAAGAATAATCAAAAATCAAATGATGGATATTTGCTAAAATAGTTAATTTTTCATTATTTTTTAAAACTAAAAATTTGTATAATGGTGAATCAATAACAATATCAAACTTGAAATTAAAGAATGAATCAATTTCCCTATCAATCTCATTAATATTAAAATCAGAAACATCGTTAAATTCATAAATTATTTCATCGTTAGTGTAAAAAGGTTTTAAATTTTCATCAAAACGTATATTTAATAAAGATTCAATTCCTTTAAAAAAATCCGCCAAATAATCATTATCAGCGGGAATATTCTTTATTAAAAATTTAATTTCATTATTCATATGACCACCAGTATAATATAATATTTAATCAATATACTATATAATTTTTAATTATATTTCTTATATTAATTAATGTTCAATATTGCTGCCTACCACCTTTATATTTCCTAAAAAAAATAAAAGACCACTATTACTGCCAAACCACATTCATAGCCCCTATAAAATTTAATTTTTTTAGTTTAACTACAAGGTTTTAATAAAGAGCCCAATTAAAAAAAAAAACATAACATTTATTAATATCTTAAGTTATATATTATAATATTATCAAAAATAGAAGATTAGATTATTGCTGAAATCTAGTCATTAAAATTTTATGATATTTTATTATATTTTTGATATTTTTTTCTTTCAATGTATAATATTTAGATATGTTTTAATCAATTAAACCTACGGTTAGGGCTAAGTCTAAATGAAGATTATGCATTGGCTTTTACACTGAATAGCTAAACCGAAGGGCTTAAGCTATGATATTCAACTTAAATATTGTACTAGGCTACTAGCTATTTAAAAAGATATAAAATGATGGGTTTTATATTTTGATACTATTAAATATTAAAAAACAATATTAAAGAGGTATAAAAATGCAAAGATCCAGAGGATTTAAAAGTAGAAGTAGAAAAAAATTGACCAAAAGAGTAAGACCTGGTCGTTCTAACCCAATCACCAGAAGAATTCAAAAATTTGATAACGGTGCTATGGTTCACATTATCATCGACCCAAGTATCCAAAAAGGCCAACCTCATTCCAGATTCCATGGAAAAACTGCTAAAGTAGTTGACAAAAAAGGTAAAGCTTACATACTTGCATTAAAAGATGGTAATAAAGCAAAAGAATTAATCGTTACTCCTGAACACTTAAAATTACAAGAGTGAGTACAATGATTGGGAAAAATACATTAGAAACTAAACCAATACCTGCAGCTAAAGTTAAAGAAATTCTTGAAGAGTTCTCTGAAAAGCACGAACTTAGCTATGAACAAAACTTAACTTTAGATCATGCAACTAATCTAAATAAACTTTCCCTTGAAGATACAGAAAAATTAATCGAAGAACTTGAAGCTTATGTTGAATACAAACAAGCTGTACGTATAGCTGATGTTTTACCAAGAGACATGGCAGACCTAAGATTAGTTTTTGCTAAAGAAAGGAATGCTCCTTCTCAAGATGAAATGAAGGAAATTCTTGAAATTTTAGAAAAATACGATGCTGAAGATGATTTATTCTTATAAAATCTCTTTTATTCAACTATTTTTCTATTTTTATTCTTCAATGATGACATATTTTACTTTTTTTTACAATTTTTACTACTTTAAACTTTTTTATATATTTTAAACTATTTTTAAATATTTTAAACTATTTTTCTATTATTTTAAACTATTTTTTATTATTATAAACTATTTCAAACATTAAAAGGTTTGAATAAATTTTATTTTTCCATTTTCATCATTCATTTAACAATTATTTTAAAAATTTTAAACCATTTCCAACTGTAAAAGATTTGAATAAATTTTATTTTTCCATTTTCAACATTCATTTAACAATTATTTTAAAAATTTTAAACCATTTCCAACTGTAAAAAGTTTGAATGAATTTTATTTTTCCATTTTCAACATTCATTTAACAATTATTTTTAAAATTTTAATTTTAACAATTAAATTCAACATTTATTTGTTATTCTTTTTTTTTTACAAACCCTATTTTTACAATTAAAAATGTACAATCTTGATTTACAAGATATAAACTTTTGACAAAAATCTAACTTAACGATTTTAATTTAACAATACCATGAAAAAATTTCAAATGCCTAGTATTTTTACAATTTTTAACCATTTTTAGTGAAAAAATAATAAAATTATAAATATTAATAAAATAGAAATATACTAATATTCTATTAAAATTTTGATAATATCTGTAAATTTACAAAACTTAACAAAAAACAAGAAGGACATAAAAATTAATAAAACTACTAAAAAACATTAAAATTTATGAGGTGAAAATATGGATAATCCAAACATTGATAATCCAAATCCAAAGAAAGAGGAGTACATTATAATTTTAGATTATCTTAAATTTGGGTACGTAAATCCAGAAAAGCCAAATGCTCATGGCAAACCTATTGCACAGGCTATTGGAGTAGACAAATTCACATTAATCGAAGTTACACCTAAAGGTATTGATTTAGATATTCATGACAAAGTCTATATAGGATCTGGAAAAAGGGACAAAGTAAATAGGGTAAAAGGATTATTAGACTTTGAAAACTTAACAGCAACCAGTAAAATCGAATTGGAATATGCAATTAAGGAAATCATTTCTGAAAAGGAAGACATCTATATAAAATTCTTTAATGAAATAGATTCCCTCAACATTAAAATGCATAAATTAGAGTTAATTCCAGGTATCGGCAAAAAGCATACCCAAATGATTTTGGAAGAGCGTAAAAAAGAACCTTTCAAAAGCTTTGAAGACTTAAAAGAAAGGGTTCCTCTTCTCGGAGATCCTGTGGATATGCTTGCAAAAAGAGTAAGGTTGGAACTTGACACTACCACTGTCAAAAGAGGAAAAAACAAGTATTACATGTTTACCCCAATTCCTAGCAAACATCCTGCCAATAAAAAGAAAAAATACGGAAAAGGAAAAGGTAAAGGAAAAGGTTATAGGAATAACAGAGGTAGGAAACCTAATAGAAACAATAATAGAGGTAGAAAACCTCAAAACAAGGCTAAAGCTGAAAGCAAAGAATAATTTTATGAGTAAACTCCAAAAGAGTTTAAACTCATTTCTTTTTTTATTTTTATTTTTTAATCCTAATCCAAATATTAAATGCCATTAATCAAATATTATCTTTTAAATTATTGCATTTGAAAATAACAATAACTATTCTAATAGCAAAAAGGTGATTGATTGACTGAAAGAATATCCTTAGCTAAAGAGACTAAACAAATCCTGCAGGAAAACGGGATTATCCTAAATAAGAATCTAGGTCAAAATTACCTTATAGATGATTTTAAAAGAAAGAAGATTATAGAGTATGCCAAACTTACAAAAGAGGATACAGTACTTGAAATCGGTCCAGGAATAGGGACACTTACCATTGAACTTGCCAAAAGGGCAAAGCATGTAATTGCCATTGAACAGGACACAACTATTTTTAACATTCTAAAAAGGAGACTGGAAAAGGAAGGCATAGATAATGTAGAGCTTATTAATGGAGATGCAGTTAAAGTGGATTTTCCAGAGTTCAACAAGATTGTTTCAAATCTCCCTTATCAGATATCCTCACCAATTAGCTTTAAATTCCTAAAATATGACTTTGACCTTGCCATCCTAATGTATCAGAAGGAATTTGCAGATAGAATGAACGGTAAGGTAGGAACTAAGCAATATTCAAGGCTTTCTGCCATGCTATACTTTAAGGCAGACATTAAGTTCTTAACAAAGGTTTCTCCAGAATCATTTATTCCGTCACCTAAGGTAGACTCCTCAGTTGTGGAATTAAAGCCAAAAGAAAACAAAATAGCAGAGGATGATTTTAAAATCTATTCAAAAGTCGTTAAGGCATTATTCCAACATAGAAACAAAAAGGCACGGAATGCATTAATCGATTCAAGACATATAATCGGATTTAAAGACAAAAAAGAATTAAAATCCATTTTAAACAATTTGGAAGATGAAAATCCGAGAATCAAAGAATTATTATTGGAAAGAACAATTAATCTATCCCCAGAAAGCATTATGGAACTATCTATTTTATTAAAAGAGCATATTAACTGAAGATTAAAACAAAAATAGGAAAATTCGAAATAAAAAGAGCATATTAACTGAGGACCAGATATGAAAATGGGAAAATTCGAAATAGAAACAGATGATTTGGTTTACATTCCTTCAGATGACACTTTTCTTTTAGCTGAAAACCTTGAAATCAAGGAAGGGCAAAGCGTATTGGAAATAGGAACTGGATCAGGTCTTGTTTCAATGTATGCAAGCTTACTCACAGAGGACATTACAGCAACAGACATAAATTTCAATGCTCTTGAACTTGCAGAGAAAAACTTCAAGCTAAACAATATCAACAGCATAAAACTTGAGTTCGGCGACATGTTTGAACCTGTAAAAGATAAGAAATTTGATGTTATACTATTTAATACTCCATATCTCCCTACTGATTCAGATGATATTATCGATGACGATTTAAATTATGCATTTGACGGTGGATTAAATGGAAGGAAAGTTATAGATAGGTTCATTAATGAAGTGTCAAATCATTTAAATGATAAGGGAATTGTCCAGATAATACAGTCCTCACTCTCAGACAATGACAGGACCTTGGATATGTTTGATCGGAACGGATTTGTAGCTGAAATAGCTGAAAGCGAGAAGTTCTTCTTTGAAGAGATCGTTTTGATCAATGCATATAAGATTTAACTGTTAAATTCAATGCTGATTATGATAAAATGAAAAATAAAAACACCACAAGACCACCATTAACAAAAGACATGGAAAGCAAAGACTTTAAGGAATACTATTTTTTAAAAGAGGAATTAAAGGAATTCTGCAGAAATGAAGGATTAAAGCTTAGCGGAAGCAAAAATCAGCTTGAAGAAAAAATCATTTACTATTTGGATACTGGCAAATCATTAGATGAATCAAAAATCAGTGAAAATAATAATGAAAATAATAATGAAAATAATAATGAAAATAATGATAAATTAACTAATTTTAATTCAAATAAATTTAATTTGAATGATGATGAGTCTGAAATAAGACTGGATTCCCTTTTAGGTGAAAACTTCAAATGCAGTGAAGACAAAAGAGAATTCTTTGAAAGGGAAATAGGAAAAGGATTCAAATTCAAGGTTAAATTCCAAAAATGGCTAAAGGCTAATCCAGATAAAACATATCAAGATGCAATCAATGCTTATCATGAACTTCAAAACTCAAATGAGAAAACTAAAATAGACAAGCAATTCCAATACAATCAATATATTAGAGATTTCTTTGAAGATAATGATGGTAAAACATTAAAGGATGCAATCAAGTGTTGGAATTATAAGAAAAGCATTAAAGGGCACAATAAATATGAAAAATCCGATTTAGATATATTAACTGATTTTTAAATTAAACATTTTAGATAAATTAAACTATTAGAAATATTAACTGATTATAAAATCAACATTAGATAAATTAACCTTTTTAGATAAATAAAACATTTTTATAATAAAACTATTAGAAAAATTAAATTATTTATAAAAAATTAAACTAAATATAAATGTAGATATTAAATTAATTAAGAAAAATTTTAAAAATTTAAAAATCATATTTAATCATATAATCTAGCAAAATTAATTAAAATTAGGGATGGTTTAATGAATTTAGAAGAAAAGAATTCAAGGGAAATAGAAGAATTTCTTAAATCAAAAGGTGCAGAAGTAGTAGGTTTTGCTAGTTTAGAAGGGATTAAAAACGTTCCGAAAGAGTATCCAAACAGCATTTTAATTGGAATTCCAATAGAAAAGGAAGCATTAAAAACCATTTATACAGATGACCAGTCAATTTATGTTGAATCTATGAAAAGTCTGGCAATGAAGCTAAATGATATTGTTCTTGAAGGTGAAGATTACATTAAGGAAACTATGAATTACAATGCATTGGCAATGTCTCGTGAAAGAGTAGCTAAGGATTTTGAAGGTTTAGCAAGCAAAATTCCCCATAAGACAACTGGAACAAGATCAGGACTTGGATGGATTGGAAGATGTGCCCTTCTCATTAGTCCAAAATATGGAGCTGCACTTAGATTATCAACAATCCTAACAGACATGCCTATTAAGACAGGAACACCAATTGATGACTCATTATGTGATGACTGTACAGATTGTCAGGATGTATGTCCAGTTGATGCGATAAATGAAGTGAAATGGAATTCCAGAAGGGAAAGGGAAGAGTACTTCGATGCAGAAAAATGCTTCGAATTCATAAAGAAAGAAATGCAAAGAACTCATGGAAAAAGCTTATGTGCTAAATGTGGACTTGCCTGTCCTTACACTAAAGAGTATCTTGGAATAAAAACAGATAGGGATTTGATTAAAGAGATATAAAATGAAAAAACTAAGAAAAAAACTAAATCAATAGCTAGAATAAAAAAAAAATGAAAAAAAACTTAATCAAAAACAACCAAAAATAAAAAAAAAAAAAAAAAAAAAATAAGTGAAAAAATTAAGAAAAATCTTAATTAATCACTGCTGGAATGTCCTTATATAAGTCATCCATATTAAAAGGACACACTTCATTAAAGTTAGCACGTGGAAGAACTTCAGTTACTACTTCAGCAACAAAATCGATACCTATGTCAACAAGCCACGCTAAAAACTTTGTTTGTTTGGTAGTTTCAATAAGTCCAACTTTGAAAACATTTTTACTTATAGCATTTGCAGCAGCACCTGCAATACCATCCAATATACCTACAATAGCCATCATCATAAAGAGATTGCCCATATGAACATCATGCTCCCAACAAGCATTTTCAATATATTCTTCAACTCCAGCTAAGATTGCTCCACCAAAAAAGCAAATAACACCTGCTGCAGCTTCTGAAATACCTATGGAAGAGGTGCTAACTACCAGTACGAGACAGGCAGAAATTTCAGCAATTCTCAAAGCCCATCTGCCAAACTCACTTGGTATATCTGAAGTAACATTAATTGGTTCCTTTGAAACAATGCCTCCATTATCGCGAATGACATATGAATCACCGACAAAAGTGTATTTTGCATCCTCTCCGAAAGCAAAGAAAGCATTTTCATCACTATTTTGAGAATCTTGGATTACGCAACTGTCAACTATAATATCACCATAGTCATTATATACTGCATTTCCATCATCAGTGGCATCATCATTTGCAAAGAAGGTATGATTCAATGTCATTTCTCCATAATGATTAAAGATAGCACCACCATCTTCAGCAATATTCCCTGTGAAATTACAGCCTTGACAATATACAAGTCCCTTTTCATTATATAATGCTCCACCTTTTTCATCAGCATGATTGTTATTGAAATTAGAGTTTAGGCAATACGCTGTTCCAACAAAATTATAAATTGCCCCTCCATCACTACGTGCCATATTAGAAGTGAAATTACAGAAATTACAAATGAATATTCCCTTTTCATTATATACTGCCCCTCCATATAATGCATTATTGTTATTAAAAGAGGAAAAAGCAACATAAGCATAGGCGTTTTGATAATTGAAGATTGCAGCCCCATAATCTTTTGTAAGGGTAAGATGATTAATTAAGCTACAGTTAATGGTTGAGTTATACATTTGCAATGTACCATTATTTTTAATAGCTGCATTGAATCCAACTAAATTAACACTGTTTATTAAGCAAAAACATCCTGAATCAAGAGTTAAGAATATGCTATCAAATGATTTGTCTTCATTATCCTTTACATTAACTATTGCACCATTTCCTTGAATAAATAAGTTTTCCACATTAGGAAAATGTAAAGAAGCTGCGAACTTATAAATATTATACACCTTTCCTTGAGTGAAATTCAAAATTACGTTTTTGACATAAGGTATTTTATTTATAATAAAATTATAATTGAAATAATCATCCTCATCCTCAATATTTACATATAAAGTTTGATCCCCTAAATTAAAAACTTGACAAAATGCACCTGTGCTTGAATGAATATTGATTTCATCATTATTGGAAAATTGAGGTTTTTGGCTTTTAAAGGAAGCAACATTATCTTTAAAAATAGGTGAAATGATGGTGGATTGACTTCCAACCTCATTAAAAATTGCACCTCCACTCATTGCCTTATTATTACTGAATCGGCAATCCTCGCATTTTAAGACACCTTTATTGTTTATTGCACCACCAAAGCCAATCATAACACCATTTTGCTCAAAACTCACATTTGTTAAATGGCATGAGCCACCATTAAGAATAGCTGGTGCAAATCCTTTTATGGTAATATTGTTCATTGATAAAGAGGCATTATTAGTGATATTAAACAAAGCGTTATTGTTCAGGAGAAAAGATTGTATATGAGAGCTTATTGTCGCTCCATTACCCCCTAATAACAATATTTTTAACTAAATCAGTTTTCATTAATACATTTGCCCAAGAATCAAATTCAAGATTCAAATTTTCCTTAAAGTCAATGAGTACAAAATCATAGGGAATTTTATTATTTGAAATAAAACTTGTTACATTTTTAAAACTTTCCAAATCATAAACGGCAAATCTATATAGGCTTAAAGTGGCATTATTGTTGAAAGTTAATGAGAATGCATTATCTGATATTTTATTAATGGAATAATTAGTTGCATTGATGACATCCCCCATTGTAATATTTATATCCTCATCACTTCCAATATTGACTGCATGGGTTTTCCAATGAATTTCACCTAAAACGCAAACAGCGGAAAGATCCTCACGACTTTGACATTTGTTTTTCTTGAAACTACAATCACATAAGACTATATTATCTACGGAATAAATTGCCGGACCCCACTCTTTAGCTACATTACCCTCAAAATATGAATTGCAGATTTCTGAATTAACATGAAGCCAAATTGCTCCTCCCTCATTGTCATTTGCAACATTATTTATGAAGAAGGATGAAATTGTAGAATCTACTTGATTGACATTTACTTTTACTTCATTTGCATGTATTGCTCCACCATAATCCTCTGCATAATTATTTGTAAATGTGGAATTGGATATATATGCAACATATCTGGCGTATATAGCCCCTACATAACATTGAGAAGCTTTAGCCCCTTCTGCCCTATTGGAATCAAATATGCAGTGATTAAAGTCAACATCACGTTCAGAGTAAATTGCTCCCCCATCAACTAGAGCAGTATTTCCTCTGAAGCAAGCATTTGAAGCACTTACAAGGTCTTTTGCTAATATTGCTCCTCCATTATTGTCTCCTGCAACATTATTAATGAAAAATGTATCAAATCTACCAATGGATTTATTAAAATTTATTCTTACAGTCATTCCATATATTGCTCCAGCAAAATCCATTGCACGATTATTTATAAAGGTGGAATTGTCTACATATACATCTCCTTTGGAATAAATTGCTCCACCATAGCAGTCAGGATTATCTGTCCAATGATAAATGTATTCATACCAAGACCAATCACGAGATTTGACCTCATTGCTACTGAATGTTGAATTTTTAACACGAACATCTCCTTCACTATAAACTCCTCCCCCATTTTCATCTGCAATATTTGAATCAAAGGAAGAATCTTCAATAGTCACAGTGCTTAGGGAGTAAACAGCTCCACCATGAACATTTATTGCTTTATTGGATTTGAAGGAACATTTTTTAATTACAAGAGGCCTTAATGCACCATTGTATATTGCCCCACCATAATCACTTGCCCAGTTATTAACAAACTGACAGTTTTGGAGACCGAAAGCATCTACACGACTTGCGAGGAGGTTTTGACAGTTATTAACAAACTGACAGTTTTGGAGAGTGAACTTAGCAACACCGCCAATGCTTATTGCACCACCTCTTTGATTCTTATCATTGCGTCCATTGACTATTTTAAGATTCTTTAAGGTCACATCTCCATAATATGAAAAAAATGCAAAACAATTTTCAGCACCTAAGCAATCTATGGTATGGCCTAAACCATTGATGATTAAATCTTTGTTGATTATAATATTAGCGTCCTTTTGGCCATAGTAATCCCTAGTCAAATATAAAGTAGAACCTTCTTTTGCATCGTTTATTTCAGCTTGAAGATCTTTAAAAGTTCCAGGACTACTAATAGAAACTTCAGGAATTTGTTTATTCCCATTATCTATATAAGGTCCAATCTTTGGAGTTTTAGAAGAATTGGCAGAACCACTGCTATTAGACTCATTATTCAAAATAAGTTTAGGACCATGAATCTCCATATGTGTTTCATTTGGTCCTTCACCAGTTATATCAACGCCATCAGACTTTAAAGAATCGTGAGTGGAAAGATAGTTATCATCACTTAAATCAACACTGCCATCAACATTTGCATGATTCTCTAAATGAACATCCTCACAATCACTTAAATCAACACTGCCATCAACATTTGCATGATTCTCTAAATGAACATCCTCACAGCTAATGTCAACGCCATATGAATCAAGATTAACCATCGCAGCATCTGAATTACACTCTGCTGCACATATACAATTTATACTTAAAAAAATCAAAAGTATTAAAATAAAAAATGAATGTTTAATTTTCATGTTTTTCCTCATAAAAATTTTAATTTAAATTAATGAATATAACCTAACTTCCTAACAAAAAAAAGTTTCTATATTATCAAAAAACTTAAAGCATTAAGTTTAGGTATACGAAAAAATATATTTTCTTTCTTAAAAATAAATGTTTTCGCATGTAAGCACTTACTTGCTCTTTTAAATACCAGTGCAAGTGTTAAATATGAATAAAAAAACATTAAATAAAGAAAAAGGATATAAAAAATAAAATTAGAACCTCATATTAAAAAAAAAGACTGTAAAAAGAATCTGGGCTTAAATTAGAAAATTATTATTTATTAATAAATAAATGAACAACTAGTTTAAGCCTAAAAAATTTTACATCATAAAAAAAAAATATTTAAAAAATAAATAAATTTATTGGATTTCAGCATTGAATACCAATGCTGCAGGTCCTTTCATGAATGCTCCAAGTTCTCCGTCCTCTTCATAGACTTCAAACTCTAAGTCTCCACCAGGCAAGTGAAGAAGAACTTCATTATCAAAAAGACCTAATTTTACACCAGCAAGTGCAGTTGAGGTTGCACCGGTACCACATGCTAATGTGACACCAGCTCCACGTTCCCAAGTTCTCATTTTTCCTTCATTTTTGCTGATTACTTCAACAAAATGAACATTGATCTTTTCTGGGAAAACTTCATGACATTCAATAGCTGGACCGTATTTGTCAATATCAATATCATCCACATTGTCTACAAACAATATTGCATGAGGGTTTCCTACATTGACGCAAGTTGCCTTAAAGGTGGTGTCAACCACTTCAAGGTCGCCGTCTACAAACTCATCTGAATCTGCAATCATAGGTATCTTTTCTGTTTTAAATGTGGATTTACCCATATTTACCTTAAAGAGAACAGGTTCTCCATTTTCTACAGTGATTTCAATGGTTTTGATACCTGATTTGGTTTCAACAGTCATTGTTTCTTTTTCAACGATTTTGTTTCTGTAAACGAAATCGCCGAAACAACGGATACCATTTCCACACATTTCTGCTTCTGATCCATCTGGATTGAACATTCTGTAACCGATATCTGCCACTTCAGATGGAACAACGAATAACACTCCGTCTCCACCTACACCAAAGTTTCTGTGGCATAAGATTCTGCATGCTTCCGGTTTGTCAGCTTCTGGAATTTGTTCTCCTTTGCTTTCATCAATAATAGGGAAATCATTACCAATACCATGCATTTTAGCAAATTTTAAACCTTTTAAATCTACCATAATATCACCAAGATAGTTTAATAGTTTAGTCAAAATTGTAGTTAATCATGAATTATCCCAAACCTATTGCAAATGGTCTGGAATAGATTGTTTTTCAAATATGTCGTCAAAGCTTTGAGCTTCACGGATTACAAAGGACTCTCCGTTTTTAACAAGAATCTCTGCTGGAAGAGGTCTTGAGTTGTAGTTGGAAGCCATGGTGTAACCGTATGCACCAACATTTAATATTCCTAAGATGTCACCTTCTTCAATGTCTGGAAGAGGTCTGTCTCTTGCAAACAAGTCACCGGATTCACATACGTTTCCTGCAACATCCACTTCTTGGATTGGCTCTTCGTTCATTTTGTTTGCAACAACAATGTGATGGTATGAATCATACATAGCAGGTCTGAGCAAGGTGTTGAATCCTGCATCTACACCTATGAATTTTCTGTAGCTTTCCTTTACACTGTTTACTTCAACTAAAATTACAGAAGCGTCTCCTACAATGTATCTACCTGGTTCAAGGTATAAGGTAGGTTCTCCCATGTCAAACTCTTCTAATTTTTCTTTGAATAATTTGACGTTTTCCTCTGCAAAGTGTTCTAAGTCAAGCAATTCTTCATCAGGAGTATATGGAATTCCAACTCCTCCACCGAAGTCAATGAATTCAAAGTCGATTCCTGCTTCTTGGTGAACTTTACCTGCAATGTTCATAGTGGATTCAATAGCTAATTTGAATGGTTCAGGATCAAGAATTCCAGAACCGATGTGAGAGTGCATACCTACAGGTTCAAATCCTAATTCCTTAGCTAATTTGTAGATTTCTACAGCTTCAATTTCCATAATACCGAATTTACTCATTTCTCCACCGGTAATACAGTGGCCATGGTGACCTGCACCTACCATAGGGTTTACTCTGAATGAGATTTTTTTGCCATTAGGATCAATGCTTTCTGCAAGTCTTTTAAGAGCAGAAACTGAGTCAATGTTTAAGATTACATCTTCACTGTTTACATAATCCATTTCATCGTTTCTAATGTTGTTTCCTGTGAATAGGATTCTATCTCCAGAGAATCCCATTTTTTTACAGATGTATACTTCTCCAGGAGATACAGCATCAATGCAACATCCTTCTTCCTCAAGGATTTTTAAAACAGCAATGTTTGTATTTGCTTTACAAGCATAGAATACTTTGAATTTAGGATAAAATTTAGTGAAAGCGTTATAGAATATGTTGTAGTTGTCCCTAATTCTTTCTTCATCAATTACATAGATAGGAGTACCGTATTGCTCTACTAAATCACAAGCATCAGCACCGCCAATATCTAAATGGCCTTTGTCGTTTGTTTTTATCTTTAAATCCATTTTGTGCCTCCGAAAAATATTAAATCGAATAATAATCTGATATAATAATCTGATATAATAATCAAAAAAATAAGTTTTCAATAAATATCTATTTAAACTAATATATAAAATTATTTAAGGAAAAGAAAGTTCCTATTAAAAAAATCAATGCAAATTTTAAATGGGATTTCAAAATAATAAAAATTAAGAAATGATTTTTACATTGCCATTTTTCAAAAATCCGGAATCAAAAGTCACTATCCCATCTAAGGCATAATACTTAGCAACTTCTAAAATTGAGCAATCTGTAAAACCTATTTTATGTTTATTATTTAATTTTCCATTTTTCATGTTAAGTTGCTTATATTTTTTAATAGTTATATCGTTAAAATGAGGAATTTCATACTCATTAATACAAGTGAAACTATCTTTCATCATATTATAAGCATTTTTTGCAAGTTCTGCACTATCTCTATGCCCTAAAGTATTTACTACTTCTGCAATAATTTGATTTGTTACAAAACATTCCATATCAGAAATATTTAAATCTTCTTCTATTTCAACAGCTTTTTTATGCAAAGTGTCATTAGGCAATATGTAAGCTATCAAAAAACTTGAATCCAACAATAATTTCATGAAAAAACCTCAAAAAAATATTATTTATACAAATCATTTACTAACTCAACTGCATTAGTGGTTTCCTTTAGGGTTCCTGCACCTTTTAAATCTTTTAAACTTAATTTTTTTCTAAAAGTTAAAACTATTTCCCCATTTTCATTTTCATCCCATTCTACAATATCCTCTGGCTTTATATCATATTTTTTTCTAAATTCTGAAGGAATTGTGATTTGATTTTTTTGATAGACTTTTGTTTCAATAACCATTAAATCACCTAGTAAATTAATTATTGCTATGTATATTTATAATTGCCAAGCATATATATTTTTCCTAAGTAATTAAAAGAGATTATACAAAAGGAATTTGGCAATAAATTTAATAAGAAATATGAGAATATAATATTTTAAGCAAATAAAGAAGTGAAAAAATGAATGATAAAAAAGACTGGGGATTGACAGTAAGAGGAGTGGTTAGAAAGGAAGATAAAATATTAATCCTCAGAAGACATCCAAAATCAAGAAACAATCCTCATAAATATGAACTTCCAGGTGGAAAAGTGGATCCTGGAGAATTCTTTGATGTTGCATTGATAAGGGAATTCAAGGAAGAGACTAATCTTGATGTCAATATAGAAAGCTTGTTTGAAGTTGTTCAAGATGAATTCATAAGCAGAAGAACAAACCAGCCTATAAGCACAGTTCAACTAATGATGAATCTTGAAATATTAGGTGGAGAGCTTCAGATAAGCGATGAACATGATGATTTCAAATGGGTAAGCAATGAAGAGCTAAAAGAGCTTTACAATAAGGATATGCTCACCCCAACACTTAGAAAAACATTAGAAAAAAGAGATTTTGAGATTTAAATTAATCTCAATTATTTTTTTTATTAACCAACACTTAGAAAAACATTAGAAAAAAGAGATTTTGAGATTTAAATTAATCTCAATTATTTTTTTATTAATCTACATTAAACTTTTTTTTAAAATAGTCTACTATTTTTCATATAAACGTTCAACATAAGGATTTAAATAAGTTTGAAGAACCTTTACAATAGGCCCAATTATCAATGCTGAAATGATTGTTCCTTCACGGACTCCTGCAAGGTATCCTAAGAAAACAATTGATAAAATAGCTGCAGTAAGGACAAAGCTTGTATCAACAAAAGGCTTTACCTTTGGAAACTCCTTTTTCAAAACCTTTGAAATAGCTACGATTATACCATCTGGAGGAAGATAAACCACTTCTGTTTGAACTTCAAGCATCACACCAAAAGCAACCACTACACAGCTTAAAAGAAGTGTTGCAAACTGACTTAAATAATCTGCAGGATTTAAGAAGCTTACCAACATCATTGAAAAGTCTATGGAAAATGAAAAGATTGTTCCCACAATTATCTGCAGATACTGTCTCCTTTCAAATCCGCTTCTTAGAAGGATTATCTGTATAGCTATAAAGATAACATTAAAAATCAGACAGACAGTTCCAACACTCATTTTCAATATCAGACTTGAAACATATGGAAGACAAATAATAGGGGAAGTTCCTAAATTTGCTTTTATTGATATGGCTCCACCTAAAGATATTAAAAACAGTGAAAATAAGTAAATGACATATCTTGAAATCTTTTTTATTTCCATGATTATAACTTTGATTTGAAATATTTAAATAATTTTTCAAAAAACAAAACATCCCATTAAACTTATTTAAGTTAAGAATTAGAAAAAATTATATAACTATCCATATAAATTAATCTTATAACTGAAATTTTGAGGAAACTAGAATGAAAGATAAAAAATACTTATTTTTACTATTGATATTAGTTAGCTTGCTTAGCATTTCCATTGCAAGTGCTGCAGATACTGATGGAACTGATATTGCAAGTGCAGAGATTGATGATAACCTTGTTTTAGAAGAGATTCAAGATGAAAGTTCACCAATGGAGCAAGTTAATGAAGATGATGTTGATGACGAAGCTTTCCTAAGGGAAGATGAAAGTGAACCAGGCAGCATTACAGATTTAAAATCCCTTTTTACTGATGACATAAAGGAAATAAAGCTAGAGAGGGACTACGTTTACAATCCTGAAAAGGACGAGAGTTCCGGTGGCGAAGTAAAAATAGATGCAGATAATTTCGTGATGGATGGCCAAGGCCATTACATAGATGCCGAGGAAAGAGTAGAATATTCCTCGTAACCGCAAATTATGTGACAATAAAGAATGTTAAACTGATTAATGGATTTTCTGAAGAAGGAGGAGCAATACATTTTTATCATAACGGAACAGTTGAAAACTGTACCTTCATAAACAACACTGCACTTTCATATGGTGGAGCAGTTAATTTCGAATCTACACTACAAAGTATGATGGGGATTGTAAGAGACTCTACCTTCATTAATAACAAGGCAGGATCACATGGAGGAGGAATAACTCTTACTGGAACTTCAATTGCAGAAAACTGCGTTTTCAAAGACAATGACGCAAACTACTTTGGCGGAGCAATATATGCTATCGAAACAACAATCAGAAACTGCACTTTCGAAAACAACTCTGCAGGAGAGAGGAGGAGCAGTATATGAGGCCAAAATGACCATGGAGTCTTGCGTATTCAACAATTGCTATGGCCCTAAATATGGTGGAGCAATCTATTCAAATCAACATGCCTCAATAAAAAATTGTTCATTTTCCCACAGTTATGCATCAATAGAAGGGGGTACAATCTACTTTGCGAAAACAGGGGAAATAGACGGATGCAATTTCACCAATAACTCAGTAGGATCAAGGGCTGCTGGCCCATACTTTGAAGATGCAGCCATAGGAGGAGTTGTAAACAATTCCATTTTTATCGACAATGTGGCACTCTATGACACTGCATTGTTTTTCACCTATGCAGGAGTAATGGAAAACACAGTATTGCTAAGGAATAAGGCAAGCTTTGCACCGTACAACAATAAATTATTCCCTGAAAACGATGAAGATAATCTGAAGATTAGAATTGAACACAATAACGAAAGGTTTAATGCAATGGGCAGCCCATCTATTAAAACTTATAATATTACATATTGGAATGGGGAAGTGGTAAACAGCATTGATGTACCTCATGTATCATGGACTTACCCTGGCATGACCATTGTTGTGGAAGTTTATGATTCCAATAAGAATCTGGTTGACAATGTTACATTACTTACTAAATCAGACAGCAAGGCATATTTCAATACATTCCATTTGGATGATGGAACATACACTTATAAAACATATCACCCTGATGACAGCTATTGCACATATGTTGAAGCAACCGGCAGTTTCACTTTAAGCAGAAACTCAAGCTCTGTGAAAATAACAAGAAATGACGACGAAATCCATTACGACAACAACAAAATCACCTTTGATGTCATGAACAGAACAAATGTCACTGTCATCGTGAGAAACTCACAAGGAGACATTTTAATTAATCAAAGCACAGATTATGATTATTTCATCCTCAATCTACTTCCAATCGACGATTACTATAATGTAACCGTTTATAATGCTGGAAACAAAACAGTTTCTCCAAGCCAAGACTCTAAGCTGTTTAAAGTATTAAAATCCAAATCAGCAATCTGGATTAACTATATCAAAGATTACACATACGGCAAGAATGTGAATATTGAATTTAATGGAGACAGATTGACAATAGTGAATATAAGCGTATACGATTGGGATGACAATCTTGTATTTAGCCAGAACACAACAGAAAGAACAATCCCTATGCCTTTATTGAATCAGGGCAGATACTACATAAATGTGACAAACTACGGAAACGAAACCGTGGGAGAAAGCAGAAATACAACAAGGTTCAAGGTTATTCCAGTATATAACATCGCAGCAATTTCAGAAGTGGAAAATGTCCTTTATGGTGAGGCAAGCAGGATAACCATAACTGTAGGAATGCCTGGAAACTATATCTTAGACATTAATGGAAATAATATGAAAATTGAAATAAACGGCAGTAAAACAATTCCATTATACCTAAAGCCGGGAAACTACTATGCAAATATAAGCCTTGACAATGAGAATATTAATACCACATCTTTCAATAAGGAATTTAAAGTTATAAACTTAAGCATTGAAGCAGAAGATATTGAATATGATGGTGCAGATAAAATCTATGAATATCAAGCTAAATTAATAGATGAGGAAGGAAATCCATTAAGTGATAAAGAACTATATTTCAAAATCAACAATGAAACATATAATGCAAGCACAAATGATAAAGGCATTGCAAAGATTGAGTTTAGCTTAAATCCTGGAACATATGAAATGACAGTTTGCTATTTAGGAGCTGACAAAAAGATTGAATTGAAAACTGTCGCTAAAGTCTATGTCAGTAAAATCAAAACCCAATTGAATGCCAAAGGAATAAGCACAATCTATAAAAGCGATAAACATTTATTGATTGCATTGGTTGATTTCGAAGGAAATCCAATACCTAACGCCAGAATATCTGTGAATGTTCCAAGTATGAAAATACTCATAACTGATGAAGATGGAAAAGTTAAAATACCATTGAGAACTTTAGCTCCAGGAACCTACAAAGCCAATATCACATATGCAGGGGATGGAATGTATGAGAACTCAACAAAAAGCATTGAAGTAAGCATTAAAAAAGCAGACACAGAGATCAATGGATTGACTCTTATGTCTTCATCCAACACATTTACATTTACCTTAAAGAACGATGCGGGAGCTGTCTTGAAAAACAAGAAGGTCACTTTAAAGGTCAATGGAAAAACATACTCTGCAAAAACAAACAGCAAAGGTGTTGTTAAGATCAAGGAAAACAAATTAAGCAAAAAAGGAAATTACCATGCAATTGTTAACTATGCTGGAAACAAATACTATAAAAAATCCAGTAAAAAAAAAACTATATTGACTGTAAAATCCCAATTTAAGACTATTGCAAGAGGCAGCAAATTAAAAACAACAGTTAAGAAAATCCAAAGAGCTTTAAAAAAGAATGGATATTATCTTAGCTATAAAAAGCATTATCTTAAAGTTGACGGAATATTTGGTGTCTATACTGAAAAAGCAGTGAAACAGTTCCAAAAGGCTAAAGGATTGAAAGTCACTGGAAAAGTTGATGAAAAAACTGCCAAAAAACTAAAAATAATTTAAAAAAGAGTTTGATTTAAACTCTTTTTCTTTTTTTATGAGGCTTTAAAAAAATCTAGACCTAAGATTATAAACTTATAATTTATTTAGAAATAATCAATTGAAAAATGAATATAATCCTATAAATTTTTACACAAGCTTTCTTATTAAAAATTAAATCTTATAAAAATACACAAGCTTCTTATTAAAAATTAAATCTTATAAAAAAAATTCTCTTTTTTAAAAAAAAATGTATTATTTAATGGTAACATACACTTTTTTTAGTCCTATAACAATTATTGCACATTAAGCATCTTGATTCTCCAAAGCCCTCTTGTTTCCATTTCTTTAGAAAATCATTCTCTGCTACAAATGGCCTATACATTGACATGAATTCAATTTTTGTCTTATTCAATAAGTCATTCATATGTTCCATATTGTTAAATCCACCACCGACAATAACTGGAACTTTAACAGAATCAATTAATTCATTGGCATAATCAATCAGTTCATCTTCAGAAGATAATTTCTTAGTGAAATATAATGGTGAAAGAGGTCTTGTTACCTGTATGCTGTCAACACCTACCTTTTCAAGGAGTTTACATGCTCCAATACTTTCTTTTGCATCAAATCCATCCTTTCTTTCATCAAATGTATTGACCTTGCATGAAATGTGCAAATCCAAATTATCCTTCATGACTTTAATCAATTCCAAAACTAACCTTAGCCTATTGAATAGATTTCCCCCATAGTCATCTTCCCTTTGATTATAATAAGGATTGATCATCTTTGATAGATAGAAATTATTCCCTATGGATAATTGAATTCCATCAAAACCAGCATATTGCAACATTTGAGCAGATGAGATGATATCTGACTGTATTTTCCTAATGTCTTCAATGGTCAAATCATTTACGGGAATATCCAAATCAATTCCACGATTATATTTGATGAATTCGACTTGACCTAAAATGGGAACATCATAATCATGATATATTTCAGAAATTTTCATTGCCATTTTCATGAAATTAGGATTGTGCATCTTGCTTGAATGCTCTGCAAACTTATCCTTTGGGTAAATGGAAAATAATTCAGAACTTATTAAGCCTACACCTCTTGAAGCTATTTTATCATAGCGGTCATAAATTGAATATAAATCTTTTTGTTGAGATTCCCATAATCCTGTCCTTATTATGCGACTCTTAAGACTTAAATTCCCTAATTTAACTTTATCAAAAATGCTTTTCATAATATTAATTAGGTTAACTTATTATAAAAAAAGATAAGTTATTTGAAACTGATATAAAAATTTAGTTGAAAAATATAAAATAGCATGAAAATAATAAAAAAATAGCTAAAAAATAAAATAAAAAAATGAATAAAAAAGAGAAAATAATTAATTATTTAAATTTAAAACAAGTGCTCTCCTTTTTGGAGTAACAGTTATTGCAGCTTTGACAAATTGAAACTCCATCTCCATTTGCTTTCCAATCAGCTAAAAAGTCTGGCTGTGCTACAAATGGCTTAGACATAGATAGGAATTCAACTTTTGAATCATTTAAAACATCATTCATTGATTTCATATCCCTCATTGAACCGCCTAAAATAACTGGAACATCGATTTCATCAATCAATTTATCCACATACACCAGAAATGGATTTCTATCCTTTCCATCATAAAGATATGATATTGTCCTTGCAGTTAATTGAATGCTGTCAGCACCTGCCTTTTCAAGTTCCTTTGCAACTTTTATGCTTTCTTCAGGAGTCATTCCATTTTTTCTAACGTCCCAAGGATTTATTCTGATGCGGACATGGAAATCCATAGTCTTTTTAAGAACCTTGATTATTTCTGAACAGATTCTGACACGATTTTCGGTATTGCCACCATATTGGTCCTTTCTTTGATTGAAATATGGATTGATGAATTTGGCAAGATAAAAATTATTTCCAACATCTATTTGCATTCCATCAAATCCTGCAAAGGAGAACTTCTTGGCAGCCATAATAACATCTGCCTGAAGACGCCTTATTCCTTCCAAGCTAATGTCATTCGCTTCCACCTTTTGATTCAAGCCATCATTATAATAAAAGAATGCCAAATGACCGAGAACCGGCACATCATGATTGTGGAAGATGTCTGTAATTTCCTTATAGTCCTTTACAAATCCCTTATAGTTTAGATTATTGCAGTATTCGGCAAATCTGTCTCTTGGATCAAATACAAACATTTCTGAATTGATCAATCCTACACCACTTTTAGCCATCCTTTCATATCTGTCAAAGACTTCACTCTTTAAAAAACCGCCATCTTCAGTTTGTCTTTCCCAAGTTCCGGTTCTTATGATACGGCTTTTTAGCTTTAAATCCCCTAAACTACATTCATCAAATATATCTTTCATAATAATCACGATTATCCTTGTTAAAAAATTAAATGCTTTTAAATATCAATTATCTAAAAAATGCACATATAATTTAGAATTTTAATTTATATAGTATTAAAGTTTTTGTAATTTAAAACTAACATAAATAGAGTAAGTTCAAACTTACCGTAAGCTAATAATTATTAATTATTTAAATAATAATCAAAAAAAGAAACAAAACACCACACACAAATTCCCCACCAATTAAATAATAATCAAAAAAAGAAACAAAACACCAAACCCATACTAATTTTTTGAAAAATGTTCAGATAAAATATTTAAAACTGAATAATATTTGATAAAATATTTAATAAATGAATAAAATTGAATTATTTTAATAATAAATGAATAATATTCATACAAATCCCAAATAGAGCAATATAATCAATAAAATTAAGAAAATATTTATAAGACATTAAATAAAAATAATAATAATATGGAAAAACTAGGAGAAAAATAAAATGTTGAAAAAAAGACTTATTTTTTTTAGCAATATTACTTATTGCTTTAGTTAGCATTTCTGTAGCAAGTGCTGCAGAAGATGTTTCAAGCAGTATTGCTAATACTAATGATGATGTTTCCCTTGAGGAAATTTCTGATGAGGGAGCCAATATTGAAGACAGCAATGACAATCTTCTCTCAACTGCTAATGAAGATGAAAAGCTATCAGACACCCCGAAGTCATTCAAAGACTTGAATGATGCAATTAATGGACAATCCAATGTCTCTTTAGATAGTGACTATGTCTTTAGTGATGAAGATTATGCTTTTGAACATGGAATTAAGATTACCCATGATATGACCATTAATGGAAATGGACATACAATTGATGGAAATAATATGGCACGTATTTTTACAATTAACCTTGCTACAGTTGTATTTGAAAACATTACCTTTGTGAATGGTAAAACACCAGGAGAATATGGACATGGTGGAGCCATTTGGGTAAATGATAATTCAAAAGCTACTGCAATAAACTGTACTTTTGAAAATAACGAAGCAACATATCTTGGCGGAGCCACTCATGGAGACCTTACCGCAATAGACTGTACTTTTATTGGCAATGTGGTAAAGGGCAAACATACTCAGAATGGTGGTGCAATGAATGAGGGTACTGCCATAAATTGTAATTTCATATCTAACGAAGCAGGATGGTATGGTGGTGCGATTTGTGATGTTACTGCTACAAACTGTACATTCATTTCTAACTCAGCAATATATGGCTATGACGCATACTCCTCTTCTTGTGAAAATTGCATTTTTGTTGATTCCGCTAAAATAAGCGCTTCAAACTTTTTAACCACATATAATTCCGGTGCAAAATTCACATTCGACCTTATTGGAACCTCAGAGGACGGAGAAATAAACATCGATAATGAAAGCATTGCAATTAAGATCACTCAAGGTGATGAAGAGAAAGGAACTTATAATGCTTTAAGCGGCAAAGATAACGGTTGGATTGTTGATTTAGAACCAGGAATCTATAATGCTACCTTAAGTTTTGCAACTCTTGAGCCTGTAACTGTAAAATTAACTATCAATAAGATAGCTACAGAAGTGATTACATCAGCAATAGCAACAACCTACAATATCAACAAAGACTTTGTATAAGCTTGTTGATGAATTTGGAAATGCTTTAAGTGGTGTTAAAGTATCTGTTGACTTAGGAGGAGCTAAAACATACACAACCGATGCTAATGGTCAAATAAAAATAGCTATCGGCAATTTGGTTCCAAATACTTACAGTGCAAAAATAATCTTTGAAGAAAATGAACACTACCTTAGAGCGGGAGCTACTGCTAAAGTTGTAGTCAATAAAGCAACTCCAACAATGACTGCAAGCTCAAAAACCTTTACCTTTGAGGACAAAACCAAAGCATACACAGTTACCCTCAAAGACAACAAAGGAAATCTAATGAAAAACACTAAAGTTACTTTAAAAGTTAATGGAAAAACCTACACTGCAACCACTAACAGCAAAGGTGTAGCAAACTTTAAATTAGCAACCATTACTAATGGCAAAAAATTAACTACAAAAACAACTTACAGTGCAGTCATAACCTATGCAGGAGACAAATACTACAACAAAGTTACTAAAAACGTTAAGTTAGCTGTAAATGCATATGTTTGGAAAACTGTAGCAAAAGGAAGCAAAGACAAAGCAACAGTTAAAAAGATCCAACAAGCTTTAAAGAAAAATGGATTCTACATACGCTACAACGGCCATAAATTATTAGTTGATGGTATTTACCAAAAATATACTGTAATGGCTGTTAAAGAATTCCAAAAAGCTAAAAAACTAAAAGTAACTGGAAAAGTAGATGAAGCAACTGCTAAAAAACTTAAAATCTATTAAATAAGAGTTTTTATAAACTCTTTTTATCTTTTTTTATTGAAATTAATTCCTTAATTATATAAATGGCAATTAGACTATTTATTGAAAATTAACTTATTTTTACAGTATAATAAATGATTAAAACAGCAATAATTTGCTTTTTATTGAAATTAAACTCTTTTTTTAAAATATAATAAAATTATTAAAACAGCACTGATTTACCTTTTATTGAAATTAAACTCTTTAAAAATAGAATAAAATGATTGAAATAGCAATGATTTACCTTTTATTGAAAATTAACTAATTTTTAAAAATAGAATAAATTGATAAATCAATATTAAACTTTTTATAGAAAATAAACTAATTCAAATAGAATAAATAAAAAAACAACGAATAAACTCTTTATAAAAAATAAACCAATATAAAAAAGAATAAAATAAAAAAAATAATAATACACACTTTTTTAAAAAAAAATAGAAAAAATAGGTAAAAACTTAATAATTATACCTATCTTCAATTATTTGACCATCTTTAATCTTTATGGTTCTTTCTGCTAAAGCAGCAACATCATTATCGTGTGTAACTATTATTAAAGTTACATTATAACGTTCATGCATTTCCATAAGCAAATCCAAAACCATTTCACCTGTTTTAGAATCAAGAGACCCTGTTGGTTCATCTGCCAAAATGATAGAAGGGTTATTTACCAAGGCTCTTGCAATAGCTACCCTTTGACGTTGACCACCAGATAATTTATTAGGTCTTTGCTTTTTCTTGTCTTCCAAACCTACAGCACGGATTATTTCACTTGCCCTTTCCTTCATCTCCTTATTGGACATTCCAGTAGGAAGCAGTGGAATTTGAACATTATCAAAAACAGATAAATTAGGAATCAGATTATGCAATTGGAAAACAAATCCTATTTTCTCTTGTCTGGACTGGCTTAAATCCTTCTCTTTAACAAGGTCAATGCCATCAATAAAGATCTTTCCCATTGTAGGTGTATCCAAAGCACCAAGCATATTCAAAAGAGTGGATTTTCCAGAACCGGAAGGACCAATAATAGATACGAATTCTCCTTCAAAAATATCAAGGTTTATGCCATTCAATGCTTTGACCATACCCTTATCGTATTCCTTCACAACATCGAATAAGCTGATTAATGGGTCTTCATAATAATAGTCATCATCGTCTCCTTCAACATAAGTGTCATTATAGATGTATCCATCATCATTGACATCATCAACATAAATCAATTCACCATCATCCACATGATTCTTATCTACCATAAAATCACCTATTCATACCTTAATGCTTCTGTTGGAGCAAGCTTGGAGGCCTTGTATGCAGGATAGGTTCCACCGATTATTCCAACTATTATTGTAATTCCAAATGCGAGAATGAATGTCTTAGGAGAGTATCCTAATGCAAAATCTGTAACTTCAAATAGTCTAAGGCCCACTTCAGGTATCAATATTCCAAATATTGAACCAATTATACCAGACAAAGTTGTTAAAACCAAGGTTTCTCCTAAAATCATAGTTAAGATCTTTCTGGATCTCCAACCTACTGACTTTAAAACCCCAATTTCCTTTGTCCTTTCATAAACTGCCATCACCATCGTATTGATGATACCAATGGCCCCTACAATAATCGCAAGACCTGAAACTGCTAGAGTGGCTGTATCCAATATGCCTAAAACATCATCTGCTATTGAAGATATCTCTTCACTGGTCAATGTTGAAAAGTCTTCATAATCCTCTTCAATCTTATCGCTTATTGCTGTATCGTTTACATCTTCTCCTGTTTTAACAAGAACACGTGAGACTCCTTCCTTACCGGTTATATCCTGTAAGCTGTCTAATGGAACAAAAACTCCACTGTCTACAAATGGATTACCCATTTCATAGACACCTACAACATTAAATTCATTCTCTTGTATTGTTATATTGTCTCCACGACTTATATTATTTGTTTCAGCATATTCTGAACCAATAATAACCTCTTTTGAGCCATTGTATATATCTTGCCGTCAACATCATTTATTCCAATCATATAAAGCTTTGCAGGATCCAAACCCCATACGGTAGTTGCAAAGCTGCTTGAATCAGAATCATCAGATTTCAACTTATCCATATTCAATTCAGTTACCGTTAGCGCACCTGCAGTGTCTATCACTCCAGACCGATTTCTCAATTCATCTACAACAGAACTATCTATCATACCAGAATCAGTGCCGACAGTACTTGAATTACTGACTGTTATCTCAGCACCAACATCATTCAGCGAAGTTTGAACTGAATCTTCCATTCCAGTAGTTATAAGACCTAATGCAACGATTGTTGTAATCCCTATAGCGATTCCTATAATGGATAAGGCACTTCTGGTCTTATTCCTAAATGGATTCTTTAATATTAATGTAATGAACCTTATATTAACAACCCCTTATAAATAATAATTATTTAATCTTTTTAATAATTAAACTTAACTGAAAATCAATTAAAAAAATTACTGAATTAAGTATTTAAAAAATGATGAAAAATAAATTTAGCTTAGAGCCATATAAACTTTAAAGAATGTCAAAAGAAACTCATTAAATAATTACTGCAACGAGCTAATTAAAAATTAATTAATCAATAAATTAATTACGGAAAAACATAAAAATTATTATTTTTTGAAATATAAGATTATTATTAACTTATATAAGTTAAGAAACCTTTACAATTAGACTTAAACCATTTAAGTAGATTACTTAAGTTTTTTAAGAAAAATATTATATAAATAAAAAGATAAAGTCCATTTTAAGTTTTATATGTAAAGGTGAAAAAATGTCAAAAATGTCTGAAGTTCTTGAAACAGCATTAAAACATAAACACATTAAAGAAGTTTTAGATGATATGGACAAAGCAGACGAATATTTAGAAAAACGTGCTGCTGAAGAAGATGAACCATATAAACTCCCTAAATTAGTATATCATACAGAAGTTAAAATTAAGGAAATGTTTGGACGCCAAGTAATAAGTTTTAATGAAAATGAATCCTCCAAGGACATTATCCTCTACCTACATGGAGGAGCATATATCAATCAAATTGATTCTCTTCAAGTATCATTTTGTGATAAACTTGCTAAAAAGACCAAAGCAACAATATTTGCCCCATTATACCCGCTTGCGCCGAATCACACCTATAAAGAGACTTATCAATTTGTGGAAAAGCTATATGAATGGATATTGGAATTCGAGAAGCCTGTTACAGTAATGGGAGATTCAGCAGGAGGAGGATTAACAGCAGCATTCTGTGAATATTTGGCAAACAATCAAATGGAACTGCCTAAACAGTTAATCCTTATATCCCCATGGGTTGACGTGTCCATGTCTGGAGACTATGAGAAATACAGAGACCTTGACCCAATGCTCGGAATAGAGGCTTTGCCTAAGGTAGGGGAAGCATGGTCTGGGGATTTCTATACAAAATACTATAAGGTAAACCCATTGTTTGGAAATGTGGAAAAGCTTCCGCCAACCAAAATATTTGTAGGAACACATGAAGTGTTCTATCCTGATATCCTAGCATTTTACAATAAGCTAAAGGATTATGATGTCGATGTGGAATTATTCGTTGGAGAGGAAATGCCTCATGTATACCCAATTTATCCAGTGATTCCAGAATCAAAAGAAGGATTTAATGAAATTGTAGACATTATATTGGATGATTCCTAATAAAATTTAAATCAAAAGAAGAATTTAATAAAATTGTAGGTCATATTAACTAATTCCTAAAAAAATTTAAAAAATTGGTGTTAAAATGTCAAAGATGTCAAAGGTTTATGAAAAAACATTAGAGAAAAGACATCGTGAATATGTTGATGATGTTGACAAGGCTAAGGAACATATGCAGGAATATTCCCTTGAAGAGGACAATCCATATAAACTGCCAAAAATGATATATCACTCTAAAGTGGAAAGCAAAGACTTATTCGGATGCCAAATGGTGGTTTTCAATGAAGTTGATAATGCAGAGAGAACGGTCATTTATCTTCATGGAGGAATCTATGTAAACGAAATTAAGCTGCCTCACATAATATTTTGTGATAAGCTTGCAAAAGAGATTAATGCAACTGTATTTACTCCAATCTATCCTCTTGCTCCTAACCATACCTATGAAGAAACCTATGAAATCGTTGAAAAGCTATATGATTACCTTTTGACAATGAATAAGCCTATCATAATCATGGGAGACTCTGCAGGAGGAGGATTATCTGCTACATTCTGCGAATATTTGGCAGCAAAGGATATGCCTCAACCTCAAAACCTTATCTTATTATCCTCTTGGGTTGATGTGTCAATGTCTGGAAATTATGATAATATTGATGTAGATCCGATGCTTGGAGTGGATAGATTGCGTGAAATGGGTGAAACTTGGGCTGGAAACTTAGATCCCAAGGATTACAAGGTAAGCCCATTATTTGGAGATGTAAGCAAACTGCCAAAAACAACAATATTTGTAGGAACTCATGAAATATTCCTATCTGATGTAACTGAATTTTACAATAAGCTAAAGGATAATGGAATTGATGTAGAGCTTAATGTTGGTGAGGAAATGACTCATGTATATCCACTTTATCCATTGGTTCCAGAAGCAAAAGAAGCATTTAATCATATTGTTGATGTGATATTAGATTAATAGGATAATGATTTATCCTTTTAATCCACCATCTATGTAATATAAGAAAAATGACAAAAACACCTATTAACCCATCACCAATAAAATAAAAGAAATATGACAATGATTTATCATTTAATCTATTAAAATATGTCAAATATAAAAAAATAAGAAAAAAATAAGAAAAATAGCTTAAATTAATATATAAAAAATTGTTTATCAGTTGATTTAAAAAAAATAGAAAATTAGTCAAGAATTTTGATAAAATCAAAACTCTTGATTATAAAATTTTAATATAAATTAAATCTTGATTATAAAGCACTGAATACTTTGTCAAGTGCTTCTACAAGTGCATCGATTTCCTCTTCCTTAACTACAAGAGGGGGAGCAAACCTCAATACATTGCCAGCTGTACAGTTGATTAAGAATCCTTCTTCAAGCATTTTACCAACTATGTCAGCTCCTTCAAAGTTCAATTCAATACCTACCAAAAGACCAGCGCCTCTTACGTCGGTAATGAAATCGTATTTTTCCTTTAATGGTGCTAATTTTTCTAAGAAGTATTCTCCCATTTTTTTGCTGTGTTCTACAAGATTTTCTTCTTCAAACACGTCTAAGACTGCATTAGCTGCTGCACCTGCAAGTGGACTTCCTGCAAAGGTTGTACCATGGTCACCAGGTACAAATCCTCCAGCTACATCTTCTTTTGCCAAGAATGCAGCCATGGGGAATCCTCCACCAATACCTTTTGCTACAGTCATTATGTCTGGTTCAAGACCAAACAATTCATGAGCAAATAATGCACCGCATCTTCCAAAACCGGATTGGACTTCATCTACAATGATTAAAACTCCTTTTTCCTTACATAAGTCATTCAAACCTTTGTAGAATTCTGCTGATGCCATATGAACTCCACCTTCACCTTGGACTGGTTCAATGATAATAGCTGCAGTATTTTCAGTGATAGCTTCTTTTACACTGTCTAAATTGCCAAATTCAACTTTTTTAAATCCTTTTGGCAAGTTTTCAACATAAGGTGCACTGTATTCTGGGTGATCAGTTACAGATAATGTTAGGATGGTTCTTCCGTGGAATGAGTCTCCGCAGAACAAGACTTCATGCTTTCCGCTGTATTTGATGGCAAGCTTAAGTGCACCCTCATTTGCTTCAGCACCTGAGTTTGCATAAAAGATTCTATCAAAATTGGTTGCATCCACCAATCTTTTAGCATAGACGGTAGCAGGTTCATTATAGTAAATGCTTGAAATGTGAATAAGCTTTGCAGCTTGGTCCTGAATAGCTTTAACAAGCTTAGGATGGCCGTGTCCTAAACAGTTTACAGCAATACCTGCCAAAAAGTCCAAATACTCGTTGCCGTCAATATCCCATACCTTAACCCCTTCTCCATGGTCAAGCACAATTGGGACTCTGTTGAAGGTATTAATGAAATATTTATCTTCAATATCAATGATTTCTTGTGTATTCATAAATATAACTCCTTGATTTTTTTATAAATTTGGTAAAATTGATAAATTTATTAAAAATTTAATTCCCTTTTGTTGATAAAAGGGATGATGAAATGATTTAATGTTTAATAAAATATCTAACATAGTTATATTTATAGTTTATAATATAAAAAAATAATTAATGATTAAAGATTTAAATTAAAAATATTTAGCAACCTATCACTTTTATAGTATGCAAGTGAAAATTAATAATTTTAAATAAAGATTTGGATTGATTTAGATGGCTAAAATAATACTTGGAAAAACAGAACTGGAAATAGAGAAAAACGGTTTTGGAGCACTTCCGATTCAAAGGGATAGCTTTGATGAAAGTGCAGAAATAGTCAGAAAAGCATACCACAATGGAATTAACTTCTTTGATACTGCAAGAGCATATACAGACAGCGAAGAAAAGTTAAATTATGCTTTTAAGGGATTTAATGAAGAATACCCAAGAGAAAGCATAATAATAGCTAGTAAAACCCAAGGAGAAAACAGAAAAGATATAGAAAAGGACATTAAAGTAAGCCTTGACAATCTTGGAACTGATTATATTGACTTATATCAAATCCACAATCCATCATTCTGTCCAACTGAAGGAGATGGAAGCGGAGCATACGATGCATTGTTTGATCTTTTGGATGAGGGAACAATTAGGCATATTGGATTTACTTCCCATAAGGCAGAATTAGCTAATGAGGCTATTGACAGCGGATTATACGAAACCATCCAATTCCCATTTTCATACCTTACAGGACAAAAGGAACTTGCACTTGTGGAAAAGGCAAGAGCCAATAATGTTGGTTTCATTGCAATGAAGGCAATGAGTGGAGGATTGAATAGAAGCTCAAAGGCAGCATATGCATACATTAACAGCTTTGATAATGTCGTGCCTATTTGGGGAATCCAAAGAATGTCTGAACTTGATGAGTTCCTATCATATATGAAGGAAGGAACAAAGCTGGATGAAAAATTGGAAGCAATCATAAAAAGCGAAAGAGAAGAATTGCAAGGAGACTTCTGCAGAGGCTGTGCATACTGTATGCCATGTCCACAGGACATTCAAATATTCATATGTGTAAGAATGTCATTATGGATGAGAAGATTCCCAACAGAACCTAACTTAGATGAAGCGACACAAGAAAAAATGAAGCAGATAGAAGAGTGTACAGAATGTGGCCAATGCATCAGCAAATGTCCATATGAACTTAACATTCCTGATCTTCTAAAGAAAAACTATGAAGATTATAAAAAGGTCTTATCTGGTGAGACAATAATAGAATAATCTCTAAAAACTCTAAGATAGACCAATGGAAAAACTATAAAACAATAAAATGATTTAAAATATCTATAAAATATTTGTAAAATAATTAAATTTATATTCTAAAAAATACATTATTAAATTAGATATTAAAATTAAATAGGTAAACTAAAAGTTTACGCAATTTAAAAATTAGTTTAAATAATTATTTTAAATAATTTAAAACCTTTTATAATATTTTGAATAATTATTTTCAAATTATCAAATATCTAAATTCATTAAAAAACGTGATTATAATGAAAAAAGCAATAATTGAAACTGAAAAAGGAGATATCGTATTGGAATTATTCCCTAATGAAGCTCCTGGAACTGTAGCAAACTTTGAAAAATTAGCTAACGAAGGATTTTATGATGGATTAACTTTCCACAGAGTAATTCCTGACTTTGTAATTCAAGGTGGATGTCCTAACGGTAATGGTACCGGTGGACCAGGATACACAATCAAATGTGAAACTGAAGGAAACCCTCACAAGCATGGAACTGGAGCATTATCCATGGCTCATGCAGGTAAAGACACTGGTGGAAGCCAATTCTTTATTACCCACAGTCCTCAACATCATTTAGATGGTGTTCACACCGTATTTGGACAAGTTATCGAAGGCCAAGACGTTGTAAATGCTATCCGTCAAGGGGACAAAATGATAAAAGTAACCGTACAAGGTTAGATTTAAAATTAAAGCAGTTTTTAACTGCTCTTTATTCTTTTTTTAAAAATTTTATAATACTTGTTTAAAATAAACTCTTTTTTAAAATTCTTCTTTAAAAATTTTAATACTTGATTAAAATATCATTTAAACTGATTAAATACCTCATTTTAATCATTAATTCATTTCTTTTAAATAATCAATCCCTTTCAACAATTAAAACATCGATCTCATCACCAAATGTCTTATTGATTTTAGAACGAATCTTTTTATTCACTCCAATAACATAGCAAATATTGCCTTGGTTATCCTTTACACCCATATTAACAATACTGCCATCATATGGTTCTCCATCAAATCTTGCATGGACCTTTACTCTTCCCTTATTGAATTCCTCTCTAATATCATATGGAAAAATAATGTATGTCGCATCCATATCTGGATTTTTAATTAGCTCCGCTTTAAACTTATACTCTTTTTTTAAAGTCATTTTATCACAAATAAAGAATTATAGAAAATTGGAAAGAAAAAAAATAAAAAAATGAAATTATTATAAAAGAAAAATTAATTAAAATAAAAATTAAAAAAAATAAAATAAAATCAACTTAAAAACTAAAATTAATAGCCTTCTTCATCAGCTAAATCCAAATCATCAGGATTTCTAATCATATAACCGCATTCATGACATTTATATGTGTTATAATTGATTTCCTCAATAGCTTCTGAACCGCATCTTGGACATCTAGGCATATTTCCCCCTCCTTTTATATGAATAATAATCTTATATCTATAGTAATTTATAAAATTTTCTAAATAATTTAAAGAATCTAAATCAATTTGCCGTAATCATCCCAATTGCCATACATTTTTCCTTCCTTTGTATTTTTCAAAAAGGTGTCTAATCTCTTTTTATAAAGTTTCTTATCCTTTTTGTCCTTTTGAATATTGGCAATTTTCATTCTTTGATAAAGTGGAGGGAAACTATTGTAGTTCTCCCAAGTTTCTTCATCTTTTTTCAACCTATTTAAAATAGCTCTCCCTACTTTAAATTCCTTATCAAAATCATCTGGAAGGGCATTAAATCCTGATTCTGTCATTAAATCATGCTCAATCAGCCATCTGGCACGTTCCCTATTTAACTGAGACCAATTGCTCCTTTTTCTTCTTGGAGAGAATCTCTGCATTCTAACTCCATCGATAAGATCATAATAAGAGTCAATCCATCCAAAGGACAATGCTTCATAAACAGCATCCCTATATGAGAAAATGCCTTCTTCCGGCTTTCCTCTCTTGCATACAATCCAGCATTCCTCTTCAGTAGCATGATTCTTCTCAAGCCACTCTCTAAATTCAGAGGGACTTTTACAATCTAAAATATTTTTAGCTTCCATTAATCATTATTATAATTTGCATACTAATATAAGTTAGTATTGAATTAAAAAAAAAACACTGCATTAGACTTTTATAATAATTATTCCAATAAATAAACCAATACACAATAAAAAAAAAAAAAAAAAAAAACTCTATTTGAATACTGAATTAAGTCAATTAGGAATAAAAGAAAATAACAATTTATATTAATTATATAATAATAAAATAAAAAACAATAATATGAATTAAAAGTATTTTTAAACTTTTTAGCATTCACTTAAAAACTTTTTATGGGGAAACTATGAAACTTAAATTAACTTATTTTTTAGTTATTATAATGGTACTGATTTGTTCACTGTCATGTGTAGCAGCTTCTGATTTAATTGACAGTGGGGCCAACCATAATGAATTGAATTCACAAGACAGCAGTTTAGCGTTAGAAAATGAAAATCAATACGAACTAACAACAAACACTAACAACGAAGAGAAATTAAACGAAAATTCAAATGAGATATCTACAAACAGCCATTCTTCAATTGATTGTGAAAGCACCTTTAATGAAAATGAAAATATTTTAGCTGATGTTGATAATTCAAACACCAAGCAATATGAATCAACAGTAAACAAGATCAACGAAGGCTTATCTGAAGATGAAAATTCCAATAGCTTAGTTTCAAATTCTCTTTCTGCAAGCCAGAATGATTCATTCATCCATGATGATACCTATGGATTTGTTGTCTTCGGTTCAAATGTAATCTCATTGAATATTTATGAAGTCAAAAACGGTGAAATAGTCTTTGAACAGAATTTCAATGAACCTTCTGTCACTGCCAGCTACACTGAAAATGGAAACCTGACTGAACAGGGAATTGAAAAATTGATATCCATTTTAGAAGAATTTGTAAATATTTTAGAATCTAAAAACATTGATGAAAGAGATGTTTTTGCAACAGCCAGTATGAGAAAAATAAATAATCCTGATGAAGTCATAGACAAGGTAAAAGAAAAATTAGGAATTAGCATTGAAATCCTTAGTGGAGAAGAGGAAGCTGCGATTAGTTTTAATGCAATTAAAAATGAATTAAATGTGGAAAAAGGATTATTCATTGATTTAGGCGGAGGAAGCTGTGAAATAAGTGATTTTTGTAATAAAACCATTGATACTTCTGAAAGCATGCCTATAGGTTCTAATTCACTATATAATGACTATGTCAGTGTATTGCATCCTAATGAAACTGAAGCTGAAGATATTAAAGCAAAAGTCATAGAAGAATTGGAAAAACTGAGCATTGGATCAAATTCATTCGAAGATTTGTTTAGTAGTGGTGGAACAATATATACAATCAAACTAATGTTGATTTATCTTAATTGGATAGATGATGAAACCTGGATAGTGGATGCTTCCATCTTAGATGAATTATATGAAGTTCTTAAAAAGGATGAAAAGGAAACCTACCAAAAAATAATAAGCGTTGATAGCAGTAGAATCCACACTCTTGTTCCAGGGCTTATATGCACAATGACAATACTAAAGCATTTTAATGTCAAGCATTTGCATTTCTGCAAAAGCAGCTTTGAAGATGGGGTCCTACTTAAAGTCATTGAAAGAGAAAAAAACAAGGAAATCCCACAATTAAATACAAACAAGCCCAATGTTACTGCTGATGAGGATGTTAAAATTTCAATAAGCTTAAATGAAGATGCCCATGGAGAAATAACAATCTTATTGAATAATGCCACTTATAAAACTTCAGTGAATAATGGAATTGCATCAATTAAAACCCCTTCTTTAAATCCGGGAACTTATACTGCCATTATAAGATACAGTGGTGATGAAAAATACTTAGGATTAAAAAGAAATATTGACATTTATGTAAAATCTGCTAAAATAAGTGCATCTAACATGAATCGAGGTTGGAACAGCAGTTACGATTACCAAGTAAAATTAATAGACAACTTTGGAAATCCTATAAAAAATAAGTTGATTACATTTACTGTTGGGAAAAAGCAATATTATTCAATGACCGATAAGAACGGACTGGCAAAATTCAAGGCAACATTGAATGTAGGAAAATATAATGTGACCATAAGCTCTGCATTGCTAAATCAAAAGGTGGTTAAGACTTTAAAAATCATAAAACATGTTCAAAACAATAAGAATTTAAAAGTCTACTACAACAGCAATAAGAAATATAAAATAAAAATCATTGGAGATAATGGCCTGGCAGAAACTAAAGGAAAGGCCGTGAAAGTGATTATTAACAACAGGAAATATACTTACAAAACAGCCAGCAAAGGATTTATTACAATTGTATTAAATAAGAACATTTTAGTAGGTAAGCATAAAATCAAAGTCCAATACAAAGGATTTAATGTGCAAAATACCCTAATCGTTAAGCAAATTTTAAAAAGCAAAGGAATTTCCGTTAAAAAAACTGCTAAAAGATTTGTTTTGAAAGCCACTTTAAAAAATGGAAATAAAGCAATTAGAAATAAGAGAATAAGTTTTAGATTTAATGGAAAAACATTTTACGCAAAAACAAATTCAAAGGGACTTGCAAAGGTTTCCGTCAATAAAAAGTATTTCAAAAAACTTAAAAGAGGGAAAACTTATGCTGCAAAAATAACTTACCTTAAGGATTCAATAAAAACAAGCATAAAAATAAAATAAACAAAGACTTAACTTAAGGATTCAATAAAAACAAGCATAAAAATAAAATAAATGAACATATTTTCATTTATTTTTTTTCTTTTTTAAAAAAAACCCTTTTCCTAATTTTTCTTTTTTATAAAAACAATTTTTCTCTGATTTTTTCTTTTTTAAAAGCGCTTTTTCTAGTTAATTTAAGGAAATAATACACATTTTGAAAAAAATAAATACTAAATAAATAGCCAAAAACAAAATGTTAGTTCATATATTACAATTACATTATTATAAAAATCTTAAAATTATATCTTATAATATATCTTAAATATAATTAAAAATATCTTATAAAATAATTAAAAATATCTTAAAAAATAATTAAAAATATCTTAAAAAATAATTAAAAATATCTTAAAAAATAATTAAAAATATCTTAAAATATCTTATATAAATTTTATATAATGATTGGGGGAAAACGATGAAAATAAAATCTAATATTTTTTTATTTTTAATTATTGTTTGCATTCTCTTAAGTATTTCAACAGCTTCAGCAAGTCAATTGCAAGCAGATAATGGAGACAATAATTTTCAAGCTTATATGGGAATAGATCAAAATTCTGATTTGAATACTGTTTCTGAATTTTATGAGGATAATTTAAAATCTAATACAGAACCAAATAATCTTAAAAAAGATTTAAAATCCAATTCAGAAATAAATAATCTTAAAGAAGATTCTGGAGATGCCTCAAGGACTTTTACCCAATTTCATGATGATTTAATCAATAGCGAAGGGGAATTTAATTTAAGTCAAGGCGACAATGAGGAATGGGATGAAACATCTTTCACTGCTCTTTCCAAAGACATAAACCAATCAGGAGAAGTGCTTAACCTTACACATGATTATATATTCAATGAAAGCATTGACAATATTACATTATTGGACAAATATAACATGCTAAGTATTCCAATAGAAAAAAGTAAATTTGTATTAAACGGGAACAACCATATAATTGATGGTGCAGGTTTAGGAGCAGAATTAGAGTCTTTAGATTCATCATTAGATATTACCCTTAATGATTTAACCTTTAAAAATTTCAATACAAGAGCTATAATCTTTTCAGGGAAAGTCACATTTAACAATGTGAATTTTACAGACTTCAATAATTCCACTATACATATATTTAGCATAAACCGAGGAAACTTTACAGCAAACAATTGTAATTTCTATTCAAACCAAGTTGAGAGAGTTTTATACGGATTTTATTCAGGAATAAAGTTTAATAATTCAAGATTTTTAGGAAATAGCAATAATACTGGAGCAATTGAAATGAACAGAGGAGAACTGATAATTCACAATTCCTCTTTTGAAAATTTCACAGCAGATATGGGAGCCATGATTAACTACAAGGGAGACCGCTTTGAATTGGTAAATTCAACTTTCATAAATGGATATTCTATAAGCGGAGGAGCAATTATTGCAAAGTACTTCCCTATCCAATCAACTAGCAGTACATTTATTCCAACAGAGCCAATTTTAATCAAGATTGCATATTTGCAAATCTTTCTTGCGATAATGATGGTGGAGCAATACACCTCGACCTTGATTCCGCTTCCAGACATATTCCAAAAATAATGAATATTGAAGAATCCAATTTCACTGACTGCAGTTCAAAGTATGGAGGATCCCTCTCAATTTTAGGGGGAAACCTAAACATCATCAATTCAAATTTCATAAACAGCACTGCAAGCTTTGAAGGAGGTGCAATCTACTCCTTCTGGACTAATCTAACTATTAGCAAATCAAACTTCACAAACAACAATGCAACTAAAAATGCAGGAGCAATATACTTTGACAAAGGCAAATTGACAATCAATGAATCTAATTTCATAGGCAATAAAATCCTTCAGGAATCAGCAAATGCTGCAAACACAATTTATGCTCACGATGTTAGTGTAGAGTTCTCTAATTCTACTTTTAACAATGGAGGAATCTCTGTTTATGCAGATTTTGCAAGCGATTCAAAAATTGAAAATGTAGAGAAAAAAGATGACATATTCCTAATGGACAACCATAACTACATCGTCTCTGTTGAAAACAAGGGTATAAAGCTCAATTTCACAAAAAATGAAATAATAGTTGACACCCTCCCAAGTAAATTTGATGCACGTGATTGGGGATGGACAACCCCTGGAAAAGTACAAGGAGACAATGATGACTGCTGGGCATTTGCAACAATAGCTTCTATTGAAACCAGCCTTCTCAAATCAACTGGAATCGCCTACAACCTATCACAAAACTATGCCCAAAAACTTCAATTGAAATATTATGAAGTCGGTGATTTAAGAAACAGCATGACAGGATTTTCATATAGTGGTTTAGGCTATGCATTAAGTTGGTATGGTGTTTTGCCTATTGATGCACCTTATGATGACCGTGGAATGATTGCAGATACCGATATGGATGTTCCTAGAATACATGTTCAGGATGCAAAGTTCATCTATACTGGAATGAATGATACCATAGACCTATTGAAAAGAGCAATAATGGACTATGGTGCTGTCACTGTCCAATCATGGGCATATAAGCCAAAGGGTGAAATACCAACTGAAGGTGAGGACATAGCCATTATGGACCATAGCACTCATTTCATTTCACTTATAGGTTGGGATGATGATCATTATAATTCCTTTGAAAAAACTTATGGTGCTTGGATAACTAAGGATTCCTTGATGGGTTTCGGATATGATGCCTACACTAATTACCCAAATCCAGACTATTATGCTATTGTGCCTCAAAGGGTTGCTATTGCATATATCTTTGAAAATAACATTGAATATCATGTAAATTATCAGACAGACCTTACAGGATTAGTTGGATTTGATGACAATTACACCATCTATTCCAATGAGTTCACATCAAAATACAGCGAACTTATTGGTGCTGTAGGAACCTACTTCAATGAATCAGGAATCAACTATTCCTTTGATGTATTTGTAAACGGCAAAAAGGTACACACAAAATGGGGTTAGCGAATTTGCAGGATTCAGAACAATAGTCTTGAACAAGTACATTCCAATCCAAAAAGGAGAGAAATTTAAAGTAGTCTTCAAGAGCAATTCCGTCCCTTACCAAGGATGGTCAAGAGTACATTACTTAAATGGAACCTCTTTAGTAAGCAAGGATGGAAATAGCTGGACTGATTTTACTCCTTTAAATAAAACAGTGTGCCTTAAGGTTTACACAGTAGCTGATGACAGCAAAATAATCAACAATAAAAACATTGCTGTTGATTATGCTGGAGGGTCCTATTTCACTGTAAAGGTTGTGACAAATGAAGGCAGAGCTGTTGGTGCGGGTGCATTAGTCAAATTTACAATTGGTGGCAAAACAACAAGCGTGAAAACAGACAACAATGGAATTGCTAAAATAAAGATCAGCCAAGTTCCCGGAAAATACACAATAAAAACAACATACCGTGGAAAAAGCTATAAAAATACTGTAACCGTGAAACAATTCCTAAAAGTAGCTAAATCAAGCGTAAAGAACACTGATAAGAAACTTGTCCTTAAAGCAAGCCTAAAAATCAACGGCAAAGCAGTTAAAGGTAAAGTAATCACATTTAGATTCAGAGGAAAAACCTACAAGGCAAAAACCAATGCAAAGGGAATAGCACAAGTGACAATCAAGCAATCAGTGATCAAAAAGCTTGTTGGAAAATCCTATGCCCTTAAAGCAACTTACCTTAAGGACAGCGTCAAAACAAAAGTAACTGTGAAACAAGTCCTTAAAGCGAATAAGCCAACAATCAAAAAGTCTGCTAAGAAGTTTAGCCTTAAGGCAAGCCTTAAGATCAATGGCAAGGTTGCAAAAAAGAAACTTATAAAATTCACCTTTAGAGGAAAAACCTACATGGCAAGAACCAATTATAAGGGAATAGCAACTGTAACTATAAAAAGAGCAGTGATTAAAAAGCTTAAACAAGGAAAAACATATGCAGTTAAAGTGGCTTATGGAAAAGACTATCTTAAAACAACTGTAAAAGTAAAACCTTAGAGAATTTTTTTCCTAAGATTTTAATTTTTTAAATTTGAAAATTATAAAATAATTATTGTTATATGTAAAATTAAAACATAACTGGAAAATAAACTTAAAAATAAAAATTATATGAAATCAATTTATTTTAAAAAAATGAAGGATAATATGAGCTCAAATGAACAATTTTCAGATAAAAAAATCAATACAGGCAGACAAAAAGAATTAGATCTTGCAAAGTCATTGCCAATAATATTCATGGTTTTCGTTCATGTATTATGGGTGATTCAATGCTTTGACAATATCCTTAGCCCTGGATATGTCCTTATAGCCTCAAACATTTTAGGAAGACCATGAGCTGCACCTGTTTTCATGTTCTGTATGGGTGCTGGAATGATTTATTCAAGGCATGGCCGATGGGACCAAATGATAAAAAGGGGAGTGACCCTATTCCTTTCAGGTATCTTGGTAAATGTTTTTGAATTCTTTGTGCCATATTATCTTTATGGGTATCTGTTTAACGATTGGAGCCTTTTTACAATAGCTGATGGTTTATTGCTATTTTGCGTAGACATTTTAGCATTTGCAGGATTGACCTTTATCCTGATTGGAATCTACAAGAAACATGATATTTCAAATATAGCTGTTCTCATCTTTACAATTGGAATGTCAATTATAGGAACCCTTTTAAGATACACTGACTTTGGAGTCCCCGTACTGAATCTATTCTTCGGTTACTTCATAGGAACTAAAGGAGGATTTACAGCATTCCCATTATTCAATTGGTTTATTATTCCTGTTGCAGGAGATGTTTGGGGATACTACTTCATTAGAGCAAAGGATAAAGGACACTTCTTAAGATATTGGCCAATCTGTCTCATAATCGCTTTTATTTACTTTTTTGCATCAACCCAAATAGAAAACGGATTCCTTACAGACATTCACCAATATTACTTCATGACAACCATAGATGTATTTTTCTGCTCGCTCTATGCACATGGAAGCATTGGCCTTTGTCACTACTTAAGCAAGTTCTTACCAGAGAGCATCATTAATGTCTCTGCAATTTTAAGCAGCAATATCAACAACATTTACATTATACAATGGCTATTTGTAAATGTGATAATCATACTCTTGGTCTATATATTCAAAGGCATAGTATTTACAGACTGGATGGCAATAATAATTTCAATATTTATTTTAGTCATATCGACATTATACGCCTTGCATTATAGAAAAATTAGAGAGAAAACTGCTAAAGCTAAAAAAGACTAAAAAATAGTAGATTTAGTAAAAAAAACACAAATGAACAATGATTTAATTAGTAGATTTGGTAAAAAAACACAAAAATGAATAATGATTTAATTAAATAGATGAGTTTTTCTCATCTATCATACTTTTTTTAATAGATGATTCTTCCCACACACTTACCTCTTTTTTAAAAAACAAAATTCAGTTATGGAACTTATTTAAATATTATTGCATGTAAATACTGCTTGCATTAAACAAAGGATTTACATATTCTAAACGTTGAAAAATCAAAAATAATTAAATATTTAAAAAAATAAACTGAATATAGAGGTGATATAATTAATATTTTAATTGACCCATTATTATTCTTACAATTTTTAAGAGAAATCACAGGAGGAGTTTTTGACTCTTTTTTCATGTTTTGTACTAATTTCGGAGAAACTTCAGTAGCTATTGTCCTAATTGCTGCGATATACTGGTGCTTAGATAAGAAATTAGGAGAATACCTATATATAACCCAAGGATGGGCAGATTTAGTGAACGGGCTAGCAAAGGTTATTGCCTGCATATATCGTCCATGGGTGCTTGACCCTAAGGTTCATCCTTTAAAAGAGATAATGGTAGGAGCTACTGGCTATTCATTTCCAAGCGGACATGTTACCACTGCTACAACATATCTTGGAGGAACAATATTAAGAGGCGGATTAAAGAAACCTTTAAAAATAGTTTTAGCCATCTTTTTAGCACTTATCTTGTTTAGCCGAAATTATGTAGGAGTTCATTCAGTCCTGGATGTAATATTTGGTTTCCTTTTTACATTATGTGTATTGCTGATCATTTCAAAATTATTTGACAAGCTTGATGAAAATCCTAATTTAGACATAGTTATTGGAGCAGTTGGGATAATTGCTGCAATTTTAATAGTAATTTATGCATTAACCAAATCCTATCCAATGGATTACGATGCTGCAGGCAAATTACTAGTCGACCCTGCAATCTTGACTTTAGATACTTTTAGAAATGCAGGAGCTGCTATAGCAATATTCTTATCTTGGCCAATTGAAAGGAGATTCATTAAGTTTTCAATTGATGGAGACACTGAAACTAAAATCCTAAGATTCTTATGCGGTTTTATTGGTTTAGAATTTGTTATAAATGTGATTGCACCAGCACTTGGAGAAAATCCTTTAGGAGCATTTTTCCAATACTTTTCAATAATGCTATTCATTATGCTGATTTATCCTGCAATCATCAAATATTTCCAAAATAGATCAAAAGCAGAATAAGGATTTTTATAAAAATAGCTAAAAATCTCAAAAAAAAACTAAACAACTCCAAAAAATAGATAAAATCTTAAAAAAAACTAATAGATGTAGCTCTAAAAAAAGCTAAAAATCTTAAAAAAGTGAAAATAAGAATTAAAAAGAGTTTTTGATAAAAAAGTTTTTATTTTCACTCTTTTTTTAATTATTTGAAAACCCTAATCCTATTAATTAAAACAACTATTTTTATTGTTAAGACAATTTATCCCAATTAGGATTAGTAGGTTTCAAACGAGTCAATATCAAACAGGTTACAAAGATTATCACTGCTACAACAAGAGTGATAGTTAATCTTTCCATTGAATAATCCTTTATGATTCCTATCATTCCACCAACCCAAACAATGGAAATGCCTATTGGAAGAAGATATTTTACAATGAATAACCATCCTTTTCCAAGCTTGAATGATTTTGTTCTTGAATTTAGTACATCAAGGAGGTTTTCAGCCTTATACATCCAAGCAAAGAGTATGCATTCAAGTATTAAACAGAACAATATTGCAATTTGATTGACATAGGTGTCAACATACTCCAATAGTGTGCTGCCGAAGGAAGTTGCATAAACTAAAGATATTAACCCTCCGATAATGCATAAAACGGTTACAGAGTATTTACGAGATACATTGAACTTATTTTGAACTGAAAATGCAATTGGTTCAATCATAGTCAAAATACTGGTAAGGCCTGCAATGAAAATGGTCAAGAAGAACAATGGTCCTATAATATAAGATAATTGACCTAAAATATTGAATATCGCAGGATAAATTATGAATATCAATCCAGTTCCTTGGCTAACAAGGTCTCCAACAGGTGTTGCTGTTTGCAAAGACATGTACCCTAAAATTGAAAATACAGCTATAGCAGAAATATTTTCAAATAGGGAATTAGCTAAAGCGATTATTATTGTATTGGAAATTATATCAGTATCCTCATTAAGATATCCTGCAAAGGTTATTGTACCGCTTAAACCAATGTTTAAAGAGAAAATGATTTGGCCAAATGCCATCATCCATATGTTAGGATCAGATAAAAGGGACCAGTTAGGCCTGTATAATTCAGCAAGACCAATGGAAGCTCCAGGAAGTGTAACTGAAAATATGATCATAAAAATCATTATGATAAATAACATTGGAACCAAAATCTTAGATACCTTTCCTAAACCACTTTCCAAATCCCTATGGGATATGTACCAAACAAGAATCCAAACAATGATAATGGCTAAACCAATTAGGGGAACGAAATTTAAGATTCCGGAAACGCTTGTAGATGAATGGGTAAGAGTAGTTGTAAAGAAAGCATTAGGATCTGCTCCCCAACCTTTAAACATGCTTAAAAAGATATAAATTCCATCTATGCTTAAAAGGCTTGAATAGTAAATCATCACTGTCAGCAATGAAACAGGAACAAACCATCCTAAAAATTGCCACTTTGGATTAATCTGTGTGATGGTTTTTGCAAATGAGGACTTGAATTTAAATCCTATTCCATATTCCAGGAACAAAATAGGTATTCCCATTAAAAGAATAGCTATAATATAAGGAATGAAGAATGCTCCACCTCCACTTGAATAAAGCACATATGGATATCTCCAAATATTTCCTAATCCTACTGCAGAACCAATCATTGCAAGTATAAATGATAATGTGCTACCCCACTGATTTTCTCTCGACATAATCTCCCATCCTAGTTAATAAAGTTAATTTTATTTTTAGGATAATATAAATATTTTCATAAAATTTTGTGTTTGTTAAAAATAGAACAATCATTATATGATTTTAAACTTTTTAACCTTCATAATCCTATTTTCGTTTAATTTTTTTCTCTCGACATATTAGAGATTTTTTAAAATTCCTATTGATGGGCATGTATATTTCATTGATTAAAATCTTGGAAAAGATAGAAAAAATCAGGATTCTGAAGAAATTGACACTTCAAACTAAAAAAAGATACTGAAAAAAACAGAATTCTACAGAAATTGACACTTCAACCGAAAAATATGATTTAAGCCAAAGTTTTTTAAAAACTAAAAAAATAAATTTAAAAAGGGTAAAAGCCTAAATAATAATATATATTTAAATTTATTAAATATTGAAATTAAAATTAAAAAAATAATGGTGATAAAATGGAATATGAAATACGCGGTGGAGCTTTTCCTATTGTAATATGTACATTACAAGAAGGAGAAACCATGAAAAATGAAACTGGCGCAATGTCCTTTATGACTCCTGGAATGAAAATGGAAACCAATACTGGAGGAGGCCTTTAAAAAGGGATTGGAAGAGCATTATCTGGAGATACATTATTCTTAAACTTCTTTACAGCAGAACATGGACAACAACAAATAGGATATTCTGCACATAGCCCTGGAAAAATTATTCCTTTCAAATTAGATGGAACCAATACAATAATTGGTCAGAAAAATGCATTCTTAGCTGCAGAAGACTCAGTTAATATTGACATATACTTTAAAAACAAGCTTGGAACAGGAATTTTTGGTGGAGAAGGATTTATTCTTCAAAAATTCTCTGGAGAAGGAATAGTCTTTATCGAAATTGACGGTGAAGTAATTGAACAGGAACTACAAGCAGGAGAAACCTTATTATTAGATCCTGGACACCTTGCAGCTATGGAAGAAACCGTTGGATATGAAATTGAAAGAGTAAAAGGAGCTAAAAACATATTATTCGGTGAAGGACTGTTCTTTGCAAGAATTACTGGACCTGGAAAAGTTTGGATTCAAACCATGCCAATCAGTAAATTAGCTGAAGCATTAATCCCAATGCTCCCTACTAACAATGGCGGCGGATTTGAATTTTAAAAAAGTTATAATCAATAATTAACTTTTTTACTTTTTTACTTTTTTTTACTATATTTGAATTAAATTCTTCACTATTTTTATTATTTTTTATAATCAAGCTTTTTTACTCTTACTATTAAAAAATAAACTGTTTTTACAATTTAAATCATATAATTAATAAAATAAGATAAATAAAAACTAAAAAAATGAAAATAAACTTTTTTTAATCATTAATTAATTTAAAGAATATGAAAGAAAAAAGAAAATCCAACTTAATTTACAAATTAAACCATATAATTAATAAAAAAAAGAAAATTAAAGATAGAAAAAAGGAAAAATAGAAAATCAAACTAAATGATGATTAATTAAGATTAATTAAAACATATTCACATTTTTCTTGATTTCTATATGGCCATCCCCAACCGGTTAAACCAGGGGATACAACAATTTTCATATCTTCAAGTTCATATTCACCATAAGTTGCCACACCTAATAATTGTTGGAATTGCTCATATGGGAAAACCTGTCCTCCATGAGTATGACATGAAACCATTAAATCTGCACCTTGCATACAATTTACATCAGCATCAGTAGGTTGATGATCTGCAACAAGAATATATTTTGATAACTCCCCTTTAGTAATAATTTGATTGAGATCTTTCCTTGGAGCATTATCATACCATCCTGCATCAGCTCTTCCAACCAATACAATATCATCATTTATTGTTACTTTCTGATCCTCTAAAATCTTTATACCACTGCTTTTTATAGCATGGTCCAATTCCGCATCAGTGTAAGTTCTATGTCCGTTTTCATAATCAGTTTTATATGGCTGCCTATCATGATTTCCATAAATATAATATGTTCCATAAGTTGAATTGATTGTTCCAAATTCCTTGAATACCTCTTTCATGCTTTCCTTAGGTGTTCTATCATCACAGATATCCCCACCTAAAATAACCATATCCGGCTTTAAATCATTAATTTTGGAAATGCTTTCCCTAACCAAATCGGGATTCTGTACAGTGTTGTAATGAACATCACTGACAAATACAATGGAATAATGGTTGTCAAACTTATCAGTTGTAAAATTATATTCAGTTAAATCGATATGATTCATTCCGTAAATACCATGAATCATAATGATGGCAAAGATGGCAAATGCCAAAATTCCCTTTTTATGAATTTTAGGAAGACCTTTGAGGTATTTGTCTTTAAGCACATACTTCCATATCAATCTAATTATGTCTGCAGCAACCGATGCCAGGAATAAATATAATGTCAGTACCGCAGCATTTGACCAGACATTTAAACAAAATAGAAATGCCAAAATTGCAATTGCTGCACTTATAATAAGTCTTTTATTCTTTGAGAATTTAGAATCATTCAGAGCATATCTTATTCTAAAGAATGCATATGTTCCAATTATAATTCCAAATATGATTCCTATTATTAAATATTCTTGAAAATAACCTAATGTAAAAAAGTGAATTGGATTCATAATTAAAGATTTGATAAATATTGCTTTTATATTTTTTTAAAAGTCCATCTTAAAGCAAACAATTAAACCAAAAGAACAAAAACCCAAAACAAAACAAAGCAAAAAAAATTAACCTAAAAGAACAAAGACTCCAAATAAAATCAATAGCAAAATCACATTTAAAACTGTAAATACAATCAAATATCTGATTTTAAACTCATAATGCGCTCTAACTATGATTTTATATGAAATAAGATTTGCCATAGATGCTATAAGAGTTCCAAACCCTCCAATATTGATTCCAACAATAATCGTTTCATAATTAGTGCTGAAGCCACTAAGCAAAATTGCAGCAGGAACATTTGAAATGATTTGAGATGATATTATGCCAAAAATAACCTCATTGCCAATGATCCATTTTTTAAACAATAAATTAAAGAAAGGAATGTTCTCTAAATTGCCAATCAAAATAAAGAGTGCAATGAAAGTTAAAAGAAGGAAATAATCCACCCCTAAAAACACTCTTTTAAAGAAATCTTTCCTATCAACCTCAATTTTGCTCAATTTAGGCAAATTGACATCATCACTTGGAATAAAGAATGAGATTCCAATCAAAAATGCCACTGATACAAGTATATAAGGCAAGAGCAGCAGGAAAAATGATGCAAATGGAATATGTGAAACAGTAAACATGACAATGTTATGTGGAGCTCCAATAAGAAGAACCATACATCCGACATTTGCTGCAATTGTTTGAAGGCTGACAGTCAAGACAATCAAGTCAGTCCTATCCACTTTGACTAATGCCAATATGCTGAAAGGGACAAAAATAATCAAGGAAACATCATTTGTAATGAATATAGAACTGAAAAAGCAAGTGAAAACTAAAAATAAAACAAGATTTCGAGTATTCTTAACCTTAACCAATAGTTTACGAACCATTATCTCAAAAACAGACAGATTCTTTAAAATCTCTACAATAATCATAATGACAAAAAGAAGGAGAATTGTTTCCCAATTGATATAATCCAAATAAGCAATGCTTGGCTTGATGAAAAAACAGGATACAATAGCCAATATTAGAGATATGGAAAAAATTATTTCTTTCTTAAAAAAGTTAAAAATTCCGTCTGTTAAGCTGTCCATAATATTAATTTAGCAAATGTCTTATAATAACTTATTTAAAAAAATAATTTTTTGGTTAAATTCTTAAAAAAAAACTATTTATCCTGATTTAAAAAAAGGAAAAATTGAGAGGGTGTCACAAATTTAAAAAAAAAAAAAATCAAATCCATGACCCCAAATTTTTTTTAATTTTTTCCAAAATCCCAAAAAAAAAAATCT
>NZ_CACXNW010000004.1 GCF_902769175.1 uncultured Methanobrevibacter sp.
TTTCTATAATAATAGATTGTACTTCATTGTATATAAATTTAAAGGAAAATAAGTTAAGAAAAATGTGGGTGATGGTCCTAATCGTGACACACTCTCTATTTTTATTAGTATTTTTTAATTTTTTTCTATGATCTTTTAATTATTTTTAACCAATATTTTCAACTTTTTATTTTGTCTTATTTTCATTTATTTTCTTTATAAAGATTATTTTACATTATTTTTTTATTTAACTCTTTATCTATTCTTTGTTTTTGATTTTAAGATGCAAGTAAGCACTTGCACTCGAAAACCTTTATATATGGGCTTGTATATATAATAGTATAGGAAATATCAAATTGAATGAAATGAGGTGAAAAAATGCGTATTCCATTTATAAAATAATTTTTTTAACTTGATTTTTATATAAAACATATCAAATTGAATATAAGGGGTGAAAATATGTTTATTAGAGTTATTTAAATACATTTTTTGAAACTTTTGTAAAGTTTTCAATTTTTTTTCTTTTTTCTTTTTTTCTTTAAATTATTGTCTTATTGAATTTTTTCTTAATATTTTTTTATATCTGGTTTTTTCTAACTTTTTTTCGCATGATCTTTTTATTGTTTTTAGCTGATATTTTTTCAAGTTTTTTTTAGTCGATTATTCTTTTATTTTATTATTGAAAGTTATTTTTCTCTTATTTTTTATTTAAATCTTTATTTGTTCTTTGTTTTTGATTTTAAGATGTAAGTAAGCACTTGCACTCGAAAACCTTTATATATGGGCTTGTATATATGATAGTATAGGAAATATCAAATTGAATGAAATGAGGTGAAAAAATGCGTATTCCATTTATAAAATAATTTTTTAACTTGATTTTTATCGAAAATATTTTTTTGATTATACCAAATTTTTTTTAAGAACTTTTTAAAAAGTTTTTTTTAACCATTCTTCTTTCCTCCAAACATATTAGTTCGTATAAACTTTTTAAAAAGTTTTTATAACAATTTCTTTCCTCCAAAATAATAAATTGTTATTAACTTTTTTTATCTATTTTTTTTAATTATTTTTAACTGATATTTTTTTTAATTATTTTTAACTGATATTTTTTTAATTTTTTTGCTGATTTAAACTTTTGGATATTTTTAAAAAAACAGTCTTTTATATAAAAGTTAATTTAAAATAAAAAAAGATTTGCTTTTATTAGGGGTTATTAAAGTAAAAATGGTAAAAATAAAACAGATTGCTTTTATTAATTGTATTAAAGTAAGGTAAAAATAAAAAAAGTAAAAATCCTTAAGTAGGATTTTGATTGGTCTTTTTCTCTGCAGCATTTCTGTCTGAAACTAATTTGACATATGATACGCATCCTATGACCACAGTAAGAATCTGGATTAAGGTTGATACGTAATCATATATTAGGAAGAAGTAAAATATGTAAAATGATTCATTTACGATGAAACTGAGTTTGATCCATCTGATGTCCTTATATGCATAATTACAGATTGTTATTTGAATAACTGCAACGATTGGAATTAAACCAACTAGTCCCAGTGTGTTTACCCATAAACCAATAACTACAGATAGGATAAGGAAAAATATTGTCCACCTGATTGTGAAACGGTCTTTTATAACCATATATATCCTTACTGAGGCTATTGCCATAATAACTGCACCAACTATTGAATTAAAGAAAAATGATGCGATAACCAATGTTAGTGTATTAAGTAATTGGAATGTATATGCCTTTTTATCATCATTTATAATTAAGCTTGCAATTATAAAAATTCCTGCTATCAAGGAAATAAAATTCCCTATAATGATATTTGTAGGCAAACTCATAATAGTTGTTGCTAAATCCATATATTTACTTATATAATATAATATTTAAATAGTTTATTCATTGACTTTTTTAACTAATATTTTTAGTTAAGTTTATATATGATGTAATACATATTATAGTATGTTGTATAGTCCCGTGGGGTAGTGGTAATCCTTCTAGGCTTTGGACCCGGAGACAGCGGTTCGACTCCGCTCGGGACTATCAATTTTTTTAGACCAGTATTATAACAATGTTATATATTTCTATTTTTATTAATTGATTCTTACTTTCATATTTTTATCTCTTGAAAAGGTCATGTTTGTTTAAATGGATTTATTCTATAATTCATATTTCAATCGTTTTTTATTTTTATTTATTATTTCTCAAAATGTTCGATTTTTTATTCTATTTTAATAAAAACTCTCTATTTAACATTTATTTTAAATTTAATGCAAGCATGTACTTGCTTTCAGAAATTTATTTATATATTTTTTTTAAATATATCTAATTGTTTAATAAGGGAGGTTATGAATGAATAATTCATTTTTAAAGTATTTAAGTATTTTTTTAATTTTATTGTTTTGTCTTTCTCCTTTAGGTGCTATTGATTTAGGCCAAGGAGATAATAGTAGTCAAATTAATAATAATGGCACTGATTTAAAGGATTTAAATGATACTGTTATTGATGATGATAGAGATATCAAAAGCGATAATGGTACTGATGATATAAAAGCAATAGATAATGATGTTGAAATTCAAAGAGTGTCTGTTAATGATTCCAATTCCCTAAAACTTCAAGGTCATGATCCTAAATTATCTATGGAAGTTGAGGATTGTGTTTATGGTGAAAGTCCAATTGTAAAAATCTACTTTGAGGATAAATATTTTGGAATTGCTTATGATCAAGATGTTTTTATTCGTTCCGAGGAAAATGGCATTTTTTATGGCATTCCTATTGATCATTTAGTGAAAGGGTGTAATGTCGTTAAGCTTGATGATGATTTGCCTGCCGGTAATTATACGGTTAGCTACAGTTTTGAATATTCTACTTATTATGACAATGTTGAAGTGACGGATGTTTTCACTATTCATAAGCGTGATGCTGCTGTTGAGTGTTCAATTGAGGATATTGACTATGGCAAAAAACCAGTTTTAAATCTTAATTGTGATAACTCTTTAGGAGGTTCAGTTTTTTATATCACTTCACCTTATTTCGAAAATGGGTATAAATTCCATATTCCTAAAAATCCTCAAGGACCTATTTCTTTTGAATTAGATGAGAATTTAACTCCTAGAAATTATATTGTCACTTTTGACTATCAAGGTGATCATAACCACAATAGACAATTGACAAATGTAACTTTTAAAGTAAGAAAGCTTGATTCTAATTTGACTGTTAAAGCGAAAGACTATATTCTTCAAGGGGATAATCTTTCTGTCGAAATTAATGCTAATAAGGCTGTAAATGGTAATGCGACATGCACTCTAATGATAATACGCAAACCGTGCAGCTTGTTAATGGTGTTGGCTATGCAAATATAGATTGTCATGATTTATCTCCAGGTAAATATGTGGTTAGCGCTTCTTTTGATGGTGATACTATTTTCAATAAAGATAATAATTCAATAGATTTCAATGTGAAGGGGTATCCTAATCTAAGCATGCATGTTGATGACAGTCAGGGCATGTTTGAGAGATTGCATGTTGTAGTTGATGCGGATAAAAATTTCAGTGGAAATGCAACCATAACACTGAATAACCGTGTTTGGACTAATAAGATTGAAGTTGTCAATGGTCATGGAGAAGGGTATTATGATGGAGGAGATCGCCCTGGAAATTATACTGCCAAGGCAAGTACCAAGGAATGTGATTTCTTCGTAGCCGGCAACTGTTCTACAACTTATGCCGTTAAGAATTTATAATCTAAAGGGGAGAACTTTAATAATGAATTTCATTTATTATTTTTCTCCGTTTTCTTATTCTTATTATTAAAAATACCATTTATTCTTTTTTTATTATTTAAAATACATTTTATTCTTTTTTTTATTATTTAAAATACATTTTATTCTTTTTTTATTATTGAAAATACCATTTATTTTTTTCATTGATTAAATTAATTTTTTTGAATGTAAACATTAGAGTTTTTATTTCTTTAAATATTAATTTCAAGAAACTTTTTAAATCTTATTTTAAATGCATTTTCACTAAATTCATATAATAATTTATATATAATTTAATACAGATTTATCAATATATAAATAACTTACATATAATTTTTTTAAAACGGAGGAATTTTAATTTTAACTTCAAAATTATCTATCTTTATGGGGAAATTATCCTTTTTGGTTGCTCAAAAGTTTGGAAAAAAAGGCACTGCCCTTCCAGGTAAAGTAGCATTAAAGTTTAATCCTAATCTGCTTGGTGAGGTAGCCGGCAAATGTGATAAGGTTGTATTCATCACCGGAACAAATGGAAAAACCACAACCAATAACCTTTCAACCCATGTGCTTAAAGGTGGATTTGGGGATGTTTTGTCTAATCTAAACGGTTCCAATATGATTCAAGGGGTTTTGACTCCATTTATCACTGATTATAAGGACCATTATGATGTAGGTATCTTTGAAGTTGATGAAGGCTCTGTTCCAGTCGTATCTGAGTATCTAAAGCCGGATTACTTCATCATAACAAATTTCTTTAGAGACCAGTTGGATAGATACGGTGAAGTTGAGATGACCATTAAAATGGTTCATGATGCCATTTCTCCAGAAACTGTTCTGATTATCAATTCAGATGAGCCATCTCTATTGCGTTTTGATGACTTGCCTAACAGGAAGGTCTATTATGGTTTCAATCAAACCAGATTCGCAAAGCATGACATTAATGTTGCAGAGTCTATATTCTGCCCTAAATGTGGAAACAGATTAAGCTACGATTACATTTACTATGGAAATGTGGGAAGATACCATTGTGAAAAGTGTGGAACCACAAACCACGATGCTGACTATTTTCTTGAATCTGCAGACCTTATCAATGGATCCTATGAATTCACAGTCAAAAGCAAAGAGTCAAGTGAAGATTATGTTCTCAATTTAATGGGTTTGTACAATTTATATAATTCCTTGGGAGTTATCAGCTTAGCTAAAGAGATAGGTCTTCCATATGAACTTATTCGTGAGAGAATAGACAATTTTGAGTACAGATTGGGAAGAATGGAAACATTCCACTATTCCAATAAGGATTTGGTTTTGGTTCTTTCCAAAAACCCTGTTGGATTGTCTGAGGTCTTCAATACAATAACCTATGATGATAATGAAAAGTCAGTAATGTTCATTTTAAATGACTATGCTCCAGATGGAAAGGATGTTTCCTGGATTTGGGATGCAAACTTTGAGGAAATCAATAATATTCCAAATCTCAAGACATTTTACTGTGTAGGGACAAGAGCAGAGGATCTTGCTTTAAGATTGAAGTATGCTGGAGTAGATGAAGGCATTCTTAAGGTCTATCCAGCTAAAGACCAGTTTGATATTAATGAGGCAGTCGATACAATTCTAAATGAGGACATTAAGTCATTTGTAATTGGAACATTTACAGCAATGCCTGAAGCTCGTAAGATTCTATTGAAAAGGGAAGCAGAAGGATTCTAAATTTTATTGTATTAGTTATTAAATTTTATGAAAATGATTAATTATTATGTAATTAATATATGATTTTATCAAATATGAAAAATTATTATTTGTAATTATTATTATATTTCTCAAAAATGAAAATTTATTATTTGTAATCTTAATTAAATTTTATTCTAAAAGGTAATTATTATGGAAAATATGGAATTAACAGTAATGAATATGTATTCTGATATTCTAAACACATATGGAGATATTGGAAACTTCACATGCATCAATCAAAGAATTAGATGGAGAAATATCGGTTTAAATATTCAGGAATGCACCATTGACAAGGATGATGACTTCAATTGGGAAGACATTGACATAATCCTTATTGGAGGCGGTTCAGACAACAATCAATCCATTGTATCCCATCACCTTTTAGAGCAAAGAAAGGAATTGGTTGAGTTTGTAGAAACTGGTGGTGTATTGATTGCTATCTGCGGAAGCTATCAGATGTTTGGTAATGTTTATGTGGATGTGGATGGCAATGACATACCTTGCCTGGAAGTCTTTGACATTGAAACCAAAAGTGCAGCTGATAGGCTTATTGGAGATATAGTCATTTCCAATGCTATTAATGATTCAAATAATGTAATCAATAAGGATTTTAGCTTTAAGTTGGAAGATATGGTTGGTTTTGAAAATCATGGTGGAAGAACATATCATAATCATGACCCTTTAGGATATGTTAAGGTTGGTTTTGGAAACAATGGCGAGGATAAGAAAGAGGGAATGGTTTATAAGAACTTCATAGGCAGTTATCTTCATGGCCCATTCTTGCCAAAGAATCCTCATATTGCAGATTATATGATTTTCAATGCATTGAACAGAAAGTATTCCATTGATGAAATTGAAGAGTTAAATGATTCCATTGAAATAAATGCTCATAATAGGATGTTAAAAAGGTTATTAAGTGAATAAAGGTGATTTGTATGCAAAGGGATCCATATAGTCAATGGGTTAAAGACCCTGATAATAAAGCTAAACTGTTCATGTTCATTACAGCTGCTATGGTAATGACCACTTTCTTGATTGTTATAGGTACTATAATTCTTATTTTAAGTTTAGTGGGAATTCTTCATTTCTAACAAACTTTTACTCCCCTTCGGCTTGCAAAAGTTTGATTGAAATATTTTCATGGGTTGGTATTTTTTAACTAATCTTTTTACTTATTTTATCTTATTTTTTCATGTTCCAAATTACTTGCACTAGATTGAATTAACGATTAATAAAATTAAAAGTTCGCATGAAAGTTGCAATAATATTGTTCATAATTTATATTTATTTAATAGTGCAATAGAATTTATGAAAAATGAATTCGTACACTTATATCCTCTATAAGATAAATTAAATATTTAATAATAAAATAAACTTTTTCTAAAAATAAAAAATACTCTTTTTTTTGAAAATAGAATATTGGGTTGTGTTTTTAAGGAATTAAAAAAATAACTCTTTTTTTTTAAAATAAAATATAATGTTCTGATTTTAAGAAATAATAAAAAAATAGACTCTTTTGAAATATTAATTAAATTAAAAAAAAATAAAAAAGGATAATAAAAATTATCCTATTTAATTTATGGTTAATTTTGCTGTTTTGCTTATTGCTGTGTATGTACTGTCTCCAGCGAATTTTGCAACAATGCTATAGGTTCCTTTGGTGTTTAAGCTTACGTTTACCTTAGCAAGACCATTTGCATCTGTTTTTCCTTTGTATGTTTTTCCATTTACAGTGAATGTGATCCATTTGTCTGCAATTGGGTTTCCTTTTTCGGATTTGAATGTTGCAGTTAATGTCTTGGTTTTTGCGCTTGCTGCGTAAGATTTGTTAGGAACAGTTAATGTAGGTTTTTGAGTGTCTACGGTGATTTTTGCTACTACGAATGAAGCGTTGTATTCATAGTCACCGAGGAAGCATATTGCAAAGGTGTATACTCCTTTATATCCAAGGTTGATTTGCAATTTAGCGTATCCGTCTTCATCGGTTATGATTCCGTCTTTTTCATAAGTGTATACAACACCGTTGAAACCGATTTCCATAGGGGTGTTTGCTATTGGATTTCCGTCGGCATCTGTTAATCTCCATGTGAAGTATTCGCCGGTTTTTCCTCCGTCAGCTGGAGAGACAGCTGTAGTGTTCATGTTTTCATAAACAATTACTGTGGCTTTTCTTTCATCACTGAGGTTTTGTGGGCCAATATTGATGTCTCCACTAGTTTCAATGTTTGTAACTTCAAATTCAAATGGATCTATGCCTGCAGTGATTGTATTGCCGCTAATGCTTATTTCTCCAGTAGGGGATAATATGCCTCTTTCTGAGTCAAGCTCTAAAATTGTAATGAATTCTGGAACAGTTGTTTCATTGACAAGCTCAAAGGTGTTGCCAGTGATGCTGATATTTGGAGTTATGATGGATAATGGGTTAGTGTCATTATCAGCAGTTGCTTTTACAACAATGTCCCCATTAGCTAATTTGAAGTCCACTCCTTTGATTGTCACATTTTCAGGACCTCCTTTGGAAATTGCTGGAATATTAAATATAGTGGAGAGCTTACCTGAAGAGCTGATGCTGGCTTTATTGTCACCGTCAATTGTCAGATTTTTTGTAATGTTCACATTAGCCACATCATGGTAGCTATAATTTCCTAATTGCACTACATCGCCAGGGTTTGCAGTGTTAATTGCAGTTTGAATGTCTGCAGTATCTCCTGCATCCGTATGTTTGACTGTAATATTTCCCACTCCAAAGACTTGGAAGGTCACTTCTTGGCTTTGGTGAGTGTAGTTTTCTCCTGCATCGAATTTAATTTCGCTAGTGTATATGCCCATATAAAGGGTTGATCCACTTATTTCTATTGTTGCAGTTCCATTTTCCACTTTTGCTGTACGAGTTCTTTCGTTGACTCTGATAGAGATTTTTCCAGTGTTTATTGGCATATCATTGCCGCTTACATTGACTTTAATCTTCAGCATTTCATGTTGATTTATATCATTTAATTGGATTATGTCAAGTTTAACTTCATCGGTTTCACATAGAATGTAATGTCTTTTGATGGATTGCTGTATTTGCTTCCTCCATCATATCTGATGGTTCCTTCATATGTTCCTGCACTTAAGTCTGGAATTTCTATTGTTGCAATTCCATTTGTGACATTGGCTATGTATTTTTTTCCGTTTATTTCTATTGAAATATTACCTGTATTGAGGGTTTTTCCATCATTGCAGTTTACTTTGACTTTTATTTTGGAAGTGTCTGGATAATCGGCATCTCCCCACTCTATAATTTCAAGGTCTATAATGCCTGTTACTTTGAATGCAACATCTATGCTTGAGTTGTGATATATGTTTCCTTCAGTATAGATTATGGTTTCTTCATAAAGTCCAACGTCCAATTCTGGGATCTGTATAATTCCTATTCCATCTTGCACCGCTCCAGTACTGGTTCTATTTTCTCTTCTTATGATGATTATACCATTATTCACTGGCTTTCCGTTGGAAGTGACTGCGACAGTTATATTGATATCTTCAGGATATGTGGCATTAGTCACTTCTATTATCTGAATGTCTGTAAGGCCCATTACCTTGAATTTGACATCTATGCTTGGGCTGTCATATCCTTTTCCTCCTTCATAGGTGACTGTTCCTTCATATATTCCAGGATCTAGGTCTGGGATTTCTATTGTTGCAATTCCACCAGAGACATTTGCAGTGTAAGGGGTGTCATTGAGTGTGATTGAAACGGTTCCATGGTTTATTGGACTGTCCATTCCAGTTAAGCTCAGTTTGATTTTCATGGTATCTGGGCATGTTATGTTGTTTATTTCCAGTAATTCCATGGTAATCGGAAGTTCATATACTGTGAATGTAACGTTTTGTGAGATTCTGCCCTACATCATTCCTCCATCATAGGTCACTCTTCCTTTATAGGTTCCCATATTCAAATCTGGTATTGTAATTGTGGCTTTTCCATTTGTTACGTTTTCGCTGTATAGTTTTCCATTTATATAAATGGAGACGTTTCCTTCATTTATTGGGGCACGCTCATTAATGGTTATGTTGATTTTAACAGGTTCATCTTTGTAAATGTTTTCCACTTCAACGTTTAATGTTGCTTTTTTGAATGGGCCAAGGTTCTCTGGATAAACATTGTCTAGTATGATGCTATGAAATTCCTGTTTATATTGCTTTATTTCTCGATCTCTGGATAAACATTGTCTAGTATGATGATTTCGGAATCTTCAAGCATTGCGATGTTGTTTAATCCTTCAGTTTCCCTATTGTTGTAAAAGTTTGAGTTGCTGATGTTTAGGATTCCGTTATTTCCGATTACACCTCCATTTCTGGTTGCTGAGTTCATACTAAAATCTGTCTTGTTGATGGTTAATTTTTCATCAGTGTAGATTGCTCCAGACCTTTCAGCATGGTTTTTAAAGAAATAACTTCCGATTATTTTTCCTTCGCCTCCTTCATATTTGATTGATCCACCTTCTACTGATGCGTAGTTTTCGGTGAATGTGGAGTTTATTACTGTACCTCCATATTGGAAGTATATTGCTCCACCTTCTACTGATGCGTAGTTTTCGGTGAATGTGGAGTTTATTACTGTACCTCCATTTTGGAAGTATATTGCTCCGCCCATATCATATGACCCATTTTTAATGTTTAAGTTCTTTATTGTTACATTGTCAAATGCTTCAAATATTCTTGCTTTGCCTGAACCGTCGATTGTATGTCCATTTCCATCAATTTCAATATAGAGCAATCGTATTCCTTGGTTATATTGTTGGAAAAGTGGGATTACTTCGTCAAATTTTGGGTTGAATGCATAATCTTTTTCCAATTTGAATGTGCTGTTGGCACCAATTTCATTTGCCAATCTGGTAAATGAATTCATATATTCATTCATAACATCTTCAAAAGTTATTTTGGAATTATTTGAAGTCATGTATGTATTGTAAATGTTTTTGCATTCCTCAAATGTCAGTGGTGTTGATTCCATATATGTTTCAATATCTGGGCAGACACTTTTCAAATTATTTATGTTCAAATCATCAATTATATCCTCAAGTGTATATTTTGAATTATATCTCATATTGCTGTCAGTATATTTGCAGTAATCAGAAATGTAAAGATTTGAACAATATATGTCATTAGCATTTCTAGTGGCAGAATTTCCATTAAAATCACAATAATGGGCTACCACATTTCCTTTAGCATATATTGCACCTCCATCACCTCCCCAATTCAGGTCCCAACAAGTTACGGAATTATTGTTGAAAAAAGTTTTATAACTCAATAAGGTATTTGCTTCACGTGTGTTTATATAAACATTGCTATTACAATATATTGCTCCACCAAGTTGGCTTGCGGTATTATTTTCAAAAGTACAATTGTCAATGTATACATCGCCATTAGAGAAAACTGTACCTCTACCATCTATAGAAGTTTCTGCATGATTGTAGTTATTTTTAAATATTGACTTTTTTTATTTCAATTGAACCAAATTCAACATATATTGCTCCACCATCGGAGTTTGATAACTTTTGTCCATCAAAAATACAATCGGATATTTTTGTGTCTCCCTTTACATATATTGCTCCACCATAACTGGCTGCTTTATTATTGGTAAAGACAGTTTTATAAGCTTGTCCATTTTCTGATTGGGGGACATTTATATAAAGGCTCTTCTCACAGTATATTGCACCAGCAGATTTGTCAGCATGGTTTTCCTCAAAAGTGGAATTAAATACGTATACATTGTCGGCGGAATAAATGGCACCACCTATTCTATTCAAATTAGAGCTAGATACTTTATTGAGGCTGAATATTGTGTTATTGACTTTCACTGATTTTGGACTGCATATTGCTCCACCTCTTATGCAGGCATGATTGCCTATAAAAGTAGCTCCTTGAACATCTATGTCTCCTACACTGTAGATTGCTCCACCGTTATGGTCATCAGCTTTGTTGTTTGTGAAGATGGAAGGGCCATATCTATTTGTAATGTAAACATTGCTGTTGGCGTATATTGCTCCTCCCCAGTCATCTGCATAATTGTTTTCAAAGTCGGTGTTGTCAATGTATAAATAGTTGTTGCAGTATATTGCTCCTCCGTTGTAATCAGGAATGTCTGATGATCCATCTACCCTATTGTTTTTAAATATGCTGTTTGTGACGTTCAGTGTTCCTGTTGTGTATACTGCTCCACCTTTTCCACAGGCGAGATTGTCACTAAATTCAGCATTATTGATTACTGCATCTTTTTCACAGTAGATTGCTCCACCGTCATGGTCATTCGCTTCATTGTTAATGAAATATGAAACATCATAGCTTGATGGGCTGTTGGTGTTGATGTAAAGATTGCCTCTTGTGTATATTGCTCCTCCCCAATCATCTGCATAATTGTTTTCAAAGGTAGATTTTTCAATGTATAAGTCTTCATTTGAGTATATTGCACCTCCTTCATAATCTGTTGAAGATGCGCTTCCATCAACTATATTGTTTTTAAATGTACAATTTACTTATAGAGGGTGGTTACAGAGTATATTGCTCCTCCAACTGTGGAATATTTCCCATTAATAAAATTAATGTTTTTCAGTGTTATGTTGTTTCCACCGATCTGGAATATTCTACCATTGCCTCTTCCGTCAATGGTATAGCCTTGACCATCTATAACAAAATTGTTTTTATTTATGGCAATTCCCTGAGGATTTTCATTGCCGTTTCTTGTATAGTTTCTATTAAATATCAATATGTCTGTGGATGTTTCAATATCGTTATACAAGTCTCCAAAGTTTCCATTCTCTGATGTTGCACGTATAGTATTTTCTTCATCAGCAATTCCATTGCCTAATGCATTTTCCTCATTTTCTACGGATGATGTTTCATCTGAAACATCATTGCTTTCCAACGAATTGCCAATTTCCTCATTTTCCACGGATAATGTTTCATCTGAAACACTATCGCTTTCCATAGTCACAAAATCTTCCATTTGATTGTCTGCTGCGCTTACATGGGTCAGACTGATTAAAAAAAGCAAGATTATTGTGATAAAAATAATCTTTGATCTAATATGAATCCCCCAAGTAAATATTCAAATGATTATACTTTGTATAATATATTATATATAATATTTTATTTTTTTTTAAAAATTGTTTATTTAGTTAATTATTAATTGAATATAGTGTATTAATAAAAATAGAGTAAAATAATTAAAATTTAGGAAAAATGATTAAAAATTAAGGTGTATATTTAAAAATTATTGAGATATTTAAAAATTAAGGTGTATATTTAAAAATTAAGGTGTATATTTAAAAATTAAGGTGTATATTTAAAAATTTGGAAAAATTAAAATTTATGGGGTTTATGAAATCTCTTTTGTTATAAAGATGTTTTTTAACTATTTAATCAATATTTTCATAAACCTGATTCTCTGCAATTTTTAAATTTTTCATGGCAGTGTCCAAATTCCTATCTGAACTTATTATGGTAACCAAAGGCTGGTCTTTTTCTATTTTCACTCCTTCATAAGGAATGTCGTAAACATTTGGAATATTTAAATTGCCAATGTTTAGCTGTTTTCTAGCATAAATGATTTTCTTAATGGAATATTGATTTGCATCGGGAATATCTATAATTTCCCCTTCACATGCCTTGATATGGGCATCTAACATATTTATTCCACATGCATTTTCCACAAGTTCATAGGTTCCCTGAAGTCTTGGGTTGATTTCAATTATTTTCAAATCACCATCATTATCTAAAATATAATCAATACCATTTGATCCAAGAAGACCAAATTCCCTTATCAAGTCTTCAGATGTATTTTTCATTTCCTTATTTAATTCGTTAATATTAAAATTATTTTTTTCAAAATTAGTTTGATTCCTATTAAACATTTTTATGCTATTTTCATCCAATGGCAAAATGTTTCCAGAATATTCAAATGAATTTTTCCCTAAGTCATGTTCAGTGATAAGTCTTGTATTGATTAAATTCTTTTGAGTGTCATGACTTGATAAGACTGATGATGAAACACTATTTCCTTCAACATATTCCTGAAGTATGTAGTTTTCATATGGAATATTCTGCAAAATTGAATTGGTGTCATTATTGTTGTTACAACTTTCATTATTTAGCAAGAAAATTCCTAAACCTCCACTTCCTTGAAGGGGTTTTAAAATAAATTGGTTGTTAGGGTATTGTTGTAAAATTTCATTAAGTTCATGCATATCACTTGGTTGAAATGTAAGTGGAACGTTGAATTTGTTCTTCAGCTTATTGTAAAACTTAAGTTTGTTTTCAACATTCTCAGTGTTCTTATTACCACGAACAATTTTTTGATACTTTTTGAATTTTCCACTGAAGTCACTTGCATTCAATCCAGTGGTGAGCACAATCTTATCAATATCCTTTTCATCAGATGAATTTTCATTTTCACATAATAGTTCATCAAATAGTAAAAAAAGTTTTTCTTGAGAATAGTTTTCTTCAAATCTTCCACAGGATATGACACTTTCCTGATCTAAAACATGTTTCTCTTTGTAAGGTAGTTGAAAATCCACAGTTTTAAAATAGCTAATGGAAAATGTTTTGTAATTTAATTTTAATGCAGAATTGACCATTGGTCTTGTGTCAATTCCCATAATAAGTAAATTTTCCATAATTTTCATTCCTTATTCTTTCCTTAATCATTATACTTAATCCTTAATATTTAATATTTAATATTTAATCCTTCATAGTTGATTTGTATAATGTATTAAGTTTTATTTTGAAGTGTCTAGTGAGTTTTCCTGTTCTCTTGCTTGGTCGTAAACTGTTTTGATTGTATCCATATCTACACTTGTATAGATTTGAGTTGTGGAAAGGCTTGAATGTCCTAAGAGCTGTTGAATCACTCTAATGTCTACACCATTCTTTAATAAGTGGGTTGCAAAAGAGTGTCTTAAAACGTGTGGAGTCACTTTCTTCTTGATTCCCGCAGCTTTTGCATATTTCTTTATCATCATTTGGACATATCTTGGAGTCAAATTCTTTCCGTTTTTATTGATGAAAAGATATTCGCTCTCATGATCGTTGTATTCAAGATAATCCAGCAAAAGCTCTTTGGTATGCTCATCAAAAAGAACAATCCTATCCTTATCCCCTTTTCCTCTGACTCTTATGGTTCTTTCATCAAAATCGATATCCTTTTTCAATAGTTTTACAAGCTCTGAAATACGAAGCCCAGTAGAATAGAGAAGTGTCAATATGACTTTGTCCCTTCTTTTTGATTTTTGCTTGAAAGGAGTGTCTGTTATATTGACTGTAACTGCTTCCAGCAGGTCATGGACTTCCTTTTCATTTAATGATTTAGGCAATGATTTTGTTCGCTTAGGATTTTGGATGTCTTCTAAAAAATGTATGTCGTTGAATTCAAGAAATTTCTTAGAAACAACAGTTGTAAGGTAAATGTAATTTTGAGTAACGTCCTTATCTCTTTTTAAATCACGAATATACTTTCTAAAACTAGCTAAAAATCTTCTTCCATCATATAGGTTTTCCTCGTTTTTCATATATTCTATCAGATTGCGGATAATGGAACTGTATGTTTTTATTGTGTTTTCTGAATAGTTTCTAATTTCAAGTTCGATCATATATTCTTCGAGCATGTTTTCAAAATCAAAAACTTCAGTCAAATGCTTTTTTTCTCCATTTTCATCGTAGACTGGCAACTTTATTGGAGCTAATGGAACCGGTTCATTTGATAATGTCAATTGCTCTGTAAAAAGATTCATATAAATTCCTTCTAGATTTTCCCAAACCCATTTAATCTATTTGAGGATAGTTTTTCAAGTTTAATAATTTCTCATAATGTCTAAAATTTAAAATAATTAATTATAATTCCTAATAATGATTGATTTAATCTAAATAAAAATACAGAATTATATTTGATAATAATAAACTTCGTTATACCTAATATATATTTTTAGTTTTATATAAAGATTATTAAATTATTATAAAAAAATAATAAAATATTCGAATTTTCGAGTTTGTAAAAAAGTTTAGGCTTTAAATCATAATATTGATTTTTACTTATAAATAAATCTAATAAAATTAAATTAAGCCTATAAAATTTTACAGTCTCTTATTTTTTAAAAATAGGGTTTAAAGGTGGTTTTTTCACCACTTTTTTTTTTTTTTTTTTTTTTTTTTTTTTTTTTTTTTTTTTTTTTTTTTTTTTAAATGATTTTGTTTTAATATGTTTTTCTCTTAGATTTTTTAGCATCCTGCAAGAATTACTGCTCTGAATGTTTGTGTTTCGTTGGTTTCAAGGTTTTTCACAATTATTTTGTGTTCTCCACGGCTTAATGATGTGAATTCTATATTTGCATGACCGTTATCGTCATCAATGTATGATTCATATATGTTGTTGCCGTCTATTGTGAATTGAACTTTGGTTCCGTTTTTCAGGTAGTTTCCGTCTTTGTCAGTGAATTGTGCATCGAATTTTACAAGGTCTCCACGTACTTGAACTACATCTTTAGAACTGATACTGTTTTTAATGTTCATTGCAGTTTGGGCATTGCATCCTATTGCAGAAATGTCGATTGTGTATTTTCCAGCGCCAAGGTTCTCTTGGTTTAGGATTATTGATGCATCTCCGTTTGCATCGGTGGTTACATAGTAATCCTTGAAGAATGATACCTTTACCTTTTGGTTTGCTGTGTATTTTTGTCTCCTTCAAGATGTATTTTTAATGTTTGTGGAACATTTGTGAAACTTGTTATTTCAGGTGCAACAATGCTTATTTTAAAAATATTGATTTCCTGTGAAATGGAATATCCACAAAGGTCTGCAGACACTATCAGTTTTTTTTTCATTTTGTGCACTGAATTCAGAGCAAGCAACATTTGGAACGAAGTAGTTTCTTATTGGATTTACAGCTGTATTAAAATTCAATTTAATTAAGTCTAATGCAGGGGTTGGTCCATCATAGATTGCTCCATTTCTTCTGAGGAAAAGCACTAAGGCTGTGATTTTTTCATTTGTCAGACTGTTGTCATTGCTTACCAGTAGGGTCATTCTTAAAGGATCTTTATCTATTTCATGCCAGTTAGGCACTAATGCAGGCATCCATTCAATCAATTGATCATTATCTTTGCTTGGGATGTTTTCTCCCCAGATATTGTTTTTCACTGTGTCGATTACACCACAGGTGTATACAGCTTGTCCTTCATCATCTGCACTGTTTCCTATGAAGATGTTGTTTAATAAATTTATATGTGATTTTCTATCATTCATATATATTACACCTCCTTCGTCTGTACAGTGGTTGTTTACAAGGATACAGAATTTGAAGGTGACATTGTTTTTGTTTTTGATATATATTGCTCCTCCGTCATCACTAATGGTTGCTCCATCTCCCGCTCTGTTTCCATTGAAAGTTGCATTGTTTACATCAGCATCAAACATGTTTGTGAATATTGCTCCTCCTTTTCCATTGTATGCAGTGTTGGCTTCGAAGATTGTTGGATTGCCTCTTATTGTTATTCCTCCAGTTGCGTAAATTGCTCCTCCGTTGTCTGCTGCATAGTTGTTTTTGAAGATACAATGTACTATGGGCAATGCTTTTGTTGTGTGTATTGCTCCTCCATCACAGTCATTTAATTTGTTTGCTCCATGTCCACGGTTGTTTATGAAGGTTGAGTCACTTATGTAAAGGTTTCCGCCTGTGTTGAAGATTGCTCCTCCATCTTGATTTGCAAGATTACTATCAAAGGTACAGTTAATGATTGTATATTGGGCATTTTCCAGTATGCGAAGTGCTCCTCCATCATCTGCATTCCTTTGGTTTCCGTATTTGAAAATTGTATTCATTATTTTTATTGCACCTTCTGTGGATTGGAATATTCCTGATGCCCATTGTGCATGAATTGAATGTCCATGGCCATCAATTGTAATGTCCTTATTGATCTTGATGCCTTCTTTATTATTTAATGTATTGTCTCCACGATGATATATGTAATTTCTATTTAAGTGGATTGTGGTTCCAGGATTTGCTTGATCAATCATTTCTTGCAAGTCTCTGAATGACAAGTCAGTGTTTTCAATCACTTGAGCGTTATAATCAGGTAATGCTGAACTGACAGTAATGTATCCGAATAATGCTTTGCTTGCATCATTTTATAGGTTTTTAGGATATATTTTGTGCTGTCCTAATTCACTTGCTGTATAGGTGCATTGAATTGAAGAGTCACTTACGGCATATTGGTCAAACTTGCCTTTTTTGTCACTTGCCAATTCAAATACTCTTTCCAATAGAAGTTTGCCATTGAAAAGTTCATTGTGTGAATTGATGAATTTTGCTTCGATTATGACAGGGGAGTCAATTCCTATTTCGGTAGCTCCAAGGGTTAACCTTAATTTCAATGGATCTTCGTCGTAATGGTTTTCGTTTGACTTTCCGCTATGCCATTCTGTTAATATGTTGTCAAAGATGATTAAGTCTTCACCCCACCAATTATTTTTCACTGTTCCATATTTTCCTTTGTTGAATACGGATTTTCCTTCATCATCGGCATGGTTTGCGATGAATATGTTGTTGATTAAGGATAATGTTGAACCTGTAGAATATAGGTATATTGCTCCTCCTTCATCTGTACACTTGTTATTCCAAAATAGGCAATATGAAAAGGTCACATCGTTTGCATTATTGATGTATATTGCTCTAGCATCATCAGAACCCGCACAGTCTTTTCCAGCTATATTGTTTATGAATATTCCATTTGAAACATTTTTAGTGAACTTATTTGTGTATATTGCACCACCTTTATAATATACCCAATTTCCTTCAAAAATGTTTTTACCAATTAGTTCCAATCCATCTTCTGCATAAATTGCTCCACCATTGTCTCCTGCTTTATTTTCAATAAATACACAATCTTCTACATATAAATGTTTAGAAGAGTATATAGCTCCACCATGTTGGGTAAGGGTGAAAACACTTTTGGCTTCTTGAGAATTATTTTTAAATATGGTTCTTTTAACTACCATCTTGCCCCCATCATTAAAAATCGCTCCCCCTCTTCCATGTATAGCATTTCTATCGAAAGTGCAGTTAATGATAGTGTATTGGGCATCTCCTTTAATCTTGATTGCTCCATCATCTTCATCATTATCAAATTTTCCAGCTTGATATAATTGACCGCCTATAAAATAAATGTCTATTAATGTGATGTTTCCTGTTTTAGATTGGAATATACGAGTGAATGTTTCTCCATTAAATGCATGTCCATGGCCATTGATTACAAGATTTTTATTGATGATGATTCCTTCCTTATCATTTAATTCCTTATCACAGTCTTGAAAGTGATAATCTTTTTTTAAGTTCAAGGTGGATCCAGGTACAGCATCATATATGTCTTGTTGGAATTCAGAAAATGATCCAATTGCAGGTTCGTCAACTTTTTGATTCATAACTTTTGCAGTTATTTCCTCATTATGATTTGATTCTGAAAAAGAAGCGGAATTCTCTTTGAGATTGATTTTTTCAGCATCTCCTTTAGAATAAGCATTGTCTACATCTAAAGAATCACTGCTCAGTGCTGGTGATTCAGTGACAGTACTTTCATGTATGTCAGTAGCAGAAACTGCTGCCAACGAAAAAAAAATACTAAAACAAATAAAACAGCTATAAATTTTTTGATATTCATTTTTTCCCTATATTTTTTTTTTTTTTTTTTTTTTATCTTGTAAGATATAATATAAGTTTTGAAATTTCCTATATAAATGCTTTTTCGCATGTAAGTGCCTACTTGCATTTAAAATCATGATTTAACAAGAAAAATTAAGTTATTTATTAAATGCATATTAAATAATACTTTATTAGGAAAATAAATCTATTTTTGAGTTTATTTTTAGAAATTGAGGATTTATAATAATGTAAAAATAGCGGTAAAATTAAGTGTTTTTTTTGGGTTTTTTGGATAATTGTTGGTTTGTATTAAGAAGAAATGCTGGTGAATATATGTTTTTTTTGATTAATATGTGGGTTAAAATAGAAAAATTAGGATTGTTTTTGGTTTTTTGAATATTTTGTTGGTTGAATTAGAAAATTTGGGATTAAATTGGGATTATTTTTGGTTTTTTGAATATTTTGTTGGTTGAATTAGAAAATTTGGGATTAAATTGGGATTATTTTTAGTTTTTTGAATATTATATTGGTTAAAATAGAAAATTAAGAATCATATTTTCCTTAAAAAGTAAAAAATAGTTTATTTTTAATTATTAGTAAAATTAGAAAAGAAAAAAAGAAAAGTAATAGAAATAAATTAATTATTTCTATTTTTGGAATTTATTTATTCAAATAGCGAATTTAACTTAAAGTAACTAATCTGAGCTTGTCAGGTCTTTTAATTACTCTGCTTGATTTAAAAGCAACTAATGTTTTGATTCCTTTAGTGTATGCAATGTCAACTAATCTTTGGCTGATTACACCATCGAAAATTATGGTGTCTGCATCTGGATTGTCTTGTTTTAAATCTTCGTAAAGGGTTTCAACGTTAGTTTCTTTTAATAGGTTTAAAGAATCATCGTAGATTTCACTGTTTCCAGTTCCTTCTAAATCTTTAAGCATGTTCTTTAATAATTTAATTCTACTATCTTGAATTCTGTCGTTTTGTCTGTCTCTATGGCCTCTGGAATTTCTGTCTTCTCCTCTACGATCGTTTCTGCCGTTTTTTCTGTCTTTTCTTTCGAATTTGTCTTTGCGATCGTTTCTGCCGTTTTTGTTTCCGTGGAACTTTTCAGTTTTGTTTAAGTTTTTTGCTCTTCTGTCATTGGTTTTGTTAGCTCTGTTGATTTTGTTTTTAGGTACTTTTGCTTGGGTATCTAAATTGAAATCAAGGTTGTTGATAACTTGTTCAGTAGGAGCTTTATCTCTTAAAGCAACTAAAACTTCTTCTTTTTCAAGATCTTCAACTTCTTTGCCTCTTGGAGCTCTTGTAATGTAGTCAACATCTCCAACTTGCAAGAGTTCTTTTAAGATTAATTCTCCGCCACGATCACCATCAACAAATGCAGTTACAGTTCTTTTTTTGGTTAAGTCTGCAACGCTAGGAGGAATGTTTACCCCTTCTACTGCGACAGTGTTTTTAATTCCGTATTTTAATAAATTTAAAACATCATTTCTTCCTTCTACAACAATGATTGCATCGGAAGTATGTACATTTGGACCTGCAGGAAGTCTTTCTTCTCCAAATTCAGAAATTTCATGAACCCTCATTGATTCTCTGATTTCTTCAATCATTTTCATGCTTTCAGGAGAGACAGTTTCCATCATGCCCATATAAATTTCTTTTGCACGATTGATAACTTGTTGTCTTTTCACAGCTCTTACATCTTCAACTCTAAGAACTTCAATAGTAGCTTCACAAGGACCTACACGATTAATGGTTTCAAGGGATGCTGCTAAGATGGCAGTTTCAATTCTATCTAAACTAGATGGAATAACTATTTCACCTTTTGCACGTCCACTATTGGAATGGATGATCACTTGGATTCTTCCAATTCTTCCAGTTCTTTGGAGCTCTTTTAAATCTAAATCGTTACTTAAAAGACCTTCAGTCTGTCCGAAAACCGCACCTACTACATCAGGTTTTTCTACGATTCCATTTGCATTGATTTGAGCGTGAATAAGATATTTAGTTGTAGTTAATTCTACACCTTTTCCCATATTAAGCCTCCTTGAGCTTTAGTAATAGGATAATTTAAGGCTAGTCATTCGTAGAATTGTTATCATAACTAATATCTTCATGATAATTTAAAACCTATGAAATTAATTGATTTATTCTTAGTTTTAAACATTTATAATTAATAATACCTCATTTAGTTTATTTTAAACATATTATTGTTTTTTAATATTGTTTAATTAAATTAGTTTAAATAAATGGCTTAAATAATATCTCAGATAATAGCTTAAATAATGGCTTAATAAATATCTTAGATAATAGCTTAATAGCATAAATAAACAGCTTAAATGATATCTTAGATAATAGCTTAATAGCCTAAACAGCTTTAATAAATTATTAATTTAAACCCATTTATTTTATATGATTTAAAATTAATTATTCTAATTAAGATTTAGCATAATAACAATCATCACTACTAGCTTAATTATAATTAATTTTAATTAATAAAATTTTAATTTAATTGATTATAATTTTTAAATTATACTGTAATTTGTAATAAATTGATTAATTATTTAATTAATTTTAATTAATTAATTGATAAAAGCAGATACCATTTAGAATTTCTAAAATTTGCCATAGGCAAATAAATATTGAATTTTCTAAGAAACCATATAAAAAAAGATAGCTATTTGATTAAAAGTTAAAGACGATTATTTAAATATCTCTTTAATAATTTCTTATTAGTTTGTCATCTCATTTTGATCGAAAGTAATAAATTGAGTGATTGATCTAATTAAAATTCAAACCTATTTTAATTTAAATCGCTTTTTGATTTTATATTTAAATAATTTTGATTAAAATCCTTGATTTTAATTTCTTTGGCAAAAGTAGTTTTATAAGCTAATTCAAATAAGTCAATGAATAATTGTTTTTTTATATTGTAAGTGATATACATTATTTATTTCAAGTAAAAATTTATTCAGAATTTATTTAATGGTAATTAGTTTATTTTAGTTAATAATGATTTATTTCCTTTCACCTTATATCTTTAATTTTAATAATAATCGTAATAATCGTAATTAATAATGAATTAATTAATTGATAATTCCTAATGATTTTCTAATTAATTAATATTGTTATTATAATATTATATCATTTTTATATGATTTTAGTATCCACTTAAATATATCTATATCATAATATATAAATTATTTTATTTGTTTATCTAAGCACTTTAATTTTTTAATAAATGGTAAATTTATCAATAATTTCATCATTGGATTTGGCAATACAATTGCAAAAATTTATATTCTGAATGGTGCTGCTTTTTAATTATTAGAAATGTTTATTAAATATCTTTTAGAAATTTAATTATAGATGCATTAATCATTTTTTTAATTAATATTAATAATTATTTTATTTTTTCGAGGTGTTTAATTTGGCTAAGGTCACTCCAAAAACTTTACTTAAAAAGTCATCTAAAGTGATTGATTTGGATGATGTTGACATTGCAAAATATGATTTTTCCATTGATGATTTGGATAATGAAAAAAGCAAGAATCATGCATTATTAAAAAAGATATTGGATTCAAGTTCCGCTTGTCAAGTTTCAGATGCTTATGCTTCTGTTTCAGGCAGGAACGGGGTTATTGCAGGTTTGAAACCAATGAATAATAATAAGGTTTACGGTAAGATATTCACTGCAAAGACAAATACAGATGACTGGGGAACTTCCCTAATGGCTATGGATAATGCAGAAAAGGGGGAAGTCCTATTCATTTACACATATGGCAAGCCAGCATCAGTATGGGGAGAGCTTGCTTCCACTTGTGCAGGTGAAAAGGGAATCGCTGGAACCGTTTTATATGGCTGGGCAAGAGATATGGATGCTCTTGTAGACTTGGATTATCCAGTATTTGCACTTGATTACCTTCCAAATGCAGGAAAGGCATTAGGACTTGGGGAAATCAATGTTGAATTGGAAATAGATGAAGATATCATAAGGCCTGGAGACTTTGTCTTTGGTGATCAAAATGGTGTTGTAGTGATTCCTAAGGAATTATTCCATGAAACTATGGTAGCTACCTTTAATGTTAAGGTTAAGGAAAGCCATATAATTAAGGAACTAAAAAAAGGAAGATTATTATCTGAAATCATTGGATTAAACAGATAATTATCTTTTATTTGTAAAATATTTTTATTTTACTTTTAATTATTTTCTTTTTTTCTATTTTGCTTATTTCACTATTTTACTAATTTTACTTATTTTAATAATTTTGATTATTTTGATTTTTTTCTATTTTAATTATTTACTTATTTTACATTTTTTTTTATTTTTTTATTTTTCATTATTATATTAAATTATATTATTCTATTTATTATTTATTTTCAATATTTTATAATTTCAATATTCTATTTAATTTAATTTTCATTATTTCAATTTTAGCCTGTTTTATTCAATTCCAATATTTTATTCAATTTCAATATTTTTTAATTTATTTTATTTCTATTTGGTCTAATGTTTCTCCAATTGCCTCATTAATGACTAAGCTGGCTAATCCATCATATGGTGTTTCGCTTTTATTGATTAGAACAAGTTTTGAACCGTTGAAGTAATTTATCAATCCTGCAGCAGGATATACCACAAGTGAAGTTCCTCCAATTATTAAAGTGTCTGCATCAGAGATGTAATGGATAGCAGAATTCATTACAAAGTTGTCTAAAGGCTCTTCATAAAGCACAACATCTGGCTTGATGATTCCTCCACATTCACATTTTGGAATTCCATCACTTTCTAAGATATGGTCTAAACCATATTCCCTATTGCAGATTTGGCAATAGTTTCTGTGAATGCTTCCGTGAAGTTCAAAAACCTTTTTGCTTCCTGCCTTTTGATGCAATCCATCAATGTTTTGGGTGATTACTGCCTTTAGCTTTCCTGCCTTTTCAAGTTCTGCTAATTTTATATGGGCCGGATTAGGTTCTGCATCCTTGAAGACAAGGTTTTCCTTGTAGTAATTGTAGAATTCTTCAGTATGGTCTATATAGTAGCTATGTGAAACTAATTGTTCAGGGCTTGCACCATACTTTTTTAGGCTGTTAAATATTCCGCTTTCAGATCTAAAGTCAGGTATTCCACTTTCTGTTGAGACACCTGCTCCTCCAAAAAATACAATATTGTTTGAATTGTCTATTATTTCTTGCAATTGGCTGATTTTAGTCATATTCTTATTTTTATCAATGGTTCATATTAATTTTTTCTTCTCTTTAGATTCTTTTCATTCTTAATGTTTTCATATTATTTTTTTTCTTTAAGCATTTCCGTTGCTTAGGGTTTTCATATTATTTTTTCTTCTTTTGAGCATTTCCGTTGCTTAGGGTTTTCATATTATTTTTTCTTCTTTTGAGCATTTCCGTTGTTGAATATTTTCATATAATTCTTGATAAATTTATTAAATTGCAACAAGCTTTATATATGATGGAGTACAATTATGATTAAACTAATCACTGTATAATTTTTTTAAAGGATATTTTTTTATTCTTATCCATATTTCGAATTGATTGCAAATCTAATAATTTTTTGTTTATTTCTATTAGTAACGAATAAAATTAATCAAATTTAAGAAATTAGGGCATTAGACAGTTCGTTAGTTTTTTAACTATTCTTAATCAATTGTTTTATGGATTAAGGATTAAACTTATGGTATTTATAAGTATTATTATTAGGATTATTTAGAAATCCTTTTTAATAAGAAATTTTTATATATAAAGGCATCGAAACATTTAAATACTATCGTAGCTTAATATTAAGATGTACTAAGTTTATTTTTAAGATGATTTTTTATGAAATTTTTAGGTAACATTTCACACCTTGCTAATTCTGGAAAGCTTATTGTTAAAACCACCAAGACTCCTCCAGCAGGAGCTTTTGTTTTTACAAATGACAAACAGAAGATAGGTAAGGTATACTCTATTTTTGGGCCAGTGAAAAATCCATATGTTTCCGTAAATATTTTTAGGTCTGTAAATAGGAGGGATCTTGAAAGTAGACAAGGTGAAAAGCTTTTTGTTTCTACTAAAAGTGAAATGGAAAAACTCAGTAAAAAAGGTAAAAAGGGTTCAAAGAGGAACTCAAAGTCTAGACGGAATTCCAAAAGATCTAATTCAAAAAGAAGAAGAAACAATTAGGTTGATTTAAAAACTTTTAATAATTTTAATAACTTTTAAAAACTTATTTCTCTATTGTTTTTTTAAGGGAATCTATAATAATTTTCTCTATTTTTTATTAGGGAAGTCTTTAAAAACTTATTTCTCTATTGTTTTTTTAAGGGAATCTATAATAATTTTCTCTATTTTTTATTAGGGAAGTCTTTAAAAACTTATTTCTCTATTTGTTTTTTAGGGAAATTCATAAATCTTATTTCTCATCATTAGAGAATAAAAACTTTTTAAATTACTTAATAGGAGAGATTAACACGAAAGAAGGATTAAGTGTTGAGGTTCGTGAAAGTTCTAAAAGAACTTCAAGAAGAAGAAAAAAAGAAACCTCTGAACAAGAAAAACAAACTGTATGTCCTCAATGCGGATCCACTGATTTAATTGGTGACTATGAAAGAGCAGAAGTTGTTTGTGCTAACTGTGGTTTAGTTATTGATGATAATCTTGTAGATATGGGTCCTGAATGGAGAGCATTTGACCATGAACAAAGAGACAAACGTACAAGAGTAGGTGCTCCTATTACTTACACTATTCACGATAAAGGTTTAAGTACAATGATTGATTGGAGGAATAAAGATATCTATGGTAGAGATATTCCTGCAAGAAACAGAGCTCAATGGTACCGTTTAAGAAAATGGCAAAGAAAAATCAGGATTTCTGGTGCTACTGAACGTAACTTGGCTTTTGCTTTAAGTGAATTAGACAGAGACTCTTCAAGATTAGGTCTTCCAAGAAGCGTAAGAGAATCTGCTTCTGTTGTTTACAGAAGTGCTGTAGAAAACAAGCTTATCCGTGGAAGAAGTATTGAAGGTGTTGTAGCTGCTTCATTATATGCAGCTTGTAGAAGATGTAAAGTTCCACGTACTTTAGATGAAATTGCTGAAGTTTCCAGAGTAAGCAAAAAGGAAGTTGGAAGAACTTACAGATTCTTGACAAGAGAATTGAACATTAAGTTGCCTCCTACTTCTCCAGTAGACTATGTTCCTAGATTTGCAAGTGAACTTGGATTATCTGGTGAAGTACAATCCAGATCCATTGAAATCATTGAAAAAGCAATGGAAAAAGGATTAACTTCAGGTAGAGGTCCTACTGGTGTAGCTGCTGCTGCATTATACATTGCATCTGTTTTATTAGGTGAAAGAAAAACTCAAAGAGATGTTGCAGATGTTGCAGGTGTAACTGAAGTAACCATCCGTAACAGATACAAGGAACTTACCGAACAATTAGAAATGGGTGTCACACTTTAGACACCAAATTTTTTCTTTTTTTATTTTTACTTTTTTTAATATTTTTTAGTCTTATCAATTTTATTCACATTCTAATTTTTTAGGTTTTCATCTATTGTTTGATTAGTATGAAACTATTATTTTTTTTTTTAATCTATTTTCAAATTTTTGTATTTTGTTTGATTGATTGGGAACTATTTTATTTTTGATTTAATTTTCATGTTTTTGTATTTTGTTTGATTGATTGGGAACTATTTTATTTTTGATTTAATTTTCATGTTTTTGTATTTTGTTTGATTAATAAAAAACGATTTTATTTTTTTAAAATTATTTCCTTTTTTTAATATAAAAAATTGTGTTCACGTAAAATCGTGTAATTTCGTGAAATGATAAAAAAAATAGTTTTAAATGATTAAATTTTAAAAATAAACATTTTAACAAATATTCTTGTCGTGAAAAAAATGATGGTCAAAGGCATGGCTATTATAATTTGATAGTCAAGTTTAGCACAAATGAATAAAAAAATTTTGTATATTGGTGATGCTTTTTTGTTAATTCTTGAAGATTTTGAATAAAAAAATTTTGTATATTGGTGATGGTTTTTTGTTAATTCTTGAAGATTTTGAATAAAAAAATTTTGTAAATTATCTATAATTTTATAGCCAGGATTAGAAAAGATTTGAATAAAAAATTTTGTAAATTTTCTATAATTTTATAGCTTAGACTTGAATAAATTTGAAAAAAAATTTTGTAAATTATCTATAATTTCATAAATTATATTAAAAAAATTTGAATAAAAAAATAATGAAATCAGTAATCAAGTCTTGAATACTTTTCAATGCTTAAGTCAAGATCCTTTAGGATTTCAGTATTGTCCCATGGTTCAACCTTATTCAAGTTTTCTTGGTACTTGTCAAGATTTGCTAAAATGCTTTCAATCTCTTCAACATTCAATTCATCATGAGATTCTCCGAAACCAAATTTTTCTACATAGAATCCATTTAATATCTGTTCAAAGTTCTTATGTGCAGGAGTGCAGTAAATAGGCTTCTTAAGATAAATTGCCTCTGAAATCATGGTAAATCCTCCATTTACTATGATTGCTTTAGCAGTTCTCATATCCTCAAAGATTTGCTCCTCATTAAATGACCTGTATGTTAAGTTCCCATCAACTTCATCCTTATTGAATCCATATACAATAAACTCATGATCCAGTTTCTTAAGCTCTTCCATAAGGTTTATGCTTGATTCTGCAGTTTGATAAACCAAAACATGCTCTCCCTCTTCCGGCTTTAGCTTTAGAATCTCTTCCCTTAAAACAGGAGGGTACTGTGCAGTCATATTAGGGTGCTTTAACGGTGGATGGAAAAAGTTGGTAATGATATGCCTTTTAGGTCTTAGGATATATGATTTGGTTACAGCTATTGCCATAAGCATGTCTATTCTATGTTTTGGAGGATAATCATATTCACATTGTGTAATCATATGTATATTGTCTAAGCTGATTAATGGAATGTTCATTAGCTTGCTTAGAATACTGGAATAGTTTTCAAAGTCAGAAATTATTATATTTGGCTTTATTTTCTTGTATTGCTTATATAAAACATTGTATCCATCTTTTAAGTTTGTAGGATTTGCTTTCATTGCTTTGAAGAATGTTTTCTTGGTTCTTACAACATTATTTTCATAGACAGTATTGAATCCTCCAATTTCGAATACATTATCAAACTTCTTTGCAAGGAACTCATATGCCCTTTCGCTTGAGAAGATATAAACATCATATTTTTTAGTCAAATGCTCTAATATTACGCTGCTTCTGATTGCATGTCCCATTCCTTCTCCACATACTGAATAGAATATTCTTTTTCTTCCTGTTTCTGCAATTGCATCATCTAAGCTTATCAGGGCATTATCCCCTTCTCCACTTGATAAGAGAGGTGTGTCTGAATGTACAGCCGCTTCCAAGTGTTCTGCGCTTTCGGAATTGACTCCTATTAAAGTGGTCTCATTTTCATTAACCTTAACTTCAAGCAATTCGTTTTCTTCAGGTTCACGATCTTTGAATTTATTGATTCTGTCCTTTATTTTTCTATTTCTTGATTTTTCAGCTATCTTTTCCATTTCCACACTGTCAAGTGCTTCTATTGGGTTATGTTCAAATTCATAGTCTTCTATGTTTTCAATTGATTTAATAGGACTTTCTGTAGAATCATGTCCAAATCCATAGCCTAACTCTTCAGCAGTGGTTCTTTTTCCTCTAAAGTCATTTACAGTACTTTTTCCGTATTGCTTAAGCAAAGTGTAAAGGCCTTCCTCTTCAAGCCTTCTTGTGGAAACACCAATTTTTGCATTTCTAAGCACTTTAAACTCGCTTATTTCTGCCATACGTTCGATATAATCAGTGTCTTCACCAAAGCTCAAGTTTTCATCAAATCCATTTATCTCTTCATGCAGCTCTCTTCTGGATATGATTCCATAACATCCTGCACCATGTGGCTTGATGTTTTCAACAGCTATCATAAACCAGTTTGCAAGGTCATGAAGGTAAATGTCTCTTTTCTTTTGGGACAATGGAGTCATTTGGGTGATTGCAATTCCATATTCCCCTTCTTCAAACTCTTCTATAACATTTCTCAGATAATGTTCTGTAAGCTCTAAGTCAGAGTCTAAAAACAGCAATATCTCTCCTTGAGCAACTTCTGCACCTCGATTTCTTCCAGGTCCTGGAAGCCCTCCTTCAACTACAATGCATCCATATTCCTTAGCAATCTCTCTTGTATTATCATTTGACTGTGCATCTGCAACAATAACTTCATAATCAGTGAAATCCTGGGTCTTAATACTTTCAAGAAGTTTAGGAAGGTATTCCTCTTCATTATATGTTGGTATGATAATGCTGATTTTCATTGTATCCTCTCTTGATTGCATTGTATTTTAATCGAATTTGATTTAATTTAAACTTATTAAAGATTTGTTTGCTGTTTTTGGATTGATTTTGTTTAATAAACTTATTAAAACATTTGTTTGCTTATTTTTTGTTTATTGATATATAAAATTATTAAAATATTAAAATTATATTTGGTTAACTCTATTTAAACATTTATTGTTTAAAAGTATGAATATATGTTCCAGCTAAGAGAATACCAATCGCATTTTCCATCTAAACTAATGGCCAAGTTATTTAACAATTCCATTTCATTATATTGATTTGAAATGTAGATTGTTGTTTTATTTCCATCCTCTGTTAAATTTAATGTATCGTATTGATCTAATGCATCAATGTCATGTGCATTGCATATATTAAGTTCATAGGAATCTGGACTTGCACCATAAAATGCTATTGAAAACCTTAAGACAATAATCAATATCAAAGCTATATGCGGAATCAAATTCTTCAAAAATTTAAGGCCTGTTTTTTTGTTTTGGCCGATTTTAAGAGAAAATAGTGATTTAAAGTCTTTCCAGTCATCATTTAATTTGCCTTTTATATGTGGCCTTTTTTCCTTATCAGTTATCAAATCTGAAATTGCATCCAGCTGGCTGCCATTAAACATTAATATTAGTAAGACATATATTCCTCCAATCGCAGGAGTGCCGAAGAATCCACCATCTATAACTCCAATGATTCCAATAGTGATTGCAAATGACAGCAATATTCTTGGAAAGGCCTTGCGTCTTTGCAGGGAAAGAATCATGACAATGTAGGTGATTGGAATTAAAATGAACAGTAGATTTATTATGCTTGGAGTATAGGCACTTAATGAGCTTCCAGTGTGTATTCCTGTTGGAATATGGCTTAGAAACATTCCTATGATTGTTCCAAATATTGCCTTATACAAATGGGAATGCAATATGCTTGTGCTTGTAAGACTTGGATTCATGATTACAAGTATTGTATTCCATCCTATTCCAAGTGAATTTCTTAAATACAATTCCACTATCAATCCCGCTGTTGCAGTAAATAAAACTAAGATTAGAGATAACTTTAAATAGAAATTCTTATCTTTAAGGAATTCTGGAATTGACAATCCTTTGAAATAATTGGATACTCTTTCATTATCTCCAATTGTGGATAATATGATTGTTATTCCAAGGAGAACAAAAAACAGAATGTCCTTTCCCTTAGAGGAGCCCATTAGAATCGGTTGGGTAAATGGTCTTATGAATTGGTCTATGCCGCTTAGGAAGTATAGTGATCCTCCTAAAATGATTAATAGTATTCCAAAGGGAATATATTTGTTTAATTTTCGATTCATAAGACTTTCTCCCATTAAAAATAAATGTTTAAGGATATTTTTTAATTTTTTTATAAAATATCTATTTATTAGTTAATTATTTATATTTCATTTTAAATATAAGTTTTTAGAAACTATTAATATAAATCATTGCTCTATTTATTAATTCATAGTTCAATTAGTTTTATTAGATTTATTTAATTAATTTATTTTTTAAGAATTATTACGTGAGATTATGTATTCAATTGGCTTTTATATCGGTTTAGTCTTGATAGGAATCTTTGCGGGGCTTGCTTCAGGTTTGCTTGGTGTAGGTGGAGGATTCCTAATGGTTCCTTTGCAGTTCTTCTTATTAACATCAGAAGGCATTGATCCTTCACTTGCCATGATGGTGTCATTAGGAACCAGTTTGGCAATAATCATTCCAACAGCTTCTTCTGGTGCATATCAGCATCAGAAAAAGAATAAGGATATTGTCAAGCCAGGAATTAAGCTTGCTGTTTTTGGTATTGTAGGTGGATTTTGTGGTGGTCTCATTGCTAATATGGTTCCATCAAGAATCTTGCAAATCATATTTGCCTGTCTTTTGCTTTTTGTAGCTTTGAATATGCTATTTGGTTCAAGAAGCGATGGAGAAAAGGCATTGATCAATTTCAATTTAGTCAATGCAGGAATTGTAGGATTTTTAATAGGAATTGTCTCCGGATTGCTTGGTGTAGGTGGAGGAGTTTTCCTGATTCCATCCCTTTGCATATTGTTTGGATTTACCTTGATTGAAGCTATTGGAACATCTTCTGTATTCATTGCCTTTACAGCTATTGGAGGACTTATCTCTTATATTTACACTGGTTTTGGAGTTAATCCAATGCCTTACTCATTAGGATATGTTAGTTTGGTGAATTTTGTAGTTATTGTTCTCTTTTCAGTACCTATGGCAACTGTTGGTGCAAAATTAGCTTATAAATTGCCTGAAAAAAGATTAAAACAAATATTTGCCATCATATTAATTTATATGGCAATTAAGATGATTGGATTTGATCCAATCAGCATCCTATTAGGTTTATAAAAAAAATAAGATAGACAAAAAACATTATTCTTTTTCTAAAAATAATGTTTTTTTTTTTTTAATTGTAAAAATAGTTATTTATAGATGGTTTTGGCTTTTTTTTTTTAATTGTAAAAATAGTTATTTATAGATGGTTTTAGCTTTTTTTTAATTTAAAAAGAGTTAATTATAAATTAGTTTTGGCTTTTTTACAATTGTAAAAATAAAGCTAATAAAATAAGTTTTGGAGTTTTGAAATAGAGTTAATAAAAAATCATTTTTTATTAACTTAAATTCCATCTTCTTCAAAAACGACTCCAGTTCCTTTAAGGAATACTTGGTTTACATTATCTCCTTTTTTAGGTCCAACAGTATCAAAGATTATTTCTAAATTCATTATGCCGTTGCATCCATCAGCCTTTAGTTCCTTAATTAATTTTAGTATTGCCTTATCTTGAGCTAGTTTAACTCCAATTAGCACATTTTCTTCCAGCTGATCTTCAAGACCTTCTTTTATTTCTTCTGTTCTGTTGGAGGAAAAGATATGTCTTGATATATAGATTCCTTTCTGTTCTTTAATTTTCAATCCTTCTGGAGGGTATTCTAAAGTTAATAGGCGAACTCCCAAGTCGTTCATATTAAGTTCCATATCATAAAAATCATATCTGTGGTTGATTTGCCTTTCTCCATAAATTTGCTTTTGCTGATAAGCCTTTTTTACTTTTGACTCTTTTTTAAAGATTCTCTCATATAATCCAGTAAAGAATTTTGTTATTTTCTTGAATACTCCTGAAAGGTGTGATACGATACCTAAACCCATTGCTATTAGGAAATAATTCATTGCGGTAGGAAATGCCGCTTGGATGATTATGACTATGCTTCCTGCGGTAATCACATTAAATCCTAAAGTTGGATTTGCTATAATAAAACCATATATTACTGTAATTATGAAAAGAATAAATGCGCTTACTGCTCCTGTACTTTCATGAAGGTACCTTTTTGCAACAAAGCTTTCTGCATATCCTGCAAAAAGAGGAGACAAGACTAGACCAAAATTCCATCCGAAAATAGCAAAATTAGTGTATAGGCATAAAACATAGGTTGCTATACCTACGATTGTTCCAAATGCAATACATGCTATTTCAATAAGGAATTTTTTTCGCCCTTCCTTGTTTTTTAAGTTATTTAACTTATTTTTAATTTCGCTTGTCATTTATTCACTCTTTGGTTTTATTTTTTAAAAAAAGTTTTATTAAGACTGATTTCTTTTAAGTTGGATTGTTTTCATTCATTAATTTATTGTTTTTCTAAGTTAGATGGTTTTTATAAGCGTTTTTTTGTTTTTCTTAGTTAGATGGTTTTTATAAGCGTTTATTTTTTGTGCTTTTTTAAAGTTAGATAGTTTTAATAAGCATTTATCAATGTTTAGTCTTTGTAAGTTACAGCAGTTCCATAAACGCTAACTAAAATGGTATTTCCCATTGTACCTCCAAGGTTATTGTAGGAAATCTTCAATCCTATGATTCCATTGGCGCCATACTCTTTTGCTTTAGCTTCGATGGCTTCAATAGCTTCATTTCTTGCACCATCAAGGTCTTCTTCATAAGTGGAAGTTCTGCCTGCAACAACATCTCTAACTCCAGAAAATAAATCCTTATAAATATTGGATCCGATTAATGATTCTCCATGAACCAATCCATGATATTTTATTATAGTTTTGTTATCTAAAGTACTTGTTGAGGATAATAACATTTTATCACTTAAAAATAGTTTTTTTTTTTAAAAATTAATTAGCTATTAAAATAATTCTTAAAATTAATTCATAAATTAATTTATGAACTTAATTCATAAAAATAATTTATAAACTTAATTTTTAAAAAATTAATAACTTTTGAGTTCTTTTTGATGAAAAATTCCATTTATTTGAAGTACATGAAATATGTCCATACTAAAATGAATATTACAATTACTCCAAACAGCATTATTCTGCTTTTTCTAATGTTTTTTTGTTGTTGGGTTAATACTTTTTCACAATCTGAGGAGCATACCCTTTCCTTCATTGGTATTGGGGTTCCACATACTGGACAATGTTTGTGTGGTTCTACCATAATTCTTCACCTTCCTTTTTTTAATTTTTCTATAATCTTGATTTATTTTAAAAAATTTTTTGAATTAAGTAAATTTAAATATCTAAATATTTGATTAAATCCAATTATTTAAATTTTTATACACATTATTTTATTCATTTAATATTATTTAAAAATTTTCTAATTGATGATTTTTTTTTAAATTTCAAAATAATTTTTTTCATAATAATTATTTATTCATAATAATTATTTTTCATCATTATATATTGAAGAATTTTCTTGTTGTTTCACTTACCTTTTCTCCAAGCTCTTCCCTATCCATGCCTTTGTATTCAGCTATTGTATTTAGGATATGTGGAAGATATTCAGGCTTGTTCTTATTTGATTTAGGCTTTTTAGGGAAATTTCTTGGAATCAGGAATGGAGCATCAGTTTCTATCATCATCTTTTCAGGAGGTATGACTGTAACTGCTTCCTGCAATGATTGGCCTCTTCTCTCATCGCAGATCCAACCGGTCACTCCAATGTAGCAGCCTAATTCAAGGTATTTTTCAGCTTCCTCTTTGGTTCCTGTAAAGCAATGGACACAAGCCTTTTCACACATATTAGGATATTTTTCCAATATTTTGACTAAATCATCATGAGCTTCCCTTTCATGGAGGAACAATGGCATATCCAATTCATCTGCAAGCTTTACTTGCTCTTCAAACCATTTTCTTTGAACATCCTGTGGAGAATAGTTTCTGTTATAGTCAAGACCGCATTCTCCAATTGCCACTACACAGTCTTCCTTTGCAAATCTCTTTAGTGTTTCAATGGTTTCATCATCACAGCTTTTAGCATCATGGGGATGAACACCTGCAGTTGAGAATAAGACTCCTTTGAATTTGTCCTGCTTTGCATATTCCAATGCAGTTTCACTTGACCTTATATTTGTTCCAGTAATAACAAACTGGCTTACTCCAACTGCATTTGCATTGCTTATTATCTCATCTCTGTTTTTGTCAAAGGACTTATGCATTAAGTTTAATCCTATATCAATTAATCCAGTCATTTAAATCACTTAAAATAAGAAATAATTTTTAAAAAATCTTTAATTTAAAATTTTACAATAATTTTAAAAATAAAAAAAGAGTGTTATAAAATAAATTGTTTATTCAGATATAACTCGTGTTCCAATCTTTTCGCCTTTAATTGCTTTAATGAGGTTTTGAGGTTCATTACCATTAGCTATTACAGTTTCCAAGTTGGAACGCTTAATCATTTGAATTGCAGTCATGTCAATGAATTCATAGGTTCCTGCCTTAACCTCATTGCCGCTGATGATATTCATCATGTCAGAAGCGGTTATCTCTTCAATCAATTCAGCATCATCATATTTTTTAGGATCTTTGGTGTATAATCCATCTACAGCGGTTAAGTTGACAAGCATGTCCGCTTGAACATATTCTGCTAAGATTGCAGATACTGCATCTGTACTGTGTGCAGGTTCAGTTCCACCCATAACAACTATTTTTCCAGTTGCAGAGTATTCCAATGCTTCTTGGAAGTTATGAGGAACTTTTTGATAAGCAGAATCACCAAGTGCAAGCAATAGGAGCTTTGCATTGACTCTTGTAACTTCTATTCCAATATCATCACATTTAGCCTCTCCTGCACCAAGGTCTCTTACAACTCCAATATACTCTCTTGCAGGTTTTCCTCCACCTACAACAACAAATATTTCATGCTCTTCACTTTGTTCCTTCAAGAGCCTTGCATATTCCTTAAATCTTTCAGCGTTGTAATCCTGTAATAGTATTGATCCTCCAATAGCCGCTACAATTCTCATAAATTCACCTTTTTAAATCTTTATATAGTTAGTTTTCAAATTACTTTTTATAATTATTTTCATAATTATTTTCATAATTTTTCATAGTTATTTTTCTTTTTAATTAGCTTATTTTTAGTTAAATTGCTTTAAACTAAATTAGCATAATTTTATTATATTTATCTTTTTAATAATATTTAAAGAGTATGCTATTCTTAAGTTATTTAATGTCAAAAAAGAGTCTCATAATTTATAATTGGATTTGGATTAGCTATTAAAAATTATAAAAAAAGAATTATTTGTTATTTTTTTGTTTCTTATTTAATTGCTTTAAAATTATAAAATAAGTGTTATTTATTCTTTTTTTTGTTTCTTATTTAATTATTTTAAAATTATAAAATAAGTGTTATTTATTCTTTTTTTGTTTCTTATTTAATTGTTTTAAAATTATAAAATAAGTGTTATTTATTCTTTTTTTTGTTTCTTAAGCAATTGCTCTAAACCAGCTAAAGTTTTCTCCACCAAAATAGCTGACTAAAATTGAAACGATTGTTGTAAGAACAAAGATTATCAATGCAGATTGATGTCCTGAAAGTAGGAAGAATACAAATACAAGAATCATCAATATGTAGAAAATCTTTTTTGTATTTCTGTTTCCATTTTCATTCAAAACTGTTAAAATCCCTAAAATGATAGGTGTAATGATTATAGCAAGTATCATCCATAAGCACTCATTTAATGGAACTAGATTGTAGACTGGCAAATTCAATAGATTCATGTAAAGATAGGCTTCCAAAACGGTCATCACCAATCCAAAGACTCCTCCAGCTATTGCTTGAGCCATAGTATGTTTCTTTAAGGTGAATCTGCTCCAAATGAGTATAGGATAAAGCAATCCAAACAATGCACCTATTGGTCCAAGAAGCATAATTAAAGCTGCTACAGGTCCTGTTAATCCAGTTGTATGTATACTGATTTTCCATTTGACTGTAATGAGCATTACAATAAATGTATTCACTGCATAGCATAAGATCAAAACTGTTAAAAAGTTGGAAACTCCAAGGATTAATGAAATTATGAAACCAATTAAGTAGGACACTACACCTACAATAAGTGGAATGAAACGGTCTTCCCTATTTGATATGTCCTTGTCTGTATTCAATTTCTTTGCCCAGTATAGGATGATTGCCATTTGCAAGATAGAGGCAAAGACAAGTGAAATCATTTCTGTTATTATGAATTGGCTCCAATTAAAATTAAAGCTGCTTGTAAAAGGAGTTCCGCTACTTGCAAGAATTATACAGATCAATAAAAATAATGGGATGGTAATTATAGGAGGATTTGTAAAAACAGATATTGTATCAGCTATTTTAAGTTTTTTCTCATCTGTTTCATCATACTTGTTTTCCGTATTGATGTTTTTTAAGCCGATCATGTTTTCCTCCTTAAATGGTTTTATAATTTTAAATTTTTCCTTTTAAATTTTCTCTTTTAAAATTTCCTATTTATCTATTTCTCTTTTTATAGTATTATTAATTTTCTATTTTTCATTTTATTTTTTCATCTTTTATCATCATTTAAAATTATTACTTAATCTTGTAAACATACTCATTTATATATTATATAAAATATATATATATATATATATATATATCATATTGGATAAATTTATAAAAGATAAAGAAATCTGATGGGGAAACTAAATGAAATGGGGTCTAAAACCATTTTCATTATTATTGCTAACACTACTTCTTTTATGCACATTGACATCACCTTATGCTACTGATATGAGTAATATGGCAGATGCAATAGAAATAAGCGATTTTAATGAAAATGTAAATGAAATAACTTTAAAAAGTGATATAAGTAATGAGAAAAATTCGCAGGATAATGTTTTGTTGTAGATGATAATTTAAATGATTTTGAGAGTGATTCGTCTATAGATAGTAGTTTTACTGATTTTGATGATATGTCTATAGGGGATTATTCTTCTATAGATAGTGGCTTTGCTGGTGAGAATGTTTTACTGAATGATGAATATGGAAATGATATCATTGCTAATGAAAACAGTTCTCAAAATGATTATTCAGTTGCATCAAAGGGTTCACAGCAAAAATTAGCTGCTATTCCAGGATTAACCTTTAGTCAATAATCTCAAGATATCGCTGCAGCATTGCCAGTAGGTCTGATAAATTTAGAATCAGATTATGCATTTAATCTGCAATATGATGAAGCATTTGTATTTGGAATTTCAATACAGCCTGTAATGAATACTGTCATTAATGGAAATGGCCATATTATTGATGGGGATTATAAAGCTGCATTATTCAATATACTAAATGCTCAGTTTAGAGTCACTTTCAATAATCTGACATTTATAAATGTTGGCTACAGCAATGATATGGAGGATTGTTATCGTAATCAGGCTCCTCCAGGTACTGGAGATGTTCGCAAGATAATTAATGCTGTCCGGATTGTAGGGTCTGATGTAATGTTTAGTAATTGCAAATTCATATCCAATAAGTGCACTATGGATGGGGCAATATCCGCTTCATCATTTTCAAAATTTGAGGTTTTTAATTCTCAATTCCTGTCAAACAATGCTGCCAACGGTGCTGCGATTACAATGGACCATTCATGCTCTGTAGAAATTTACCAAAGTGATTTTGCCCAAAATATGGCATAGATGGATGGGGGAGCTATTTATATTAAAGAGACTCAGCTGTTAAATGAAAATAATACTGTTAAAATAATTGATTGCAACTTCGCTTCCAATACTGCAGGATATAACGGAGGTGGAATTTGTGCCGATGAAGATGGGAATACTCTTTTATTTCTGTTAAATTCAAATTTTACAGGAAAAAAAGCAGAGGAAACTGGTGGCGGGCTGTATTTAGTATGCCGTTGTAGCCTTGACCTCTGTGAGTTTATCGAAAATCAAGCTCAAAGTGTAGGGGGAGCTTATTTAGGGGCTATGGGATATTTAAGTAATGAACCATATGATGAAACTGTTGCAGTCCTTCTAAGGTTTACCCAATGCAAACTCATTGGTAATCATGCAGAAGATTTAGCCAGTGATCTTTACATTAATATAGCAGAGTATACTGGGCTTTTTGTACTTCGGGAGATTTATGTGAAAAGTAGTTCTGTTGAAGTTCCTGCCATTCATTTGAAATCTGAATCTGAAAGAGTAAATTTTATTATTAAACAAAATTCTTTCGTTGTGCCGAATTCCACATCTGATTTTTGCTATATGAAATTGAAAATACTCGTATCTCTAATGTCATTGAAAATTGGTGGGGAAGAAATAACCCATATTCAAATACTCGATTTATAATTGATGTGGATGGCCGTATTTTTGATATTTCAAGACCTTTCGATCAATCTCATGTCCGTTTCGCTCTTAAATCTCCAACTCTTTATGCAAATGTTCAAAGTGAATTCGAGTTAAGCCCTAAAAATAATTATGAGTTCCTCCCGTTTTTCCCATATGGTGTTGAGGCAAATTGTTTTACCTCTGATGGTGTTGCAACAATCAGCCCATCTGAACTTTTCCCTAATTCAAGACGTAGCATATTTTTCACTCCTAATAAAGTTGGTACCGTTAGCCTTAGCGTCATATTGGATTATGAGAACATAACATATCAGGCTTGGTCTTGGCCTACTAGAAAAATGGTAGTGACTTGGACAGGTGCTGGAGTTACTGTCGGACTTCTCGTTTATGGTATTGTTCGCATACGCGAAGATTTGTCTGATGATACATCTTCCTTTGCCACATTTGAAGAGGCAATCAATAATATTGATGATGGATTTGCGATTATAGTTCCTCCAGGAGTTTACAGAGGAATTGGAAACGTTGGATTGAACATCAATAAGAACATAGTCATAATGTCAGACCCTAATCAGACTGGTGATGTGATAATTGATGGGTAGGGTCAGTCATGGATATGGAACATTTCCGCTACAAACATTACCCTTTTAGGACTGACTTTTTCCAATGGGCTAACTAACGGTGACGGTGGGGCTCTCATGTTCAATGAGCCTATGGATAATTGTACAATCATATCCATTTTCGTTAACAATAATGCTGCCAATGGAGGAGCTATCTATTTCGCCTCAACTGGAGGAAATATCAGCTACAGTAAGTTCACGTCGAATGTTGCCACATATGATGGAGGTGCTGTTTATTTCTCAGATGGCGGAACGATTATAAATGACACTTTTGAATATAACCGGCAGACCGTGGTGGTGCAATATTCCTTATGGGTGATTTGAACAACGAGAATATAACTTTTACAAACAATATGGCTAATGAAGGAAATGACATTTATGCTGTAGGAAGCACTGATCCTTCTTTAAGTCTTAGCATCAATAACGTTACAGAAGGACAGCCTGTTTTATTTGAAATCAATGCAGATTCCTCTTGTTCAGGGATGGCTTTAGTTTATGTCATTAACCTTACTTATACTGTAAACATTGTCAATGGGTATGGAAGTGCAACAGCCAGTTTACCTTATGGAGTCTATACTGCAAATGCTGTTTTCAGAGGAAAATGATAAGTTTAAACGAGTGAATGTTACACAGGAATTTGAAGTTTATAAAAAGCCTTTGATTGATCCTGAGTTAATCATAAGCGTTGGAAATATTGCTGAAGGCCAAGATGCCTTAATCGAGATCAATGCAAACAGCGCTTTCTCTTCTCAAGTTCACGTCATGATTGATTTGGATGTCTTAAATATCCAAACCGTAAATGTTGTCAATGGATTTGGCTTTCTCACATGGGAAGGTTTGAAATTAGGCAATCATACCGCCACTGCCTTTTGGGATGCCATCGATGATTTGCAGGTGGAGCCAATTCCACAGACTTTGAAGTTTATCCTAAAGAGTTGATTGACCCTGAATTAAGAGTCAGTGTAGAAAATGTGAATATTGGCGAGTCTGTTTTGGTTAAGGTTTATGTCAATGAGACTTTCAGCGGTGATGTGGACCTTATGATTAATAATTCAGATTCAACATATTTGGTGCCAATTGTTGGTGGTTATGGTGAGTTTGAAATTTCCGATTTGCCTATAGGCAGCTATATGGCCACTGTTGTGTTTAATGGAACTGATACATTTAGAAACAGCACTGCAACTGCTGAATTTGAAGTTTATCATAAAGATTTGATAGATCCTAACTTGACAGCAAGTGTCAGTAATGTTACTGCAGGAGAATCAGTATTGATTGAGATTCATACTAATGATACCTTTAATGGCAATGTTAGTGTTACTGTCAATGGTTCCGAGCTCAGTAATCTTGGGATTGCCAATGGTTCCCAAGTCCGTAATGTTGAGATTGCCAATGGTTATGGATCTGTTGCATTTGATGATTTGGCCTCTGGCAATTACACTGCTACCGTGAGATTTAATGAAACTGAAGTATTTAGAAAAAGCAAGGTCACAGTAGAATTTGAGGTTCGCCCTAACTTGGTTGATCCTAACTTAAGCATCAGCATATCCAACATCACATACGGTGAGCAGTTAGTGGTTGAATTAGGTACAAACGCTACATTCTCAGGAAATGTGACATTCAAGTTCAATGGTTCAGAGGAATCCTATCATGTAAACATTACCGAAGGATATGGAAAATTAACTTTAGATAATATTAACGCTGGTCGATATATTGCATTTGCAGCATTCCATCATACAGATGTATTCCAAAGAAGCATAAAATGGACTAAGTTTGAGGTTTATCCTGCAAATACATCATTATCAGCTATTGTGGATGATGTTGTTGTAGGAGAATCTTCCAATCTGCAAATAAGCCTATTTGATGAAAGTGGCAATCCTATAGATGGAATAGTGACCATTTCCATTAATGGTGAAGACACTAATGTAACTGTCACCGGAGGAAAAATCACAGTTCCAGTAGTTCCTGCTGGTGAAATAGGAGTTTGTTCAGTTACAATCACTTATCTTGGTGATGAAAATCATGGTTCAAGTGTTTTAAATGCAGATATTACTGTCTATGGTCCTGGAAACGTAACCGTTAAGCACACTGATGCTGGAGATGCAGCAGACATTCAAGCTGCAATCGATTCTGCAAATCCTGGAGATACAATAAGATTAGGAAAGTACAGCTATGCAGGTGTTGTTGATGTAAACATCACTGAATCTGTAACAATTGCAGGAACTGAAGGAACTATCATTGCAAGTGCAGGTGATGGAACACCTATATTCAATGTTCTTGCAATTTCCGATAATGGTTCTGAAAACCTAACAATCACTGGTGTTGACTTTAAGTTAGCTAATGGAGACACAGTTGTTAAGGCAACTGCTGATAATGACACTGAAAACCCGTTATCTATTGTAACTCCGTCCATAAGCATCACTGACAACAGCTTTGAGCTTGTCAATGATACAACTGTTCCAGAATCAATCAGGATTTTAGAGCTTGACTCTGAAAGAGGAGTATTATCTCCTACAGGTGAAATAGCTATTGCAGGAAATACCATTTCTGCAGGAATCGGTCCATTTAAATTTGAAGTAACTTCAATCAATTCCGGTGGAGACACCATCATTGTTCCTCAAAACATTTCTGATGAAAGAAAGGCTACAGTGATTGTATTTGAAAACATGAACACAACTGCAGTTTCTAAAGATGATGGAGGAAAAACAGGAGAATACTTCGTATGGAGATTAACAGATGCTGACGGAAACCCATTGGCAATCACTCCTATGGAAATAGGGTTCAATGGTGTTGTATACACTTATGAAAAGGATGGAATCATTACAGATGATGACGGTTATGCTAAATTGCAGATAAACCTCGGATACAAAGGAGTATACACATTTGCGATATGCTTCCTTGGAAATGATGAGTACAATGCTTCATTTGTTGTAGCGAAAATAACTGTAGACACTCAAAAGCCTAGCTTAGCAGCTCCTAACAAATCTTATGCAGCAAGCGCAAAGACCAAGACATTGACTGCAACATTCAAGACTGCAAATGGAAACCCAATTGCAGACGAATGGATCACTTTCACAGTCAATGGAAAAATATACAAGGCAAAAACCAATGCAAATGGTATTGCAAGCGTAAACGTTAGCATAAACAAAAAAGGAACCTATGCATTTGTTGCAAAATTCGCAGGAGACAGCACTTATGCTGCAATAAACAAAACAGCAATATTAACAATAAGTTAAATGGGATAATTTTTATTATCTTATTTGATTTTTTCTTTTTTTTTAGTTTAGTTTAGTTTAGTTTATTATTTGATTATTTTTTTTATTTTCTTTTTTTCAAAATTATTATTCTATCTTTTTTTATTTTTTCTATTTAGGTTCTTTTTTTAATTTGATGTGTTTATGTTTTTATTCTTTTTTTCAATTCATCTGCATATAGCTATAAGATTATTCATTAAAATTTATAAATTTTCTATTTCAACAAATAAAGTTAAAAAGAAAACCTAATATTATATATAATATATTCAATAAAGTTATTTATATTAGAATATATTATATAAAAATTTTAATTATATTTCTTGGGGGAGTAAGTTAATGAAAAGGGGATTAAGAATATTTTTATTATTCCTTGTTTTCCTTATTTTATGCTCATTTACATCAGTAAACGCAGAGGATGCAAACAATATTGCTGATGTAGTGGGAGAAAATAATATTGGGGATAATTTTGCGCTTGAGGCCTTGGAAAATGATGGGAACATAAACCATTTGGCCACTAATGATAATTCTATGCTATCTGATAATATCCTGGAAGAGGATAATGATTTAGATAATGCAATAGCTGATTCTTGCAATGAAAAGGATAGTAATGAGTTTACATTGTCAGTAGAAGATGAAAGCATAGATAATGAAAGCAATGGGAATAATCTTGTTTTGTCTGAAAATGATGTTAATGATTTATCTGACAATATATTAGGTGTAGAGGAAAATAATGACAATTCTGATTTATCTGACAATATATTAGGTATAGATGAAAATAATGACAATTCTTTTTTATCTGACAATATATTAGGTGTAGAGGAAAATAATGACAATTCTGATTTGTCTTCTGATTCAGATCAAAATTTAGGGGTTATTGGAGGATTGCCCTTTGCCCAATTAGCTACATTTATCAACATAAATATGCCATTAGGTGTAATTGGTTTGACTTCTGATTATAGTTTTAATCTGACAACTGATGAGGCATTTGCATTGGGAATTTCATTACATCCTACAATGGATACTATTATTGATGGTAATGGCCATTCCATTGACGGGGACTTCAAAGCTGTCTTGTTTACTATAATACACGCCCCATTTTCCATCACTTTTAGGAATGTGAATTTCATCAATGCCGGCTATAGTGATGAAATGAGGGAATGTTATGAGGGTTTGGCTCCTCCAGGTACTGGTGATTACATCAATTATTCAATGCTGTGAGGATTATAAGTTCAAGAGTAAATTTTCAGAATTGCACATTCATGAATAATAGATGTCCAATAGATGGCGCACTATTTGCATCATCAAATTCTAATATTGATTTACTAAATTGCCGATTTGAGGGAAATTCCGCAACTAATGGTGCTGCTATCACTGCAGATAATTCCTGTAATCTAGTTATTGGCAACTCTTCATTCCTTCTTAATAATGCAAAAATGGAAGGTGGTGCAGTTTATATTAAAGATGCTGGACTTCTATCAATTCAGAAATTGTTGATGATATATCAATCTAGCTTTGAAAGCAATACTGCACAATATAATGGCGGTGCAATATATGTTGAGAGCGATGAAAGATTCATAGCAACCATAGTCGATTCAGTTTTCACAGAAAACAGTGCCTCAAATACTGGAGGTGCATTGTATATAGACTCTAATGCAGATTTAACATTCTGTAATTTCACTCGCAATTCTGCTGGAAGTGTAGGTGGGGCTTATTTAGGATATTTTAAGAATGGAAATGAACCTATTGATCCTGATGACGAAAACAATCTTAGATTCACCCATTGCATTTTCATTGATAATCAAGCCACAAGCATGGCTTCTGATTTATATATTGATTTTCAGATGGATGAAGGTCTTTATGTTTTCCAGGAAAATTATGTCAAATCAATTGCAACCCATACTCCTGCTATCTATTTACATTCAAGTGTAGCTGCTCTAAGATATAAAATAAAACATAATTCATTTATAGTCCCTAGGAGTTTAGTTGATTTTTGTTTTATGAAAATGGATAATATGCATGTTGATGAGTTCAATGAGAATTGGTGGGGTAGAAATTTTTCTTATGACGATATTAAATTCAATGTTATGTTAGATAGATTTACTTATGATGTTGGAAATCCATTAGACAGACGACCTTTACATATTTCATTTGGTCTCGATAACCTTGAAAAGGGTGTAGAATCTGAAATTAAGTTTGTTATTAGTACTGGAACAACCTATAAAACATTAAAAACAATTAAGTTTTTCCCATTTGGTGTTAATTTTGAAAGCACATCTCCACATGGTGCAATTAGGGTAGGGCCAAGTTCCAAAAAGCCTAGCTGGAAAAGCGTATATTTCACTCCTAATAAGGCTTTCGCTGTTAATTTTACAGTCACTGCTGATTATCAGACATTAAAATTTTCTTCAAGTGCTTCAATTTCAACTAAAAACACTTTGATTTGGTTTGGTGCAGGTTTCGGTGCTGTCCTATCTGTTATTGCTTATGAATTTGTTTCTCTTCATCATTCTGATGATGGTTCTGATAATGAATCTGATGATGCTTATTATACAATTGAGGATGCAATCAATGCTGTTGGAGATGGCTGTGCCATTATAGTTCCTCCTGGAGTTTATAGGGGACTTGGAAATGTTGGTTTGAACATTAATAAAAATATTATCATTATGTCTGACCCAAATCAGACTGGTGATGTGGTGATTGATGCTGAAGGAAAATCCGGAATTTGGAACATTTCAGCCTCAAACTTCACTGTTTTAGGTTTGACTTTTATAAATGGACAGACAAGCGACAATGGAGCTGCCTTAAATTTCAATGCACCTCTTGACAACAGCACTATAGTTGCTAATTTCATTAACAATAATGCTGCAAATGGAGGAGCAATCTATTTTGACTCTACTGGAGGAAATATAAGCTACAGTAAGTTCGTATCGAATGTTGCCACATATGATGGAGGGGCTGTCTATTTCTCAATGGCGGAACCATTGAAAACGATGCGTTTGAATATAATAGGGCAGACCGTGGTGGAGCGATATTCCAAACAGGGGAATTAAGCAAGGAAAACATTAGTTATAGAAGCAATTATGCAAAAGAAGGCAACGATATATTTGTTATTGGAAATGATGATCCAAATTTAGGCTTAAGGGTTAATGATGTAACTGAAGGTGAGGAGGTGCTTATGGAAATCACCACAGCTTTACATTATTCAGGTTTGGTCTTTGTTGAAATCAATGGCATCTCTTATGATGTGAATGTAGTTAACGGATATGCTACTAGGGCATTTAATCTGCCTGTTGGCGTTTATAGGGTGAATTTGATTTTCAGAGGTACTGAGAAATATAAATCCAGCAGTTTATCTTCAGAGTTTGAAGTTCACAGCAAAGAACTCATTGATCCTGACTTAAGCATTAGTGTTGGCAATATTACAGTTGGAAATGCCGCTTTAGTTGAAATAAGCGCTAATCCTAAGTATTCTAACAATGTAAATGTTGTACTTTATTCCAGTTTTTCCAAGATTTATCCTGTAAATGTTGTTAATGGATATGGGAATATTGCTATTGAAAATTTAAGTGTTGGATCATATCTAATTCTAGTATATGCTGATGCCATTGGTGATTTTGATGCATCTTCAGCTTTTTCCTCCTTCAATGTTTTTGAGGCAGGAACAGTTGATCCGGAAATAAGCATTGAGCTTCCAGGAGACATTGCTGAAGAGGAAAATTTAATTAATATCATAGCTAACAGTTCCTTCTCAAGCAATGGTTATGTTCAATACAATGATTCTCAAAAGCTTTATCCTATAGATGTCATTGAAGGCTATGGAGAAATCCCAATCTATGATTTGTCTGCAGGCAATCATACCGCTACCCTTACACTCCATGGAAATGATATCTTTAAGGCCATTAACTTAACATTCGAATTTGAACTATTTTCTCCTGCATTGAAGGACCCTGACTTGTCAGTAAGTGTTTCTAATGTTACTGTAGGAGAGCAGGTATTGATTGAAATCCGTGCCAATGAAACCATTAACAGCATTGTCTCTGTTGAAATTTTTGGATTTGATGTTCTTAATGTTGTGAAGATATTTGGAAGTTATGGCGAGTTTATAATTTCCGGTTTAGATGTTGGCAATTATTCCGCTAGAGTATTCTTTGAAGGAAATGATGAGTTTGGAGAAAGCAGAAAAGTGGTTGATTTTGAAGTTCGACCTAATGATTTGATAGATCCTAATTTAAGCATTAGTGTTGAGAGTATCTCTTTTGGTGAGAAATTGTTGGTTGAAGTGACTGCAAGAAATTCCTTCTCTGGAAATCTAACACTAAGAGGCATCGATTTTGAAGAGGTTTATAGTCTTGAAATTATAGATGGTTATGGAAATGTCACAATTGATAATCTAAATACTGGTTCATATATTGCATTTGCATTATCCAATCATACAGATGCCTTCCTGCAAAGTGCAAAGTGGGCTGCTTTTGAGGTTTATGGTCCAGGAAACATAACTGTTAAACACACTGATGCAGGAGATGCTGCAGACATTCAAGCAGCTATTGATGCTGCAAGCCCTGGTGATGTTGTCAGATTAGGAAATCATAACTACACTGGTGTTGCTGATGTAAACATAACAAAATCTATAAGGCTTGTAGGAAGTGAAGGAACATCTATTGCAAGTGCAGGTGATGGAACTCCTATTTTCAATGTTATTCCAATTTCCAAAGAAGGGCCTGAAAACCTAACAATAACTGGAGTGGACTTTAAGTTAGCTAATGGAGATACAGTTGTTAAGGCAACTGCTGATAACGATACTGATAATCCATTATCCATCGTAACTCCAAATATCAGCATAAGGGAAAACACTTTTGAGCTTGTCAATGAGACCACTGTTCCAGAATCCATAATTATATTGGAGTTGGATTCTGAGAGAGGGGTATTGTCACCTACTGGTGAAATATCCATTATGGCTAATACAATTGCTGCAGGCATTGACCCATTTGAATTTAAGGTAACAAGCATTGGATCTGGTGATGTAGTAATTGCTCCACAGAACATAAGCATTGAAAGAAAAGCCACTCTAATTCTTTATGAAGACATGAACACCACTGCAGTTTCTAAAGAAGACGGCGGTAAAACAGGTGAATACTTCATATGGAGATTAACTGATGCTGATGGAAATCCAATAGCCAACACTCCTATGGAAATAGGTTTCAATGGTGTTGTATACACTTATGAAAAGGATGGAATAATTACCGATGGTGACGGTTATGCTAAATTGCAGATAAACCTTGGTTATAAAGGAGTTTACACCTTTGCAATATGCTTCCTTGGAAATGACAAATACAATGCTTCATTCGTAGTGGCTAAGATTACTGTAGGAACTCAAAAACCTAGTTTAACCCTTCCAAACAAGTCTTATGCAGCAAGTGCAAAAACAAAAACATTAACTGCAACATTTAAGACTGCAAAAGGAAACCCAATTGCAGACAAATGGATCACATTCACTCTAAACGGCAAAACCTACAAGGGAAAAACCAATGCCCAAGGAGTTGCAAGCGTAAATGTAAGTTTAAACTCTAAAGGAACTTATTCATTTGTTGCAAAATTCGCTGGAGACAGCACTTACACTGCAATAAACAAAACAGCTAAATTAACTATAAAATAAATAAGTTTGCCCAAGTTGTGCCCAAGCTTTCGACCCAAGCTTTCGACCCAAGCTTTTTGAGCCTGCGGCTCAAAAACCTTGACCAAAATATTTTCATTTTTGGTTTTTAATAAATAAAAATAGCATTTAGATAAAAAGAATAGTTTTAATGATATTCTTTTATTTTTTATTATTTTTAATTATCAATTCTTCTTCAAGTTGAAGAATGGTTTCCTCATCTTCTATCTTTTTAAGTTTATTTTTTTATTTTAATTATTTTATTTTTCTTTTTTCATTCTATTTTTTCAGTTTAGTTTTTTTATTTTATTTATTTTATTTTTCTTTTTTTTATTCTATTTTCAATTAATTTTTTTATATTAATTAGTATTATTTTTATTTCAATTATTTTTTCATTATGCACAATCATCACATATTCTTTCCTTAACTATCTAAACATAATGTTTTAAATATTATATTTTATATAAATATTTAATATATAAATAAATGATGAAAACTGTTTAAGGAATGTCTTGGGGAGTAATTTAATGAAAAGGGGATTAAGAATATTTTCATTATTATTGCTTATTTTACTCGTTTTATGCTCATTCACATCAGTTTTTGCTGAGGATACAAATAATATTGCTGATGGCTGGGAGAAAGCAATCTTAATGCAAATATAGGTGAATTAGGTTTTAGTGACATAGAATATGAAAATGAATCAGTTAGTGCTGACTTGAATAGTGAGGATAATCTTGGAGTCAGCTTAATCAATGAGGAACTGGAAAATGACTCTGGTGCAGAAGAAACAATTAGCCAGAGCACTGGCAAAAAGTCCTATAGGGATTTGTATGTAAACGTTGTCACCAATCCTAATAATCTTACCTTAACAGGTGATTATACATTCAATCCTGAAATAGACCAATCACTATTTGTAATTGGAATCCCTGATTTTTATGAAAATTATGTTATAGATGGACAGGGTCACACCATAGATGGTGCTAATTCTGCTCGTTTTTTTATGGTTTCAGGTACTAATGTAACTTTAAAAAACATTAACTTTATCAATGGAAACTCAAGCTTAGGTGGAACTGTACACTTTTCAAAAAGTGGAACCATTGACAATTGCACATTTTCAAATAACTATGCAAACCTATCAGATGTGGTGTCTTTTGATGATTGTGGATATCTCTTCAATTCTGAATTTAATAATAATTCTGCATATAATGGAACAACAGTGTTTTTATATGGTGGAGTCATTGACAATTGTTACTTTTTAGAAAACAAGGGGACTCGAGGTGGAGCGGTACGATTCAATTCTAAGGGTAATCTAAGCAATTCCATATTTGTACATAATTATGCGGGCGTGGAGGAGCTATTTTTAATACAATCAATGGAATCTCTATTGACAATTGTAGGTTTGAATCCAATTCTGCAAAACGTGGAGGGGCAATTTTTAGTGATGCCGACCACATTTTTATAAACAATTCTGATTTCTTCCAGAATAATGCAGATAATGGTGGAGCAGTGGAATTGAATGATGGAACAATTATAAATTCCAATTTTAACCTAAATGATGCAGGCATATCTGGAGGAGCTGTTTATTCCAACTATTATGTCTTGATTGACGGCTGCACTTTCGAAGATCAGTTTGCTGGAGATGGTGGGGTTTTATACTGCCTTAATTCTGGTTTAGTTCAAAACTCCTTATTTGAGCACAATATTGCATTCAACAATGGAGGATCAATTTTCTTCACTTCCTTTGGAGAAGTGTACAGCAACAACTTCACTGACAATAAGGCAATGTTTGAATTGGGAAATTCAATTTATTGTAATAATAAATTATTCGCTAAAAATAATTTCTATGACAATGAAACAAATGCCATTTTCTCAAACAGAACCTATGATTTCAAGGCAGTTCATGTTGATGGAAATGCTGCAGCATCAGGTGATGGGTCATTTAGACATCCATGGGAAAGCTTATTATTGGCTATAGAAAACTGCAATGCTGATGAAGCTGTTTTTATGCATTCTGGAACATATAGCGGACCTGCCTACAGCTCTTTGAACATTGAAAAATATGTCAATATTTTTGCTGATGGGGAAGTGGTCATTGACGGCAATCACACCACTATTTTCTATATCCATAAGGGAGCCAATATTGAAGGAATAACCTTTAAAAATGCATATACTGAAGTTTATGGCGGAGCATTGTGGGTTATGTCAGATGCAGAAACTGTTTTAAACAATTGTAAATTCATTGACAATCAAGCAAGGTTTAATGGTGGAGCAATATTTTGTGAAGGATATCTTGAAGTTAATGACTGTTTCTTTTCCAACAATAGGCAATCAATGCAAGACCCTGGAGGAGCGGATTCATCAACTTGGGGTGGAGGAGCCATTACAGGAACTTATCCATTGAGCATGCTCTTATTAAGAATACTGTATTTGAAAATAACTATGCTGCTGAAAATGGTGGAGCAATACAGGCAGGAGCATTAGCTTACATTGACAACACTTTCGATAAGAATCATAAGGATTTTGAATACACTACAGGCAGGAGCATTAGCTTACATTGACAACTGTACTTTCAGGGGAAATAATGCTCGCTCTGGTGGTGCCATCAGGACCTATGTAATCAGCGATCTAATGTTTTCAGATACAGGCTCTACTTTCATTTCCAACCATGCAACTAGTAGTGGTGGAGCAATATATTTGGTCTTTATCAACACTCCTGTCAGCAATCTCTATTTTGAAAGCAATTCTACAGAATCTGGTTCTGGTGGTGCTATTTATGGTCTTTATGGAGATGATGTCCATAAATATGGTGGCAGATATGAGTTGCATCTTATCAACTGTACCTTTATCAAAAATAAGGCGGGAGATGGTGCAATTGCTGGAGCTATTGGATATTCTATAGCTAACAATCAAACAATATTGTGTCTTGATGGCTATTTCTTTAGCGGAAATTCTGCATGGGTTGGAGGTGCAATATATTCTGGAGGCATTTTGCGATGCATAGGGGATCCAACATATTTCATTGATAATCATGTGTCCTATTCTACTGATGGGGAAATTAATTATCTCGGTGAAGGTGGCGCAATTATGCATTATGGGGCCTTTGAGTTCAACACCACAGTTTATTTCACAAGGAATTATGCTTTCTATGGATTTGGAGGAGCCATAAGTGTTGGCTTAGGAAATTATCCTGACCCTATTATTAGCAATGCGGTTTTCACTGGCAACTATGTTCGTTATGCTGGTGGAGGTGCGATAAGTTCTGCCCATAATGTTACAATAGCAAATTGCGAGTTTAAAGACAATTATGCTTATACTACAAATTCCATTGATTGGGTAATTCATGATTTTGAAATACCATATGATTGTCCTGGAGGAATAATATATTCCGCAAGTCATGATGTGGCATTTACACTGATAAAAAATAATTTTATAGATGTTGATTTCAGATATAATGAGACCTATGAGTATGGAAATGCTTTATATAATTGGTTTGGACCTATTGTTTCATATGGGAATTATTATACTGAATGGCATAGAAAGCATAACATATTAGGTGCAAGGACTCCTAATGGAATAGTTCAAGACAGCTATCCTATTCACCTTCAATGGAATTTCAATAGTGGATTAAGCAAATTCCTTGATCTATTCATTTTTACAGATAACAATGGTGAAGCAATCTTAGATAGGGATTATATGATAGACAATGAATTCTTATTTGACTATCCTGTATCTAAGAATTTGGTTATTGATGGTAAGGGACATACCATTAAGGGAAATGGGGAAAAATTACTTAGCCTTAATGTTTATGGCAAAATCACTTTTATAAATTTAAATTTTGAAGGATTAAATGAGCTTTTTTCAATTTATGATAATGGATGCTGCAATTTTATTAACTGTACATTTTCATCTAACAAAGGGGTCATATCAGTTTATGGTTCTGGAGTCTGCAATGTATTGAATTCCCTCTTTATTGAAAATTCCGCTTATCAGGGTGGAGCAATCTCTGTTTATGATTCTGGAGTCTGCAATGCTGTGAATTCCAAATTCATATCTAATCATGCAACTACAAATGGAGGAGCAATTTACAGTGAAAATGAAGTCAATATAAGGAATTGTTTATTTGACTCCAATTCTGCTGATTATTCCGGCAATGACAATAAGGGAGGTGCAATCTATTCAAAAGTCCTCTCTCTTGATAAGTCTACCTTTGTTAATAATCATGCAAATGGCTATGGTGGAGCTTTTTTCACCAGCAAATTGACTCCAATAAATTCAACATTCAATGAGAATTCTGCAACCTTTGGAGGTGCAATATATATTGCAAATAGCGATGAAGTGGATTTAAAAATTCAGGACAATGATTTTTATAGGAATGTCGCTTCTAATAAGGGAGGTGCAGTTTACATTAATGATAGTGATATGCACTTGAAATTCTATTCCAATAATATTATCATTGACGGTCCAGCTTATTGCGTAGGCTTTGCAGTTTATAACTGTGGAGAATATGATACAATATTGTACAATTATTGGGGTGAGGATTTTGTTGATTTTCTAAATGAGCCGATTTTAGTGAAAAAAGGATCTATTCGGGACGTATATCTTTTGGATCCAGATATGAGATTCAATCCAGATGAAACTGTTCACACATTGCCTCTCAGCTTGCTTCAAAATTAAATAGATTCCCGTGAAACCCTTGTATTAACATGTGATTATGCATATAAGGAAGGATATGATGATTTAGGTGGAATAATTGTCACTCGTGACAATATTGTAATTGATGGTCAAGGCCATATCCTTGATGGAATGGCAACTGCAAGGATATTTGATATTCAAGCTAAAAATGTGACTTTAAGGAATATTGTTTTTGCCAATGGATATTCCGATTATGGCGGTGCAATCAGAGGGGATGGTTTATTAATAGACAACTGCAGTTTCATAAATAACTATGCAAATTACGGTGGAGCGGTTTCTGGTGCTGGAATAATAATTAATGAAAGCAGTTTCAATGGTAATCGTGCATTTAATTGAGGTGCAGTTTACTTATCTGGTGATGGAGAAGTCTATGAATCTAATTTTACAGGCAATCATGCTTTAGATTATGGAGGTGCAATATATTCTGATGGCAATTTGACCCTTAGTTATTATGTGGTCTTTAAGGATAATATTGCTGATGATGATTCAAATGACTATTATTTAGGTGAAAATGCTAGCGTTATACATTTAAATGATAATTTCAAGTCATTTACTCAATTGCAGCAGTTCCTTGATGCTTCTGAAGGTCCTGTAGTCAAATTAACTTATGACTATCGCTGTGAGCTATCCGATTGCATTTGGGATAATAAGCATAGTGGCATAAACATTACCCGTGACAATATTGTAATTGATGGTCAGGGACACACAATTGATGGAAACCGTTTGACAAGAATATTTTTTGTCATCTCAGATAATGTAACCTTTAAAAACATTAATTTTGTAAATGGAGGTACAGAAAACTTTAGTGATGATAGAATTTGGGGAGGTGCAATAGAATCCCAAAACTTTGCCTTTGTAACAAACTGTACATTCCTTAACAATATTGCCGTTTCTGGTGCAGTCTGCTTCAATAATGGAGGATTAGTGGAAAGTTCTAAGTTCATAAACAATACAGGCAATATTCATGCGGCGTCTATAATGTCATATAATGATATATGCCTTGACAATGTCAGCTTTGAAGGAAGTAGGGTGATTGTCTATGAGTCCTCCAATGAAGATTATTATGCATATGGCAAGATCTTTAATGTCACTCGAATTGACCCTGATTTGAAAATTTCCATTAAGGACATCTCTCAAGGTTTTCCTTTATTTGTTGAAATCGAATCTAGTGCTAATTATAGAGGTGATGTCATTCTTGAAATTGGTGGTGTGGATTATACTGTAAATCTTAAGGATGGTTTGGGAAACATTACAATTGAAGCTTTGAAAGTAGGTGTTTATACTGCTACAGTAAGTTCTATACCTAGCATTCACTTTAGGGATTGTGTAAGATCAACTGACTTTGAAGTTCATTTAAAGCCTCTTCCTGACTTGAGCATATCTATCGAAGATGTTTATGAAGGCACTTCTCTCTTTGTTGAAATTTTTGCCAATGAGGATTTATCTGATGATGTCACTCTTGAAATAGATGGTGTGGATTACACTGTAGCTATAGTCAATGGTTATGGAAACATTACAATCGATGGTTTAAATCCAGGCACTTATATTGCTACAGTGATTTTAGAGTATAATGATGTATTTGAAGACAGTCGAGAATCCGTTGAGTTTAACATATATCAAAAAGTAAGTCCAAACCTCGTTATTGATGTTCAAAATTCCACTTTTGGTGAAAATGTATTGATTGAAATCCATGTCAATGACATATTCACTGGTTTGATTCCTATCTCTATTGCAAATGAAAATGATTCTGATGAAATCATTGCAATGAATTATGCTGTTGTTGTTGGAGGATATGGATCTGTTGCAATCAGTGCTTTGGATGTTGGAAAATATATTGCTACTGCAGAATTCAAGCCTATAGGTGTATTCATTGGAGAGACAGCCTTTGCATTATTTGAGGTTTATCCTAAAAATTCAGCCAATCTCTCTAATCCTAGTGCTTCTTCAGTAAGAATCAATCCTAATTTGAAGATTGTAGTTTCAAGCATTAGGGTTGGCAAAAAAGCAATTATTAAAATAACAAGCAATAAAAGTTTTTCAGGAAGAGTCAAAGTCATAATAAGATCCAAGACTTACATTGTTAATGTTGTAAAAGGAAAAGGAACCCGAGCAATCAAAGGACTTAAGGTTGGAACATATAAGGCAACAGCAAAATTAGCTGCAACAAAGACATTCAAGGCAAGCACCAAAACAACAAGCTTTAAGGTAAAACCTCATGTGATTAAGCTATCCCTTAAAAAGGTCAAAATCAAAAGGTCTTCTAAAAAATTGAAAATCACAGCTGCTTTAAGGATTGATGGAAAATTAGCTAAAGGCAAAAAACTCAAATTCCTATTTAAAGGCAAAAGATATTTTGCAAAAACCAATAGGAAGGGAATTGCAATAATAACCATTAAGAAAAAAGTCCTTAAAAAGCTTAGAGTAGGTAAAAAAATAAGATATCAAGTTCAATATGGTAAAAAGAGAGTAAAAAGAACTGTTAAAGTTCTCAGATAAGTTATGGGATTTTATAAAATGGTGTTGAAATAATTTTATTTTATTAATTTCCTAAAATGGGTTTGAATTAATTTTATTTTATTAATTTCCTAAAATGGGTTTGAATTAATTTTATTTTATTAATTTCCTAAAATGGGTTTGAGATAATTTTATATTATTAATATCATTCCCTACTTTCATTTTCTTATTTTTTTAGGCTGAATAAATATTCTAGTCTATTTTTATTTTTTGCTATTTTTTAAATAAAAAATTATATTAATATAATTAATTTTAACTTCTTTTAAAATGCAGATTCTTTATGTTTCTATTAATTTAATTAACTTGTTTTTGAATTAAATTAAAAGCATCATATTAATTGTCATTTCACTATTTTCACATCTACATCTATATACTCATATCTATCTAATTTTATCAATTTTATTCTAATTTTATCTAATTTATTCTAATTTATTCTAATTTATTCTAATTTATTCTAATTTATTCTAATTTATTCTAATTTTATCTAATGTCTGTCATAGCTATATACATTTATCAATTATTTATCATTCATTTTAACATTTATCTTCAATTTCATCATTACTTATATATGTAACTTATGCCAATACATAATATATTATATCAATTTAAGGTTATTTGTATGGTTTGAAATGATTTTATTTTTAAAAGTTTAGAAGCTTTAAAATTTTAAGTTTGAAATGATCTTAAATGATAATTGTTTTATTTTAATTTTTTATTTTAATACATTATTAAAAAATTTATTTATCAATCTTATTAGGTGTTATGAATGAGTGAGGTATCCTCAAAAGAATTATATGAGTTTAAAAAGTCATTAAAGGAATTGGCTGAAAAGAAGGGGAAAGGAACAGAGCTTGTTTCAATGTATGTTCCTCCAACAAAGCAATTAAGTGATATCATTAAGCAGATGAGAGACGAATTAGGACAAAGTGCTAACATTAAAAGTAAAACCACTCGTAAAAACGTTCAATCTGCTATTGAGGTAATCATGCAAAGAATCCGTATGATTACAAACGACAACAAGGAATTGCCAAACGGTTTTGTGCTCTTTGTTGGAATGATTCCTAAAGGTGGTCCAGGTACTGAAAAGATGGAAACTGTAGTAATTGAACCACCTGAAGAAATTCAAACTTACAGATACATTTGTGACAGCACTTTCTTCCTTGAGCCTTTAGAAGACATGATTGCTTCCAAAGAGGTTTATGGAATTGCTGTAATCGACAGAAATGAAGCTACAATCGCTACCTTAAAAGGTAAAAGAATCAATGTTGTTTCCAATTTAACCAGTGGTGTTCCTGGAAAGCATAAGGCAGGGGGACAATCACAAAGAAGGTTCGATAGGGTCATTGACCAATTGGCTCACGAGTTCCTTAAAAGGATTGGATCTCACATGGATGATGAGTTCTTGCCAATTAAGGATGATTTGAAGGGAATCGTTCTTGGTGGACCTGGAGGTACTAAGGAAGATTTCTACAATGGAGATTACATGCATTATGAACTTAAGGATAAGGTCATCACTACTGTAGACACTTCCTATGCTGGAGAATTCGGTATTAGGGAAACCATTGACAAGGCTTCTGGTGCTTTAGAGGAATTAGGAGTTATCCAAGAGAAGAAATTGGTTCAAAGATTCTTGGCAGAATTAAGAGATGACCATGGATTATATTCCTATGGTGAAAAGGAAGTGAGATCCAACTTGGAAATCGGTGCAGTGGATATTCTTTTGCTTAGTGAAGACTTAAAATCCAAAAGATTAACAATTGACTGTCAAGCATGTGGATTCCATGCTGAAGTCACTCAAAAGGAAGGGCAAAAGGTTGAAGACTTGACCTGTCCTCAATGTAATGAAAAGATGAAAATCACCAATGAGGAAGATTTGGTTGAAGACTTGGCAAACATTGCTGAAGAGTTAGGTTCCTCTGTTGAGATCATTTCCACCGAAACTGAAGAAGGAAGCCAATTATATAGGGCATTTGGTGGAATCGGAGCTATTTTAAGATATAATGTAAGATAATTCCTGAGGTGTTTCTTATGAAAAAAGATGAGGATTATGGTTTGGTTTTAAGCACCAAAGAAAATGATGACATTAAATCTGCACGTATCATTGGTACAAAATATTTCCAATTGGTTGAATTTGATTTAAACCCAGATGCAAATGTAAATGTTCAGGATAAAATTTTCATCGGAAAAGGCAGTGAAATCATCAAACAGGAAAGATCTCAATTAAGTTATGATGATTTGAATAAGACTGAAGAATTTGAAGTTGAAAAGGCAATTCATAGCATTGTAATTGCTAATGAACCTTATTATGTGGAATTCTTCAATAAGCAAAGCAAGGAAGGAAGCCAATTGCATTTATTGGATGATAGCCTCAGCAGAAAGTTAGGTTCTAAGATATTAGCTGAAAAGGAACTTAACGGTGACTTTGAAAGTTTTGAAGACATTGACAGTAGGATAAGATTCATTGACAGCTCAATGGAATTGGTTGTTAATAGGATTCTCCATGAAATGATTGTGGAACATACAATCAAAAAGGGAAGACCTGTTTATTTATTCACTGTTGTTAAGAGTTCCAACAAAAAAGAGGTCCCAGAATATGATGAATTCGTTACTGATGACACTCGTTTCATAGAAATGATCAAAGAAAAAGGACTTCTAGAAAAAGAAGGTAAACGTATAAAATAGTTTTCTTCTTTCTTTTTTTATTTTTATTATTTTTAGTTATTTTTTAGCATTTTTTAGCTATTTTTTAGTTATTTTTTTATTCTTTTTATTTTTATTAGTTTTTTAATAGATTTTTTTATTCTTTTATCATTTTTAGTTATTTTTTTAGCTATTGCTTTTATTTTCATATTTATTTTTTTAAAATCTTCAAAAGAGATTATTGCATTATTATTTTAATTCATTATCGTGTTGATGTATGGTAATTTTTTAGAGTGATAGGGGGTGGGGGGATTAACAAATATATTGAGTTTTTTGGGTTAAAATTGAATGAGTAACTTTGAGTACAATCTATTGAGTGAATATGCTAATTTTCCAGTAAAATAAAAAGGTATTTTTCTATAAATGTTAATCCCAATTCTTTATTTATTCTAAATTACATTTAAATCTTTCTATTTGATTTTTAACTCTTTATAATTTCTTTATTTAATTTTATAATTGATTTTCACTTGTTAAATTAAAATTACATTGTTAAATTTATTTTATATTAGAATATTGTTTGATTTTGGAATATTTTTTAATTTAGTTAAATTTATTTTATATTAGAATATTGTTTGATTTTGGAATATTTTTTAATTTTGTAAAATTTATTTTATATTAGAATATTGTTTGATTTTAGAATATTTTTTGAACTTGTTAAATTGCTTTTATCTTAGAATATTCAACAAACTTGTTAAATTATAATCATTCTCTAAAATTAATTTCACATTATCAAATTATAATCACATTCCCAAATTCAGTTTAAAAAAATTTATATTATATGATTTAAAAAATTTTATTTAATAATAAATGGTGTTTTTATGTCTAATCTGAATATATGTTCAAATGAGAAATTTTCATTCAAATACAATGAGGAATGGGAATTGGAAGATGTTCCATTGGATAATAACCCTGATTGCTTGGCTACATTGAGTTATATTGATGGCAGCTTATTGAATGTAATTGCTTTTCAATCTGAAATGCCTTCATTAGATGCATTTAAGGAAATCATTGAAGAAAGCATTTTAAATGACAATAATGAAATAGTCGCATCTGAAATAGCAAATGTAGGCAAAAGGCAATCTATTCAAATTCATTCAAAGATTTCCATTCCTGAAATTGATTTTGAAATGTTTTCAGTTGTATTTTTAGAGGATGGTTTTGTTTATATCTTTGAACTTAGGACAGTTAGTGATATAGTTTCCAAATTTATGGAAATCGTCAGAACATTTGAGATTCTTTGTTAGTGGGGTGTGATTATGGATAGGACAGATAAATTGAGTTTGCTTATAACTGTGGTGATTGGAATATTTGCAGTTGTGGCAGTTGCAGGTCAAATGGGCTTATTGAATGATGCCAATCATTATGATGTCAATCTAACAGAAGTGATTAGTGACTTAACCATTGATATGTCCAATTGGAGTTATGACGAGAAAAATAATGTCTATTATCAAACTGGAATCGTCTACTGCACACATCCTGAAGCACCAGAATATGAGTCCTTAGCAATTTATGTTCCTGGACAGTACTTCAATGGAAAGAAAAATCATAATGGCACATATACCTGTGCAGCAGTAAATGGTGTAGGTGGTAATTATTCAGAATCTAATGCTCCTATTGTAATGCCTATCAACACTCCGGGATATTCTGCCCATAAATCTCCTACAGGCTATAATGCTGATGAAGTGAAACCATACATAGATGCAGGTTTCATCTATGTAGATGCCGGTTGCAGAGGTAGGGAAAATGGCAAGAATTACTCTGGCGGAGCTCCTTGGGGAGTGGCTGACTTAAAGGCAGCAGTCCTTTATTTGAAATTCAATGATATATCCCTTCCTGGAGATAGCAATAGGATCTTTTCCTTTGGTCACAGTGGCGGTGGAGCTCAAAGCGCTATTTTAGGTGTAAGCGGTAACAGTGAATTGTACATTCCATACCTTGAATCCATTGGAGCAGTGCTATTGGATAGAAACGGCAAAAAATTGTCTGATGGCATATGTGGAGCAATGTGCTGGTGTCCTATCACCTCTTTAGATAGTGCTGATGAGGCTTACGAATGGACTATGGGCCAATATTCAAGTAGGGGAGTACGTGGAAACGGCACTTGGACTGGGGCTTTATCTGATGATTTGGCTAGCGCTTATGCGCAACACATAAATGAGTTAGACCTTAGAAGTCCTGATGGCAAGCCTTTAATCCTTAACGAATCTGAAAACGGCACTTTTGCATCTGGACCTTATTATGATTATTTGCTTTCAGTTGTAGAGGATTCCTTAAATAATTTCCTGAATGATACAGATTTCCCATACACTCCAAGTTCCAATGGAGGAATGGGCATAGGTTCTGCAGCAGGAGGCAGTCCTAATGGAGATATGCTTAGTGGAGAGATACCTGATGGGGTCACTCCTTCAACTGAGATGGGAGGTTCAGGCTCACAAACCTATAGGACCCCAAAGGATTATATTGATTCATTGAATGGTGATGAAGAATGGATTAAATACAACAGTTCTTCAAATTCTGTAAAAATCACAAGCATTGAAGCATTTGTAAATCATTGCAAATCTCCATCTAAGGATGTTGGGGCATTTGATGATTTAGGAAGAGCTCAAGCAGAAAACGATTTGTTTGGAAATGACAAGTATGATTCATTGCACTTTGACAGCATTATGGCAGATGTATTGAAGAATAATTCAGAAAAGTACTCTAACTTCTCTGATTATGACTCTTCTAAAGCAAGCAGCTATGCAAAAGACTTAACTAAATTGGATAAATTTAATTACACAATTGAAAATCGTTCCAATATGTATGATCCATTGTATTACATTTCTGGCCATTATGATGGTGTTGGATCATCTAAGCCTGCTAAATATTGGAGAATAAATGCAGGAATCCAACAGACCGACACTTCATTTACAGTTGAAACTAATTTGATGCTTACATTAAAGCAATGTAGTGATGTTGATAGCGTTGAATTCAATGAAGTCTGGGGTCAAGGCCATACCCAAGCTGAAAGAACAGGATCTCCTGAATCAAACTTCATTTATTGGGTAAATAATTGCTTAAGCAAAGAATCAAATTTATTTTAATTTGAGACTGTAAAATTTTATGGGCCTTTTTTAATTTTATTAGATTTCTTTATAAATAAAAATTAATATTATGATTTTAAGCCTAAACTTTTTTTTAGAAACTCTTTAATTTTAATTTCTTTTTTTTAATTAGAGTGTCCGCCAAAAGAATAAAAATCCTTTCAAAAAACTTCAGTTATAGATTGTTTTTATGAAAACATATTTGCTTCGTTTTCTAAAAATCCTTAAATAATTTTAGGGGCCTGATAATTTCAGTTTTCAGATAATTGCTGTATGGCTGTTTTTGAGTAAAATCCTTGCGATACTATCAGCGCTCCTAAAAATACATTTAAATATAGAGTATAGGTTAAAAGAATGGAAATTTATAGGAATTTTCATATCAAAAAATTCAGACTCCTAAATAATTTTAATAAGTTTAAATTGTTATTTTTGAATTGAAATTCGTTTAATTATTTTAAATAATTAATTTTTTCCTCTTATAAATCTTATTAAGCGTTAAATGATGGTATTGGGGAGCAAGCAAGTACATACATGCGAAAAAGTTTAAATACTATTCGAATAAATATTTTATTGAATTAAATCTAAATTAGGGGATGTAATATGAATAAAAGGATACTTGTTTTTTCTATTTTTTTGTGTCTTGTTCTATTGAGTTTAAGTTCTGTTAGTGCAATTGATAATAATGGCACTATAATTCAAAATAAGGATTTAAGCTCTTTAGATAGTAACTCTGAAAAAATGAAACTACTGGAAGATGTTGATATTAATCAAGTAAATGAAGATGATAGCAAGGAAAATATTGCTATAGATGAACCTGATGCCAATCACTTAAATAATGATTGTGTTGGTGAGTTAGCTATAACTGAATCTAAAAATTTAAATATTGGCAATGATTTGAGAAACTATGCTCTTGATTTAAATGACCTTCAAGATCTCATCGATAATAATTCTGAAGGCTCAACTTTAGACTTGAATTCTGATTATGCAGCTGTCAAAAATAAGTTAATAATCAAAATTTCTAAAAGCATGGCGATAGATGGTCATGGCCATACAATTGATTTAGCTGGAAGCAGCAAAAATGACCATTATTTCAAAGTCAATAAGGGATCAGTTACATTTAAAAACATCAAATTCACAAACGGATACAACAATGATGGTGATGATAAAGGTGGAGCGATTCTCTTTAATAGTTCCGGAATCAGTACTTTAATCAACTGTACCTTTGAAAATTGCTTTTTCTGAAAAAATGGGGGGGGTGCAGTTTTTTCCGTTGGAGAATTAGGTGTTTACAACTCTAGATTCTTCAATAATACTAGTAAAAGGGGTGGAGCCATTTATACTGAAGGCAAATTAATCGTTAATGGTACTTCTTTTGCTGGCAATAGTGTTGGTTACGGAAGTGGAGCTATTCAAGCTAATGGTTCTAATTCGGAAATATGTGGCTGTGTTTTTGAAAATAATAGTGCAAAATACTATGCTGGAGCAGTTTGGGCCATGGGTAATATGGTCGTAAAGGATAGCTTATTTGTTGGCAATAATGTTGGTATCTGTGCTGGGGCCATTTAGATTAATCCTAAGGAAGGTTTTAAGGCAGAAATATGTGGCTGTGCTTTTGAAAATAACAGCGCAAAGGATGACGATGCTGGAGCAATTTATGCTAATGGCAATCTAATCCTTAATGGTACTTCTTTTGTTGGCAATAGTGCTGGTGACTGTGCTGGGGCTGTTGATGTTGAAGGTTCTAGGGCACAAATATTTGGTTGTGTTTTTGAAAATAACAGTGCAAAAGACGATGGTGGAGCAATTTATGCTAATGGCAATCTAATCCTTAATGGTACTTCTTTTGTTGGCAATAGTGCTGGTGACTGTGCTGGGGCTATTGATGTTGAAGGTTCTAGGGCACAAATATATGGTTGTGTTTTTGAAAATAACAGTGCAAAAGACGATGGTGGAGCATTATGGGTCAAGAGTTATCTAAACGTCCAAAATACAACATTTAAACATAACAGTGCTGGTGATGAAGCAGGAACAATCTATGTTGGAAGCGACTTGAGTTTAATTAACTCTTCTATTTTCACTGATTCTACAGATAAAAAATCAATTGTATGCAAAGGTAGTATGAAGATAAATGCCTCTCTTACTCCTAACCTAAAGGACCTTTCATTTTTAATTGACAATGTTGCGGAAAATTCAATTTTAGATTTGGGTTCTGATTATGTAACTATCTATGGTAAGTTAATAATCAACATTACTGAAAGCATGACGATAGATGGTCATGGCCATACAATGGATTTAGCTGGAGGTAGCAAACATGACCATTATTTCAAAGTCAATAAGGGATCAGTTACATTTAAAAACATCAAATTCACAAACGGATACAACAAGGATGATGATAAGGGAGGTGCAATCTTCTTTAAAAGTTCAGGAGTTTGTACTTTAATCAATTGTATCTTTGAAAACTGTTGGGCAGAAGATTATGGTGGTGCAGTTTATTCCGTTGGGGAATTACGTGTTTACAACTCTACATTCTTCAATAACAGTGTTGAAAATGACGGTGGAGCCATTTATGCTGAAGGCAATCTAATCCTTAATGGTACTTCATTTGTTGGCAATAGTGCTGGTGACTGTGCTGGGGCTGTTGATGTTGAAGGTTCTAAGGCAGAAATGTCTGGTTGTGTTTTTGAAAATAACTCTGCAGAAGACGATGGTGGAGCAGCATGGGTCAATGGTAATCTAATCCTTAATGGTACTTCTTTTGTTGGCAATAGTGCTGGTGACTGTGGTGGGACTGTTGATGTTGAAGGTTCAAAAGCTGAAATAAATAACTGTACTCTTGAAAGTAATCGTGCAGGAGATCGCAGTGGAGCAGTATGGGCTAAAAACAACCTAAATGTATTCAATACAACACTTAAGAACAACAATGCTCCTAATGCAGGAACAATTTATACTGGAGGGGACTTGAGTTTAGTTAAATCCAATGTTCTATATGATACTGCAGAAGACGATAAAGCAATTGTATGTAAAGGCTACATTACATTTTCAATTTAAAAAATTGGACAATTTATAATTTTAATTAAAATAATTAAAAGTTTATTAATTATTTTAATTTATTTTAATTATTTTTATTCATTAGTTTTTAGTGAAATTTTTTTTAATTATTTTTCTATAATCGTCCGATATTTTATTTCATTAAAAAGATCATTTTCATTACATGGATTTATCATATATAAGCACATGTTCATGCATCTACCTATTTTAAATTTATTTATTTTTAGCTATTATTCTCAAATTTCTTTTTATTTTTATAGTTTTATTATAAAATCGCTTTAATTTTTATATAATTTTTTAAAATTTAATAATAAGGTTTATAAAGACTAAATACATATTAATAATTATGATTATCAAGGCTGGGAAAATTAATAAGTCAAGAGGTAATATTGTTCTCACAATTGGTAAGGAAGATGTGAATAAGCATAATCTTGAAGATGGAGATTTTGTAATCTTGACTCCTCAAGAGTATGAAGATTTAAAGACTTCTTCTGAAATTGAAGTTTCCACTTTGGAAGTGGTTCCAGATGATGAAGCAGTTGTAAAGTTGGAGTATGATCTTAAGGAAGCAAAGTCTAAGGAAAAGATTCTTTTCTCCAAAGTTGAGGAATTGGAAAACATTAATTTAGAGCTTACCACTAAATTGTCTCAAATTGAAAAGGCAAATTATATCAATAGCAGTGTTCTATCTGATGAAGAGTCTAATTCTCTCATTGATGAAGTCAAAAAGCTTAATGGAGAGATTGATGATTTAAATCAGGAAATCAAAAATTTAAATAAGGATTTAAATGAATCAAATGAAGAAAGAATCGAATTATTGCAAGACATGAATGTTTTGAAAACCAAAATGAGCTTTGATGCAAGCGAATTGTCAAGATTGCGTGAAAGAGAAGATAAGCATAAGGAAATCATTGAGATTATTCTTAGAACAAATAAAAACATGCTTGATGAAGTTGTAAACAAGACATTAACAGCTACAATTAATGAAATCAATAAGGAATTGTCTGAAACTGGCATTATAAGAAGAATCAGAGGATTGACTATTGTAAGGGAACCTGATATTCATAAGGATGGAATATCTAAAAAGGCATATGCTCAACTTGAGGAATTGGTTCCTGAAGACTATTTCCTTGAAAGCGGAGAATAGTTTTATTTTAAATTGATCTTAGATTTCCAAGTATTTCCTAGTCCATTTTATCAATGATTTTAATAATTTATCATATTTATATAGTTTTAGGGTGTCAAATTCAAAGGTGAAATTATGGATGAAATCCAATTTAATGAAGACGGCATTAAATTCAGATATTTAAGTAACTGGAAAGAGCAAAACAAAGAAATGATAGGCCCAAATTGTATTAAGGCTTTAGTTAAGGTTGTTGAAGAAAATCCATCAACTATAACTGTACATAAAAATGATGCAGGAGAAATCACTGCAGTAGCTCAACTTGAAGAACCATTCAAGGAAAGCTTTGAAGCCCAAGGATGGACAATTGTTGAATCCAGAATCTTAAATCTTAATGATATGCCAGTTTACAATATTATTACAACTGCTGAAGAAGGTGGAAAGACTTTAGAAAACAACACTTCTGTATTAATCAATGATGGAAATATGTACATTTTTGAATTGATGCACTTTAAAGAGTTCCCATATGCTTATAATGATTATTTAGCTATTATGGATTCTGTAGAATTTGAAGAATAAGTTTTCTATTCTTTTTTCTTTTTTTATTTTTTATTTTTTATTATCAATTAATTTTAATAATTAAATTTAATAATTAAATTTAATAATTAAATTTAATAATTAAATTTAATAATTAATTTTTATTAATAATTTAAAATTAGATTTAATAGTTAATTTTTATTAATTAATTTTAATAATTAATTTTAATAATTAATTTTAATAATTAATTTTAATAATTAATTTTAATAATTAGATTTAATAATTAGATTTAATAATTAGATTTAATAATTAGATTTAATAATTAATTTTAATAATTAGATTTAATAATTAGATTTAATAATTAGATTTAGAATTAGATTTAATAATTAATTTTTTTAATTTTAAATTTTATTTAATTTTTAATTTATCTCATTTTAAAGGAGTTTCAAATTATGTCTAATATGTTTCAAAATGAAGAATTAAGCTTTAAATATCCAAACAATTGGAAATTGGTGGAAGCAGGAGATATTGAAAATTGCATAGCAGTGCTTGACTGTGACAGCAAATTCAGCAGAGTTATGATATTCAAATATCCTGAGGAGGGATTGTCTCTTGAATATCTTAAAAATGCAATTGAAGACATTCCAAGGGAAGAAAGCTTGATCGTAGAGGATTCTCATTTGACTATAATGGGAAATAAGGAAACTCATGAACTGATTGCAAGTGATGAAAGTCACGAACCTCCTTTAAACACTCATTCATTATCTACAATTAATGATAGAGATGCATTCAGCTTTAATTTCTTTGGTTTTGGAGACAAAAATTCAGATAAGGAAGGATTTTTAATGATGTATAAGACTTTAGAGTTCAAATAAAACTTTTAAAAAAAGTTTAATCAAAATAATTTAGTATTTAGGGGCTTTGACTTAAAAAGAAGATATTTTATCTTTTTCCGTTGTCATGACTTTAAATGGGGATAATTTTTATTTTTATCTTTTTTCAGTTTTCATGACTTAAAAAGAAGATATTTTTATTATTTTAGATAATTATGACATTACAAGAAGAAAAGCAGCATATTAGAAAATCAATTTATGATAAATTGTTTAATGAAGGAGAATCCCTTCGTCCTAATGGAGACTATGGCAAGATTCCTGATTTTAATGGAAAGGATATTGCAGCAGAATTGCTTGCCACCATAGATGAATGGAAACAGTCAAAAACAATATTCTGCAGTCCAGATTCTGCTCAAATTCCAGTAAGATATCTTGCTTTAAAGGAAAATAAGAATCTCATTATGGCAAGTCCAAATCTTGAGCATGGATATTTATATCTTGAAGGAAAGAAATTAGATGGCTATGAAGAAGAAGCTTCAACAAAGGAAGGGGCTTTTGTTCATTGCTCTAAGTTTCTTGACTTTGGAGGAAATGATTCCTTTGGCATAGCTATTGATATGGTTGTGGAAGGTTCTGTTGCTGTAGACAGATTAGGAAATCGAATGGGAAAAGGAAAGGGATTTGCAGATAGGGAAATCCAAGATCTTTTCAATAAATGCCTTATAGATGAAAACAGTCCTTTGGTAACTACAATTCATCCATTTCAATTGGTGGATCATGTTCCAATGGAAAGTCATGACAAAAAGTTGAATATGATTGCGAGTACTGAAGAAATCATTAGGATTTAATTTTGTCAGTTTTTCTATTTTAAAACTCATTTAATCATTTGGATTTAATTTTGTCAGTTTTTCTATTCTAAAACTCATTTAATCATTTGGATTTAATTTTGTCAGTTTTTCTATTTTAAAACTTATTTGATTATTCATGATTTAACTTTTTTAGTATTATATAAAACTCAATTAAACAATAAAATTCACTTTTTTAAATATTCTATTATATAGTTCAGAATTTAATCTTTTTTTCACTTATTCTATTAATTTAAAGGCTCTGAATAATTTATTTTTATTCATTCAATTATTTTAATTAACTTTAGTTCATTTTGGTTTATTTTTTTAAGTTATGCCTAAATATTAGGCTTCTACTAAAATTTTTAGAAATATTTATTAATCTATAAAACTAAAATAGTTTTAAGTAGTTTAAACTACTTAAAAAAAATTCTTATTTTTAAGAATTAACACATGTGTTAAAAAAATTTTAGGTGATTATATGGCAGATTTAAAAGGTACTAAAACCGAAGCTAACTTAGCAGCAGCTTTCGCTGGTGAATCTCAAGCTCACGCTAAATACCAATACTTCGCAAGCAAAGCTAAAAAAGAAGGATACGTACAAATCCACAATATCTTTATGGAAACTTCCAAAAACGAAAAAGAACATGCTAAAATCTGGTTCAAACTCTTACACGATGGTGAAGTCCCAGACACTATTGCAAACTTAAACGCTGCAGCAGATGGTGAAAACGAAGAATGGACTGCAATGTACAAAGAATTCGCAGAAACCGCAATCGAAGAAGGTTTCGATGAAATCGCAGGTTTATTCACCATGGTTGGTAACATTGAAAAAGAACACGAAGAAAGATACAGAGCTTTACTCGCTAACGTAGAAGGCGAAACTGTATTCAAAAAAGAAAGTGACATTGAATGGAAATGTATTAACTGTGGTCACATCATTGAAGGAACCGAAGCTCCTTTCATTTGCCCAGTATGTAAACACCCTCAATCTTACTTCGAAGAAAGAGCAACCAACTTTAAATAAGTTTGTTACTGGACTTTTAGAATATTCTAGCTATTAATGATTATAATTCATTAATAGCATTTTTTTATATTTTTCAGCTATTTTTAAAAGGAGATTTTTTTTATATTTATTCGGTTTAACTATTTTTTATAATTAAACTAATATGATTTATTTTGGTGATAAAGTGTCTAAAAAAAAGATAATTGTTAAATCGAGGATAATTGTTCTAGCGGTACTTGTGCACCTGTAAGTCCTTTTCAAAGGAAGGAGCTTTATATTTAGTTTTTTTTTTAGTGCTTATTTTAGCTATTCTATTTGCAGTATTGTATTTTAATGGGTTAGTTTAATTCTATTTAATTTATATATTATACAATACCATCAAATGATTATACTGCTTACAAAACCTGTGAAAGCATAAAAGTCCATGGCTTATCCTGAAAATGAGTGTAGAAAGTGATGAAGTTGTCATTAGTGATGAGCATAGATGGTGTAGGGATGGTTAACTAAGGAAGAGATTAATAAAGATTTGCAAATAATGAATTAACTTCTCCAGCAATCAATGCTTTCTTAAAGTAAGTGTTATTTTAATTTTAACATATATCAAGCAAGTTTACATAATAAATATCAAAAACCTGTCATTACAATTGTTTTTAGTATGATTCACAATGAACATAAAATTATCACTCATAAAATCACTCCATATGATGAGTTTACTATACTTATAATATCGTTAAAGTCTTTAAATCAAAAACAAAGTTTAAAATAATAGTTTATATAAAATATCCAATAAAATTAACTTATTAAATAAGGAAAAAGCTTTATTTTTATTAAGTCCTATGATGGATTTGAGTCATAATATTGAATTATTGGCTGGTGCTAATTAATACATTCTATCAAATAAATAATCTTAGTCTAGATAATAGTTGGAGATACTTGACAATATAAGTCCTATTTCTATATAAAAGACTTTATTTAGTTTTATAAAATGATTTGCTTATTCTCTCTGGCCTATTATATTTTAATTAGCTCTTAATTTAAAATTAAATTATGATCCATTTTTTAACTAAAATATTTTTAGTCTATTTTTTCATCTTCTTCCACCATTTCCTCTTCAATCTCTTTCATCAAATCTTCAAATTCTCGCTCTTCATCAAACAATGCCATAAAGTCATCAATGCTTATTTTATATTCATTCTCTGCACTTGGATTTATGATGATTTGATCAAAGCTGTCTTGAATTAGAATAATGGATCTGTACAGGTCTCTCATGAATAATGATCCAACAGTTGTGTTTAACTTAACATCATGAATATTTTCCTCATCTGTAAAGATAGGGAGGACTTTTATGTCATTTGGGCCTATGAATATTTTTAAATGAAATTTAACCTCATCATTGATTTCATTCAAACCATCAAGATTCATATTTTCAAGGTCAAGTGAATCAAGTTCAATTTGGAGGGGAACTAATAGTTCTGATTTCCTAAATTCATTTAGAAATACATCATTTTCCTCTTCTGTCATTTCTGATTGATTTTTCATTAATGATTCAAGCTTAGTATTAAATAGCAAGCTTATTTTATCACCTAAACTTTTTTAAAAAAAATTTGATTAAACTATTTTTAGTTTATTTCCTTAGAGTTATTTTTTCTCTAAAAATTCATTAAAATCTATTTTATAGGAATATACACTATTATATGAGTTGATTATGATATAGTTAAATTCAATATCAAACTATGATAATATCACTGACAGTTCCATCATATTGACAACCATTGACATTATTTGATATCCTGCCTTTTCCAATTCATTTGTATCTATAAATAAGTATATATTTCGATCTCCATTTTCCTCATCAAAGAAACCTATCTACAAATCAAGAGTCTCACCATCTTCAAGTGATTCTTCATCCTCCATAGCAATCACTGGAACAAAGAATGTTGATTTTAAGAACTCCTTATAAAATAAATCAGGGTTCTATTCTATTTTCACTCAGGATTTGGATTTCAATAATTTAAGTTTTTTATTGTTCAAATCACTCATTTCAATCAAATAGATTTTATATTTTTAATAATATAAATTATTTTTTGAATTTTTTTTCTTCTCGTAGAAAGCTTTAAAGATTTCATTATTTTTTGAAGTCTTTTCTTTTGTAGCTTATGTTATATGATTTTTTATTGTTTTTAATTTTTTTTTTATTTTTGATAATTTGCATAGATATAATTACTTTTCTTAAACAATGTTTAATTGAATTATTCATTGATTAAAATTAATTAGAAATCTTTTTATATAAAATATATACATAAAAATATATACGATTTTAAAAATCAATAATATTGAAGTAAAGTTTTATATATTTGAAAAATAGAATTTATTCCAAAGAGTATTATATGGTTAAATTTGATTATACTTAAAGCATCACTAGACCATTATAGCAGTCTTCATATAAAGGAAAGAAAGGAAAACTTAATGCATGGATTTTATTAAGTGATAATCAAGATCAATATAGTCTACCCTAATAAAGTCTGTTCTACAGAAGACCTTAATAAAGTCTTTAATAAGATTGGATGCGTATTAATAGAATAGGAGTATGAACAAGAAATTCTTCAAGTCTATTAAAAAAAAAAATAGACAAAATCTGTTTTAGAAAAATTCTTAAAGCAGATTCGGAAGATAATTTGAAAATCCTAATATCGGCAAACACATTGCATGCAACCACAAAGGCCAATTGGAGATATATGTTACTGACACATTCCCAACTATACTATTCCTATAATGAAAAAGATGATAAAATTGTGTTTCTTGACTTTTCACGAATAAAAACACCAATAAACTTTTTGAGTTTTGATTATATGATTATCAAATTTCAAATAAATTTATTACAAATCTTTCCCCCTTTTTCTCATATTATCAATTGTTACAATTTTTTTAAAGCTTTTACTTTCATTATTTATTTTTGTTTATTTTTCTTAATTTTTTGAAATTTTATCTAAATTACATTATTTTTGTTCTTTACTCTAGAATATTTGTCATTATTTTTCATTTTTAAATATACAACCAAGCACTTACATTCCAAAAACTTTTTATATATGTTTTTACATAGTTAAATATGAAGATAAAAGATTAATACTAGTATAATATTGGATGAATATTTTATCATTTTAATTAATTTAAAAGGAGGAATTATCTAAATAAAAATGTTTTATTATCAAATTACCTAATTAGTATTTTGTAATTGGGCTTGGTTGCACTTCTGCAGCTGACTTACATTCTGCTGATTCTGGATTCTGCTCTGAATTAGGTGGAAATGATGATAATGGACCTTTCAATGGTACTTTCCAATGCTTTTATATAACTAAAAATATAAATGTATTTTCTAACGATTTCACCCATGAAAAAATTCAGGTCCCTAAAAACAATTAAATTTAAATTTCATATAGAAATTTTTAATAAAGTTGAATTTCAAATAATATTAATAGACAATTAATATTTTTCTAAAAAATATTATTCTATATGGAAATGAGTGCATATGAGGTTAAAAGTTTGTTTAAAGTCTAAAAAGAATAGGTTGAAAATTCCTTTTAATTATAATCATATTCTTTCAGCTATTGTTTATAATAAGATTTATGATTTGGAATTAGCTCAAAAAATTCATTCTTCTCAATCTTATAAATTCTTTACTTTTTCTAATTTGCACATTCATAAGTTTAGATTACTTAAGGATGGTTTGTTGTCTCAAAATGGAGTAATCGACTTTTTAATCTCTTCTCCAGACGATTATTTAATCAAAAGTCTTGTAGAAGGATTTTTAGATGATTTAACTGTTAATTTCATTGGAGAAGAACTTCTAGTTCAGAAAGTGGAATTGTTAGCTTATCCAGATTTTGAAGAAAAAGTCAAAGTAAAAACATTATCTCCAGTTATAGTTAGAATTAAAAAAGAAGTCGACGGTGAGTTAAAAACTTGGGATCTCGCTCCTAGCAAGGAGCAATTCTACACTAACCTTGAGAACAATCTTATTAGCAAATATAAAGAATCTAATAAATTGGAAGAAACAGACAAAAAGATAACTATTTCTTCAGAAATGAGGCATGTTAAATCTAAAAGAATATTTATTGATAAACGAGATCAGAAAACATTCCACAGAGGCTATTTGATGGATCTGGTTCTAGAAGGAGATTCAGATTTAATTAAGTTTGCTTATGACAGTGGATTAGGTGAAAAGAACGCTTTAGGCTTTGGTATGGTGAAAATTATTTAATTTTTCTAGTGAGATGTAATATGATAGGTGATTTAATCGAATATGGAAAGTGGTTATCTAATAATGATATGGATGATTTTGGAAAAGATACCAAAGATGCTGATTATATACTAGTTGTAAATTATGTAGATGGGAAATTTAATTTAAATAATCTTTATTTAAAAAAGGATATTGGAGAACATTTTAATTATTTTGAAGATTCTATCTTTTCTAAAGATTTTTTAATTTCAACTGACCAAAGATTTATGATTCCTTCAAAATCTAATTTATTAGGTTTATCTCCTTTTTTTATAAAATTAGACCATAATTTTTTAAAGAATGGGGAAGTAGATCCTGATAAAATAAAAAAATTTAAATATAAAGTTGAAAGGTCAATTAAGTCTAATAGTAATAATAAAGAATTTGTTGCTGCATTAAGTAATATTTATGTAGATAGTGACAATTTTATAAATGATTGTGCTTTGGATGATGAAAAAAATGAATTATTTTCATCATTTTTTTCAAAAAATACTTTTGATGATCTTTCTTTGTTAATAGTGGATTATTATAAATTTATTTTTGAAAATAGTGATGTTATTATTTCTAAAATTTTGGAATTAAAGGATTCAGAGGACTTTGATAAAAAATCAAGACCAAATTTTTATTTATCTTGTTGTTTTGGAAATTCATTTGATTTAATAAATGATTTATTTATTTTTTATTCAAAGATTTTCAAAAAGAGAGATGAAAAAATTAAAGATTTTGATAAAGGAATCTGTTCTTTTTGTGGAAAGGAGTCTATCACTTACCCTTCTTTAGGGAGTTATGCATTATCTAAACCCGCATCATTTAATTTCTCTGAAAATATGTCAAATTCTAGATTGAGGATTTGTAATCTTTGTAATTCTTATTTAAGGACTGCAGAAGATAATTTAAAAAAGGCATTAAATGGTCCAATGATGATAATACCTAAATCAAAAGGAATTTATGATTATGAATCTTTTGTAAAAATATCCCATTTAGAAGATAAAAGTTCTTTTTCAAAAATAAATGAATTTCTTAAAGATAATTCAAAGCAATTTAATTATGATTTAGTTTTTTATAAAGAAGGAAATGGTAATACATATGTTATTAACAAATATGTTGAAAATTACCAAGCTTTCTTAATCGATTTTAATAAAGAAATTAAATTGTATGATAATGGCTTAAATTATTTATTTAATGAAAAATATTTTAGCAACATTGAAGAGGATAAACAATTTGTAAATAATTTATTTGATTTAGAGCAGATTTTCAAGTCTTTATTTATAAAATTTGATGGTGAACAAATTAAGGATCCTAGTTTATTTAATTTCTATAATATTTATACTAGGGATTTAACTGGTTCCGGTGGAATTTTATATGGTTTTGATTCTAAAACTGTTTCTATATTTACAAAATATATGCACAGTATATTTAATTTTGTTTATGAACTCAATGAGGATGCATTAAATAAAAGCATGATTGATGAAATGATCTTAAATGTTTTAATTAAGCTCCAAAGGAATACTACAAATAATAAGAGTCATAAATGTAGAATTTTAAATTATCTAAATTATTATTTTATGATTATAAAAGAATTTTTAGGTGAGTCAATGTTAGAAGATGAAAATGTAAAGAAATTAAAAGAAATTTTTTCCAAATATCATAAGGGTTATGATTTTAAAAAAATAAGTGCTAAAGATGAAAAAGAGATTTTTGAAACTATTGAAAAAGATGTTTCTCTCAAATATTATTTAATAGGGCAATTTATTTCTTTAATTGATACCACAAAAAAGACAGGAGGCAAAAATTCAGACATTTTTTACAATTTTGTTCTAAATGCTAATAAAAACAATATTAAAAAATTATTCACTTCTGAAGTATTACAAAAAAATAATTATTATATTAGTGGTATGAATAAAAAAGGTAAATTTATATTTAAAATTTTTGAAAACAATTTTAATGAGTTGTTTGATGAAGATGATTTTTTCTTTGAAGATTATTTGTTGTTGATCTTTACAGGGTATTATACTGAAAATATTTTATCCTCTAGCTATGGCGCTTAAATTTAGGTGGTGTAAATATTACTGAAGAAAATACTGTTAAAAACTTTTATCAAGGAATATATGTAACTGAAACAATTTTAGGTAATCCTAATGGGGATTTTGTAGACAATTCTCCTAGGAATTTTGATGGAAATGTGTTTACAACTGATAAATGCATTAAATATAATGTTCGTAAATACATTCATGAATCAATAGAAGATTTGGAGGAAAAAAAGAACATTGTTTTCTTCTTCCCAAGATTAACTGATAATGCTAAAGAAGAAGATAACAAATTCAGAACTCGTGATGATGTATTTAAGTTGTTATTCAAAGAAGATTTTGAAGCTTTAAAAAATAATTCTCCTGATGTTAGAATGTTTGGTGGAACATTCAGTTTCAAAAATGAGGATTCTAAACAAATTTATGGACCTATACAATTATCTTATGGTGTAGACATCAATGATGCACAGATTAAACGTCTTCAAATAGGTGCTCCTTTCGCCACAGAGTCTGGCAAGCAAAAAACTAATGGATCAGAAGCGGTAGTTGATGATGCGATAATTACTTATGATATAACTATCAATCCAAAAAATCATCCTAATTTATTGTTGGAATCTGACTTGGATTTATTTAAAAAGGCTTTATGGTTTGGTACCAATGCTAGAAAATCAACCAGTAAAAAATCTGATTCCAAATTATTAGTTTTGATAAAATTCGTTGATGAGGATACTATTGTAAATATTGGGGAGTTAAAAGAATTAATTAAAGTTTCTAATATTAAAGAACATAAATTAGGTGAAGAGGAAATTAAATTAGACTGCAATATTTTATTCAAAAAGTTAAATAAATATGTGAATTTAATTGGTTCAATCGAATTCTTTTATGATTCTGATGAATTAACTTTAGAATATGATGAAATTAAGTTTTCTGATTTAATTACTAAATGTGACTGTAAGGAACCTAATGAATTATTATAAATTTAGGTAATTACTATGAATTTTTCTAAAATTATAGAATTGGATATTTGGAGTAAATTCGGTTGCTTTAGCAAGTCATTTTCTAATAGTGGAGGAATTTTATCTTATTTTATTCCTCCTAAAACTTCTATAATTGGGATGATAGGGTCTGTGCTTGGTTATTCATATGATGATTTCGTTATTGGGGAAAATAATAATAAAATTTATTCAATTGAAAAGTTTAATAATATTAAAATTTCAATACAACCATTATTTTCTTTAAAAACCAAAAGAGTCACTTTTAATAATGTTTCTGGTAGTGGTATAAAAAATATTCATCAGGATGTTCTATTAAATCCATATTATAAGATTTACATATCCTTTCTAGATACGTTAAAAGATGATGAATCTTTATTTTTAGATAGAATAAAAAATAATCGTTCTGTTTACAATATTTATATGGGTAAAAATGAATTTTTACTAAATTATGAATTTAAGAATGTTTATGATTATGAGCCTATAATACTAAACAATTACAATAAAACAGAATTTTTTGCTGAAAATAAAGTTTATGGTTCCTTAAATAGAAAAAATGTTAAAGACACTATTTTAATATCCAAGAAAAAAAGTACTAAACGGTCTTTATTTTCTAGAGGTTCCCCAACCCAATTAGAAAGTTTTTATGAATATTTTATTCATGATTATCCAATAAAAAGAGAAAATTTTGTTGATTTCACATATTCTCCTATCTCTTTTTATGCATATCCTAAAGAGGAAGATTGTTATTTTTCAGATTTGAAGCTAAAAGAGGATAGCGAAATTGAATTATGTAAAATAGGGGATAAAGAATGGATATCTTTGATTTAAAATATGATTTTGAATCTTCATCTATTGATTTAGATGAAGATGCTTTTTTTATTTATGCACATACAAATGAATTTTTAAATGACCATCTTTTGAAAACAGAGTATGTTTTTGAAAATTTAATTGATAAGAAAATTTTAAATAAGTTCTATAATACCTTTCAAGAAAATAATATCATAAATTTAACTTTTGATGAATTTTGGGATGTTATCTTGTCATGTGTTTACTTTCATGATATTGGCAAAATATCATTTAATTTTCAAATCAATCGTTTAAATTCTAAAAATGAACAAGGTCTTACTCAAAAGAATTTTTTAAAAAAATATGGTTTAGATGAATATGCTGATTATTTGACTGCAGACCATTCTTTAACAAGTTCTTTGACTTTTTTGTCAAAATATGAAACTATTTTTGAAGAAAATAAGTTATTTTTGTTAATGTTAGCTTATGCTATTTATGGACATCATACAAATTTAAAAGATCTTTTATTACAATCTAAGTTTGCTTATGGTATGAATGAGGACATTTTTGAAACGTTTAAATTAATTTCATTATTTTTAGATATTTCTGCTTCTGAAGAAAGTATTTTGGAAAGGCTTATTTTTCAAAAAATGCAGGATACAACTTATAAGTTGTTGAATAATGAAATCAGTGTTTTGTATAGTCCTATTTCTTTCTTTTATATGTACATTTATTCATTGTTAATTTCTGCCGATGTTTTTGCCAGTTATAAGGCTGATTTAAATTTTAAAGAAGTAAAAAAAATTAATTTCAATGAACGTCTTGATGAGCAATTAAAAGAGAAAATGTTTAATTCCTTTTACAGCAAATCTTATAATAAAAATTTGGATTTTAATCAGGAATTGGATTTAGAAAATGTAAAAGATATTAATGTTTTAAGAAGACAAATGTTATTGGAATCTTCTAAAAATCTGAAAAATTCAATAAATTCTAACAATGTTTTTTTCTTGCATATGCCTACTGGTGGGGGAAAAACTAACACATCTATGAAATTAGCTTTGGATATTTTAGAAAATACTGATGCGGATAGAATCATTTATGCAATGCCTTTTATTAATATTATTGAGCAGAATTTTGATGTAATTTGTGATTCATTTGGTTTGTCTGAGGAATATGGTGAAATAAGAAAAATATATTCCGGTTCTGAGGTTATTTTCCCAAATAAAGATGATGATTTTAAAGGTCATAGATTATTAAGGGATGATTTTTTTAATTATCCTGTAATTTGTACAACTTTTGTTAGCTTATTTAATAGCATTATTAAAAACAATAAAAAATTAAAATTTAAATTATCATCATTAGCAAATTCAGTAATAATATTAGATGAAATACAATCATTGCCTTTAAAAAATTGGAACAGCCTATATTATATTATTAATGAATTAGCTAATAATTATAATATTTATTTCATTGTTATGAGTGCTACTTTGCCCAATTTTGAAAAATTAAAATTGGATTCCGAATCAAACTTATATTATGAAAATATTTCATTAATAGATAATCCTTCAAAATACTTTAACCATTACTTGTTTAGCAGAACTGAAATTCAAGATAATATTAAAACATTTGAATTTAATGAAGAAAATCACGAAGAATTCATTGGATATTTGGCTGACATTATTCAAAAAAATTTTAATAAAGGTTTTACAAAAGGACTGATGGTGCTTAACACGATTAAATCTTCCAGATTAGTTTTTGAAAAATTATCTGAATTTATGGAGACTCAACTTCTAGAAGAGGAGTCTTTAGTTTGGGCAGATGTTGAAATAGACTTATTAAATTCAAGTCTAATGCCATCTACCAAAAGAGAAATTATCTCAAAAATTAATAATTTTGATGATGATCAGAAATATCTTTTAATCAGCACCCAAAGTATAGAGGCAGGAGTTGATGTTAGCTTTGATTTTGTTGTTAGGGATTTTGCTATTATTGATTCAATCGAACAAGTTCGTGGGCGTTGTAATAGGAGTAGAGAGCTAAATAAACGTTTTAATGATGAATTTATAAAAGGAAATGTTTATTTAACAAAATTAATTAATAAAAGGAGCCAACATTTCTATGAGTACATTTATGAAAAGGAAGAAATGAAAACAAGAATTAATTGTACAGATAAATTATTTGAAAATCATGTGAATTATTCATTTTTAGAGATTGACAATTATTATCTGGAGGTTTCAAATTTAATAAATTCTATTCAAGATGATAAAGAGAAATTTAATTTCATTGATCGTGATAACATCAAACATCTTAATAATCTAAACTATTCTAAGCTAATGGATAAAGAAACTGGGATTCATATAATTAATAACAATCAAGAACAATTTTCTATATTCATATGTGCTGATGTGAATATATTTTCAGAAAATTTAGATGTAAATCTGTTTGAGTTAGATGATGAATCTCTTGAAGAATTTTATTTTTCAAATAAAAATAAATTCATTTTTTCTTTAAATGAATTAAAGTTTATTAAGAGTTTTGATTATGATGAAAAAGTCTATGGAATGAATTGTGTCCATGGAGACGTCTTATTAAATTATTATCAGTACTTATTAAAAAATGTGGATAAAACGGATTATTTTCAATATCTGTTGCTTCAAAGGGAGTTTTCATCTATTTTTTATAAATTCATAATTAATGTTTCTGTAAACTTTTTTGATGAATTGTATTCTGAAATAAGATCTTTAGAACAAGTAGGTTATTTCTATGTTTTACCAAAAGACAATATCGGCGATGACGAGTATGATTTTTATTCTCTAAAAACCGGTTTTAATTATAATTCCTCCGATTTGAAGTTATTTTGAAGTATATTTAATTTAAATTTCATAGTCGAATAAATTATCAAACCTTAGAATATTGAAATAAGACTGTTTTGGGATTGAAATATCGCACAAAGACTAGGGAGAAATAAAATTGATTTTTGTTGAAATAAGACTGTTTTGGGATTTAATAATATATTATCCAATATAGAAAATCATAGGTGATTAAATTAAACTAATTAACGGAACTCAAATAAACTACTATTTCATTTGTAAAACTAAATTGTGGTTATTTTCACATAATATACAAATGGAACAAGAATCTGATAATGTTTCTTTAGGTAAACAGCTACATGAAAATTCATATAAAAAAGAAAAAGAATTCTTAATAGACAACCTAATAAATGTGGACTTTATTAAATACAAAGATCCAATTGAAATTCATGAAGTTAAAAAGACGCAATCTATGGAAAAGTCTCATGAATATCAATTATTATATTATATGTACTATCTAAAGAATGAAAAGGATATTAACAATACTGTAGGTTATCTTAATTATCCTAATATCAGAAAGGAAATTAAGATAGAACTTACAGAAGAGAAAGAAAAAGAACTTGAACTTGTTCTAGATGATATTATCAATATTATAAATTCAGATATTCCAAACCCTAAAAAGTCTAGGATTTGTCGAAAATGTGCTTATTTTGAATTTTGTTTTTCTTAAGAAGGAGGTTTATAATGTCTAAAAAGAATTATTATTTATCATCCGAAGGTATTTTAAAAAGAAAAGAGAATACAATATACTTTGTAAATGAAAAAGGTTCAAAGCCATTACCTATTAATAAAATATATTCAATTTATGCTTATGGCCAAATAACCATCTCATCACAAGTAATTAATCTATTTGCAAAAGAAGGAATTCCAATTCATTTCTTTAATTACTATGGTTATTACAATGGCAGCTTTTATCCAAGAGAATCTTTACTTTCAGGAGACTTATTAATCAAGCAAGCTGAACATAACATTGATTTTTCTAAAAGACTTAAGCTTGCAAAACTTTTTGTTGAAGGTTCCGCAAAAAACATCCTAAAAGTACTGGCATATTATAAAATAGAAAACAACATAAAAGAAACCATAACAGAAATAGAAAAAGCGAGTAAAATAACTGAAGTTATGAATGTTGAAGGTAGAATACGTGCAGAGTATTATAAGTATTTTGATGATATACTTCCTGATGAATTTAAAATGGAAGGTAGATCAAGACAGCCTCCTACAAATATGATTAATTCGTTAATTAGTTTTGGTAATTCAATGATGTATTCAACTGTACTGTCTGAATTATATAATACTCAACTTAATCCAACTATTTCCTATTTGCATGAACCTTCTGAGAGAAGATTTTCTCTTGCTCTTGATTTAAGTGAAATATTTAAACCTTTTCTTGTAGATAGGGTTATATTTTATTTGGTAAATAAGAAAATGATTACTAAAAAAGACTTTAATCAAGATCTAAATTGTTGTCTATTGAATGATAAAGGAAGAGCTACTTTCATTAAGGAATATAATAAACGACTGGAAACAACTATTAAACATAAGGATTTGGGCAGGAAAGTTTCTTATCAAAGATTAATTCGTTTGGAGGCTTATAAACTTAAAAAGCATGTATTAGGCATGAGAACTTATGACCCATTTGTGATTTGGTGGTAATTTTTATGTATGTTATAATAGTTTATGATGTTAAGGTAGAAAGAGTTAATAAAGTAAAAAGCTTTTTAAGGCAACATTTATTTTGGATACAAAATTCAGTATTTGAAGGAGAATTAACCAAAAGTGAATTTAAAAAAGTTAGTGATGGATTAATGGATATAATTGATGAAGAGTGTGATTCTGTAATTATTTATCAATTAATGATGGAAGAATCTTTGACTAGAAAAGTTTTAGGAGTTGAAAAGTCCCCAATAGATGAGATTCTTTAAATTTTTTATTCTTTTTTTTATTTTTTTTTTTTTTTTAAATTAAAATATATTTTTTTTAATCTTTATTTTGTACATATAAAAAAGAGGTTTTGTTTTATTATTATTTCAATCCCAAAATGATCTTATTTTAACTCAAAACCCGTATTATTTCATCGGGATGCACACTCATTTCAATCCCAAAATGGTCTTATTTTAACGCTCCTCCAGGCATGAAACAATTCCATGAAGAAGACTATTTCAATCCCAAAATGGTCTTATTTTAACCTGTTACTACTCTTGGTGAGTTTTGTTTCAGTGCCTGATTTCAATCCCAAAATGGTCTTATTTTAACCATTTCCATGGTTTGAAACCAAAACACCTGAATCTATTTCAATCCCAAAATGGTCTTATTTTAACTTTGGAGACTTATGTTGTTACAGATGACTTATACTGATTTCAATCCCAAAATGGTCTTATTTTAACACATAAAGAATATGATAGAATATATTAGCACAATTAGATTTCAATCCCAAAATGGTCTTATTTTAACAATGATAGAATATATTAGCACAATTAGATTTCAATCCCAAAATGGTCTTATTTTAACACAAGAGAGATTTCCTGCACAATAGTGAACAGGAAGATTTCAATCCCAAAATGGTCTTATTTTAACTTGGTTACCATATCTGTTAGTAAAGTGGTTACCAAATTTCAATCCCAAAATGGTCTTATTTTAACTTACAACTCCATTATTATGCAAGTTTTTTGCCCATTATTTCAATCCCAAAATGGTCTTATTTTAACTCTTTGGCAGCTCTGCTATGATGCTTTGTGCCAATGCATTTCAATCCCAAAATGGTCTTATTTTAACTGGCAGGATATGGGTATATTATCACAAAATATCCTCATTTCAATCCCAAAATGGTCTTATTTTAACAAGAAGCATTAATAGACTTTTATAACAAGCATAATTTATTTCAATCCCAAAATGGTCTTATTTTAACAAGCAGTAAAAGTAATGAAACATAATACTAAGTACTTATTTCAATCCCAAAATGGTCTTATTTTAACTCCCAAAAAAAATAGAGAGTGTGATGAATGATGAAATTTCAATCCCAAAATGGTCTTATTTTAACTAGATAAAGACAAAGATTATACAAAAATATTAAAATAATTTCAATCCCAAAATGGTCTTATTTTAACGAGTATTTTAGAAGCTCTAAAATATGCTGCAGAATTATTTCAATCCCAAAATGGTCTTATTTTAACTAACATTCACCGATGTTAGTTTTGGTGAGCATACTCATTTCAATCCCAAAATGGTCTTATTTTAACCTGTATAGCAGCATGTTCTTTTGCCTCATCTTCCCATATTTCAATCCCAAAATGGTCTTATTTTAACCTTATCTTCAATGTACTTGTCAGGGAAAGTGTCAAATTTCAATCCCAAAATGGTCTTATTTTAACCCTAACACATAGCAGGTTTCATAACACCGCAAGGAGATTTCAATCCCAAAATGGTCTTATTTTAACTCTGTACTGCCGCACATTGGACATTTACGTATGAATAATTTCAATCCCAAAATGGTCTTATTTTAACTTTGCTAACCAATCCAGAAGAGGAATGATTATCATTATTTCAATCCCAAAATGGTCTTATTTTAACATGTGGCTGTTTCTTCAACTATCTTTTCAGCTTCCATATTTCAATCCCAAAATGGTCTTATTTTAACACGGGACCAGAAAAAGACAATAGGAGATGATACAGAATTTCAATCCCAAAATGGTCTTATTTTAACTCCTTTTTGTTGCGTTTCACTGATGATATGATTGTATTTCAATCCCAAAATGATCTTATTTTAACTGGGTATCACGTTTTTTCAACGTTTCCACTGGTGGATTTCAATCCCAAAATGGTCTTATTTTAACCAGAACAAGTTGAATAGATTATTCTATCACTATCAAATTTCAATCCCAAAATGGTCTTATTTTAACAGGACAAATGCTCCGGGTGTGCCTGGAGCATGATTCAATTTCAATCCCAAAATGGTCTTATTTTAACTTTGCAACATAGTCTATGTTCTTTCGACTAGTTGGCATTTCAATCCCAAAATGGTCTTATTTTAACTTGAAACAACGGGTAGGGATACTGGTAATACCTTGATTTCAATCCCAAAATGGTCTTATTTTAACAAGAAGAGTCCTTGAAAAAAGTCTTGATATATGGCCATTTCAATCCCAAAATGGTCTTATTTTAACTCATATTCCTTGTAGGTGTCATTAACCGCTTTGTTGATTTCAATCCCAAAATGGTCTTATTTTAACAAAAAACATGAGAATAACAGGAGGAGGCATATAATAATTTCAATCCCAAAATGGTCTTATTTTAACAAGTCTTTGAAGTAGTGATGTGCTCTGTCGGATTCATTTCAATCCCAAAATGGTCTTATTTTAACCTTATTGAATGAGGAAGATTTTGATATATTAACAGTATTTCAATCCCAAAATGGTCTTATTTTAACTTATTATGCACCATACGGAGCGGTGGAATATGCGACATTTCAATCCCAAAATGGTCTTATTTTAACCAGAGAATACAGCTTTACCCTCACCATCAGTATAGATATTTCAATCCCAAAATGGTCTTATTTTAACTTGATGTTCCCGAGTGCCTTTTTGACGTTCCTTGTATTTCAATCCCAAAATGGTCTTATTTTAACGATTTATCAATCAGCATCAGAAATGAAGATAATGCATTTCAATCCCAAAATGGTCTTATTTTAACTTTCTGGTTTCTGCAGATAATGATTTGCCATAATTGATTTCAATCCCAAAATGGTCTTATTTTAACACTCATATTTTCATGAATCTTACATTCATTACTCAAATTTCAATCCCAAAATGGTCTTATTTTAACCGGCACGTATATGGGGCGGGATATGAGTTGTGAAGATATTTCAATCCCAAAATGGTCTTATTTTAACTAATCTAAATATTCCATTCCTATATTCCGTGAAAATAATTTCAATCCCAAAATGGTCTTATTTTAACGATGAGGAACCAGTCTCCTTGTCTCGTATGAGTGATGATTTCAATCCCAAAATGGTCTTATTTTAACTCATCAACGATACCAAATACTCCTCGATATGGTGAATTTCAATCCCAAAATGGTCTTATTTTAACAACTTGATAGAGGCGTTTGATGAATCTAAAAAGGAAATTTCAATCCCAAAATGGTCTTATTTTAACTTTCCCAAAACTCAGGGAAAAAATAATGAAAGGAGGATTTCAATCCCAAAATGGTCTTATTTTAACTCAAACAGGACATATATGCTGCAAACAGTTTCACACATTTCAATCCCAAAATGGTCTTATTTTAACTCATCTTTACGATGAGGACAAATGCTCCAGTTGTGTTATTTCAATCCCAAAATGGTCTTATTTTAACTTGTTGATGAGGACAGTAACCCTCTCAACGAGGCAAATTTCAATCCCAAAATGGTCTTATTTTAACTCGTCCACAATAGCTCATTGGCCTTCTTTTCTGGATTTCAATCCCAAAATGGTCTTATTTTAACCTTCCCATTCGTATCAGTCAAGGTTAAGTATCCTGCATTTCAATCCCAAAATGGTCTTATTTTAACCCCGTTCAGCAAGATTATCATCCTCCATCATCATCTCAATTTCAATCCCAAAATGGTCTTATTTTAACTTAGCAGCCCTTTTCCAAACCGTAAGAGTATTATTCATTTCAATCCCAAAATGGTCTTATTTTAACTTGATTTGCTTAATTTTCTTCTGGTTTCTGCAGATAAATTTCAATCCCAAAATGGTCTTATTTTAACTACTACTATCGTATCAGATGTGCTGCAAGCTTGCAAATTTCAATCCCAAAATGGTCTTATTTTAACTTGTTTGTACACCCCATACCAAACAAACTCAGGAAATTTCAATCCCAAAATGGTCTTATTTTAACATGTAGGCGATTCTGTTGAATTAACAGTCAATGCAAATTTCAATCCCAAAATGGTCTTATTTTAACAATCAAATATCCGCGAGCGGTAAGCCAATATACTGGATTTCAATCCCAAAATGGTCTTATTTTAACGGCATTCATCAGCCCCTGGATTCCCTTCATTGCAATATTTCAATCCCAAAATGGTCTTATTTTAACGCGTCGTAAGACACAATGGTTACATCCAAATAACCGGATTTCAATCCCAAAATGGTCTTATTTTAACACCCACACAGCGCTATCTGTATCACAATTCCTTCAAAATTTCAATCCCAAAATGGTCTTATTTTAACATGAACAGTCCCGTGGACCATGGGCTTTTAAGCTCCATTTCAATCCCAAAATGGTCTTATTTTAACTATATATTTTGGCATGATGATAGGCAGTCAGAAGGAATTTCAATCCCAAAATGGTCTTATTTTAACAACCCTACCTAAAAGAAGCTCATACAGGTCTTTTCAATTTCAATCCCAAAATGATCTTATTTTAACGGTCTCCGTACCCAATATTCACAGTAGCTTCAGACACATTTCAATCCCAAAATGGTCTTATTTTAACTTTCCAGTTCCGCGATTTTCTTGATGATTTTTTCTTATTTCAATCCCAAAATGGTCTTATTTTAACGCGGAGGGTCTTCCAATTGCACATAGATATTTGCCATATTTCAATCCCAAAATGGTCTTATTTTAACTACGGGATATTACCGTCTATCATGCGGATTAGGTCAATTTCAATCCCAAAATGGTCTTATTTTAACACTACATTGCCCAATGCCAAAGTAACACTGGACAAATTTCAATCCCAAAATGGTCTTATTTTAACTGTTAGGACAACGCTTCTTTGACCGAACTTACCCGTATTTCAATCCCAAAATGGTCTTATTTTAACGCTTACTCGTAACCAGATTAATACAGTGATCAACCGTATTTCAATCCCAAAATGGTCTTATTTTAACAGCGAACACTGTTCTGTTCATCATACGGGTAGGGAAGATTTCAATCCCAAAATGGTCTTATTTTAACTATGTTGACTATCTCATCAACTTCAGATGAGGACAAATTTCAATCCCAAAATGGTCTTATTTTAACCACTTCCTTAGCTATTTCTATTATAGCAGGTGTTTCATTTCAATCCCAAAATGGTCTTATTTTAACGCATACTGCCTGTAATATCAAGATTAACAAAAACAGAATTTCAATCCCAAAATGGTCTTATTTTAACGAAGACATCACTAAAAAAAATAGAAGATATGAAAAGATTTCAATCCCAAAATGGTCTTATTTTAACTAAAAAATCAGAAAAAGTAAAAATAATAGAATAAACAATTTCAATCCCAAAATGGTCTTATTTTAACCAAGGAAATTCATGACTCGTGCTGCGAGCTCAATTGCATTTCAATCCCAAAATGGTCTTATTTTAACTATTGAGGTGAATAAAGTGAAATTTGTTGATTTTTATTTCAATCCCAAAATGGTCTTATTTTAACTCGTCATATCACTGGAAAAGTGTATAATGAGAATAATTTCAATCCCAAAATGGTCTTATTTTAACTGACGGACGAGGTATTTATTTTTATGACGCCTGTGCAATTTCAATCCCAAAATGGTCTTATTTTAACCTTGATAATCAATATTAAAGCAATTGTAGTTTACGGAATTTCAATCCCAAAATGGTCTTATTTTAACCGACCCATTTGAAGCAACAGAGAAGGGTTATGATAGATTTCAATCCCAAAATGGTCTTATTTTAACCAGTCCACAGCAGCTCATAGACAATGCAGGAAGATTATTTCAATCCCAAAATGGTCTTATTTTAACTATTACCTCTTTGAAGATGTCTTCAACTAGTTTTTTATTTCAATCCCAAAATGGTCTTATTTTAACGGGCCAATTGTTGCAATCATAGCCGCCTTGGTGGCATATTTCAATCCCAAAATGGTCTTATTTTAACACTTGTAGAATCCACAGACATGCGCAAATTGATAATATTTCAATCCCAAAATGGTCTTATTTTAACGGATATCCTCTCTTTTCATTAGTTTTTCACGCAATTTATTTCAATCCCAAAATGGTCTTATTTTAACTTATACTCCACATTCAAGGTGCATTTTGGGAATATGAATTTCAATCCCAAAATGGTCTTATTTTAACTGAATTATGCGAGGCAACAGAAACAATAGAAAAAGAATTTCAATCCCAAAATGGTCTTATTTTAACATGTATCAGGCAGAGACCCCTTAACAACCGATGAAAAATTTCAATCCCAAAATGGTCTTATTTTAACCAATTATTCAGTATAATTCTGAGTGGAACATATCAACATTTCAATCCCAAAATGGTCTTATTTTAACCACTATCAAGTCTGTTATGACGTCTAGGAGTCTGGTATATTTCAATCCCAAAATGGTCTTATTTTAACCATGAATAACCTCATCACGTGTGTCTTTTCGGTACATGATTTCAATCCCAAAATGGTCTTATTTTAACATAATGTAACACCATGAAGTGTTTCCCGTGAACGAATTTCAATCCCAAAATGGTCTTATTTTAACAATCAGAAGGTGAATGTCAGCGGTACAATGAATCTTAATTTCAATCCCAAAATGGTCTTATTTTAACTCCTTAGTTTCTTCTTTGCTTCATCTGTGATTGTTCATTTCAATCCCAAAATGGTCTTATTTTAACCAAATCAATCCAGATGCATTATTTTTTTGGGATCAAATTTCAATCCCAAAATGGTCTTATTTTAACTTGATTTTCTAAATCCAGTGAGCGTGGACAAAAATATTTCAATCCCAAAATGGTCTTATTTTAACTTTGCACTACTAGCACATGTGAGAGGTGATTGTAGAATTTCAATCCCAAAATGGTCTTATTTTAACTGTTGAAAAATCATAAAGGTAAATGTGCAAAATTACAATTTCAATCCCAAAATGGTCTTATTTTAACGAAAAGGATGATATATGACCGGCGTAGCATTGGTTAATTTCAATCCCAAAATGGTCTTATTTTAACTGTCTTGTAGACTTTCAAGCTTTTGTGATTGTGATTAATTTCAATCCCAAAATGGTCTTATTTTAACTTGTTGATGAGGACAGCAACCCCTTGAATGAGGCGAATTTCAATCCCAAAATGGTCTTATTTTAACCTATGTAATAGCTGAGGAGCTTGACGATGAAGACCAATTTCAATCCCAAAATGGTCTTATTTTAACCAACTATTAAACGTGAGGGTTACACCCTCTACCTCAAATTTCAATCCCAAAATGGTCTTATTTTAACTTCCAGTTCCGCGATTTTCTTGATGATTTTTTCTTTATTTCAATCCCAAAATGGTCTTATTTTAACCTACCTCGTATTTGAAATAGACCACCGTACTATCCGATTTCAATCCCAAAATGGTCTTATTTTAACTTGAGTAATGCTCGTAGCCGTAATAATGAACGGCAATATTTCAATCCCAAAATGGTCTTATTTTAACACCTACAACAGCTAACATGGTATTTCAGAGCTTTCTATTTCAATCCCAAAATGGTCTTATTTTAACTAATATGGGCAAAGTACTATTTGAAAACATAGATTAATTTCAATCCCAAAATGGTCTTATTTTAACTTTTACTCTGTTCGAAATAAACAGTATGCTCTCTGAGATTTCAATCCCAAAATGGTCTTATTTTAACAATGTCTGTGCAGACAAGTTGAAAGAGCACCAGACACCATTTCAATCCCAAAATGGTCTTATTTTAACTTTTTTTCAATAAAAAATTCATTTTGTTCGTACATGTATTTCAATCCCAAAATGGTCTTATTTTAACAATAATATTCGGTTTTTTCCTCTGCAACGATACGATTATTTCAATCCCAAAATGGTCTTATTTTAACGCGGTATGTGGACCCGTGCAAGCAATATAATGGCGCAATTTCAATCCCAAAATGGTCTTATTTTAACACAATCAAACCTTCAATTATATAAGTCTGGAGGAAATTTCAATCCCAAAATGGTCTTATTTTAACATTGGCTAAACAATGAAGGCGTTACAAACGCATATATTTCAATCCCAAAATGGTCTTATTTTAACTTGTTTCATACTATACGAACATACGATTTTTTCTTATTTCAATCCCAAAATGGTCTTATTTTAACTCCCATAACTTGCAAGTGGTTAATCCTCCATCTTCCATTTCAATCCCAAAATGGTCTTATTTTAACGAACAAAACAAAATAGAATCACAACAAAGACTAGTAATTTCAATCCCAAAATGGTCTTATTTTAACATTAGAAAAAAAAAGAATATTAGAGGTGAAAAAAAAATTTCAATCCCAAAATGGTCTTATTTTAACATTGTAATGTTTTTGATGGTGAAAGGTGGCATCATGATTTCAATCCCAAAATGGTCTTATTTTAACGCCTACACAAGAAGAAAAGGATGAGGAATGAAGACAAATTTCAATCCCAAAATGGTCTTATTTTAACATCTATGATTACGGTTAATCGTTTACATGAGAATCTATTTCAATCCCAAAATGGTCTTATTTTAACATGACATACGAGAATGGCTACTACTATACAAAGAAACATTTCAATCCCAAAATGGTCTTATTTTAACACCAGTGCTGCTTTTTGCTTTGCTTAATTTTTTTCATTTCAATCCCAAAATGGTCTTATTTTAACTTGAAAATGTTCATCCGCATAGATTCAGACGGACAAATTTCAATCCCAAAATGGTCTTATTTTAACAGGGACGGCGGACCAAGGTTATTAGGCAATTTGGGTATTTCAATCCCAAAATGGTCTTATTTTAACCTGTTTGTAGCATTGTCCTGTCCTCATAATGTGGTAATTTCAATCCCAAAATGGTCTTATTTTAACCGAGAAAAACCTCATTTTCATCGGGCAAATTGACAATTTCAATCCCAAAATGGTCTTATTTTAACGCTTGTAGTGAGATTATCTGTTAGACCAATCATACACATTTCAATCCCAAAATGGTCTTATTTTAACGATAATGAAGGCATAGGCGTTTTCTCAAGTCTCGAATATTTCAATCCCAAAATGGTCTTATTTTAACAACTAGTTCGTGACTGTTTCAGCTTAGGCAAGGAAAGATTTCAATCCCAAAATGGTCTTATTTTAACGTTTGCCACATCAACATCAATCTCAAAACTGGGAGTCATTTCAATCCCAAAATGGTCTTATTTTAACTTGTAGTGAGATTATCGGTTAGGCCAATCATACACATTTCAATCCCAAAATGGTCTTATTTTAACGCATAGGCCTAAACTTGCCGATAACACAAGAAGAAAATTTCAATCCCAAAATGGTCTTATTTTAACAATACCTCATTGATAATATCGATGAAATATATAATAATTTCAATCCCAAAATGGTCTTATTTTAACAGGAAGTAACTGTTAAGGAAAGAGTAAGAGGCAACGAATTTCAATCCCAAAATGGTCTTATTTTAACTTATTTGAAGAGCAAATATGACAATGCCTATTATAAATTTCAATCCCAAAATGGTCTTATTTTAACGGAAGTGATAAGTGATGAATTAAGCCAAGGGGCTAAATTTCAATCCCAAAATGGTCTTATTTTAACAATACGATATCGTGGGTGTCACACTGGGTTATGATAATTTCAATCCCAAAATGGTCTTATTTTAACAGACGGTGAAAAACGTTTATTTCAGTGGCTAAAACGATTTCAATCCCAAAATGGTCTTATTTTAACAGGCACTTGGTGGAAACCTTTCAAAAGCATTAGTTGATTTCAATCCCAAAATGGTCTTATTTTAACCTTGTTGGAAGACCAGCACTCAGCTACAAAAACATTCATTTCAATCCCAAAATGGTCTTATTTTAACTTTTTCTCCTTGAATTTTATGCCAAGCGCTTTTGCAAATTTCAATCCCAAAATGGTCTTATTTTAACTTGTGAGCTCAGATGGCAAATGCACATCGTTTAACTATTTCAATCCCAAAATGGTCTTATTTTAACCCTATTTTCCTGCCATTCTTTGTCAAGCCATGTTCAATTTCAATCCCAAAATGGTCTTATTTTAACAAGTGATACTGTACGGGACATTCTTGACGCACAGTAATTTCAATCCCAAAATGGTCTTATTTTAACATTTATACATCGATTACAGCTTGACAAAGGAAGAAATTTCAATCCCAAAATGGTCTTATTTTAACAATTGTATCACGTGTCTTACCGCTTATTAGAAATTCAATTTCAATCCCAAAATGGTCTTATTTTAACTTTTCTGTGATATATTCAAAATAGATATCTGGTTTGATTTCAATCCCAAAATGGTCTTATTTTAACTAAAAGCAGTCAAGCCGTTGTAAAGGTGAATAGTAATTTCAATCCCAAAATGGTCTTATTTTAACTTATCAATGTGCTGATATTGTCTTGTAATAGGCCTGATTTCAATCCCAAAATGGTCTTATTTTAACAAAAATAGCTCTGGTTTCCTCTTTGTCGTGAAACATATTTCAATCCCAAAATGGTCTTATTTTAACGAGAAGACCGCTTTGCCCTCTGCATCTGAATACAAATTTCAATCCCAAAATGGTCTTATTTTAACTACGTGCTATTCGTTTAGATTCCCATGTTTGTAGCATTTCAATCCCAAAATGGTCTTATTTTAACGTTATGGTGACCGCACTACCGATAATGAAGGAAAAGATTTCAATCCCAAAATGGTCTTATTTTAACTTTACACCTAAACGGTGCAAATCATTATAGCCCTCTATTTCAATCCCAAAATGGTCTTATTTTAACTTGAGATACACCATTATCCAATGTTACTTTTGCATTATTTCAATCCCAAAATGGTCTTATTTTAACCAGGTTTGGCAGCTGCAAAGAAAATAGCTGCATGGTTATTTCAATCCCAAAATGGTCTTATTTTAACCCTAATGCCTTGCTGCAGGCTGATTCTGATTTGTAAATTTCAATCCCAAAATGGTCTTATTTTAACTCTTGAATAGTTTCTTTGTCTTCTAGGAGATCAACTATTTCAATCCCAAAATGGTCTTATTTTAACAGTTTCTCCAACATATAATGTTGTGAAATTTCAGAAATTTCAATCCCAAAATGGTCTTATTTTAACGTCTGTGCAGACAAGTTGAAAGAGCACCAGACTCCATTTCAATCCCAAAATGGTCTTATTTTAACCAAGCAAGTCTGCGAGAAGAAATCAGGAAAGAAATCAATTTCAATCCCAAAATGGTCTTATTTTAACATTATTCATCATGTTCTATGATATCAGCTTGTTTCTATTTCAATCCCAAAATGGTCTTATTTTAACGAAAATCGTATCAAAGGAAATTATGAACGCAATCAAAATTTCAATCCCAAAATGGTCTTATTTTAACAGATACTTGATGAAGTGAAGGATACGATTGAGAAGAATTTCAATCCCAAAATGGTCTTATTTTAACGCGTATTTGCTCATACAAGCCCTCCCCGCTTCTCCATTTCAATCCCAAAATGGTCTTATTTTAACCTTTCCATGTACAAATCCAAGTGTACACTTGTTCCATATTTCAATCCCAAAATGGTCTTATTTTAACTATTTTTACCATATTTTTTATGGTAATATGAAGCAATTTCAATCCCAAAATGGTCTTATTTTAACACCCAATCCGTATTATGCCTGAAACCCGCGTATTGATTTCAATCCCAAAATGGTCTTATTTTAACGAGGATTTCTCATTCTCTTGAAAAAATGGAAAAAAGGATTTCAATCCCAAAATGGTCTTATTTTAACGCTGTTGTAGGTCTGCATCGGCACTTGTACTGCCGCATTTCAATCCCAAAATGGTCTTATTTTAACAATTAAAAACCGATGATGAATCCCTGCGTAAATTTAATTTCAATCCCAAAATGGTCTTATTTTAACTTGTACGGGATATTACCGTCTATCATGCGTATTAGGTCAATTTCAATCCCAAAATGGTCTTATTTTAACCTTATCACTCGAAGTCAGCGATGAATCCATGACAGTATTTCAATCCCAAAATGGTCTTATTTTAACAAGACGACCATCAGACCATCGATGAAACTATCACAAATTTCAATCCCAAAATGGTCTTATTTTAACACAATGGACAAAAATCATAAGTCTTTTGAGTACATAAATTTCAATCCCAAAATGGTCTTATTTTAACAATGTACAATCGTATTCCCGAAATGCACCTTGAACGATTTCAATCCCAAAATGGTCTTATTTTAACTAGTGAAATAGGACATGTACATGAAGAAATATTAAACTTATTTCAATCCCAAAATGGTCTTATTTTAACTTTGGGCAGGGGAAAAGGAGATTTCATGGAAGATGGATTTCAATCCCAAAATGGTCTTATTTTAACAAATAACAACTAACAGTGCATATAACCAGTGTATGATATTTCAATCCCAAAATGGTCTTATTTTAACATTACTGAAATGGTACCATTTCAAGTGTATAAAACGAATTTCAATCCCAAAATGGTCTTATTTTAACTATACTGATTTAAGGAGGATACTACGGGTTTAGCTAATTTCAATCCCAAAATGGTCTTATTTTAACCATTTACAAAAAAAATACAATTATAATAAAATCATTATTTCAATCCCAAAATGGTCTTATTTTAACAAGGGTGGTGAAGACAGAGAAGGATCTGCATGACCCATTTCAATCCCAAAATGGTCTTATTTTAACGCTGCGATACATCGCAAAATTCAAGATTTTTCCCATTTCAATCCCAAAATGGTCTTATTTTAACGCACGTTATTTGAACGGGCAGCCGTTAGAAAAAGTTATTTCAATCCCAAAATGGTCTTATTTTAACAGAAATTGTACACAATAATAACCCGTTGTTTGCACAATTTCAATCCCAAAATGGTCTTATTTTAACCCTGCAGTTGCTGCAAGCTGGGCATTCATCAGCCCGATTTCAATCCCAAAATGGTCTTATTTTAACCAAGCCACCAAAAAAAAATGCGAAAAGAGGTGATATTTCAATCCCAAAATGGTCTTATTTTAACCATTGATACCTAAATCAGATTGACTTACTAATACACATTTCAATCCCAAAATGGTCTTATTTTAACCTTTCATCACTGACGCTGATGATAATATTAATTTGAAATTTCAATCCCAAAATGGTCTTATTTTAACTCTTACACTGCTTCTGCAATGCTTTAACAGCTTGTATTTCAATCCCAAAATGGTCTTATTTTAACGGGTACCATGCAAATTCATCCCACCAACATAGACGGATTTCAATCCCAAAATGGTCTTATTTTAACTCAGCTTCAATCTTATCTCCTATCTTACCATCAAAAATTTCAATCCCAAAATGGTCTTATTTTAACATATTATATTTATCTACTAGTTTCTTATTTTTCCAATTTCAATCCCAAAATGGTCTTATTTTAACTCATCATCTTCAATATCAGTACCGCCCGTGAATGCAATTTCAATCCCAAAATGGTCTTATTTTAACTTGATACTCATGATTTTCCATTGCAGCAACTAATTGATTTCAATCCCAAAATGGTCTTATTTTAACGGTGTTATTGTCTCCAATGTAGCCTCAGGGTATTCCGATTTCAATCCCAAAATGGTCTTATTTTAACAATAAATCAAAGATTACTATACTTTGAATTCAAACAATTTCAATCCCAAAATGGTCTTATTTTAACATGTTACTATGGGTACCTATACTCTTAGTGCAACTTGATTTCAATCCCAAAATGGTCTTATTTTAACTCACAAATAACAGACCTGGAAAACAAAGTCACCTCCATTTCAATCCCAAAATGGTCTTATTTTAACTAGGAATATAATATTCGGTACTCAAACTTTTGATTAATTTCAATCCCAAAATGGTCTTATTTTAACTTTTACACTTGCCGGCACATTATACGTTACGGACGGATTTCAATCCCAAAATGGTCTTATTTTAACAATTCAATCTGATGGAATGCTTTGATGAGAGCTTTATTTCAATCCCAAAATGGTCTTATTTTAACCCAAAAATATGGGAATTGGCATTACAAAGCAACCACATTTCAATCCCAAAATGGTCTTATTTTAACACTGATTTCACGGAAGGAAGCGAGGCATATCACTTATATTTCAATCCCAAAATGGTCTTATTTTAACAAGATTTCTGCGTGCTAGTATGGTCCCTTGTCTCAATTTCAATCCCAAAATGGTCTTATTTTAACTTGACAATTGTTGAGGAAAACAGTGACCCTGTTGTATTTCAATCCCAAAATGGTCTTATTTTAACGATAAACAGAGCTTAGAGTTAGTGAATATGGATATAAATTTCAATCCCAAAATGGTCTTATTTTAACAAGTGTAGCAATTGTAGCCGCTACTAAAAAGTATGGATTTCAATCCCAAAATGGTCTTATTTTAACCAAAGAAAAAGGTACGGCTTTATCCTAAGCAATATGCATTTCAATCCCAAAATGGTCTTATTTTAACACGTTTAGGAACATATCCTACGATTGACACGGAGTAATTTCAATCCCAAAATGGTCTTATTTTAACTGAAATCATCATAACTGTCAAGTGCAATGTAACCAGTATTTCAATCCCAAAATGGTCTTATTTTAACTCAGGACAATTGAGGATATTGATGATGATGATGGTGATTTCAATCCCAAAATGGTCTTATTTTAACTCACCATAACCGATATTTACGGTAGCGTCGCTTACATTTCAATCCCAAAATGGTCTTATTTTAACTTCTATTTCATCAAAACCGGTGAGTGTAATGTCGATATTTCAATCCCAAAATGGTCTTATTTTAACTTTCTGTCTTGTACTTGTGTTTTCCTTTTTGGATTCATTTCAATCCCAAAATGGTCTTATTTTAACCTGATGGGTATTCAGCGCTAGTGCTACTGTCATCCATTTCAATCCCAAAATGGTCTTATTTTAACTTGTTTTTTTCACCGCTCCTGGCGGTATTATGAAACATTTCAATCCCAAAATGGTCTTATTTTAACATACGTATACAAATCCAATAATTTTATTAGGTCATAATTTCAATCCCAAAATGGTCTTATTTTAACCATATCACGATGAAAAAGAGTTCTGCTAGTTCTTCTATTTCAATCCCAAAATGGTCTTATTTTAACCATTTCCTCGTCGTACACTTTGCCGCGGATAGTACGAATTTCAATCCCAAAATGGTCTTATTTTAACCGTCTGGTTTCTGCAGATAATGGTTTTCCATAATTAATTTCAATCCCAAAATGGTCTTATTTTAACTTTTTTCTCTATTTTAATAACCACAAAAGTAAAATTAATTTCAATCCCAAAATGGTCTTATTTTAACGGATAATGTAACACCATGCAATGTTTCCCGTGAACGAATTTCAATCCCAAAATGGTCTTATTTTAACGAAGAGCTGAATAAGCTGGATAATACGATTACCGTCATTTCAATCCCAAAATGGTCTTATTTTAACTTACTTTGCTTAATTTTCGTCTGGTTTCTGCAGATAAATTTCAATCCCAAAATGGTCTTATTTTAACTCAATAGGTATATCAGTTATTTTTACCATATTTTTTAATTTCAATCCCAAAATGGTCTTATTTTAACAAGACGACCATCAAACCATCGATGAAACCATCACAAATTTCAATCCCAAAATGGTCTTATTTTAACATCCTACCCTTTCTAGTAATACTCTTTATGTTGGTGTATTTCAATCCCAAAATGGTCTTATTTTAACTGTATTTCCTCATGCATGAAGGTTATTGTGAAGATATTTCAATCCCAAAATGGTCTTATTTTAACTCCAAAGATTACCATAATTCTTTGGTTGATTTGAAACATTTCAATCCCAAAATGGTCTTATTTTAACATTTTCATGCTTAAGGAAGTAAATTATTACTTCAATATTTCAATCCCAAAATGGTCTTATTTTAACTGCAAAAATAGTATCAAACAAGCACAAACATATTCCATTTCAATCCCAAAATGGTCTTATTTTAACCGGCACGTATATGGGCCGGGATATGAGTTGTGAATTTATTTCAATCCCAAAATGGTCTTATTTTAACTCAATTCAGAATTCTTGTTTTCATCAATACGAATGAATTTCAATCCCAAAATGGTCTTATTTTAACCTTGCACGTCGCTGTGGATACCTGCTGCCGAGTCCTAATTTCAATCCCAAAATGGTCTTATTTTAACTTAACCCTTGTAAGCATTTGTTCAAAAAACTCTTCTATTTCAATCCCAAAATGGTCTTATTTTAACTTTTTGTAATCTGTAAATCAAGCACTTCCCGAACCCTATTTCAATCCCAAAATGGTCTTATTTTAACCTTTACAAACCAACCGCCATCGCCCTGGAAATTTGTATTTCAATCCCAAAATGGTCTTATTTTAACGCATAAATGCTGTTATCTACAAAACCTAATACAACAATTTCAATCCCAAAATGGTCTTATTTTAACAGAGGTAAATATGATAATAATATAATAGAATGGGAATTTCAATCCCAAAATGGTCTTATTTTAACTGTAGCAGTGAGGTATTGTTTTTTTCACCTATAACTATTTCAATCCCAAAATGGTCTTATTTTAACACGGTCAATAAGCACTTGTATAAGACTATCAGGGTAATTTCAATCCCAAAATGGTCTTATTTTAACTTCAAGACCTCAAATTTACCATTTAGGTTAACTGTTATTTCAATCCCAAAATGGTCTTATTTTAACTTTATATCATCTCCATTTTTATATTAGTGTAACAAAATTTCAATCCCAAAATGGTCTTATTTTAACACAGGAACAGACTCCTTTAGAACAGAATCATACTTAATTTCAATCCCAAAATGGTCTTATTTTAACTATTCACTGTCGGAGATTGACCATATCAACGAATAAATTTCAATCCCAAAATGGTCTTATTTTAACTACCAGGTGGAAGTATAAGTTGATGAGTAGTGTTAATTTCAATCCCAAAATGGTCTTATTTTAACCGTTCACTTTAAATGTGTCGATGTTTTGATTGACAAAATTTCAATCCCAAAATGGTCTTATTTTAACCCTTTTCTTTTACGTAATTTAACTTTACTACTTTGATTTCAATCCCAAAATGGTCTTATTTTAACCATCTTGCATTATAATTTTTCCAATAACTGCACTTAATTTCAATCCCAAAATGGTCTTATTTTAACTTTACTTAGTTGCATATTCTCATAGGCATTAAGACAAATTTCAATCCCAAAATGGTCTTATTTTAACAGTATCATTAGTTGTTTCATTATTTACCGGTACTTCATTTCAATCCCAAAATGGTCTTATTTTAACCAGCAATATTTGCAACTGCCAATGTAGCATAATATAATTTCAATCCCAAAATGGTCTTATTTTAACTCGTTGAGGCTTCCTTCGTAAGCATTTTTATCTATGAAATTTCAATCCCAAAATGGTCTTATTTTAACTCTAAATTAACTATCCCAGACGCGCTTAAATAATAGCGATTTCAATCCCAAAATGGTCTTATTTTAACTTTCAGAGAATATGAAAGATTTTTTAGTATTAGTGATTTCAATCCCAAAATGGTCTTATTTTAACGCACTTGTAAACGGCTCAACTGGAGACGTGACTGAATTTCAATCCCAAAATGGTCTTATTTTAACTTTAACAATCAGAATAGTTTTGAGATTTATCATCAATTTCAATCCCAAAATGGTCTTATTTTAACAATTCACCTTCAAAGAACATTATCTCTTCATTATCCTCATTTCAATCCCAAAATGGTCTTATTTTAACATTAAATACCCAAGTTTCGTTCGTATCTTTCCGTTATTTCAATCCCAAAATGGTCTTATTTTAACAGTTAATAAGACTGATGAAAATGACACAACTACTAGATTTCAATCCCAAAATGGTCTTATTTTAACTCGCATTATTATCATGATTTATGAAAACACGTTTACTTATTTCAATCCCAAAATGGTCTTATTTTAACCTTTAGAAGGTCCAGTAAATTGGTTGAAAAACGCAATTTCAATCCCAAAATGGTCTTATTTTAACTTTAGAGAATAATTTTATGAATCCTCCATCTCCTCTATTTCAATCCCAAAATGGTCTTATTTTAACTAGAGGATACTATTAATTTGATTGATGATTCATTACCATTTCAATCCCAAAATGGTCTTATTTTAACCCCAGATAACAGATTTGGAAAACAAGGTAACCTCCATTTCAATCCCAAAATGGTCTTATTTTAACATGAAAAATAAATATAAACTGAAAAGCAAACAAACTGATTTCAATCCCAAAATGGTCTTATTTTAACACTTACTACTGTCAGTTTTATTAGTTAATATTACTTATTTCAATCCCAAAATGGTCTTATTTTAACAAATTGTTCTACCAGGTATGTTGTACTGTCCCCTCCATTTCAATCCCAAAATGGTCTTATTTTAACCTCAACTACAGTATTTCCACACACATAATCACCAATATTTCAATCCCAAAATGGTCTTATTTTAACTTGTTTAATAATTGTTTTCAATTCAGTCATTAACTCTATTTCAATCCCAAAATGGTCTTATTTTAACCACTAGATACTCCTATCTGGTCTAATGTCCTTATGTATTTCAATCCCAAAATGGTCTTATTTTAACATATCATCCTCCTCCTTAAAAGAAACCATATGTTTGATTTCAATCCCAAAATGGTCTTATTTTAACAGATATAAGTATAACTTGTACAATCACTGATGTCTAATTTCAATCCCAAAATGGTCTTATTTTAACAGGGCCTAAATTTCGAATAAAAATCCATTTAATATATTAATATTTGTCCAATTTTCAATTTAAACTTTTCGATTATCAAAAAAGATTTTATTTAAAAAGACTAACAATTCCACTAAATCCTTTAATTTAATAAATAAAAATCTAATTTTGATCTAAATTAAATTTAAAAATAATTTCAAGGGAAATATTATTAATTAAGAAATATTTTTTATTTATTCGGAAATTAAAGAAATATTTATTTATAACTTAACTTAATTAACTATATTTTTCATCATCATCGACGATATTTGTAAAGCATAGTTATCCATATTTTTATGTGAGGTGAAAAAATGGACATTAAGCAAACAATTATTATAGCGCTTACAGTTATTTTAGTAGCATTAATTGCTTTAGGGACTTATATATATTTCTAATCAAGGGTCAGAATATCAAAATGTAAGCATAACGAAATCTGCTTCAACTATCATAGCATTTGATGAGTCTGGGTCAGAATATCAAAATGTAAGCATAACAGATACATTTTCATTAGAAATTCCAGTTTCAGACAATATAACCAATAAAACAATCAGCAATCGCATAAATGTTATAAACGATACCAAAAATGATGTGGTGATCACATCATTTAATAGTGCAGGAACATCATTCGATGAACTTCTAACTGATGGAACTCAACTTGCGGTTATAAGGGATGCATATAAAGTCGGAGATGAACAAATAACTATAGCAAATCAAACGGTTTGGTATAATGGAGATATTGGTTATTACATTGGCTTATTATTCTAGTGAAAAAACTCATGATAATGTAGTCATTTCTTGTAAAAGTAATGATACTATGGCGCATATGATTAGTACTGTAAATGATACTGGTGATGTGGCTATAGCCAACTAATTTTATTTTTTTTTTTTTTTAAGCAAACCTTTAAATACCACTATTCCCTAAAATATTGTACCTTAAGAGGAGAACATCAAGGGGGGGAATAAACATAGCACATATACAAACATTCCAATGGTGACAATTGCGGATTCCATTTCAAAGACAATGTAAAAGGATTTTATCTCAATCTAGAAACAGGCTAATTAGAAACTTTCACCACAAGTGGCATAAGATTAAACAAAGACTATAAAAAATCTCCTTTAAGAGGATACATTCCACAAACATATTTTGGCGGTTGCAATAAAACGGTAGACACATACAATATAGAATCCTTTGGAGATGTTTACAATATGGAAACTGCAGCTCTTCTACTTCAAATACTCATTCCAAACAGAGTTTTATTTGCCAGAATGAAATTGGAACAATCAGAATATCTAAAAAAGTTATGGAATTATCAGCTTAAGGAAGAGAAATCTTTATTTGAGGATGAAGATTTTCTTCTTGACATGTTGGTAAGCAATCCTAATTTTCCAAAAAATTTTATATCTAATTATAAAGAGTATCTTGGTGAGTTAGTTCACTATGTGGATAAGCTAGAGCTTCTGGATATTATGGTTGACAATCATATAACTTCTGCAAAGGAAGATTTGAATCGTTTGGAAAATACAGCAAGTTGCATTCACTTGCAGGATAATAACTATAATATTCGCTTGGATGGAAAAAGAATCGAATTGGACACTTGTCATGGTTGTGGAGAAAAAATCTTTAGGATAAAGGCAGATGAGCCTTGTCCTAAATGTTCCTCTCCTATAAGGATGGTTAGATCAATGTTTGTTGATTAAATTTAAATCAGTAAATTTTACTGACTCTCATTTTCTTTTTTTAAAAACATTTATAAGCTCCCAAAAGTATACTACTATTAAAGTTAAGGGAGGAAATATCATGATTTGTCTATTCTGTGGAGAATATGTAAACAACGGAGACTTGATCTGTCCACATTGCGGAGCAGATTTAAGCTCCTGTTATCATAAATAATTTATTGAGGAAAACCATGACTATTAAAAAGGAGTGATGATATGGAAGAATGCCCTTATTGCGGTGAACTTTTAGAAACTTATGAGCTTGTTTGCCCTCATTGTTATTCTGATTTGGAATTATATTGGTTTGGAGAATATTGAAATGGTTAAGAAAGACATGATAATTATAATCCTATTCCTTGCAATAATTGGACTTATTGTATTCAGTATGATTGATTTTTCACTGGAAAACTAAAATCTATACTACACTGTCAACATAACAGACATTTTCTCACTGGAATGTTCCAGTTTTTGAAAATGTTACTAAAAATTAAGTAAGTCCAGATATGCATATTGTAAATGATTCTAAAAACAATATTACTATAAAATTATTCAATATGTGAAATGACTCTGTATTAGACCTTATAGAAGACGGTTCTCACTATCTATACACACAGGAAGTATATATGATTGGAGTTGAATAGATAAACATATCTAACTATACAGTGTGGTTTAATAGGAAGAATAATGAGTATATCATATTCTTTTCACCTGAAAACACTAATGATAACATTATCATTGTATGCAAGGATAATGAAACTATGGCTCGCATGATTTCAAGTGTAAGATATTAATTATTCAATAATAATATAATGTTTTTCTATTTTTATTCAATTTTAAACTGATTTTTCCTATATAAACATTAAAAATATAAATAATTTACTCTATTTAACTATTTTAATTATGATTATTTTATTAACTATTTAAAGTATAATTCGATTTTTTTTTTAATATTTTTTCAATTTAATAAACTTTTTTTTTAGACAATAATATAATTTTTTTTTTTTTTTACTTAATTATAAATTTTTTTTTTAGTTAATTGCACATTTTTATTATTTGATTAAAAAAATATTTTTTTTTAGTAAATTTTAATATATATTAAATATAAATGTATATCTGTTAAATGAGGAGGTTTTTAATGAAAGTAAATAAGAAACTAATAATAGGTATTCTTTTATTGCTTGTCTTAACTATAGGTGCTGTCAGCGCATCTGAAGATATATCAGATGATTCCATGGCAGCAGAGCCAAGTGATGATATGCTTACCGATCATATTGACAATAATTTAGCAACTGATTCTCAAGATGAAGACTTGAGGGCAGATGAACCTTTGAGCTTAAAAGATTTAAATGAAACATTGACATCTGCGAAACCGTTATCTGATGAATCAAATCTAATAGAAATAAACTTAACAAATAATTATAAATACAATCCTGATAAAGATGATGATGTTTCTCGCATTGTTCTCAATGGAGAATATTATAGATTTAAAACAATAGTTCTTGATGGTAAAGGATATACTATTGATGGTGGTGGCAAGGACCTAATAATGCGTTTAGGTTTTATGTATACTAATGTCACTGTGAAAAATATCATATTTAAGAATTTCAATAGGACAACTGAATTTAGTTCAGGGTATAGAGATTTCCTTAATATAGACGCTGATAAAGGCAGACTTGAAAATTGTACTTTTGAAAATATAACTTCCACTACAAATAGTTATACTGTTTATCTTCAAGGAGGTATCTTAGATGATAATAATTATGCCATAAATGATTGCACTTTTACAGATAATGATGTAAAATGTCTTATGTATTTTAACAGAAACAATGTCCAAGTGAATAATTGCAGTTTTTCTAGTAACAAAGCAGTATACTTTATGGGGGACTACTATTCTCCGTATACAATTATGAATAATTTCCAAATCAACGGTTGTAATTTCACCAGTAATTCTGCTGAATGGGAATTTATCAAGTTTTACGCAAACAATACCCAAATCAATAATTGTAACTTTAAAAATAATCATGGTTGCGGATTTGGTTATGTAACCCAGCTATGTGGAAATAACAGTAAAATGTCTAATTGTACTTTTGAAGATAATTTCGCTACATCTTATTCAGATGTATATCATCTCCCAATTACATGGTTTGGTGAATGGACTTATCCTGATAGGGAACCAAGTGGAGAAAACATTTCCGTATTTAACGTCACTTTTAAGAATAATGTAGCAATTCCTATTCGTTGGCAAGCTTTAAGTGGAAATGTCACTGACTGTGTTTTCATAAACAACAATGGCACTATTGAAAATCAAGGTAATGTATACAGAGACAATGGAGTTTATGACTTTGAAGTAAAAGTCTACAATGATACAATTATAGGGGCTCCTGACAATTCTCTCTACCCTGTAGGACCAGGTCCTATTGGTCCTGTTGGTCCAGTTATTCCACAATCAGAAAACCTATTGGTTGAAGTTGAAAACTTTGGTTCAAAATCAGGCAGAATAGTTCTTATTCTAAATGGTGTAGAAACTTACAATAAGGAAATGGACTTAAATCCACTTTCAATTACTCTTGATGACCTTAGCTTTGCCACAGCAGGGGACCTTGCTTTAGTTATCAAATTCATCAGTGATGAAGAACTTGTATTGTATGATGATAATGTTCATATTGATTATTATTTGGGAATAGATGATTTCTACAATGTAAATCCTGTTTCCCCACATAGTATCTTAATCCTTAACATCACTATTCCAAAGGATGCTGACGGTCTTTTGGTTTTCAATGATGGAATTAAAAATTCTACACTTGAATATGCAGATGGCAAAGCCACCTATATATTGGATGCATCCATTTATGACGAACTAGATCTTCATACTATTAGCATAATCTTAGTTGGTGATTCAAAGTATCCAAACAAAAGTCAAGAATATCCAATTTTCATAAGACCTAAATTTGATACTCCACAATTCGTTTCTGAAGGGGAAACACCTTACATATTCTATGATGTGCCTGATGATTTTGTAGGTGAAATTAAAGTTTATAATCTTACTGAAGATGGGGAAAAAGATCAACTGATAGTATCTGAAGTTCTTAATGGCAGCAGTAAAATTCCGATTCCTGTTTCTTTAGAAGAAGGTGTAACCTATTATTCATTTGAAGTTTCCGGACTTGAGGAAGATGAATTTGATATAAAATGCATTAAAAATCAGGAAGAATTTGATTCCAGCATTGAGTCAAATGAGATTTTAGTTGGTGAGGATACAGTTGTCACTATAAGCTCTGACTTGGATAATGCTGCTGCATATTTTTTAGTAGATTCCAATACTCCGAATCAATCCCATTATGAACAATTAGTTTTAAACGGCACTCCGTTGATTTACAATATTTCTGATTTAACTCTTGGAGAACATATCATTAAAGTATATATGTTTAATCCTATTGATCTTTCAACTCTGCTGTATACTAATAGCTTTGCAGTGAATGTTGTTGAATCTCCTGCTCCAACTAAAAAGGCAACTAAGATTATATGTGAGGATATGGTTACAACTGCTGTAAGTCCATTTGATCCTAAAACCGGAGAATATTTCCAATGGAAACTTGTGGATGAAAAAGGAAACCCAGTTAAAAACGCTCCTATGCAAATAGAAGTTAACGGAGTCATATACACATATGAAAAGGACGGCATACAAACAGATGAGAATGGTATTGCAAGACTCCAAATCAACCTTGGATATGCAGGAGTCTACACCTTTAAAATGTATTTCTTAGGTGATGATAACTACAATGCATCCTCTGCAGTAGCAAAAATCACTGTAAAACCACAAACCCCACAACTTGTGGCTGCAAGCAGATCATATGTTGCAACATCTAAAACCAAAAAGTTGACTGCAACATTCAAAACAGCTAAAGGAACTGCAATTGCAAATAAATGGATTACTTTTACTTTAAACGGCAAGGCTTATAAGACAAAAACCAATGCAAATGGTCTTGCAACTGTAAATATAATCTTGAACAAAAAAGGAACATACAAATTTGTTGCTAAGTTTGCAGGAGACAGTACTTACGCTCCTATAAGCAAGACAGCTAAGTTAACTATTAAATAACTCCCAAGCTTTTACACCCCTTCGGGGTGCAAAACCTTGACCAAAATTATTTTCATTGGGGTTTTTAAAGGAAGAATAGTGTTATGCTATTCTTTATTCTTTTTTTTTTTTTTTTTTTTTTTTTTTTTTTTTTTTTTTTTTTTTTTTTTTTTTTTTTTTTCAAAAATAATTATTTTTCAAATGCTCTAGTTTTTCATTTATAAGCATTCAAATCCAACATTAATTTACATATGGTTAAAACTTTTTTTAAATATGGGTTAATTTATTTAGGAGGCTTAATATGATAAGAATAGATGAATTAACTGCAGAAATCAATGAGGCCACTTTAGAGCTTCAAGGGATTAAGGACCAGATGAGTAAGCAATTCAAGGAAATCTGGAAACTTCAATGCAAAAAGAATGTGGGAAAGGAATACGATGAGGAACGTTACGAATCCCTAATGTACAATCATAAAGTGCTTCAAATGAAAAGAAGGCAATTGATCACTCACATCCACTATTTAAACAAGGAATTCTTTGAAGTCCTAATCTAATAGATTTCTTTGAGATTCTAATTTAATAGATTTCTTTGAAGTCCTAATCTAATAGATTTCTTTGAAATCCTAATTTAATAGATTTCTTTGAAATCCTAATCTAATAGATTTATTTATAGGTATAAATAAAGTAATAAGCAGGAAGGTGAAAGGTTGAAACACGTTGACAATTTGGATAAAATCTTTACAATTCTGCTTATACTTGACATTTTGCTCATAATGGGTGCTATTTTATTTAAATGGATTGATAACTACGGAGAATACATTCTATTGTTTGATACTCTCCTTTGTGCTATTTTAATAATTCAGTTCATAATGAAATACAGAAGGGCTAAAGACAAGAATCTGTTTTTTAGGAGTCATTGGCTTGACCTGTTTTCATCACTGCCAATTGCATTGGTGATTTTGCCATTCCTTTCAAGCACATTATACACTTATAATGCAATTATTTTGGTTAGGTTTTTAAGACTTTTTCTGCTCTTAAAGCTGTTTTCACAATTTCTTAAAAGATTAGTGGATGCCACTTATCTTGATAAGTTCATAGCTATCTTCATAGTCATTATTCTATCTTCCATACTGATTTTGTATTATTTTGACCCAAGTATTGTAAGCCTTTTTGATGCTGTTTGGTTCATATTCCAGACAATTTCTACAGTAGGTTATGGAGATGTAATTCCAACAAGCCCTATAGGTCATTCCATAGGTTTGATGCTTCTTATAGTTGGGGTCTTGATGTTTTCAATCATTACAGCAATCTTTGCATATATCTTCAACAAAAAGATTTTCAAAGATGAAAATGGGGAGTTCCATACGAAAATAAACACCATTAGGGAAAGCGTGAATGAAACAAGGGCATCAATTGAGGAAATCTGAGGAACTGTTAATTCAAATGAGGGGGAGTTAGCGGAAATTAAGGAAAACATGAAAGAATTGTCATTAAGGAGTGATGAGTATATCTCTTTTTTAGAAAAAGCGGAACATGAAGATGATTTGGAAGAGAGATACATTTTAGAATATGACTTTAAGAAGGAAGTTCTAAGCAAGGATTTTGATTTGGATGGATTGAATTATCTTCTTGTAAACATATTGTTTAAATACAAACTGACTATTGAAGACTATAACGAATATGTGAATCTCCTTAAGGAAAAGCATGATGTTGAGCTAAAGGCTGATTGGGAGAGGATATTGTCTAAGAAAGACCTTGATTTACTTGAAGCCCTTAGTCTCCTTAGCTTCATTCAAAGATCTGATTATTGGGATTATGAGCATATGCCACTTTCCTATGCAATCTTTGATGGAACAATTGACAATATATTGGAAAGCATTGAAGATAATGTCAATCAGGAAAACATAGAGTTTTTGAATGTTTTTGTTAAATGAAGTTTTATGCTTTGATTCTAATTTTATTAGTTAATTAATTTTTCTATGCTGATTTTAATTTTATAAAATAACTTATTTTTACCATATAATTATAATATTGGCATTATTTTAAAAAATAACATCTTAAAATTAGCTATATTTATAAATAAGTTCTTATAAATCTATTTTTGGGTTTTGCCACCTCATAAAATCATCTTCATTCATAAAAATTAAAATGGGGGTGGTGCAATGGAACAAGATTATAGATTGATTTTGAACTTTATAATTGAAGTTATTAAAATCATTTTACTCTTCTTAGCTTAATTGCATCATGTGGTTGAATGTAAAAAAAATTATGGCTTTATGATTTTTGCATTAGGTGGCTTTTTCATCCCCTATTTTCATATGATTAAAATAGTTGGAAATCTTTATATATTAAAAAGAACAATAGAATATTTGATGATGATTTATTCTCTAAGTATAAATCCCCTATTAATTTTTTATGAATGAAGCAGTTATTTGAATTCAATTTTGAATTCATTTAACTATTTTTAAATAGTTTACTATTTCTAACTTTTTTTTAAGAATTTTAAACTTCTTTTTCTTTGTTTTTTTTTAAATTTAACAAACTTATTATACCATTAAAATGATACTATAAAATAGCAAATATTTATAAGCAATCAAATCTATAAACTTTGTATTAATTTATGGGGTTATGTAATGGAAGATCAATATATTTCAGTATCTCAGCTTACAGATTATATAAAGAGGATAATTGGCAGAGACCCTAATCTAAGGGAAGTCTATGTAAGAGGAGAAATATCTAATTTTAGACGTTATCCTTCTGGTCATTGCTATTTCAGCCTAAATGATAAGGATAGTGTCCTTCCTGCAGTGATGTTTCGTGGCAGTGCCCAATACCTTAAGTTTGAACCTGAAGACGGCATGAAGGTTTTGGCAAGGGGAAAAGTGGATGTCTATAATCCTCAGGGAAGATACCAATTTTATGCTGAAAAGCTGACAGAAGATGGATTAGGGGAATTGTATATTGCTTTTGAACAATTGAAAAAGGAATTGAAAGCAGCAGGCTATTTTGATGAATCTCTAAAAAAGCCAATACCTAAGTTTCCTAAAAGGGTAGGTGTTGTTACAGCTTCAACTGGTGCTGCAATCAGGGATATTGTAACTACAATCAAGAGAAGATGGCCTTTATGTGAAATCATCCTATTTCCATCACTTGTTCAAGGGGATATGGCTGCCCACAATATTGTAAGGCAGATGTTTAAGGCAGACACTCAATTTGATTTGGATACCCTTATTGTAGGTAGAGGTGGAGGAAGCATAGAGGATTTATGGGCTTTCAATGAAAGGATAGTGGCTGAAGCCATTCGCCAATGTGAAACTCCTGTGATAAGTGCTGTTGGACATGAGATCGACACTACAATTTCAGATTATGTTGCAGACTTAAGGGCGGCAACTCCAACTGCAGCTGCAGAGCTTGCTGTACCTGACATAAATGAGATAAGGTCAAATCTGGATAATCTAAATTCAAGAGCAAACAATGTTGTAGTCAAGCAATTGAATGGAAACCTTGAAAGATTCAATAGAATAAAGGAAAGGTCACTATTCAGAAATCCATATGAGATTCATGACAGGAAGGCTATGGACTTGGACCACATCAAAAGAAGATTGGACTCATCTTCCAAGGGAATGATTCACTCATATCAAATGACAATGTCTAGAATCAAGAGTTCAAATGTTTTCAAGGATCCTGAATCAATTATAGAAAAGAAAAGGATTAGGGTGGATGCTTACATTGGCAAACTTGAAGTCTTAAATCCTTTGTTGACTATAAAAAGAGGATATGCAGTTGCAAGAACTGGCGGAAAAGTGGTTTCTCTTGCAAAGGATTTAAAAAAGGATGATGAATTGGAAGTGGAATTCAAGGATGGAAAAGTGAATACAATAGTTTTATGAATTATGGATTAATTGGTGAAATTACTTAATTGTATTTTTATGATTATATTAAAATAATAGTTTAAATTAAAAACATTAAAAAAAGGTGATATGATGGATGGAGAATTTGTTGAAGAGAAAAAGGAATTTAGCTTTGAGGAAAATTTAGAGGAATTGGAAAAGATTGTAAATAAATTGGAAACTGGTGAAGTTCCTTTGGATGATGCAATAGAAGAGTTTAAAAAAGCTATGGATTTAGTAAAAAAATGTGATGAAAAATTAAATAGCGCTCATGAAGCTATTGCAAAAATAGTCAATGATGATAACAGTTTAGAAAACTTTGATGTTGAATAAGCTTTCTAAACTAATTCAAAACTTTAAAATAGTTAAGCATTGATGTTTATATTGCTTTTTAATTGAGTTAAAATTTAAAATAGTTAATCTTTGATGTTTAATAAACTTTTAAAATAAGTAAAATAAATTAAGAAGAGTGTTCTCTTCTTAAAATTCTTTTTTTTAATAATTTTTTATATCTTTTATTGTATTTTTAATATATTTAATAGACTTGAGTATACTCTAATAAGTAATCAGAATATTCCTTATCAAGTATTCTAAGTGCAGAAGCATATTGTGGGCTTGTAGCAGACCTTTCCTCTACAAGGTTTCTTAAACTGCTGTTTTTCATATGTTCCCTTACTTCTCTAAGGACAAAATCAATTGTATTCTTATTGTATGCTTCAAGCTCTTCCCTAGTCATTTCATAGAGTTGGTAAGTCTTCAAGTCATAGTTTTTAGTTGGACTCATCAATACTTCGATATAGCTGTAGTATTCTCCAATATCATCAAAGAAAGCATCTACACCCATGTATGCAAGAAGTGGGATGAATTGTGCTTCAGCAAATGGGAATATTAGATAACTTGAGGATTTCATGTTTTGCCTTAGGGCAACAATCAGGTCAACCAAGTCTCTTGGATGAAGAAGCAAATCGTCTGCATTTGCTATGATGAATCCATTGAATCCAAGATCTTCAAGTTCCTTCAAACATTTGATGCGTAAGTCAATGTATTTGCTTCCTTGAATGACAGCTATTTCCTTGTCTTCAACAGATTTTGCCTTTTCAATAGTTTGGTTAACGCTCCATTCAGCTATTTCCTTTTCAACATCGTAAGCTGAGGATTCATCATCTGCTATATTGAAATCATCTTTATTGATTAATGTTGGAGTTTCCATATCTCCAAGTTTCCCATATCTTCCAGGGCCATCATGGCTTTTAATTTCAAATTGTTTCATTTTATCTTAAATTCCTTATTTTTTGTAATTAGTTTTATTATCTATTCTTTTTATTAATTAATATTTTGTGTAGATTTGAACTTTTAATTTAGCATTTGATATTTTATTGGATTAATCTTTTGAATATCACATAAAATTGGATATTTGAAAATTTTCATATTTGATTAATTTTTTAGGGTTTATATAAAATCGGTGATGTTTAAAAAAATTTTATATTTATATTAGTTAATTCAATAAACATTCATTTTTTTGAATTAAATAATTTTTAAAAAAAATTAAAGCATGATTAATTTAAAAAGGATTAATTCTTTTTATTTTAGGAAATAAAGGATATTCTTTCTTTAATTTCAAAATTCTTGTTAATCAATTTTAATTTAAGTGAAAACTTAATTAATTTAAGTAACATACTAACCTTTTTATATATTAAAAAATATAGTTATTAATACAAAGGTCTGATAACTTAACTAACTAAAATTATTAATTTGTTCAATTGTGGCATTATGTCTATGATGGGATGGGGAATTTATGACAATAGAAAAGACCAAAATACCAGAACATTTGAATTATCTATTAAATTTAACAAAAAGCTATGAAGCATATTTTAAGAAAAATATGGACACTACAGATATAAACATTGGCGAAATCCTTATTTTATTGGAAATCTATAATAATGAAGGCTTAAATCAAATTGATATTGTAAAAAAATTCCATGTGACAGAAGCTAACATTAGTAAAACCACTAAAAACCTATTGGTTAAAGGATTGATAATCAAAAAGATTGATGTTGAAAACAACACAAAAAAATTATTGTTCTTAACTGACAAAGGACAGGAAGCTTGTGAAAAATTGCTTGGAATATTTAAAAATTGGAATGAGGAAGTTATAAAAGACATCCCTATGGATGAATTAATTAAATTCTCAGAGATTTTAAGCAGACTTTCTGAAAATTCCATACAATTAATTTAATTCTGGTTTTTTCCCATTATTTTTTTCTTTTCTTTAGTTATTTTTAATTGTTTGGATTAAATTATTCTTTTTTTATTTTTTCATATTTTTTTCATTGTTTTTAATTTAATTTATATCTATTTTTTTTTTAAATTTTATGATCTTTTTTTTAAATAAATTTTCATTGAAACCTTAATTGCTTTAGGATTTTTTTCATCTATTTTTTCATCATTTTAATTTGGGTTCTGAATTACTTTTCTCGTCTTATTTTTTCATTTCAAAATGAGTTCCACATTATTTTACTTGCTGATTTTTTAATTTTTATCATTTCAAAATAAGTTCGTATTTAAGGCAAACCTAAAGATTTTGTTAAGTGTCACCTTTTAGGTTACACTTTCAAAATTTTTCAAAACCTTTATATACTATACTACTATAATTATAATTAAGGACGTGAGGTAATCCTATGATTGTCCTAGGTGTGTTTTTCAATGTCTGTGTTAGATACTCTTAAATCCCTCATCGGAGGGGCAAAAAAAGATATAGATGCAAATTTAACTAAAGAAGCAGAATCTGTTGAAGAAGCTGCTGATTCTATACAGACATCTTCAGAAGAGGAAATTGAAATAAAATCTGATTCTGAAACTATTTCTGAAGAAGAAACTTTAGAAGCTCCTGAAGAGGAAGCTGCTGAAGAGGAAGCTCCTGAGGAAGAAGCTGCTATTGAAGAAGCTGCTGAAGAGGAAGCTCCTGAAGAGGAGGCAGCTGAGGAAGAAGTTGCTGAAGAAGTTGAAACTGAAGAAGAAGTTGAAGCTGAAGAGGCTCCTATTGAAGAAGAAGCTGTTGAAGAAGCAGTTGAAACTGAAGAGGCTCCTGTTGAAGAAGAAGCTGTTGAAGAAGCAGCTGAAGAGGAAGTTTCTTTAGAAGAAGCGGAAGAATCAATTGATGATAAACTTTCAGAAGATGAAGAACCTTCAGAAGAAGCTGATGAACCTGTAAAAATAGAGGTTGAAGAAGCTGATGAAGAAGAGGCTTCAGAAGAAAATGAAGAGAGCGATAATATGACTTTATTAAAAGAAAATGATATATATTCAATGGATGATATTGATAAAGAATTTACTCAAAAATTC